>WTCE01000041.1 GCA_013138735.1 Crocinitomix sp. | reverse complement strand
GATTTTGAAAAAAGTAGAGCCCAGAAAAATCCGAGCCCTACGCAGGATAGAATAAATCTTCCTTTAGAAGTTTAAAAATAATCATATTTTTATTAGGATATTAACACAGAATCTCGATACAATTTTTAATTGGCTTCGCCAACTTAAAAATCACTCGAACTGACGTCTTAATAGATTTTAGAAATTAGACTGCGTTTTTTACGCGGTCTTTTTTTTGTTTGAATGTTTGTTGGTTTGACTGGAGGTTGACGGTTTGATGTGTACTCTAAATACTCAGAAGCAAGGATTGACTTCGTCGAATTTCATTTCGTGCGGTAGCGGTGATTCTTGCGGTAGTGGCGTACGCACACGAAAGGATTCGTGCGGTAGCGGTGTGGTTTGATAGTTTGATGGCTTGATGTGTTTTGATGGTTTTGGGTTGAATGGGATGCAACATGAAATCCAACAGCGAGCAAAGTGAGTGATCTAAGTACTAATAGCGAAGCGGTCTAAGTACTGATCGAGAAGCGATCTAAAATATTTTTCCTGGATTTAAAATTCCTTTCGGATCGAAGACATTTTTGATGGCTTTCATTAAGCCAATTTCCACATTTGAAAAGGGGATGTCCATGAACTCTTTTTGAACATAACCGATTCCATGCTCACCTGATATGGTTCCGCCAAGGCCAACCGTTAACTCAAAAATTTCTCGAATGGCAATTGGCAATTGATTCACCCAAACATCCTCGCTTAAGTCGCCTTTAATAATGTTGATGTGCAGATTACCATCTCCTGCGTGACCATAGCAAACAGATTGAAAGCCATACTTGCGTCCAATTGCTTTTACACCGCTCAATAATTTTGGTAATTGATAACGGGGTACAACGGTGTCTTCTTCTTTATAAATGGATTGTGACTTTACAGCCTCCCCTACTTTTCTTCTTAAGTTCCATAGTTTATCTTTTTGCGCTTGACTGTCTGCAAACAAAACCTCTAACGCTTCAAAGCCTTCAACAATATGCATGATTTTTTCGCAATCTAGCATCAACACTTCTTCATGGTTTCCATCAACCTCTACCAATAAATGTGCTTGCACATTATCCGGTATCACAATTGAATCATCTCCAATAAAGGCCGCAGTCCAAACTAAAGCGTCACGCTCCATAAATTCTAATCCGCTTGGTGTTATTCCTGCTTGAAATATTGCAGCAACTGCCGCACACGCTTTTTCCGCACTTGTGAATGGAATCAACATGAGCATGTTTGATGCTGGCATTGGGATTAATTTTAGCACGGCTTTGGTGATAATTCCCAAAGTACCTTCAGATCCCACAATTAACTGAGTTAAATTATAGCCTGTTGCATTTTTCAATACGTTGGCTCCCGTCCAAATAACTTCACCACTAGCTAAAACCACTTCTAAATTCAAAACATATTCATTGGTGACGCCATATTTAACGGCTTTAGGACCTCCTGAATTTTCGGCTAAATTTCCACCAATAAAACAAGAACCTCTGCTTGCAGGATCGGGTGGATAGAATAGATCTACAGCAGCAACGGCTTCTTGCAACACTTGTGTAATGACACCTGGCTCAACAATCACTTGTCCATTTTCTTGATCAATTTCAATGATTTTATTAAATCGCTCCATTGATAGGGCTATTCCACCAAACAATGGCAATGCTCCACCGCTTAATCCAGTTCTGGCGCCTTGTGGTGTTAAAGGAATATTATGTTCGTTGCAATAGACTAATATTTTGCTAACTTGATCTGTAGTAATTGGTTTGGCAACAATTTCTGGTGAGAAAACGAAATCTTCGGTTTCATCATGTCCATATTCTTGCAATGCTTCTTTATCAAATAGCACATTTTGCTCACCTAATAACGCTATCAAAAAATCAATCTCGACTTGGGATGATTTTTGAAAATTATTTGACATGGAGCTCTCCTATAAAAATCGTGAGGAATTACTATTTTCCGAATATTGCATCTGCTTCATCATAAATAGCGACAATATTCAAAACCTTGTGCAATTGTGAGATTTGAATTAATTTTTGAACATTCGCCTGTAAACCTGAAAGAACAAATGTTCCACCAGTATCTTTACACAAACGGTTACCAATTAAGATTGAACTTAATCCTGAAGAATCGCAATATTTTGACTTACTTAAATCTAAAACTATATTGTTGACTGAACTTTTATTTAACAATAAGAAAATAGCCTTTAATTCTGGAGCATTTGTAGCATCCAACTTTTCGACTTGTGCGCTTACTAAAGTATAATTTTCCTTGGTCTCTTGTTCAAAATTCATAGTTTGTTCAGTTTCAAATTAAGGCTTATGGATTGGTTAGTTCCGTATTTTTAATTCATCATTTTTTTAGAACTGTGATGAAAGCAAATACCTTATATCCAAATTTATCATTTTTTTTATAAAATATGATGAATTTGAGAGTAATTTTTAACAAAACAGAGTCAAATATCACAAAATCAGGATTTGACAAAGAAAACACTTGTAAAAAGCGATTTATTCTCTATTTATTTGGGAGGCTAATAGGTAAATTGAAGCCATTCGAACAGCTACACCATTTTCAACTTGATCTAAGATAATCGATTGATCTGAGTCTGCGACGTCTGAAGAAATTTCCACTCCTCTGTTAATTGGCCCCGGATGCATCACAATTATCTTTTTATCCAAACTATCTAGCAATTTCTTGTCTAGCCCAAACTGCATGGTATATTCTCTCAATGAAGGGAAAAACTGAATATCTTGTCGCTCTAGTTGAATTCTTAACATGTTTGCCACATCACACCATTCTAGTGCCTTTCGTAAATCATGCTCTACTTTCACTCCTAACTCATAAATGTGCTTTGGAATAAGTGTAGTTGGTCCACAAACCATTACCTCTGCTCCTAATTTTTGAAGACAAAAGATATTGGACAAGGCCACCCTTGAGTGTTTTATATCGCCAACAATAACCACTTTTTTCCCTGTAAAATCTTCGCCTAATTTTTCGCGGATAGAATAGGCATCTAATAAAGCTTGCGTAGGATGTTCGTGGGTTCCGTCGCCGGCATTTATCACTTTCGCATCAATTCTTTCTGATAAAAATTTTGCCGCTCCAGGATTGGGGTGTCTCATGACAACCAAATCAACTTTCATGGCTAGAATATTGTTAACGGTATCAATTAACGTTTCACCTTTCTTAACGGAAGAACTTGCGGCTGAAAAGTTCACCACATCTGCTGATAATCTTTTCTCGGCTAATTCAAAAGAAAGCCTTGTTCGTGTTGAGTTTTCAAAAAAGAGGTTGGCTATTGTGATGTCTCTTAAAGACGGTACTTTTTTAATTGGCCGATTAATCACCTGCTTAAAACGATCTGCAGTTGTAAAAATAAGTTCAATATCTTCTTTAGACAATCCCTTTATTCCTATTAAATGATCTACACTTAAATTATTCATTCTATTTTTCTTCCGTAAATAAAACTACCTTATCTTCTCCTTCTAGCTCTTTCCACTCAACTGATACGCGCTGACTTGATAATGTGTCTACTATTTTACCTGTATAATCAGGTTGAATTGGCAAATGACGTTCGAACCTGCGATCGATAAATGCCAATAGTTCAACTCTATTTGGTCTACCAAACGCTAATAATGCATCTAATCCCGCTCTAATTGTTCTACCAGAAAATAAAACGTCATCTATTAAAACAACATTTTTGTTCTCTATTGTAAAATCAATATTGGTGACACTTGGAATGATTGGTTGTTCTCGTCTTCTAAAATCATCTCGATAGAATGTGATGTCCAATTGACCACATTTAATCTCATGCTTCAAATCATTTTCTAAAATACGTTGTAAACGTGTTAACACATGAATTCCTCTAGGTTGTAGGCCTATGAGAACTGTGTTTTCGAAGGATTGATGATTTTCTTTTAATTGACTAGCCAAACGATTGAGCGTTATTTCAAAATGTTTGCTATTTAGTATGGTTCTTTTGTCCATTTTCTACTGATTAGACAAATGTAACTTTTTTTTTGCTTTATGCTTTTTTTTTTTGATTGGATTCGATAATTTTCAATGCTTCAATTTTGGAGATAATTTTATTCGAATATTTCTGAAATTATAATCCAAATTATTGGACAGTATAAATACTTAGAGAAAAGTCAAAACCGATCAGTCAAATTACCTTACCGTTTAATCAAAAATCAGGACGGTTTAGGTCTTTTTACCAACCATCTGTTTATATGATACGTATATTTAGGTAAGGGTTTGTACAACAATCTAAACGTTGTACAACAAATGAGTACCGATCTTGTGTGATTTTAGTTTTCATAGGGTTTAAATTGGTTAGCCTTGGTGGTTCGAGGCGTTTATATTATTATCGCCAAGGTCGGTTCTACTCATTTTCTTTCTTCCAAAAAAAAAATCTTTTAATGATCTGGCTTGATAAATTCAATCTATCAATAATGTTGGACTAAATCCAAACCTTTCCCGAACAAATTCCTTATCTTCCACTTTAATTCGTCCAACTATTTTGAATTGTTGGCGTACTGAGAATACACAAATAAACGATAAAAAATGTTTAACCCAAATAAGCTTATAATTTACAGCCTATTATTGTTCACGTTAATTGCTTGTAAAAAGGAATATTACAAGGACATTTCTAAACTTAAATTGAAAACTGTTAGAGATTTTTCTGATCTTGATGAAACGCCTTCATCATTGAAAAGAGCTAATAATACAGAATATTTAATGGTAGTTGGAACGGGCCATTCTTCTCAGAATACATTATTGCTGACTGATCAATCGCTTTTTGAGAAGGAGCGCATCCATAATCCTTATAAAATTCATGATTACATTATGCTTCCAGACGGAAGAGTACTGATCAGTCAGGTCTATTCTGGCGATCTTGCGAATTTAGCAATCATCTCAAAGGATTTTAGTAAGAGAGAACAATTCAGTGTAGGTCTACCAAGTGCTCCTAGGCTTCATCTTGCTGATGACGGAATTATTATGATATCTGCTAGCGGAAATGTTGGTGTACCTGTAGTTGCCAAGTATGATTTTGACTTTGTTGAATTGTGGCGGAAAGAATTCTCTGGAATTCGATCTCATCTTAGTGAATATTATGCTCCAACAGATAACATTTATATTTTCGACATCTATAATAATTTATATGAATTAGATGGGTTTAACGGCACAGTTACGAATGAATTTGGACTCTCGACTGAACCATGGGATATCACCAGAGATGGAAATTCACTTTATCTTTTTGGATACGAAAATGATGGGACGTATTGTGGAGATGATTTAGAAATTTTGAAGTTAAATGTGAACGGAACCGAACTATGGAATGTTCAATTGGGAAGATATGGCGCAAATGATATCGCTACTCAGATTTTGGTTAAAGATGGGCTTGTTTATGTTTGCGGAGCTTATGGAGAGAGCAATTGTCTTGAAGGAATCACGAGTAATCATAAAGATTTTTATGTTGCCGTTTTATCTGAAGATGGCCAAGTTTTGGGACACCGAATTGAAAACTACGAAGAAGATTATACAACCGGTCGTGCAATTAGTTTAGCTCCTTCACCCTATTCGAATAGCGGTGCTTATTTGCTTGGGATTAAAGATGTGAAAGATGGTGAACAAAATGTGAGTGTGTATAAAATAGAGACGAAGCGGTTGGAGTAAAGAAAAATGTGAGCGACAACCCAACACATTTTGCTTCGCACTCGTTAATTAGTTAAAGCCTTTGATTCGGATGAAAAAAATCACGCTATTACTTATTCCAATTCTACTATTTTCCTGCAGTAAAAATGCGGCAATTACTGACATTGTAATTGACCCAAACCCTCCCAGCACAGCGGACACTATTAATTGTATTGCACTGACCGAGTCTATGACGAATAAAGGGGGTTTTGATTGGGAAATTACAAGTGAAGACGGAAATGAAATTGAGATTATTGAGAGTGAAAATAATTTCATGCAATGGTCAACTGATTACACTGGCTTTTACACAGTGAAAGTGAAGCACGGGATTGGAAAAAAAGCGACTACATATTCAAAAGAAATTGAGGTTTCAAATAGTACGACCAACTATTATAAATCAGCCTTTCGAGGCAAATGGACAGGAACTGGAGATACTCCTGCTGGATGGGCAGTTGATATCATTGATCTAAATATTGAATTTTTCGAAGATGGCGGTTATTCAGCACAAGGATCGAGTGATAGTCCCGCTTTTTACTACGGCAGTGATGACGATAATCCAGGTAAAAAAATTATAATAACTGAAGTAAAAGACAATGGCGCAGCTGGAAATCTCATTATTTATTTCAGTAGCGGAGGAGGCGGATCTTTATTTATAGATACTGTCAACGAAATAAACTTTTCAAACGCTAACAACACGTTGAAATTCAATTATTATCGTACTTCAACAGGAGATAATTATGGTCCAATTGAATATTCATTGCAGCGTGTTGAATAAATTTTGAAACAATTCAAATATTATTTTCCCAATAGGAAACAGAAGGGTTACGCTCTGGTTCAGGCGGAAGAAATTTCATCACATCTGTATGCTACTCAACAGACTGAGAATTCCGTTCAAACCATTCCGTAAGCTAGGTCGTTATTCATTTATGCAAAGGGTCATTTCCTTTTACACGTTTAAACATGCATTAGAGTCAATAATGTGAACAGGTCAGGTTTTTTTTACGAAATGAACGGAGTAAATACGGTATCTTTAGACCAAGGGTAAGTGCAGACAATCTAGTCTGTACGAAATGAGCCCCCGGTTTTGGACTTCTTTTCATAGGGTTTAAATTGGTTAAATGAGTGCTTCACACTCAAATGTTCAAGATCGGGTCGGCTCATTTTCGTTTTCCGCTATTTTTTTTCAAAAATCTGTATCCATTGGGAATCACAAGTGTTTGGGCATTCTAAACTGTAAAACAAAAGTTAGTCAATGCAACGCAGACGACGCTGATTGAGCAGATTTCTACTGATTTTTTTTTAGTCCTGGATCTCTTAAACACTGGGCTTCGCAGTGATTTGTAATCCTGCGATTGCAATGCTTGTTTTCAGATGTTAATTGCAATTTTTGGTGCAGGATTACAAATCCTGCACAGCTCGGGTCTTATCGATAGCATCTTGGTTAGATTGATCAGATCTTTTATCTTTCATGCCTTTTCCTTTTTTTCTTGATAAAAAAAGTAAGAAAAAAATCAAGACCCGAATTTTTTTTCAATCATTTCACTCCTAAAATCTGACAACTTCGGTGATCTCACTGCTTCGCGACGCGAGCTTCCTCTGTTGTTTACAGTTTTTAGTTCGCTGCAGTCAATCAAAAAATATGGTCGAAACTTTAAATTCTACTATCATCATAAACCTACTTTGAGTCTAATGACTTGAGACTAACGACTAAGGACTATCAATCAATTTCCGCCGCGTTGTTTTGCTTTGTAGCCTGCTTTATGTAAAAGGTCTAGCACTTTTTGAGCGACGTTACCTTGAATGATGATTTCGCCGTCTTTTGACGAACCACCTACGCCACACTTTTGTTTGAGTGTTTTTCCTAAGTCTTTCAAATCCTCATCTGTTCCAATGAAACCTGTTACCAAGGTCACCTCTTTGCCCTTGCGTTGTTTGCGGTCTATTTGAATGCGCAAATCTTGCTGATTGGGTGGCAAGGTTTCTTCTTCTTCCTCTTCTCCATCCTCATATCCAAAATTTGGATTGGTGGAATAAACGATATCAATTCTTTTTTTCTTCTTAGCCATGCTTAATTGTAATATGCTATTGTGCCTGCAATATTATCAGAAATAATGATTCTAGGCTTAAAATTAGCGGTTGCTTTAATCTCTTTTTTTGTTTTTACGCCAAATAAACAATAATCAATATCGGCGTTTTCAAGCAAAAGAGCATCTTCTGCAGTTAATCCTTCTAACTTAATCACGATTAAATCTAAGTCGTAAGCCTCAGTAAATTCTATTGCCAAAGGAATATTTTCTGTTTCGAACGATTTTTGCATTTCGCCGCTTTCAAGGGCGCTGAGCAGTTCAATATTTCTGCTATTAGCGGTAAAGCGCCATTTTTTATGAGATTCTAATTCGGCTAATTCATTATTGAGTGCCCAATTATAGGTTTCAACGTTTTCAAACTCTTTGGTGCAATGGTTGTAGTGCTTTAAATCGAGCAATACTTTTTTAGAATTATTACGCATGATTGGAACAAGTTGAGAGAGACGCATGATTGGATATTTCTCTCCTTCATTATTGGCTTCTATTTCACTCCAAGATAGTTCAGCAATGCAAGTTAAATTCTCGGAATTATCCCATTCAATAAAATCGTCATGAAACAAAACCAAAACACTGTCTTTTGTCATTTGCACGTCCACCTCTACCCCAGCGGCAGCAAGTGCATCTAATGCATACAAAATAGATTGTTCAGAATTAGGCGGGTAAACTGCACGTTCGATAGACAAAGCTGTTCCAGCATGTCCGTAAACCATGGGATAAACTTGATACACTTCTTTCTTGCAAGAGAAGCTACTGATCAGAATTATTCCCGAAACGATATGTAAGGCCCAGCGCCAATTCATAATTGAGGTAATTAAATGTTTGAATATTTGAAGTATAACTTGTTTCAACTTTATTAATAACGGCGCCAAAACCAGCTGTTAATTGTAAAATTAAATGATCTGACAACTTCCATTTTGCACCTGCAATAATTTTAGGATCAAACACCCACAAGTTAGTTGTTATTTTGTTTTCATAAAACAGCCCCAAATTCACGCCGAATAGGAGTTTCATTTTTTTGCCTTTTCGCAGCGCATAATTATAACCAAGATTAATGCCAGGATAATTCTTCTGAAAAACAAGGTCTGGCTCATAAAAACGGGCTCCCAAACTAATATTATGTGCTTGTTTTTGGAAATTCATTCCAATTTCGTAAGCAACGCCAATACGGTTTAAACCAATTGTCCCATACGTTCCAAAAGAGTTTTGAGCTTGACCACTTAGTGTATACATGATTGCCAATATGAGTGTTATTGACTTTACCACAATCAATAATTAATCACATTCACTGAATCCAACTCAACGCCATTACTGGCTTTTAACTCAAAACAGAAACGGTGGCTAATACGTGACTTGAGTTTTTTCCGTTCCAACGCATCAACATTCGAGTTAAAATTAACGGCAATCACATAAGCTGTATCCATTTGATTTTTGGCATTTATACTAAAACTGCGATTGATCGCCATGTTGTTGATTTCAGGATATTCTACTTTGAATCCATTTAGCATACGGTTGAGATCAAACTGATCCTTCTTAGCTTCCTCGCCGGCTTTATATGCTTCAAATTTTGATTGCAAATCGTTAATCAAAACTTCTTTTTCTTTCAGCATATTAATCAATTCATTTTGATTGCCTGAAAGCCCCAAAGCTTCTTTAATCTTTCGATCAGTCATAGCGACCAAATCCTCCCCTTGAATGATTTTAATTCTAGCAAACTCCAAACTAAAATCTTCTTTTCTACGATTCCAAGCCCCAAGCGTGGACGAGTCAATATAGGCATTCACGACAGCCAGTTCTATAACAGACTCATTCCAATCAAATATTGGATTTGGTGTGACAAGCATGTTAGGATCATATTCTTTAACTACTTGGTCTACAAATAGTGCCGTATTGGCTTCAAAACTACTCCGTTTTGCCATTTTGTAAAACAAATAACCAGATGGTGCTATCACCAAGATCATAAAAAGAATGATATAGTTTTGAACCTTTTTTTCAATTTTTTCACTAAGATATTCACGCTTAGGGAAACGTAAATAACGCAATAATATCACTGTCGATAAAGCGATAAATAAGGAGTTTAATAAGAACAAATAAGATGCCCCTAAGAAATAGGTCCATTCTGCATTTGCTATTCCCCAACCAGCTGTACAAATTGGTGGCATTAGCGCTGTTGCAATTGCTACGCCCGGAATTACCGTATCATTTTTACCATTAGAAGCTGCAATAACTCCAGACAGCCCACCGAAAAATGCAATCATAGCATCTAAGAAAGTAGGTTCTGTCCTACCTAATAGTTCACTGTTAGCTATATCTGTTGGTGAGAGTAAAAAATAAATGATTGAAGTGACCAAACTTACGGCCACCATTACACCATAATTCTTAACGGATGACTTTAGTAAAGCTAGGTCATTAATTCCAACTCCAAAACCGATTCCTCGAATTGGTCCCATTAATGGAGAGATTAACATGGCTCCAATCACAACGGGAATAGATCCCATATCCAAGCCTATTGACGCTACAACAATTGAACAGATAAGAATCCAGACGTTATATCCTTCGAATAAAACGCTTTCCTCAGCCACTGCAACAACTTCTTTATAGTTGTACTTACCATGTTTGAGCGATAAGGTGCTTTTGATAAATTGAAATAAACCAGAGACTAATTCTCCCGGATTTTTTTCAATTTTAATTTTGGTCGGATCTTCCTCAATTGTTTTCCAATCATGATGTTTTTGATCAGAATCTGCGGAATCCCATGCTGATTGATTTTCACCATCCTTGGGTTGACCATCAGTTGGTTTAGGGTTTTCGTCGTCGTATTTATTTTCCATTTAGCTTAGTGGTTAAGCAAATCTATTAATTTCTTTAATTCTTTTTGATTTTTTTCATTCTGAAAAGTTCGTTTAATGTCATTTTTTTCGCGTTGCGTTAAATGCCAACTTAATGCAATTTTCTCTAAAGGATCTTTGCGCAGTACAAATGTCAATACATCTATGGGTAAATCTTCGCATGAAATACCTTCAATTAATTCATTTGAATTAAATTCTTGCGCTTGGTAAAAATTTCCATAAAAATTGGAAGCAGGCTTTATTACACGATCAAACAACGAAAATTCTCCATCATCAGAAATATCATAATCCTTATTAATGTCTCTAATCTCCATAATAACAACCCCACTGGTATTTTCACTTAGCCAATCTTGCAGTGCAGCAATGTAACGAACTGTGCTCTTGGTACCATAATTATCTCTTATTCCTGCGTCCATAACATGAATTTCAGGCTGTGTAGGCAAAGAAACCATTGGCAGGATATAAGGGAAGGTAGAATTCATTCGAATGATAGATGTATACCTCACATCCATTGCTCTGTTATTCTTAAAAAGCTTAATAAACTCGATATTTTCAGGCCCCAAATTCTTATTCTTAAAACTAGTTCCGTTTAAAAAGCTATAGGGTTGAGACCCAATAATCATACGCCTTCCATCATTAATTATGGTTGGTGAATAAATCATGAGTGGAATTTCACTATTAAATTCGGGTTGTACAAAGTCTGCCAATGTTTTATCCAACATTCCGTCGGTATTATTATTCAATTGTTCTTCAAAAGAAAAACCACGATCTTTCAAATAAACTTCCCCTTTTTCTTCAAACTTACGATAACGAAGAAAAATATCATGTGACGCTAAATTAAAGGCTACTTTGTTCAGCAGATCCTTGGAAATATTTTCTGAATACAGTTCTTTCTTTGTTAATCGTTCCTCAAAACTAGTTGCAGCATATACCTCTCTAAAATAAGCGGCACCAATCATACCGCCTGATGCACCTGTTATCATATGCGTGCTTTTAAAGAAAGAACCTCCTGTGCGTTCATCCACTTCTTGCATGATATAATGTGTCCACATGGCAGCGCGTAATCCACCGCCCGAACAATTTAAAATAACCAATTTTGGTTTATCCGTTCCTTGGGCTTGAGCGGCCTTAATTTTCCAGTTTTCTAAAATTTGAACGTGATGGTCTAAATCATTTTGCAGCGCTACTTCATCAAATTGTTGCTCTTTTAATTTAGAAAGGTTGTAGCTTACGTTTTCCTGATAGGAAAGGCCATAAGCCTTGTTATTTGACCGTAAGAAACCTGTGCCATCTGAAATGTAATTTACTGTGACAAGTGATAGTACGATTAAACTTACTGCCCAGCCCTTGAACCAGGAATAAAAGATCGTCACTACCATTAATAAAATGGTACTCAGCAAAAAGAAGCTGGCACCAGAAGGGATGACAACTGCGGTAAAATCTTGCAATAATCCCATTGCGATAAATGAGAAAACCAGTGCGAGTTCAAATACCGAGGCGTTTAAATGATTTTGTCGAAAGATATCACGGATGATTTTACGATCATAATGTTCTGAAGGACGTGCCCGTGTAATTTTGAATAAGGAGGAAAAATAATAGGACGGTTGATAAGTGATACGGGGCTGTGATTGAAACCAATATTTTTCACGTGCAAATAAAGATTTTGCAAGGCTAAACAAATTTCTACTCTCTTTCTTCTTCTTCTTACGACTTTTCAATTTTAAAATATCCAAATTGGTTTTGAAAAAGTAAAAAACGGACAAAAGGATAAACAAAATAATTCCTATGGTTAAGGACATCATTTCTAGAATGACTTCTCCAAAGGAAACTAATTCTTCATTGCGCTGAACATCATAGATGTTGACAATTAAGAGGATGTAGAAAAGTATCGGGAATGTTGAATTATTAATCGAAAATTTAAAAAAGGGACGCGAAAATGTGACTAAAAATGGAAATGAAGGGCCCAAAATAATATAACTATAAAGGTGATAGGCCATAAAAAATCCACCAATTGCAAATCCTAAAATCATATAGGAAATCCAACTCACGTTCCCCAAATATTCTGGAGATAAAAATAAATATGGGATTCCGAATTTAGCACCAATGCTCTGTGTTACTAAGCCAAAAAAAATGAGCCACAACGCAACCATGAAATGGCTTTTTTTCAATTGAATAAAAACCAACTGTAGCGGAAAGAACTTTAAAATGATATTTGCTATCCTTTTGATTTTGGTCATTAATTTTTTAGTAGTTAGTCTTTAGTAGTTGATCGTTCGCTACACTCTCTGTTAGTACTTAGATCGCTTGCTTTGTTCGCTGTTAGTATCGTATTACGTGTATTGTTTTATGTGTTATGCCACTTGTTCTCGATACAATTTACAGCGAATACGCTGCGCTAAATTCATGTAAATCACCCGAACTGACGTTCTAATTTGTTTTTGATTTGATTCGTATTAAAATTGATAATTGCACATTGTTAAATTGAACCCTCTATATAGATTAACGTAAAAAAATCAGGTTTGGTTAGCGTGACTTTCTTAACCTATGGTTTTAGTGATTGACTGTGCTTATTTCCACTTTAACGGTCCTCCACAGCCAATTTCCATTCGGTAATTATAGTTTTTTCCAAAACGCGAAACAATGCTATCTTCTAAAGGTGACCAATTGTGTTTCTGATCTTCGCAACGGTAATTCACCGCAACAATAACAGTATCATAGACCAATGCAAAACGTGGAGGAGTTTTAATGGAATTGGCATCTTGATTCAGTTTCACTTCATCTCCTGATCCATCATTAAAACCATCTAACCAATTGTAAAACGCATTTTTAGTTTTTGTTGTGTCACTAAATGTATAATAGAAAAACTCGGCGCGCGGTGTTACCATAATATCTCCGTAGGCCGCATTCGTTTTGCTTTTGAATAAAATTTTGCTGCGTTGGTTAAATGTAAAACGATCTATGGGGTGAAATTCATTGATTGCGCTCGTGTCAAAACTTTCTAATTGGTTGTGAACGAATAATCCCATTGGACCAGTTGGTAATACTACAACTGAATCTTCAATCACTTCAGTTTCTTGTTCTATTTCACCTGTTTCACCTAGAAAATCCTCTATTGGGATGACGTTAGATTTTTCTTCACCTCCATTGCAGGAAATTAGCACGCCCAAAAGGCATAATCCTATGATATTTTTCCAATTCATTCGCAATTAATTGATAATTCTACAGCCGCTTCAAAATCAAGTTCTTCCACATCCTTTGCATTTGGATAAGCTTTCATGGCATTACTCAAATAACATTTGCAATACGATTTTGTGCCACCTTCCTCCATACAACGCTTCATCAACTTGTCTTTGTCAGCTTTTTTCCAGTCCGCATTACTGCAAGCGGAAAGAAGGATTCCAATTCCTAAAATTAATACAATTTTATGCCATTTCATTTGCAACATTATTCTATAAATCAATTGGTAAAATCCCAGCCAAATGTTCAATATCTGCAGCAGATATATCTAAATGAGTCGTAAATCTAATACGTCCTTTACCAAAGCCAACACATAATATACCTTTTTCTTGCAATTGCGTTACAACATCTCCTTCATTTATTCCATCTTCTAAAATGCCTACGACTATGTTTGTTTGAACGGGCAACACTTCTTTGACCCAATTTTTTGATGCTAAAATCGCTTCTACTTGTTTTGCATTTTCATGATCAATTCTTAGGCGAGCGATATTATTTTGCAAGGCGTATATTCCACCCGCAGCAATAATTCCTGCTTGGCGCATGCCACCACCAAAAACTTTTCGCACTCTACGCGCTTTCGCAATAAATGCCTTGCTACCAAGCAATAATGAGCCTACCGGCGCACCTAATCCTTTTGATAGGCAAATAGAAATTGTATCAAATTGGCGCCCATATTCGAATGGACTAATTTTATTCACTTCTAATGCGTTAAACACACGCGCACCGTCTAAATGAAAAGCGAGTTTATTTTCTTTGCAAATTTGACTGATGCGTTTTATATCCTCAAAGTCATAACACATTCCTCCTCCTCTATTAGCAGTATCTTCAATACTCACTAAGGTTGTTACCGGATAATGTTGGTCATCAGGATTTATATTGTCAACTATTTCATCTGGATTTATGCGACCTTGATTCCCTCTTATGAAACGGACAGATGCTCCTGAATTTTTTGCAATCCCTCCACCCTCGTAACGATAAATATGTGCTTCTTCATGACAAATTACTTCATCACCAGGCTGGGTATGGACATTAATTGCAATTTGGTTGGTCATTGTTCCAGAGGAGCAATATAACCCGGCTTCCATTCCAAACATTTCTGCTCCTATTCTTTGCAATTCGTTTATTGTTGGATCATCTCCAAAAACGTCATCCCCAACTTCGGCAGCCAACATGAATTCACGCATGGCTTGTGTTGGTTTAGTGACGGTATCGCTTCTGAAGTCTGTTATTTTTATAGTCATTAGTGTTTTTATAGATGTTAGATCGCTGCGCTGTTAGATGTTATATATTAGACTGCGTTTTGACCTGTTTTTGTGTTATGTGTTATGGAAATTGATCATTCGAAAATTTACAATTTTCGTAGTGCCATAATTCCATCACGAATTGGTATTAGTACATTCTCCACTCTTGGGTCGGCATGTACTTTTTTGTTAAAGGCATTTATAGCTATAGTACTTTTGTCGTTTGTTTTGATTTCTTCAGTGACTTTACCACTCCATAAAACATTGTCGGCTAAAATAAAACCGCCGGGGCGCATTTTATCGATTACGGCATCAAAATAATTGCTGTAATTTGGTTTGTCTGCATCAATAAAAACTAAATCAATGTCATTTGGTAGCATTGGAATAATATCCAAGGCTGCTCCTAATCTAAAATCAATTTGATTGGCAAATTCAGAAGCATTCATGTGCGCGTCTAAAATATCCTTCAACTCTTCGTTATTATCAATGGTGATGATTTTTCCGTCTGGGTGCAATCCTTCTGCCATGCACAAAGCTGAATAACCTGTATAGGTTCCAATTTCTATAATATATTTTGGTTTTAGCATGTGCGAAATCATACTTAAAAAACGTCCTTGAATATGACCTGACAACATCCGAGGAACCATAATTTTCAAATGTGTTTCGCGTGATAGGTTCGCTAATAATGCAGATTCAGCAGCTGTATGTTCGCCAGCGTAATTATCTATTTTTTCAGGTAAAAATTCCATGTGCTAATTTTTGCTTAAAAGTAGTTTTTTTGAGTGGATTTGTAGTAGGTTTTGGGAGGGTTTTATTAAAGTTGTAAGATGTGTTGTGTTGTTAACTTGCGGTTAGGGTGTACGCACACGAAAGGATTGACTTCGTCGAATTGCATTTCGTGCGGTAGCGCATTTGGGTGAATTGTATTTCGTGCAGTAGCGGTGATCCCTGAGAAGAACAATTGATTTTTAATGACTTGACTTTACTGAATCCTCTTTGAAAAATATTAGTCCTCCATTTCTCCAATTCGAATATTTTAAGGACTTCACTCTTACTTCCAAATCATAGGATTTACTCTCCCAAAACCGACTTGAATCTTCTAATATTTCAAAATAATCTGTGACAAATTGGTCTCCATAATTGTCGTAATCAAGATCAAATGCGCGTACCTTCGATTTTTCATCATTTATAAACATAACTGCACGTTCACCTGCTTCCGTGCCTGTTATAAAACCCAAATTAAATTGTACTAATGAAACCTCTTCGAATGAACGATTAAACTTAATTATCGCAGAAAAGATCTCATGTCTTTTACTTTTGTCGGCTCCAGATGGATTGAATCGATAAAATCCAAAAAAATAAAGTACCGATTTGTGCAGAACAAATACTCCTTCTATACTTACACCTCCAAATCCATACTTCAATTTTCGCTTATGACTTAAGAGATTCTTAGGGTTTAAAACGAAAAAATCACGCGCTCTATTCAAAACCGTCACTTCTAAGTCTCCATGTAGGTCCCCGTCATTATAATGAATAAGTGATACCATTTCTTTTTCGTCTGAATAGCTGAAAAATGTTGGATCCAACACAGAATCTAATAAAGAGACTGAAATTGCCGTGTCGATTAAGTCAGCCCCGTATGCAATTTCTGAAATATCCAGTAACGTATAGGGACTATCCTTTAATTCAACCGTATCTTTAATTTCGATTTCAGTATCTTGAATATAATTATTTTCGGTTTCTGTTTTCTTCGAATCATTTTTAGGATCTATTTCATAAGATGAATCGCATGCGGCGATTAAGAGAACGACAAGAAAAGTGATTATTAATTTCAAGGCTTGAATTTTCTTAAAAATAGTTTTTTTGTATGGATTTGTGGTAGGTTTTGGGAGGGTATTATTGAAGTTGTAAGATGGAGTTGTGTTGTGTTGTGTTGTGTTGTGTTGTGTTGTGTTGTGTTGTGTTGTGTTGTGTTGTGTTGTGTTGTTAACTTGCAGTTAGGGTGTACGCACGAAAGGATAGACTTCGTCGAATTTCATTTCTTGCGGTCGCGGTGTGGTTGGTTCGGATAGCAGTGCGGTGGTTAGGCGTACGCACACGAAGGGATTCGTGCGGTAGCGGTGGAGTTGTGTTGTTAACTTGCGGTTAGACGTACGCACACGAAAGGATTGACTTCGTCGAATTGTATTTCGTGCGGTGACGGTGAATAAAAAAGTTTAATCAATTCCAACATACGCTATACAACGAGCCTAAACAAATTCCATCTGAATCATAAATCAAGGCTAATAAAAGAGGGCCAGAATATGCAAAACCAACCTTATAATAAACTACGGGAATAGAATCGTTTAAATCGCGAATACCAAATGGTCTTCTAAAATCCCCGTAATACGCTTCTATTTTATCTACAGAAGTTGTGTATGGCGAGCGAAAATCGACTTTTTGGCATTCTCCTTTTTTGGAAGACATACCATAGATAGCTTCGGTAGTTCGTCTATTATTTAGAATTAAGCTATCAATTAAAAATGGTAATATTGTTCTTCGATTACCTATAGTATGATAGTCATTCTCATCTGAGCGCCACTTATAAGAAAGCGAATCGATTACTTCTGTTAGTTCTTCAACTTTGTTGTACTCGTTTCCCCCGCAAGAGAATAAAATTGTCACACTAAAAATCACTAACCATTTCATCAGTCTAATGTTTTCTGTAATATTCGATTATAATTATGCCGACAATCTACCAAATCCGATAATCCAATTCTTTGTTTTGAATTCGTGAAGTTGGGGTTTGCAATCCGTTTGAAAGGCGATTAACTTCAGTTTTGACATAGGTTTGCAATTCAGAGATGTAAATTTCATCATCCTCATTTAAATCTGCCGCACCAGTTGTAAGGCCATTGAGCAAACAATAGGTGAATAGGCCATTGTTAAAATTATTTCCTTCAATCGAAAGTTCTGTTCCGCCGGAGCTTGAAATTACTGTTGCGCCAGTGCCTTTTCTTAAATCTGTAAAAAGTGACTTCATTAAATCATTAGTGCTTTGTACGCCTAAGGGATTGTCTTTTAGTTTTACTGATCTGCCTGCATTTCTAAAAATAATATCTCCCTGTTCTTCGTCGTCGTCGTTATTGCTATCTTCTTCAATTTCATCTTTATCTAACTCGCCGCTATGGCAGGTATCCATGAAGAGCATTTTTTTCAAGGCTTTAATTCCATCTAATAATTCCTCTATGGCTTCATAAGGAACTCCGCGTTCTTCTGGCGCGTCAAAATCCATATCATGTGTGGCGAAGAAATAATCAAATTCAGCATTTAAGACGCCATGGCCAGCAATAAAAACTAAGACGACATCATTGATTTTGGCTTGATTTAAGAAAGTTTTTAATTGCGCTAGATTCTCTATTTTGACTTCCTCATTGGTTAAGGTCATTGCGTTGACTTCATTAAAATAAGTGTCATTTTTTAAAATTGCAACAAGATCCTTTGCATCTTTATCGGCATAGGTTAAATCGTAACGCGAATCTTGATGTTTGCTAATGCCAATAGATGCTATAAATAGGTTTGGTTTTTCACCACTTGCGATTTTATTTACATTCAATGTTGTCTTATAACTTTCGGCACCGGTTTGGTTGAGGACACTAATTTGAATTTTATTATTGCCGTCTGCCAATTCAATTGCCATGTCTAATGTTAAAAAATTCTTTTTTAAATCACGGATGCTAATACCATCAACCCCATAAATTGCCACATCATTTATCCATACATTAATCCGATCTAAAAAGGATAAATCGTCTCGGATTTCAAGCTGGAGATGCAAAGAGTCTTCGTTAGTCTCATCCGCTATTTTATTGATGTTCACCAAATCAACACTTGGTAAATGAAAATCACCCCGAATGTCATTTTCAGTAAAGCCCATTTTTTTGATCCGTTTCAAATATGCTTTTCTATAGGCAGCTATCAAATTATCGTTTGAGAATCCCATTTGGGCTAACACAAAATCTGGTCGATTATATTTCAAATCAAACTGTTCTGGGTAAAAGAATTGGCTGCCTACCTTAAACCCTATCTCATCCATAGCTCCTTTTGAGGTTAAATAATAACTATCGGCAGTAATAAAAATGAATTCTTGATTTTTAAATGGGATTAATATAGCCAATTGTCTTTTTTCTTTCAAGCTCCATAGGCGCACAGTACCATCATCACTACTGGTTACAAATTTATCGCCGTCCGGATGAAAATTAAGATCGGTTACATATTCCTTATGTCCAATAAAACGATTGTACATAGCTGCTTTCTCTAAATCATAAAACTCCAATGAACCAGATGCCGATTGCAGCACAATAAAATTGTTTGCGCTAAAAAGACTGACGGCGCTTTGGTCTAATTTCTTATCATATAAACGGGTTTCCAAGTTGTAAATGTATTGCCCGTAATGTTTAGTATTTAACCAAATATGTTGTGCATCTATCACTTCAAAATCTTCTAATAAAAAAGGCAAAGTGTCTGTTTTTTTTAGGATGTCTTTTCCTTGGATCATCCAGTGATATAAGACATTTGAAGAATCGTAAATCCCAATGAAGGTTGAATCTGTTATGAAATGTAAGTCCTTCCATTTTGTAGGATCGTAAGCATTGTACATACGTTTAACTTTTCCAGAACTAATATTAGCCCAATTAATACTTGGATAGTCAGATTCACCCGTATATAAAATGTTACGGCCATTTGGCGAGCGCTCCAATAATTCGACTGCTCCGAATGATTCTTGATACGTACCAAATTGTTCCAATAGCATACCTTTGGCCTCTAAAAAACTATGGTCTCGGTAGGCATACTTTTCAATTATCTCTTCTGTTAGCGGATCATTTTTTAAGGCCACCTGATTGTTTGCTCCTGCAACCAAATAGCGTGTTTGATAGGAGCGAATTTTATTAACGGCATGCAAATTATGCTGTGCTATATTAATTTCTGGAAAGGCTGATTGAAAATTAATATCATAGATATAACCCAACTCATCACCGACATAAATATGTTGTCCATCTGGACTAAAAACGGCGGTCTTTTTCCGGAAAATGCGAGAGGCCAAACGCTTATGAATCTGCAATGTGGTCGCATCCCAAATAATTATACTGCGATCCTTACCAGCTGTAGCAAAATAATTACCTCCAGCTAAAAAACGTACATCATTCACCGCCGAATTATGCCCTTTCAATTCTTTCTTCTTTGCACCGGTTTGATAATTATAAACATACACGATATCATTCTCTGTTACCCCAACCAATAAGCTTTTGGCCACAGAATAATCAAATGCCTTAAAGCTTTCGTTCGAATAACTAACGCCCAACTTGTATTTATGAATTCTTTTATCCTTGCGTTTTTTTATAATACTCCCTTTTTTAAGATAAATCTCATAATTAGACTTCTCATCAAATCCGTATGTTTTTAGTCTATAATTGGTGTCGTTTGTTACTGTTTGTGTTAATTTTTCTTGCGCGTAATCATAGATGATGGTTGTCCGCTTGGTTAGCACCAATAATTGTTCACCATTCGGATTAAACTTCATTCCAAGAACTGATTCGATACTACTCAACGTAAAAGTTGCGATCGATTTTTCATGATAGACATCCCAAATGACGAATTCATTATTTTGAGCCATAGATGCCAAATATTGGCCCGATTTTGAGAATTCAAGCTGCACAATTTCAGATGAGTGCGCCTTTTGTATTGCCAAATCAATAACATTTGCCTGTCCGAAAGAAAGACAATTCCAGCAAATAAACAAATATGTGAGCAGCTGTTTTGTCATGGAACTTTAAAGAAAATTTCAAATCGGTTGTTGTCATAAATCCCATTGACTGAGTGAAATTCACCACTTAAAAGTACAGCCCCTGCAGCTTCACTCAAGGTAAAAGTAAAGTGATGTTTGGTTAATGATTTTGTCAAAAAAGCGTCTAAACTTTGAGTCAAAATCCCCAAACTCTCAACCTTAGAATTTGGTTCACCATCAATATAGCTTCCTTCGCGTTGTGTAATTATGAATCCACCAGTTTGCACAGCCATATCAGAATAAACACTCGATATGAATTGCGTCACCACATTAATTTGGATGCCCGAAACAATTGCTACTTCTATGACACTATCTGATGACATAAAATCAGGATAATAATTTCCGTCAGTATCATCAAATATAGTAATCGATTTTTGCCCTGTGCAATTAACACAATCGTTTAACAAATCTATTGCAGCTAACATTTGATCTCGGAAATGCTCACCGCTTCCATTATTGGGACCAGAAACTTGAGTGAGCAATAATTCACTGAAAGTGGTATTATTAAACGCGGCTGAATTATCAAAAGGATCTGTTCCTTCTTGATGAACCGTAATTGTATTTTCATTCTTTTTTCTAGTCACCAAGGCAATCCGCTTATTGGGGTTTTGTCCTATTGTTTCGAATAAGCGACGCAAACCAAATGTCATCTTTTCATCTTCGTAATAAGCCGTATTATTCGATTGGAAAAGTGCAACTGTGCTATAATCGCTAATTGGACTTGCCGTCTCTACGGTTTCGCTTAAAATAGTATTGGCATAGTATCCATTATTAAACGACAAGTTCAAGTCTGCATATATTTCTTCGCTATTGGCGCCATTTAATTTCACCAAATCCAATTCAAATGTAAATTCAGTAGACGTTTGATTCACAATTTTTAATTCTTGAACGGCGAATGCGGAATCGGCCATCAAGTTATCCCCTTGGATCCAAGCTTCGTTTTCCTTTTTACATGAAAAAAGAACCACAATTGCGACTAAGCTGAATATCACACCGCTATTCTTCATATAAAAAATGTTTTTCGGTGAAATCTTTTGTCGACAAGAATAAAAAATTAATTGAAACTTCAAGCTGCCAAATTTCGGCTTCAATTTCGTGATTTGTAATATTTAAATTGGATTGAAATCGAATGGAACTATTCCATTTCCCTGACTTTTTGCCTATACCAACCATATAATTCCAATAGGCAGAATTATCATATAATAATCCTTCAAAATGGTCTGGTCCTACTTCTACTTGATTTGAATAAATGTCTGCACCGTTTAGATAATAATCAAATCCGGGATTCTGAATATCCCAGTTCTTTTCTTTCACCAAGTTTAAGCCAAGAATTACAAACGCACTTTCTGGTTTTTTAAATAAACGATAGGTGAAGTATGCGGGCATACGAAATGATTTCTTACCGATAATGCGATCAATTTGAAAAGGGCGTTCAAAGTGCAAATAAGTTCGCTGATAATGAAATTGAGGTTCAATGCCAAAACCGAAACGCTTATAGTCCGTAAATAAAACGGCTCCAACATGTCCCCCGTTTAGCACGCTGATTTTTTGCACTAATCCTTGACCCTGATTCGATTCTAAATAGGTATGGTATGTATTATCTGGAGCGTAAAACGCACGATCCAATTTCATTTGTTGAATAATGTTTGGACCGACCACAATCCCTAAACTTAATTGTTGTGCATAGGCAGCTGAACTTGTCAGACAAAACAGAAAAAGATATGTTAAAAACAGCCGCATTAATTCTTAAATATATGATAACGCAAACCGAATAACACACCGCCGTTTAATCGATCCGTTCCAAGAAAGTTATTGGATAAATCATAATTAATTCCTAAGTGTAAATGCATTGGCAATTTCCCAAACCGAAGTCGCAAAACTTCCAGTCCGAAATTGAATTTATTCGGCTTTATATCGTCTGAACCATTGGTCACTTTATGCCAACCCAAAGTATATGAACTAAAAAAATACCAGCTAAATATTTTACCTTTTATTGCTGAAAAAGGGCGATAAAAATTTAGAAGAAGCATTTGTTGGTTTTTGTCCAAAATGTTAAGATGTAAACCAAACCCAAATTTAACTTCGTTTCTGAATTTTGTTTTGCGAGACAATTTAATCTCACGGCGCTCAATCACTAAATAATTATAACCAATATGCGCTCCAAAACTTGGGTCAAAATCTTCCATATTTTGACCATAAAGGCTTAGTAAAGGTCCTATAGAAACAGCATGTTTGCCTCTTATGTCAGTTGTGATGAAACTTTTATCATACGGCTTGTATGCACTAAATCCTCTTTGTTTCAAGTCTGGATTATTTTGAGCAAAAACTCCTGTTGAAAACAGACAGATTAAAAAAGTAGATATTAGGCTTAGTCGTTTCATTACAAAGTGAATGGCAAATGTATTGTTTTATTTTAATAACGTACAAAAGTTGCGGATGGTTAAAAAGTAACTGTAATAAGGTGGAACGCGATACAATCGTGTACCAGCAATCGGTGGTGCACACGAAGGCATTGGCTTCGTCGAATAGCATTTCGTGCGGTTGGGGCGGTAAGATTTTTTTAATGACTTAAGAAAGTGAAGCATATTGCTGCGTTATCATAGTTATGACAAACGCCAAAACAAAGAGCAGTAAACAAATTTTTGAATATGTATTGTACCTCAAACTCTTTTTTAATTCCTTTACAATTTCAATATTCCCTGATTGTTCGGATATTTTTCTTTTTATAATTCTACTGGAAAATCCCATCTTAAAAGTGTCATGAGGCCGATCATATAAATTATATTTATTAAAAACTTTCGCAGATTGAGCTAAAGTCATAAAAACAATCCATCCTAAAAACAATATCAATAATACAATTTTCATTTTTTCTTAGTTTAGAATGTCACTCCCAACGCTCACACTCTATTTCTTCGCGTGATGACGCCACTCTCGTTAAATACTGGCAAGTACAACTCCTTCTAGCAAACCTTTTTCACCGCTATAATCAATGGCACTGCTATATTTGTAATCTTCAGGTCTAAAAACATATCCTTCTTCAACAGGATTATCATGAATGTACCTGATTTTTTGAGAAATCACTTTATTACTCCACAATTGGATAGGTCTATTGTCATGTCTCCAAAATTGATTGTGTTTAACATTTGAGCTTTTGTCTGCAGCTACTCCAAATTTTTCTAATAAAAACTCTTTCCTACTTTCACGCTGATTTTCTTTAATAGCTTTGACCACTGCATTGCTAGTGAAGCGTTTAAAATCTCCAAGCAATAATTCAGGTGGCTGATCTTCCATGCTTCTAAATACTAGATGTACATGGTTGGTCATAATGCACCAAGCATATATTTCCATTCCTTTGTTTTTTTGACAATACCTTAAGCAATCGAGTAAAATATCCTTGTACTCGTTTCTCGTAAAAATATCTAACCAATCAATTACAGCAAAACTTACGAAATAAGGAGCCGTTGGGTTATGGAACTTATAGTTTCTGCTCATGTAACAAAAATAAAATAATTTGGTTTATTTACTAATTGGGGGGGATGTGTGGGGATTAGTTTGGTGGTGGTGGTGCTGGTGTTTTAAGGTTTTGTGTTTTTTGATGGCTGCCAGTGTGTACGGTGGCGGTTGGGTAACGGCATGGTAGCGTGTGACCTACGCACACGAAAGGATTCGTGCGGTAGCGGAGGGTAATAAGGTGGAACGCTATACAATCGTGTACCAGCAATCGGTGGCGCAAACGAAGGCATTGGCTTCGTCGAATAGTATTTCGTGCGGTTGGGGTAAAAACATCCAATCAATAACAGCAAAGCTTACAATATAAGGGGCCGTTGGGTTATGAAGCTTATAGTTTTGGCTCATTTAACAAAAATAAAATAATTCGGGTTATTTACCAAGTGAGGTGTGTACAGGGAGGAATTTGTGTGGTTCGGATGTGGTGGTGGTTTGACGTACACACACGAAGGGATTGACTTCGTCGAATTGTATTTCGTGCGGTTGGGCCGATAACTGGGCTTAAAAAAGAAAAACCGTCAGCCTGAGGCTGACGGTTCAATTTTATTTTGAAATAATTTTTAATCTCTTGTGCAATGGCCGGCTGATTGGCAACATTTAGGCAACTCATTAAAAGCTGCTTCATCTCTTTTTGTATCAGCTGCGTCATATCCTAAACCAGTTACAACTGCTTTGACTTCGTCTTCTGTTAAGAATTTGGTTTTATATTTTACCGTTACTTCTTTTGTTTCTTCATTCAATTCTGCAAAAACGATACCTTTTGTATAATTCAGTGCTTTTTCAATTCGTTCGGTACATTCACCGCAAATTGCACTGGTTAAAAACGTAACTGTTTTAAACTTCGCAGCTTTTTCTTTTCCTTTGATTGTTGTTCCTGCATTTGCAGCAAATCCTGTCATTACAAACAACAACATCAATAATCCTATATTCTTCATTTTTATCATTTTATTTCTTTTTTTGTTTAATTGAAAAGTGCAATCCAGCGTAAATATTTGCTCCGCTAATTGGCGACCATACTTGTGTAGCATCAAAATACGCTCCAAAAGGGGCTTCGGCAGAAATTATTGCTTCATTTTGTATCACATTCAGTAAATTCTCTCCTCCTAAATAGATGCTAAAGTTCCTAAAATTATATGTGATTTGGCTATTTAATAGCCAAAAGTTTTTCGAAATTACATCTCTTTGATAGATTACAGGGTTTGTGGCAGTTGATGGTAACCGTTTTTTACCAACCCAATTTCCCGTTAGATCAAATCCCCATTTTTTATTCCGCGTTAAATAACCTGCATTCAGTAATACTCGAAATTTTGGTACAAATGCTTTTTGCACCAATTCGTTATTATACGTTCCGCGTACATCATAATATTTGAAAGCTGTTCTTAGTTCCAATCCTTTTGTTGGTTGGATAGACAATTCTGCTTGAGCACTATGCGAGAATGAAGTTGCATTGGTATTGTAAATATGCACTTGATTTGCATTAATATCCATATCTACCACTAGTTGATTGATAAAGTGTGTGTAGAAATAATCAACCGTGAAGGATGCCACATTATCATTGACCAAGAATTTTTGCGTAAACGTTACCCCAGCACTTATGCCATCTTCTGGCACAATGTCTGGCGAGACAACCCACTGTCTACTGCTAGCCATTAGGCTATTATAATCTGCAAAAGGATTTGGAACGCGGTATCCTCTTCCTACACTAAAACGCAAAGCATTTTTCTTACTCATGTTCCACTTTCCATGCAAGCGTGGTGTAATTAATGGCCCGTATAAGTTGTGATAATCAGCTCTAAATCCAGCAACAACAATTACCTTATCATTGCTATTGTATGTATATTCTCCATAAGCTCCTGGAACAATTTCTGTTTTTAGAAAAGTAGAATCGTTGTAGGTTTGATCATAATCATCCAATAAAAAACTAACTCCAGCTTTAATATTATGGTTTGTATTGCCAATAATATCTCCGTAAATAGAATTTAAATAGATTTTGCGTTGCGTACCTTCATAGGTTGTATTTCCAAATGTGTTGCGCATCTCATGATATTTGGCCTGCCCAATTAAACCAAGGCTTCCGAATTTTCTTTTCTTTAAGAAATAACCGTTTTTCGCAAACAATTCTACATGTTTTGTTACAAAAGAAGCATTCCAAGCTGTACCTGAAGGCGCATCAGAACTGCTGCCTAACTCGCCGCCTTCTTTATCTGCATAAGTTGCTTTAATACCGAACTTGGCTTCTGAGTTCTTCCCTTCAAAATTCCAACGGTGCATTGCGGCGGCCAAAAATCCAATTGGCATATCTCTAAACCCATCATTATTTACATCAGACTCTGAAAACTGATTCGAAAGATGGACGAAAGAGAGCGTTGACCATTTTTCATTGATTACTTGTGCACCATGTATGTTGATTTCTCCTCGGCTAAACTTGTTGCCGTACAAATTCACATAAAGTCGCTCTGCTTCATTCGGTTTTTTCAATTCTAGATTGATCATTCCGGCCATAGACTCATAGCCATTTAAAACCGATCCTGTTCCTTTAGTAATTTGTATCGACTCAATCCAAGTTCCTGGTGTGAAGTTAAGACCGTATGAAGTTGACAGTCCACGCACAAGTGGGATATTCTCCCATTGCAACTGCGTATAAACACCATCTAGGCCCAACATTTGAATTTTCTTGGCACCAGAAACAGCATCCGTTATGTTTACATCTACCGAGGCGTTTGTTTCAAACGATTCTGACAAATTACAACAAGCGGCCTTTCTTAGTTCATCTCCTCCAATTCTTTCGACATGAAACGGGTCCAATAAATCTATATGTTTGCCTAAATTTTCTCCAATGACAACCACTCCGTCTAGTATTTTACCTTCTTTTAAATTAAATACAAAGTCTAAACTAGGATCGGTTACTTCATAATAGATGGTTTGAAATCCTACCGAACTAATGATAAGTGTATCGGGCAATGATTTTGCAGAAATCTCAAATTCGCCTGCGTCATTTGATAAAGCAACCGCTTTACTCAATGCCCAACGCACTTTGGCAGCTGGAACAGCTGACTCATCACCAGCGTCATTTTGCGTTATTATTTTCCCTTTCAGCATTACATCCGAATCCTGACCATATAATGTGGCGGAGAGGATGAAGCAAAAAGCAATTAATATTTTATTCATTATAATTTCCTTAAATAATTAATAATCATTCAAATCTATTCTCATTGGATTGATCGTCTAAAATTAATTAGATTAATAAATGAGAAAAGGCCGCAGCTATAATTAAGCGCGACAAATCTGAAATCAAATTAGGAAACGTTGTAATTTAATAGGAATATCAGTCCAGGATTCTGGATCGATATAAATAAACTCTGAATTGATATCTGAATTTTGAGCAATGAAAAACGTTGGATTAAAAACTACATTAGCAATCCATGCAAATTGAATTGTATTGGCCGTCTTTTGAAATTCAACCGTTTTAATTACCTGTGTAAATTCAGACTCACAGCATGTTTTCTTTTCAATACTATTTTGATCTTCTGAAGGGACTTGTGATTCACAACATGAATCATGTTCAGTGTGACAAGCCTTCGTTTCTACAGCTACTTCGTTGTCACAAACACAATTGGCAGATCCAAATAAGGCAATATCAGTAATTTGACCTTCGCAATAGTGGATTTCAAACGTATTTCCAAAAGCGGAAAACGAAAAAAGTGCTAATAAGACTATTGCTTTGAATCTTAACATTATTGCAAATTTAAGCAAAAAGGAGAATTGATAGCGTTATAGTGATGTTAAAAATGACTTTAGCTTGCAAGGCTATCTTAAATGATTATCACCATTTTTCTTTTTTGCCCCTCGCTTTAATTGCCGTAATTAGAGATTTATATTTTGGCGCATCCCGATTATAAGCATTAATTTCTCGATTAGGACAATATAATTTCGTGGCATTGACGTATGCGGCAATCATAATAGCGTCCATGGTTTTCCTCATTGCAGTAATAGCCTCTTTTTCATTCTTAGCAGCTGCGGTAGGTAGCTTTACTGTATCTACAATTTTATCCTCAGCTTTAATTAGCTCCGCCTTATATGTTTTAGACCATTCTGCTTTGTGAAACTCTTCATGTTCAGTTGTGATTTTTTGATTCCAAAACCCAATTCTTTTAGGATAGTTGGACACAGTTTGAGGGTACGCAACACCGCTACATTTTGCTTGAAACGTGCGTGTCTTGTTAGGAGACAAATTATAGATAACATTCTTAACATTTGCCTTATTAATTTCTCCAGACTGGGCAGTTTCGATATTTTTCCACTCTCGCGCTCCAATTTTAAAATTAGCAGCTCTTACCACAACTTTAATCGGAATGGATAGTGTTTTAAGATGGAAACGCCAATTCTTTCCGATCTTGCAAGCTCCGAAAGAAAAGCCAGCGGCTAGTCTTTTGGTATCTCCAAATCCAGATAAAGAATTATCAGCAATATTTGTATTGGTAGGAAATGTAGCTGCCATTTTTGTCGTTTTGCATGGTGTACTAACTTCTTTTACCTCCTTTTTCTCATCTGTTTTAGGTTCCGCGGTTTTAGGTTCTGGAGTTGCAGCTTTCACCTCTGGCTCCTTAGGACTTGCTTTTTCAGTTACATCCCCATTGTCTAAATCATCACGATCGCTTTGTATAAAGGTTCGCTGAACTGCAGGAGCAGTTGCAAGATTCGAATTATACGTTCCGGTTTTCGATTGATACGCATTACCGCGCACATTTTCTAATTGACTGGTATCAAATGATGTGGCATCAATTGAGGATGGGCCTCTGAAATTTTGTTTCGGGTTCATAAATGGAAGTTAAGCATTATTGCTGATATCATTGCTGCCAGAACTTCTTTTTATAATCATATCCAATGCGGTAGTATGATTCGCGATATTTATCTTGAATTTCGGGAACCAGTTTAGCTACCTCAGCTCCCATTTTAATTATTTGATCATTCGCTGGCAATAAGAAAAACGCCGGGCATACATCTAACTCTCCTTTTGCATTTAGATTCACAATGGACGTCTTACCGCAACCAACATTATCTTTTGTCAAACAATTAAACGTGAATTTGCGTCCCCTATAGACCGATTTCAATTTATTAGCGCGATCATAAATCCCCGCAAGCGAATATTTATTGACTTTACCAAACTCCTTTTTCAAGTATGGTTTCATAAAATTAAAATTTACGCGTTTCGTATACGTTTGCTTCATTCCTGATGCGCCTAGAGAATTCCAACGTGCTGCCCAAGAAAGTGCGCTTTCTACAATATTTTGTTTTTTGCCGCAGCCATTAGCAATATCACCTACAGAATCCCTTAACGTGTTCTTTTTGCTTTTGATCACGCGTTTATTAATGTCAGTTATAAACATAGCATACGCATCCGAATTTTTTAATGAATCTGCCGCATTTGTAAATCTAAAAGCCCTGCTATGTGCGTATGAATAATCCTTTAGGTAAGTTGGGATAAAATGTCCCATTTCATGAATCAAAATGCGCGTTTTAAAAGTGGCTTCTTTAGAGTTGAAAAATTTAGGACAAAAGAGAATGTCCGTTTGATTGTCGGCCAATGCATAGGCAGTTCCGCACCAAGCATGTTCAGCATTTGCGCAACGCCTAACTTTGTTACCCGTTATCTTAGGTAAATCCGTTTTCATTTCGCGCAATATTTTAATTAAATGTGCTATTACCTTATCGGAGTGACTGCCAAAGTATAAATCTAATAATGCCTCAACCTGTGGAAAGGATTTTGGTGCATAGAAGTAGATTTTCACCATGCCTAGTGCATAAATCACATCTGCAGTTGCAGACTTTCGGCTAGTATTAATAGCTTTGTTTTCTGTTTTTGTGCAATCTCGATCTTTTGTGTTACTTACGCCGTTTGTGGCTGCTATAGGTGCTGAACTAATCTCTACGGATCTATATTCACGATATTTATAGCTATTCTTACTTTCTTTTGGCCTTGCTATTAGATTTATCTTTATGCCCTTTTGACCAAAAGATTCTATTGCCTTTTTAACGGCGTTCAGCCTGAGTCCTATTAATTTTTTATTACTCCATTTCGGTCCCTCTTCAGATGAGTAGCCATATAAATATAATTCTTTAGGAGGTGTGGCAGCCATCAACATTGTAGCAATTTTAAGTTCCTGCAAAAAATCAATTGAGCTGCTGTTCTCTTTAAAATAAATTTTATTAAATGTTTGTTCTCCAATATCTTGAGCTCCTTTAATCTGTAAATCTTTACGTGGTAGTTTTTTGGGTGCGCGCTGGATGGTGTTATTATTCTTTAATTTTGGTTGCACTAGACTTGGTTTAGGCGAGGAAACTTTATAGCTGCTTAGCAAAGAACGTTGAATATGATCAACTGAACATGCCTTGCATTTGCGTTGCGTTTCATTGGTTTTGTCTTTCGAAAGCTTGTTGCTTGCAGTACCAGAAGCATTCGACAATAAACTATCAACAGCTCCGGTGTCAATTAACTTCTTCAGTTCAAAAAGATCCCCCACTTTCCCACGCAATCCTTTTGGTAATTTTTTCTTGATTTGATTCAAAACGAGGTCAGCTATACTGTCACATTTCTTTTCACCAGCTTCTTTTTCAGGATCGACATATTCATCCAACATCACATTTCTATAAGCAGCATTTATTCGGCGCTCGCAGTATAGTTCTTTTGGCGCAATTGAAATTAAACAATCATGAATGGCAGTGGCAATTTCATCTACAGCAAATTTACTTCCCATTGACAACACTGCAACTGAAAATTCTGCAACAGCTTCTGCAATTTCTCCAATTGAACTTTCAAATTCTTTTTTATGTTTTACTTTTTTTCCATCAAAATAATCTATCGAATAAAAACCACGCGATCCTAAATAGCCTTTTCCGTTAATCAATGTTGGTTTTTTCTTTAAGTAGAACGTATTCCTTATCAACCATAAATATTCAAAATAGTTTGAATTATCTCCGATTAATCTTTTTATATGGGTTAGTTCACATAATTCGAGATAATCTCTAAAAAATTGTTTTTTAATTTTTTTCTTCTTTTGCTCAGATAACTTATCCCAAAAGGACAATTCTACGAGTGGTTTCATTCGTTCTCTTTCCTCTGCTTTAATCTTTTTAAAGCCCGCCTTTACATCCTTATAAAAAATCGCGTTTTTTTCTCGCCATATTTCGCTTTGCTTAACGCTCATAAAGTTTAAGAAAAGCCCTATCCAGTCTGAATTAGGCGCCTTAACGGCTCCACCCGATTTTGCGCTAGTGATAAATGTTCCAACGTGTTCGATTTTTAATCCAATCCCCACTTTTAATTCAAACATTTTCCTAGAGGTAATCGCATTTAAAAATTCAGTCATGCTTCTTTTGCCACCATTAACAGGAAAACCTTTTTTGCTTGTCAATCGATTTGGAACCTTTGAATTATTAATTAATTTTTCGTAGCGTTTATCAAACCAAAATGATTTTTCACTCTGGCTCAAATGAATACCATTCTCTTCCTTCCATATGATAAACTCAAGCTTAGCCAACTCTCCATAGGTTGGCCTAACACCTTTATAATCAACTAATTTAACATCATCTGAAGTTGCTTCGGATTCTGTACTGTTTGGATCTACTTTACAAGCTTTAGCTGGAGAATGTCTCCAACCCGGCACCCAACCAAGCCCGGCGGCCGAACTATCTGCGCAACACGCAGCAAGAGCAGCCGCGAAAGAATTACTATTTGGACCCCATTTCATTCGCTCACCCGGATCAGGATAATTATGATAAACATTTGGATCAGAATAGGCTGAATATCTCTGATTAATACATCTTGAGAGCTCTTCTCTTGATTTGCCGGATTTCGGTTTACATTTTTTACATTTTGATGTGGCGGGCCTGTCTCTCGTATCTGGATAATTCGTGTATTTTCTTGAACAGCCTTTAACACCATTTCCTGTGCCTGGGACAATACCGCGAATAGCATAATAATACGGCCCCCCAGAACCTGGAGGAATTGGATCATAGACAAAACCATGTTTCGCTAAAGGTATACCCACAACTGGTCGAGAGCAAACTTGAATATCATTTCCTACAGTCGTATCCTTTTCTCGGTTATCTAAGAACGGACAAGATGGTTGATCTGTTGGTGTTCTTTGAATTCGCGTAGGGATGCCCGAAATTCCCCCACTATTAACAGGATTCTTTTTTGTAGTTCCATGATCCCCTGGACTAGCTGGTGTTTGCTCAGATTTCTTAGGGTGAAACCATAATCGCTTAAACTGTTGAACAGCATGAACTTCTAGGAATCCGTGCTTCATCACCTTCACTTTTTGATAAATATTAGCATTAAATGCCTTATTAACAGCAGTTTCGACCGGCCATAAATTTTCTTTATTATCTTGGCCATCCCAAATAATCTCTCTAACATGATCAATTTCATATTCATGAGGCTGAATTTCTGTATCACCTCTGACAACTTTAATGGTCGTAGCACTTGTAATACGAGTCCTTACGCTTTTCTTTTCGACGTCCTTTCCTTTTCGTGATGGAGCCGATAACCTCATATCTTTGCCTGCCCGCTCTAGATTATCGGCGTTAGTTTTTAATTCAAGATACGTGTTGCCGTTTGGAGCATTGGTTTTAATTCCTTCTAATAGCGATTTTGACGGATCGTTACAAACTTTGAGCTTAGGATAAGAAACTGCTTGTTTAAACCATTTGATTGGAATTAAGTTATTTGGTCTACCCGTTGGCCAAATTGAATTATCAGTTCTAATCCGGAATGAATTCGAACGCCCTTTAACACCAATTATAAAGTGGGTATTACTGATTTCATCAACAAATTCGGTCATTGGAGGCTCCAAACCGTATTTAATTGCAATCTTCGCAGTTACCATCCCAATGCTTTTTAGGTCTAAAATAGCTGGATCAATCGCGCGAATTGCTGCAGTCATTTCATTCTCTAGCAATAGGTCTAATGAAGTTGAATCTATCTTAATTTTTGCCAATATGATTGGTTTTCCACCGCCTGTTTTCGTGCCTTTAACTCCCCATTTGGTTTTCTTTTTAGACATTTGTTCTATCGAAATACTTTCAACGACCTTTTCAGTAACATTTGCCTGAGTTTTTAGAAGCTCAACTTCATTTAGCAATATATCATGTGTTACTCCGGATTGATATTTCGCCTCTAATGCCTTAACACTTCTTCTAAACGAAATCCATGCTTTTTGCGCTGCCGTCCGTTGCACTTTAGGTCCAGACGCCCCCTGCTGAATAGTATGTGTTAACTCATGCGCTAATAAATGTTTACCTGATGCACTATTAGGTGCATATTGACCTTGATTGAAATAGATATTATTTCCAGTAGTAAATGCTTTGGCATTAATTTGGTTGTTCAGTTTTTCAGAGCTCGAACCTGTATGAATGTTCACATTACTAAAGTTAGTCCCAAAACGGTTCTCCATAAAGGACTGTGTATTTGAATCCATTGGACGACCACTTCCTTTAGAAGCATTTAAGCCAGTTTGAAAATTTGAACTTGCGTTAAAGCTTCCATCATTTGAGGTTGTTGAACGTTGTACTGTTTCATCTTCGCAAGAGGCACATTTGCGCTGAACCTTCTCAGGAGCAGTTTTTGACAAATACGGATTATAATCTTCCTCTTTCTCCCATGATTTTCGTTGAACAGATTCCTCTTCACATGAAGAACATGCGCGTTGAATTGTTTTATGAGAAATTGATCGCTGAACTTCATTAGATCCAGAGCTACGCATAACACGATCAGCCATTTGATCGGCCTCTTGCTCATACTTATCATTTGGTGCGCCAATTTTCAACTTAGGTTGAACAGGCGTATCAGAGAGCATTGAACTTTGTCCACTCACATAGATATCTTCTTGATTGGCTGTTGGTGTAAATGTATCAATGGAAACAGTAGGCCAAGTATTTCCGTTAATACCATTTTTAAAATCATGCTGTTTCCTATAAGTTGTCACCGCACATCTAAATTGCAGCGGTACATATCTTTCTGCTTCAACAATAGCTTTACGCTTTGTTTTCAATTCTTCAGGAATATTTGCACTCTCAATTGCAGCAAGCAGTGTAGTATTAACAGAGGGGTATCGAGGAGCGCTTACTTCATACTCCACAATTTTACCTCGTCTTATCGCAGATTTAAGTGGTTTTTCAACTTCTTTTAAGTGTTTTCGATTAGCCAAATCAGTTATTGGGGCCAAGTTTTTCCATTCGCGACCTGTTCCCCAAAGATTATGATTCAAAAGATGCCCACGTACATACCAGGTTCGGCCTTTTACAGGACGGGTCATTCTTGTTCTAAGAGCTTCCCAATGCGGGTTATATAAACTTGACAAAGGCCTGCTACCTCTTAATTGCCCCATATTTTTAGTGAGTGGAGATGCCGTCATCAACATACCAAAATTACCTGGACTTAAGCGCCCCCATCTAGCTTTTGACGGCGGCAATGGGCCATCAACTTCCGAAATTGGATTAGACGGACTCATTGCCCCTATAATATCAAAGTCTCCTTGAGTTGTGTCAGCTTCAACTTTTAAAGATGAAAAGCCATAATCCTCTTTATAACCCCGGATTTCCTGTTGAATGCCTGAAACATTTCGACGACTTTCGCGAATATTTTCTACCTCTTTATCAATGGCTTTTTTTGCAAATCTCCAACGTGCATTTTTATTGATCCAAAACTCTCCAACTTTACGTTTCCGAAGTGTTCCCTTCCTCCTTGCTTTAACAATCCATTTACCTTTATGTTGATCAATATCAATTCCTCTAATAACATTTGCTCCACTATTTACATTAGTTTTGATCTTCGCCACATCAGATGCTAAGTCGAGTTTAGTTTTCCCTACTTTATTAGCTGGTTCATGTATTGCTGCAACTTGAAATTTAAACGCTTGCCATTTTGCAAAATGTTTGTCTCCATCATCTTTTTCACCTCGATCTCTTCGCTTTTTTCTTTTAATTAAATCGATAGCATCATCAAATACCTCTGTTATTTTGCCTAAAAACTTTCCAAGTTTGTCTCCAACACCACGCGGAATAAAGCGTTTCATAGCTTTTACGAACTTAATTAAGTCGTCTATTTTTGTTATAATAAATCGAAGAATTGGGCGGATAAACTTAGTGAGGACTGCAATTAATTTAGCAATGGCTCTGATGCCAGTTTTTACCACAGTAGCTCCAGCAGTTGCACCAGCTCCTACTCCTCCAATATAAAAAGTTGCTAGTGCCCCGATAACTGAAAAGACAATTTCCCATAGGATAACCCCGACTATTCTTCCAACCATGAAGCCCATGTCATGTGAAGGAAGACGATAAGCGGACACTAAGGCGTTTGCTCCCCTCTCTCCTATTTCAGTTGCCTTATCGGTTAAGTATTGGTCTAAATTTTCTAATATTTCTAAGAGCCTATCCGGTTCTTCCAACATCCCCATGATATCATTAATGGCGCCTTCAACAGAGTCTTTGATTGCCTGATCCAGTTCGTGAAGGGATTCAATCGCCTGACTGACGGTTTCAGAATAACGACCCAAATATTCCATAATCATTTCCACAAAGTTGAACATCTTCGGGATAAGACAAATTACGTCAATGACCATTTGGATCAATCCTAAAATTCCATCTGCCACAAAACCAGAAACCATGCCCTTTGCAAATCCCCAAAGGAAAGATAAATCAAGCCCCGTGGAAATAGCTATAAACTTCCTTACAATTCCAACTTTGAGATCAATATCGAAATCTTTTACTTTTTTCAGGAATGCGATTTGAATGATGTAGCCATACTTATCTTGCGGTTTAATTTCAATTCCTTTTTCGGAAGCTTCGATCAATTGATCAATTGCGTTATTAAGAAGGAGCTCTCGAGTTGCTTCAGGTAAAGTATCGAATAAATAGAGTGCGTGGGCACCAACCATTGCAATTGGACCCCCCAAGACAGAAGAAGAACTTTCAAATAAAACTTCGCTTAATGACTGGTCGTTGGAATATTCAGGTGCATAATCCCCAGTTCGATATGCGGATTTTGCCCAATCGTTTACGGGTGTGACAATATCCCAACAGCCATCTTCGGCTGGTAAATCGGTTTCTGGAGCATCAGGTGTATCTATTAATGAATCGTATACAGCTTGTTCTTCCGCGCTGAATTCAGCTTCATCAGGAATGTCTGCAAGTGCGTCAAACGGATCTGGGCCATCAATATTAACTGGACCTACAAATGTGGAAGATTCAAGTTCTTCGCGTTGGATAGTATGAACTGGTTCTTCATTTAGTTTAGCCATTACTGTTCCATCACTAACTGCACCTTGTTGAATAGTGTGCGTTAACTCATGCGCCAACAAAGTTTTACCTTCATTAGAATTGGGCTGATATTGACCTTGGTTAAAATAAACGTTGTTCTGATGCGTGAATGCTTTAGCGTTTATTGAATCACTCATACTAGAAGCATTGCCACCAGTATGAATTTTCACGTCACTAAAGTCTGCACCAAAACGAGAACTCATAAAAGAATTGGTTGCACTATCCATAGGCTGACCGCTTCCCTTTGATTGATTTAATTTTGACGAGAAATCGCCCATGGGTGGACCCCGTCCTGAGTTTTGATTTTCTTTTTTCTGTAATGTATCTTCATCTTCTGGTTTACGCTGGACAGTTGGTCGCATTTTAGTAATGGACGGCATTGATCTTAAACTAGAATCTTTTGTTTGCTGTGTTATTCCTTGATTTAATCCAGTAGCATCCAGTTTACGCTGAATGGGATTACTTGCTGATTGTTGCTCAATGAAACGTTGGACACTCGGCATTTCAGTTTCCTCGGCAATCACTTCTTTAGATTCACAGCCTGAGCATTTACGTTGAATACTTGAATGTTCGCCCTGCGAAGAACTTTGGGCTCCATCTTGCGTATGATTCATTCCTCCAAACTCAGAACCAGTTTGTGCAGGCATTCGCATTACTTTGTCGGCCATTTGATCGGCTTCTACCTCAAATTTATCATTTGGTTTTCCAATGCTTAATTTGGGTTGAATTGCACCACCTTTTACCGAATCAAGAAAGTTCATTTTAGATTTGCTTTCATTTGCTTGATTGGCTTGCGCATTTTTTTTGCGTTGCACTTGTGCAATGGCTCTTGACGAGGCACTAATTGGTTTTGCTATTTTAGTTTTTTGCGACAGGTTGAGTTGGGTGAATCTTCTTTAAATGTAATAAAAATTTCACTATGATTTACGAAATGCTTAAATCAACGCGGCAATTAAACGCTCTGCCAATTCCATTTTCACTTCCTGCAATTGGATTGCTCCTCCTACTCCTTTTGGCTGATTAAAATTCTTGATCTGCTTGGGATCTACGCCATTCGCTTTGGCATATTTATTAATAATTCTAAAATAATGGTACACCTGGTGATGTAGTATTTTGAATACCATCTCTGAGTGACTTCATTAATCCATCAATCGCTATCTTTAAATTTTTTGGATTATTACCATGCTGCGCCAATATGGCATCCAATTTTGCTTTTACTTTTCCGCTATATACTGGGTGACCTCTGAGGTCAGGTCCACCTTTAATTTGATGCACTGGCAAATGTCCTGCACCAGGCACACCAGATTCTTTAGGAATCGGAATTCCGTTTCTCGCGTTATTATGATTCCATCCACCATTTGCTCTTAAAATATCAAAGGCACCGTGATTTAAAAACTCCCACGGAATAAGATGATGTGCTTCCCAATTTGACTTTACACCACTTTTAGTCAACGTACACCATGCTGGTAATCCTCCTCTAATAATGCCAGTTCTCAATGCGCGGCGATCTGGTTGACGTTTCCCAGCACCCATATCTGGATTCACCCTTCGCGCACGTTGTTCCGTCAATCCAGCATCAAGATCCTCGACACTTCTTGGTGCTGGGCTACTCGCATCTGCTCTCGAGTTCTTAAACAGTTCTGCTCCTGCTCTTGGATTATCACCTGCAAACACAACCATGCGCGCCATTAATTGATCAATTTGAGGCTGTGCTTGGGCCAATGTAAGTTCCTTACTATTTATTTTTTGATTTAAAGCAGCGGTTTCAGCTCTGATTACCGCTAATTGCGAGGCAGAGGCAGGATTACTTGATATGGCAGGTGTTGCTGCAAGATCATCAATTGCTTTTAATAAAACTGCACAATCAGAACAAATACGAACAACTAACTGACCATTTTTTAAAACAGTAATACTCATGCCATGTCGTTCACCATTAATCAGAACTGTTTTCTTGGCTTTAACTAAGCTCGGCCCTTTAATCCCAGCATCTCGAGGCACTTCTGCCACAATTGGTCTATTCGTTCCTGTCCCACCATCCATGCGCTTTATCAGATCGTTTATGATCTGTAATTCTTCATTTGGCTCTGTCGAGGTTCTGTTTTGTCCTTCAATTTGTGTTTTTCTGTTGTTCAGGTCTATTCTTAAAAGATCAGCTGATTCAGAATCCTTCAATAAAGGACCAATCACATCCGCGATTTCATCTGTATTAGATGGTTTTCCTATTTTTTTCGCAGCCGAAGCACCTTTTACAAAACTCATTCCTGCACCTAAAGCAATTCCCTGCAACAACATGCCTATTTCGTCCATAATGAATTTACCCAGATATCCCATTGAGCGCGCCATAGAAAATGAAGTAACGCGTTCCATTTCATGAAGAAAACCTCCAATAGCAACAATACTTCCAACATCTGCAGCTAAACCAAATTTCCTTAATGACTTTCCAATTGCCCCTGCGAGAATCGGACCGATATATGGAATAAACCTTACTGCCGTAACTACTGCTATTATACCAAGCGCGAACAGAACGGCCTTAGCAATATTTCCTGGTGTAAAATGCTTCAGCATTTCCTTCATTCCGTCGTGCTCATTAACTGTTACATTTAACACGCCTATCAATCGCATTGTAGTATCATCATTTTCAGTATAAAATGCACTCAAATATCTTTCCAAATCGCGGGTGTGACGCGACATCATTAGATCATGCATGCTTCTTTTACTACGCCCTTGTTCACTGCGGCGATCTCTGCCCATTTCACGCCTTAAACTAGAAGCTTCTCGCATAGAATCATTCTCATCCAAACCTTCTAGGTAAGTACTAGTGTTTGCTGCCCTACCTGTTTCAATTCCACCGCCTCTTACTGATGCGTCACCGGCATCTACAAGATGATTATCTTCCAATGTCTCATAATACTGAGACTTGGCTAAAAGATATTCCGTTTGTTCTTCGCTTATTGTTCGTTGTTCATGTACATACTCTTTCTCATAACCATTGAGATATGATGACGTAACTAAATAGCTCCACATATCTTGATGTGCCTCTTCTGGTAATAACGCCATTGGCGCGCGAATGCCGTTTGGCAATAATCCTCTATCCTCGGCTTCACCCGCTATTTGATGATTATTTAATCCGCCTGAAGCTTGCAATAAACTTAATTGTTCAAATCCAAGTTCTGAATTACGTTTTTCACGATCTTGCAGTTGGTTTACAGATCCTTCTTCGCCTCTAGCGCTATAGTCTCGACCTGTCCCGCTATACATTTCTGCAAAATTATAATTTGGAGCAACCGCACTTCCACTTAATCTTGATTTACTCTGCAACCTTAAGGATTTGATCACATCTCCATAAGAACCTGAATTCGCATCTCCCAAGAAAAATTCTAGCGAGGACAAATTGGCAAACAATAACCAACGCCCAATTCCACCTTCAACCCCTGCATATCCCATTACGCCCCAAATTTCCGAAATGAACTTATCCATTTTCTGATAGAGTGGATCCATATTTCGTCCAACTGGACTAAAAAATGATAACCATTGGTCATAGACTCCCAAATATTCTAGAACTGAATAATCAGGGTTTTCTGGTAGGATCTTTTCTTTCAATTCTGCAACGTGATCTCTTTGCGCATCAATTCTTGCTGCAAGTTGTTCCATTAATTGTAAAGTGGTTTCATCCGTTTCAACTGGAAATGCTTGATCTGGTGAAACGGTTACTTCTTGATGGTCGTTGAACATTGGAATTCCTGACAAGTCTTCAACCTTCTTTGGTTTTAATAATTCCAACCCATTCCCTAATGCTAACATTGTAGAATCTTCATTTTCAGCATCTACCCGAATCGAATCAATATAAGTCGCATTCTCATCAAGGAATTCTGCCAATTTAGAAGGTGTACTCGCATAATAAGTTCCTGGATCATGAGCCGCTGTGCTTTTTAGCTCTTGTAATTTATCATTGAGGAGTAAAATTCTTCTGGATACACTTCCAATTTTTTCACCAAACTCAATTCGATTTTCCTTAGTGGCACTTTCTGATCCAAATTTGGTATGCAAATCAAGTAATGCCCGCATACTACCCACCAACTCGAGTTCAATTAAGGCATTTCTTCCATGGAAATAATGAACATATCCTGCAAATTCATTATTTAAAACTTCTCTATTATAATTCGGACAATAAGTACCCTCAAGGGCTAATAAATGCGTACTCAACGGTGTCGTTAAGTAGAAGGCTAAATCTTCTGATATTGCATGGATAAAGAATTGTATACCATAAGATAAAGGTCCCCCAATTTCAATGAGTTCTGGTGGCAATCCTAAATAAGTATCAAGCCAAGTTAATGCGCCAACATAATCGACATACTCATCTGCCATGTATGCACCGACGGAAGGAATATTAGATATAAAATGATTCATTTTTGATTCATCAGAGCCCAAATATTCTAGGTCTAACGAATTCACGTCAGTTAAAATCCAATCCGTGAAATCTTCTATATCATGTTCATACCCCCCCCTCATTATATCCAAAAATGCTTTTTTCGCAATCTTATAAAAAACAGGAAGCAAATCACTGCATAGCTCAGTCATAGTCGCTGGTTCCGCTTCCATTGTGTCGGTTTCGGCCGTATCGGTTTCTGGCTCTCTTTGCACCTTATCTCCTGACGCTCCTTGCTGAATCGTATGGGTTAACTCATGCGCCAATAAATGTTTCCCAGAATTAGTACTTGGGTTATACTCTCCCTGATTGAAATAAATATCATTACCTGTTGTAAATGCTTTGGCTTGGATTTGATTGCTTAAATTATTCGCAGTTGCGCCTGTATGAATTTTCACCCCACTAAAGTCAGTACCAAAACCATTTTCCATATAGGACATAGTGCCAGAATCCATAGGACTTCCAGTTGATTGGTTTAAACCTGAATTAAAATTAGATGGAACGCCGCCAGCGCCGCTTCCGCTTGCCATTCTCTGAATCAAATTTTCCGTACTATACGGATTATATTCTTCTTCCTTCTCCCATGATTTCCGTTGAATTGGAAGCTCCTCTTTTTCGCACGTTGCGCATTTACGTTGCAGGGCTTTGCGTGAAATCGCATTTCCATTTGGAAGATTCGAAATTGATTTCGACAATGGAGTCTGATTTACATTTCTACTGTTACCTACCACTTTATCCGCAACTCGATCTGCCTGCTGTTCATAAAAGGAGCCAGAACCAAAACCATCAATAGATTTCCGTTGAGGACAACCTCTAGAAGTTACCAATGTGACAAAATCAGGCACATTAAACCTACTTCGAACTGGAACGCGAGAAACAGCATTCCGTTCCAATCTGCCCGAACTATACAACTTATAAGTTGAATAGAAACAAGTATAATCAGAATCCATATAGTAATAGGTACATGTGCCATCACCAAATACATCTATCAAAGTAGGCGCTCCTCTATTTTCAACAACAACTTGATAATACACCAAGTATTGATCATTTAAAACTCGTTTTTTCACCCAATCTTCAGGCCCATTCTTATGGTCACTGTTTGCTTGACCACTAATAGGATATAAATTATGGTCCTGAGCAGGCCCGCCTGTTTTTCCATTGAGAAGATGCCCTTTAATATGTACCATACTTTGCTGATACCCACCACCAATGCCAAATGCTCCACGTGTTGCTATTTTTTTAAATCCATAAATCTTTTTCTGTGCACTTCCTGTAGATTCCGATCCCTCAGCTATCTTATCAGGATGATTGGTTAAATATGGTGTATTCATTCCAACACCGACTGTATTTGTGTGCCCGCCAGGCAACGTTACCGTATCAGTGGTAGGAGTTGTCACATTCAATTCTGCACTAATTGGGGCGTGACCATGAGCAGTTGCTGCACTAACCGGATCCTCAATTACTGTTTCGGCAGGTGTCTCCGGCGGCGGCGGTTCATCATCATTACATGGGTTAACGATACCCGTTGAATCAACTTCCTCGGGAGTAACCGTCTCATCATGCTCTGAAGTAATTGAATTGGAGAACAAGCTTTTAAGAAGTTCTAATCCATCAAAATCTAGGTTATCAAATTTTTGCGAATCAACGCTGATAAAAGGGACTTCATTTTCACCGAAGGAAGGTAATTGGTAATTGAAATTCCAACATTTTCCCCAATCCCAATCGAATAAATCCCATGTATTGTTGTAGGCCGAAATTCCAAATATTTTAAAGTCGAAAAATGCATCAAGGTCAAAGGCTAAATTCAAACATGATTCTAAATCAAGCGCATGTTTGAGCATAATTTCGCCATTAACACATTCTATATCTACAACATAATCAAGCGAATTGAACAAACTTGCTGTCCCCGTTGCTCTGAGTCCTCCAGTTAATTCTAACACCTTTAAGAAGCAAGCGAAATCAGCAGCCCAACCGTGCACCTGTCCTGTTAGTTCAAGCGATCCTAATAAATCAATAACCGCGTTAAGTGTTGCTGTTCCAGCATAAATCCCACTCACTGGATCCACATCCATACAAACATTTCTCAATGTTAATGGCCCTAGGCCTGCCATAACTTCTGCTTTGGCACTTGCCTCGGCATCAACGCCCAACCAAAGTCCAATAATATATGGTACCTCAACAAAGGTTTTATAAAGGTTGGTTCTACCCGTTTCTTTTTGCCAAGATTCGTGAAAATTCTGACGTTCCATGAGTTCAAATTCTGGCAAGCAAAGTCGGTAGTGCGGCTCTTCGCCATCTGCCGCTATGTTTACAGGACAACCGCCTCTACAACCTACTATAGTTGAAGGAGGTTCTGAGAATGGCATTGTTCCATCACTCGCTCCATTTCCTCTTGCCCAATCAACACAGTTTGGTGCTGAATAATCGCATGCACATTCCAAATCACACCAACGGTGACATGGACCTACAATTCCAATTTCACCACCCGCAGCGCACCAATCATAACAATGGTCATGTTGTCTACACGCAGTATGTGTATTGCAGTCTGTGTATTGAGGATATAGATGCCAGATATGTGAAGTCCCTGTATTTTCACATACATATTTATCTTCTGGAGCGGTACAGGCATTTGGATCACAATCTGGGCCACACGCACCTCGACATTTCGCTCCGCTAGCAAGACTTTGAGGTTGTTTCGGATAAGCAAATAAAGGTCCGCCCCATGCTGGTTCAGGATGCCCTGTCCATTGCACTCCTCGTTGCATAGGCATGAGCCCTAGGGAATGAAATACGTCGCATAACGGACAATCTTGATTCGCTCCTGGATTTTCATACGGTTCAGGAACTTGATCATACGGCACTCCGCTAAAATTGTTTAAACTAAAACTCGGCAGAACTCCTGGCAAACCGAATGGTGGAAAACGCAATCCAAAGTCATAATTAAAATTTGCTGCAGCTTGGAATCGCTTTTCCCACAACGGATAATCGAACCTGCATAAATTTTGTCCTAATAAAGACACAGCAGCATAAGCTGAAAAGTCCATTCCAGCATCTAGCCCAATATTGGTATCATCATTGGCGTTTAAAGTGGTCCCAGTAAATAATCCTGTTGTAGCACTAAAACTTAAATGCTTTCCAACCATTACCGTTCCATCTACACCACCTGCGCCACCAGCTTCTACTGAAACGGATGGTATATATAATCTTGGACCTCCATAAGGCATTTGAAGGAATGCACCTCCCGTAACGACTCCTCCAGCACGAATTTCTGCACCAATAGAAAGCCCGGCGTTAAAGTCAAGTTCGGCGGCAATAGTTGTAGATGCGCCTAAAATATCAACCTCTAAAGATGTATTACTTAAATTACATGGTCCAAAATGAATATTCAATTCTTGAGAAACACCTATAGTAACACCTGGCATTCCTATAAATGTGATATGGTCTCCCATATAAACAAAACCAAGTGGCAAATAAAATTGTAAATCGACATCAAAGTCAATAAGAGGAATGGTCATTTCCGGACAAAGTGTTAAATCAGGTCCTGTAATTGTTAAAACTCCATTTTGGAAAGTAATAAATCCACCTAACGTTCTTGCAACACGTTGAGCAAATGCCCAAGCCTGTTTTAATTTATTAATAACATTGTCAGCAAATTCTACAATTCTGTCCCATGCCCAATTAGCAGCTTGACCAATTTTATCCCATAGCCATTCTGCTGCATCCGATACGAAACCGACAACTGTAGCTGCAATATCCCTAACTTTTCGATACGCCCTTCTCCCAAAATCAACGGCCATACCAATTGCTTCGCCAGCCAAATCAACCGCATCACTCGCCACTCCCGCAACGGTGTCATATGCTGAACTAGCTACGCTACTCACGTCACTTGTGAAATCTGACCAACTATATCGTTGGATGGCTGGTGGGCCTCTTGAAATTTGTTTTGGTTTTCTCTGAAGTTCTTCTTTTTCACCGCATTTAGAACATTTACGTTGAACACTTTCCTCTTCGCAAGTCGAACATTTGCGTTGTACTGATTCTTCCTCACAGGTCGCACATTTGCGCATGACATGATCTGCCATTTGATCGGCTTCTTGCTCAAAACTATCATTTGACGAACCAATTTCTAATTTGGCTTGCACGTATTGACCTACCGATCCTTGTTGAATGGTGTGCGTTAGTTCATGCGCCAACAAAGTTTTGCCTTCGTTAGAATTAGGCTGATATTGCCCTTGATTAAAATATACGTTATTTTGATGGGTGAATGCTTTAGCGCTTATGGAATCACTCATACTAGAAGCATCACTGCCCGTATGAATTTTTACATCACTAAAATCCGCACCAAAACGGGAACTCATAAAAGAATTGGTTGCACTATCCATAGGCTGACCGCTTCCCTTTGATTGATTTAATTTTGACGAGAAATCGCCCATGGGTGGGCCCCGTCCTGAATTTTCGTTTCCTTCTTTTTGTAAAATATCTTCGTCTTCGGGTTTACGTTGGACTGTTGGTCGCATTTTAGTAATGGACGGCATTGATCTTAAACTAGAATCTTTTGTTTGATTTTTAGCGGATGAACTTGTATCAATCGTCACATCTGACTTTGGCTGAATGGGATTTACTGCAGTAATTTCTGCAACAGAAAGCTGCACGCTTGGCATCTCAATTTCCTCAGTATTCAATTCATTTCCTTCGCAAGAGGTACATTTACGTTGCACGCTATTTTGCTGACCTATAGCTGCACCAGGGCTATCATTAACACCCGCTGCTGGCATCCGCATTACTTGATCGGCCATTTGATCGGCTTCTATCTCAAACTTGTCATTCGGTTCGCCAATTTTTAATTTGGGTTGAATTGCACCACCTTTTACCGAATCCAAAATGTTCATTTTGGATTTGCTTTCATTTGCTTGTTGGGCTTTTGCGTTTTTTTTTCGTTGAATTTGCGCAATTGCTCTTGAAGAAGCACTGATTGGTTTCGCTATTTTAGTTTGTTGAGACAGATTGTTTGGGTTAATCTATGTAGTTAAATATACGGAATTATTTTGAAACACTGACTGTTAAAGGATCATAGTCAGGAAATTGAGGCTTCACAAAATGGAAAACACACCTGACTCAGTCCCGATAATTATCGCGAGCAAATTATTCAAAAGGTTTACTGAGCGGAGAAGCGTATTTTGATTTCTATTCGCTTGTCATAATTTGTACGTTTCCTTGTCCTGCAAATTCATCACCGTTAGTTGACTTGGCAGTGTAGGTGTAAAAATAAACGCCATTGGTGCACGGATCTCCATTTAAATCGGTTCCGTCCCATTGTTGATTGATGTCTGTGAACTCAAATACTTTTCTGCCCCAACGATTAACTACCACACAATTGAATTCTATAATCGCGGTATTTGGAAAAAAGAAAGTATTGTTAATTGCATCATTGCCTCCTGGTGTAAAAATATTTGGTGTGACCAAAACTGGTTTATCAAATACTATCATTGGCTTACAAGCCGTATCCACACAGCCATTTTTATTAACAGCTACTAAACAAATATTATAAGTTCCAGAATCAACATAAGACCTGTCATAGGTTTCAAAATAATCATGCGTTATAATCCATCCCTCTGCTTGCAAATCAAAATTCCAGTGAAAGGTTGTATCTGATAATGGATCACTTTCTTGTGCAAAATTTTCGGATTGATTTTCGACATGAATTTCAACTACGGAAGTTCCTTCACAAACTCCTTCTGTTAAAAATTGCGGTGAAGTAATTGAGAATTTTGCAATTGGATTAATTGAATCCAAATCAATATAATCGACTAAGGTACATCCGTTGTCATCTGTTACGGTTATTTCATAAAGCCCCGGATTTAAGCCACCCCAAGTAGAATTATCACTTGTACTCAAATCATAAACGTTGAGCCATTCATAATCATAATCAGGAACACCTCCAAAAGCTGATGCAAAAACAACTCCATTGCCCGATTGATATCCATACAAGCGACATAAAGCTGGTTCAAATCCAAATTCTGCAAATTCTAGTTTCGGCGGTTCATTGATTGTAAAATCAATAGTTTGAGAACATCCATTGGCATCATTGATTAATAAATTATACGTTCCTGCTCCAGCGCCTGACATTGAATTTTCACCAAGTCCGTTTGTGTTACCATCTGGCAAAGGATTCCAGAAATAAGAAATTTCGTCATAAGGACCTGTATTATTCATAATCGTATCAACAATTACAAATCCAGTTAAATCACCAAAACAAAGTGGATCCGTAATATCTATATCAATGGTCATGTCGGCCGGTTGTCCAATATAAATTGAATCTTCAAACTCACAAACCAAATCAGTCACATTAATATAATACCATCCTTCAGACAAGCTATTGGCGGTGTTCGAATTATCCACATTCACCAATACTCCATCAGCATCTGTTAACTCGAATGTGATATCGCCAGCGCCGCCAGAAACGTTGACGGTGAATGAACCATCACTAAAACCAAAGCAGGTTGGTTCATTTGAAATAATGACCATTGCACAATTGGTATCTACTAAAATTTCAATGCACAATGTTGTATCACAAGGATCAACAGTTACAGTATAACAAACCTCCCAAAAACCAGGACCAGAAGCCACAGGATCAAAAACGCCCGTAACAGGGTCAATACAGCCACCACAGTCGGATGACCAAGTTCCACCTAGAGGACCCGCAGTTAAATCTTGATCTCCATCAGGCGGAAAAAAAGGTCCAGCTGGATCTATAAAAATTGGAATAGCGGGTGGTTCAGTAATTTCAACGGCAATGGAATCTACACATCCATTTTCATCAGTCACAATCAAATAATATGTTCCTGGAGCTAAGCCATCCAAATCTGGTACGGTTGGACCATGACCCCATTCATATTCAAATTCCGGAGTACCTTCCGTTACAATTATTGATACGCTACCATTATTATAATCAAAGCAGGTTATATCTGTGACGGTTTCCTCAATCTCGGGAGAATTATAAACATCAATTGTGGTATAAATTGTATCGGCCGAGCAAAGATAAGTTACGATTAAAGAAACATCATATTCCCCATTTTCTGAATAAATATGAATTGGATTTTCTTCATCCGAACCAAAACCATCTCCAAAATCCCAATCAAAGTCCACCACTATTCCTCCTGATGTTATGGAAGTAAACTGAATAGTATCATTATCGCATAAATCAAATGCATTTAAGTTTTCAATTTCGATTGTGTCAGAAATAGAATTCAACCTTACTCCAGCGGCATAAAAATAGCTCTCGGCATATTTCACTCCATAGGTATACGCCAAGAAACCACAACCAGAGGTTTCAATTTTATGCGAACCTGTATCTATTTCAAAAATCTTATAAGAAAAGGCTGGATCGGCAGGCAATTCCGTCCAATCTAAAAGTGGTGTATCATCCACCTCAATTGTTCCAATATCTGGGGTTCTTGTTACAATATTGATATAGTTGGCTTCAATGTCATTATAGTCTACTGCATAAAAAACAATGGTATCTAAATACATTTGTTCATTTGAATTTAGAACAACCATTGAAGGATCTCCGTTACCTACACAGGTTCCAGTAAGCATAGTTTGGATCATTCCTATTGGTCCGCTTGCTTCTATTAATAAAGCTTCTTCAGTAAATGTTGATTCGTATACATCTCCAGCGTCCAAAGTAACTCCGCCTGGTACGCCATCAATATCAAATGTTGTCCCATCATTTAAGGCTACAATTCGGAAGCCATTTTCGCTTTGTTCTTGTGTTAAAGTCATGACGTAATCGCGTCCCCAAGAAGTTGTTGGATAAGCAACTTCAAACAAAGGATCGGCCGTCATACTTCCACAATCTCCGCCCCATTGCCAAATGTGTCCATTATAAATTGCAAACCTATCTTCATCATTATCCGCATATACTTCTGTTCCAGTCATATCAGATGCTGAACCAATAGCGCCCTGCACCATATATAATTCTCCAGGTTCTAAATGTACAGCGATTGGCACACCCGCAAGAGCACCTGTTTCAGTAGTAGCACTGGGAATAATCGTAATATCACAAGGTGCATCTCCAGCAACAACTGTAAATTCTGATTGCCACCAATTCCCTCCATTTAAAACAGTTGGCATTGTTGTAACCAAATAATGTGAACCTATTGTTGCAACAGGTAAAACCACCGTTGCTTCAGACCGGTAATTATGGAAGGTTGAAGCATACACGGCTATGTTCAAATCTGAAGTGACATGAATGGCCCTTTCAATTACAGTTTCGGAAATAATAATGTTGGCATAGGCAGATGGAATGGTAACTGATGTTACAATACCAGGAACTACCGTAAAGAGCTCAACAAAAGGTGTCCCAAAAATTTCAATGGTTCCAGAGGCGGCATATCGAGATGAAATATTTATTTCGAATAGTGCCGATTCGTGATCATACATTTCAGTAAATGCAACATAGAAATCGGTTCCCTCGTTTGTTAATGCTTGCCCGTGGGAAAAAAATGACACTAACGTCACAATTGCAAGAAGGTGAGCTTTTAGATTAATCATGTCTAAAAATCAATTGGTTAAAAATAACAGGGTATACGCAAGTTACATAAAAGAATTTAGATGAGACTTTTCAGTCCAAAGTTCTACAATAAAGCTTCGTTTAAGTTGAAATTATAACGTTTTGCCCTCTTTCAAAAATTCTCTTCGAATGCCTAAGATCAAATCCGCCAGTTTAATGATATTGGTTCCTCGTTTCAAAGCCATTAAGGAAGCAAATCGCACAATATTCATGATGACACCACCTGTTAATTCATATTGTTTTGCAATTTTCGGCAGATCTACGGCATCCTCTAAAACGGTTTCAAGAGAGAAACCTTTTTGCCAAAGTTTTAACCTTTCGGCATAACCTGGCGTACCAAAATGCACCATTGTTTCGAAACGTCGAATAAAAGCTTTATCGATATTACTTTTCATATTGGATGAAAGAATAACTACACCATTAAAATCCTCAATTCGCTGCAATAAATACGACACTTGCTGATTGGCGAACATATCATTGGAAGACTCGGTTTGTATTCTGGATCCAAAAAGCGCATCTGCTTCATCAAAAAATAGGATCCAATTTTTATTTTCTGCTTGGTTGAATACTTTTCCTAAATTCTCTTCGGTTTCACCAATATATTTTGAAATGACCATTGAAAGGTCTATGCGATAAACATCTCTACCCGTTAATTTCCCCAACAAACAGGATGTCATTGTTTTACCTGTCCCAGGAGGTCCGTGGAATAAAGCACGCATACCAGGTCTGATCTTTTTTCTCAATCCCCAATCGTCCAATAATGTTTCTCCATGATCGATCCAAGTTTGAATTTCCTCAATTTGTTCAAGCGATTTTTTGGGTAAAACCAAATCATCCCATTCCAATTCTGTATCGATTAATTTTGCTGGGAAATCTTTACTAAAATTTGGTTTACGACTTTTACCTGTTGTCAAAAACTCAACATATTCTCTAGCAACAACAAGCTTCCCACTTAAAAAGGGCTCTCCCGAATTAGGCGATTCAAGTGTAACAATTCCAAGCTTTGAAAGTAAGTGTGCACCATCAAACAAATCATGTAATAAAAAGCGCGTTTTTAATTTATTTTCGGCCAAGATGAACATGATTGTTTCACCGGTTGGTAAAAATCCGCCATGATTTAATCCTTTTACTCCCCCAAACTCACTAAATCCTCTATTAAAAGTTGAGTTCTGAATAAAAAAAACATCTAACAATTCGGGTTTAACATGCGGAGCCAATGCCATAGCGACCAAAACTCGTTCATCAAATGACAAATCGTAGGTTTTGATGAACTCTGCAAATTTTGATTTGTGATTCCTAAATGCAAGCGGTTTTACATCTCGAATGGAATCAAATTTTCCTTCATTTTTAAAATAATTTTGAAAGCGGCAATCTAGGACTTCGGCCAACCAATCCATTTCTTTGGAAAGGGCATTTGCATTTAAATTTGATTCGTTTTTTACCATTGCACTTGTAATATTTTATCCATCCATGGTAGTTTAATCATTGAATAACCCCATGGTAATTTATTCATTATAATGTCTATTCCCTTTTGTTCCACGGTTAAAAGCCAACTTTCTTCAAACTCTGTTAATTCTCCTTTTCGGAAAATAAACCCTTCGCGCAAACCGCGTGGCGTTGTATTTTTTAAGACCGACCAATTGGTGATAACATGTTCTAATAGCGCATTGATTTCGGTCTTATCATCTTCAGTTAATTCTGTATCAAAGATAATGACTTCCTTAATTGGGATGCCGCATAATATTTTATTGAGGGGCATTTCAAATTCGGGCAATTCATCAAAACCGGAAACTAAATAATTTAAAAGTTGCAGTGCTTTAGCTTGTGCAGCTTCATCTTTAAATGCTTTGCCCTCGATTAGATTCCTGCTTTTGAAAAATGTTGTGAGCATAGGCCAAAGAATAACAGCCCCTGCGTAGCCAAACTCGGCCGCTATGTCAAAAAGTTCAGGTTCTTCTTTGATTCTTTCCTTTTCACTTTCAACTTTATTTTCCCCTTGCTTTTTAACAGACTCGGTGATAGGAGCCTTTGATCTTGTTTTTTGATGGGTTTGAATTTCAGCAATGACCAAAGCGATTAGTTCTTTTTGGTTTGGCTTATTGACCGCCTTTTTCAACTGCTTTATTTTTTCTTGATTTAATACCAGCGCTTTAAGGGTACTGATTTGTTTGCTTGAAAAAGAAGTTTTAGTTATCACTAGATATTCTTTAACAAAGCCCGCGATAATTTCATGTACTGCTTTTTGCCTCGTTTCACTTTGAATTGACAAGAGTTGGTTGATGAACGCTAGGTGCAAATAGCTCGTGAGCGTTGTTTCCTTCTGCTGTATAATGGGTCTAAAAATTATTAGGAGCCATTGCATTACAGCACTATATTGTTTTGATTTTGATCCGAACCACTGTTCTGAAAATTGGATTATAATAGCTGTTGGCAATTGCTGGAAAAACCTTTTTCTTGCCCGTGTATTAGCGGTTATGACGTGTAATACTTTTTTAAGGGCATGTGCATGAGCCGTTTGATTTTCAGATTTTTGAATGAATAAATCTTCGGTAACATATGTCTCAATCTCTTTTAGGCTATGTAATGTGGCCCACCACGGAAATGTTCCTGTTTCCAAAAAGAACACAAAACTGTTTAAAGTTCGATCTACTGGAACGTCGTTTTCAATCCTGACTTCTGTAATTAATTCAACTCCACCCTCGGTGCCTGGCTGATCATTGGCTTGGGCTTTGCGAATATCATCCCCATATTGATTCACTACGGCCTTTCTTAATTCAGACCTCAGTTCTTCAATTAAACCATGATTCAAATTTTGCGGCGTTACATTTCCTAAATCCAATTCTAAACAATCAATCCGCACCATTTGACCATCTCCACATAATTCATCCATTACATGATTCAATTCCGTTTTAAGTTGGCCATTTAACGAATCCAACATGCTATTTCTAACATTTTCAACGGAAAGCCCTTTATCGATCTCCAAATTAAGTGCTAACTTTTTAACTATGTGACCGCTGGCGCTCAAGATTAACCGTTAAATGAACCAAATAAATCTTTTCTTGTTGCATTAATTCCATCCTTACCTGCATAGGCAACAAATCCATCATTAATTCGTGTGGTATGTTTATGAATTACTGCTCCTTGCGCCCGTACATTTAGATCTATAAACTTATACATTTCACTATCTACATCTGTCGCTAAATCTTGGCTTTCAACAATCTTTCTCAATCTTTCAGTTTGTTCTCCGTACAACGAGATTAATGCTTCTTTTTCGTTAATCTTTTGCGCATTTCTTAATCCGTGCTGTAATGCCTCTTTCGGATTTGTTGGCGTTACACCAATTAACACTTCCAATTCCTGAATTTCATTTTTGGTATCTTCCATTAAGATTCCAACCGAGTTAATCACTGCTAGTTCATACACTTTTTTATCTTCAGCAGTGGCATCACTGGCCAATTCACCTAAATCGATTACAGTTTGAAGTTCCTTCTCCGTTTTACCAATATAAATTAAAGCTTTGTTATTATCTGCCGCGATTCCTCCTGCATAAACTTTGGCCAGTTCTGATTCTCCGTTTAGGTGATGCCCCCTTAATTCCTTAGAATAATCATAAGCTCCTCCAGGTCCAGTTAGACCACCATCATCTAATTCTACTTGTTCTCCGTCTGCGTCATTTGCTGTATTAAAGAAATCATCAAACTTTTTAGCAACTGTCAAGAAGATGTTTCCACCTATAATTGCTTTTGTAACAAAAACGCATGCTGTGTCAGTTTCACCTCTATCATTCACTACAGTAAATTCAAACTTATCAATTCCAAGGTCAAAATTATTTGTGCTGGTATATTCAACAACTGCCCTTCCTAACACTTCACTATGAATCCGCACTGGAATTCCTTTCATTGTGCTTTGTTGCTCTGTTGTAAAAACTGGGAACTCAGCAAGGTCTAATGTTTCTGTTGGTTCATTTAAGTCAATAGCGAATTCCAATACATCAATATAAACCGGGACGCCTTGATCAATTTTATCATTTAAAAAGAAATAAACGTTTTTAGCCACTGGTGGATATTTAGGCGCATTTTCATTGCACATTGGAAAATAATCAATGCAACAAGGTTTTCCGTGTAAAGCATAGTCCATCACAACATTAGGCGAAGTTTCAGATTCGTACGCCATAATAAACGTTCCTCCTATAGGCACGCCAGCCATATGTTCTAAACCTGGATTATTCTTCGCGAAATTTGAAAATAGTTTAGCATTGTCAATTGCGTCTAAACGTTTTTTATAGGAAAAATAGATTGATTTCATTTTCACATCCCAATGACTTCGAAGGATATCATTTAAATCATAAATACTTCCTATGAACCCAAAGTTTACTAAGAAAAAACGCTCAATGAAATTTTGAATCAATGGTGCCATTAAAATCAAGGCAATGGAATTACCTGTATAAAACTTGCGTATTACATTTTCGAAGGAAACAGCTATAACAAAGGATAGTTCTTGCAATTCTTTAAATGCATTTTTGAATTCATCATAGTTAAAATCTTCAATACAAATAGGCATTGCATTAACTAACTCTTCTACCTCATTAATCGATTGCAATACGTCTGCAAAAATTGATAAATCAGGAGCGCCGCCCGTTTCCAATCCTGTATCTGAAGCTGCACCAACAAAAGGTGTCTCTTTGTGCGTTTTTTGATTGGTTACAACTACACCTTCTTTAAAAATGCTAGCCATTATGTCACTCGCATTAGAAATGAAGTAAAAAAACTTGGAGAGTAACCACGAATATTTTTTTGTTTCCGCAATTATTTCATTTCTTAATTGCAGATAATCCTCTTTAATATCGATAATTCCACAATTGGCTTTATGTGAAACAGGAGCAACACCTTTTTGTAATTTCAATGCCATCACATCAAATTCAAGTTGATACTTTCTTTTGAGTATTTCTAGTTGCTCTCTAATTTCGTTATGCGGCTTATTTAAAAGCCCTTCAATCCGATAAAAATTATGTTTATCCTTGCAGAAAGCAAGCGGATATTGGCTTGAATCATTGGGCACATCAAATGCATCAGCATTATAGCCTAAATTCCATTCAGAACGGCATTTTTTTGACAGGTTATAATTCCAATATTTAAATAAAGGCGCTACTGAATAGTAGAACGGGATACTTCGATACTCCAACAGGTGCTGTTTTTCATCACTCGGTGTTACTTTTAAAGGCCCAATGGCCGGATGTGAAGTTTGAAATCCTGAAATCATTTCAACTAGGCGTTTAAAATTATTACGCACTTCGGCCAATTTATCTTTTTGTTGATTATAAATTGGTGACTGAATGAAATGTGTACGATAAAGCTTTGGTCTGCATTCATCTTCTGTTTCTGGACAACCAAAGCCTGCTTTAACTTTACCCAACACTAGGTGTCGTTTAAAAGCATCTTGATCTGGACAGCACTCGGCGGTTAAATCAAATGCTCCATCAAAAAATTCATTGTATGCTTTTATAATGTCTTTAGCAAAATCATAATAATATTGAACGGTGTTATTTGTTTTACATTCGGCCAAAAAAGCATCAAAATCGGTTTGAAGATCGTTTATTTGTGTGATGCTAATTAAGTTTTGTAATAAAGGCGAAAATCTTTGATAGGCTTCAGTGATTAATGTATCTAACCCACGTAATGGATTGAGCGCAAGATTGGGAAAGATTACTTCAAATCTGTCTTGAAGCGTTTCAGCTGTATTTAAACTTTGATAGGCTGTATTAAAATTCGCCGGTAATGTGTTGTGAGGAATCAATGAAGCGGATGGCATTGCCGCATAATTCTGATTAAATCTTTGATTAAAGTTACCATCCAATGTTTGAGGAGATATGATATTATACCCGCTTTTAATTATCGCGTCTACATCATCACAATTCAACAAAAGTCTACGGATAGTGAACTTGCGAGAAATCCCTCTATCGTCACAATTTTGACCCAAGCAAGATTCTAGATCTATATCTTCAAATTCAACAAACAGTACCACTACTTTGTCTTCTAAAAACCCTGCAAAATCAGAGTCATTAAAATTAATTACTTCGAGTGTTGCTGGCTCCGTTGCACCCGAAGGGAGCAATTCATACATAGGTATTTGCCCTGTTAATGTAGGTGCTTCCGTAATAAATGGCGCATAATTTTCTGGATCGAAATAACTAGCCAAGGTACACTTAGGGAAATTACTTTCAGGAATTTCAACAAGAAAACCTTGTGAGGTCACTCCTGTACCGCCACTTATTGAAATGACGTTACTATCGTATGAGACTTCCAATCCGCATACGATTCCCATTCCAACCAACTTTACTCGACTCAAGCGGTCTTGTACGTCCAAATAAGTGCGCAACTGATTTAAGTGTGTGCTTGTAAGCAATTGATTGGCTTCGAAAACCGGATATGAATTATTCAATTCATCTGCTAATGTTGTTACTGTATTACTCATTTTCGTTCGGTATAAAAGTTCCTAAAATTGATTGTCCTAACATGACTGGACTGTCTTGTGATTCTTGACAATCGTATAAATGCGATACGGGGTAAACATTTCTGAGTGTATTCAGAACTGCAATTAAATTATTTTGCTTTTCAGTTAATTCTGTTTGAATTGGAGGGCAAGGTTCCAAAGCTTCAAGCCACGCCTTATGTGCAACTTGAAAATCCGACATATGCTCTTGATCGATCCAACAAATTTTCATAAAAATATGCGCTGGAGTTTCTTCCCGAATTGTACGTTCCACAAATCTTCTGAAATCCATATTCGTAAACCTACCGATCCAGTAGGGTAAAATGCAAGTCGCTCTAAATGAGTATGCATCTTCATTTCCTTCGCAATAACAATCCTCTTGAAAGCTTACGGGTAAAAAGTCGTCTTCAGGTGCCACTCTTGGTCGAAGCAAAATATGCTCCAATAAATAAAATCCTTCTCCACTACATTCTCCTCTCAAGATGGTGACTAATTGTTCCAAGGCGTCATCCCGTTCCGCAATGGTTTCATACAAATTACTTGTTCCAATTATTTCGCCATTTTGCGCTACAAGGTTGTAATAGAATTTCCCATCTACCGCAGTTAACAAATCATAATTGGCATACGTAATCCCATTATTTAAAACGGATTTAATACCAGTTGTTCGGCCCGAAGTACTATTGTAGGCTTCACTTTTTAATAAAATGTCATTGCCCTTATTTACAAATCTAAAGCGCCATTTTCCATCTGAGTCTTTGAATTTTATAAAATTGGTCAAAGGTGGAGGACAACTTAAGTCGCGTTGATTATAGTTATCGATTCCTAATAAGCTTGCTACTTTTTTTTGAAGTCCCGCAACATTATCATTATCCCAAGCTGGTTTGAGATAGTTAAAGGCCTGCCCTCTTCTATAACTCAGTTCTGGATAACATTGTAAAAACGCCAACTTATCATCAATCAGTTCTTGATCTGCTTTAGCTCCGTCCATTTTGTATGCGAGCATGGCATAATCAGTAAACTGCTCACTAAACCTTGCTAGCAAATGGTCTAAAAACATGTTACGGCGTTTCAAAAAGGCTTCTTTTCCTTCAATGATACATCCTAAAGTATCTGCCCTTGATTTTTCAATTGCGTCATCACAAAGGAATTGCTCTGTAATCAATTGATCTTTTGCCTTAAATGCTTCCCAGGCTAATTTAACATCATCTGTACTATCTTTTGTTGGGTCACTTTTCAATCCAGCTTGATCAATAAAATCTTTAAACAGGTTTGCTCCGTTTGGAATATCAAATAACGATTGATGGAAATAGGTTTTATCAATGTCACTATTCATTGAAAATAGTTCTTTGACGTTTGCCAATTGTGAGCAATAATTTGCCAAAAACTGATCAAAAAACAATAAATATGCTTTAAGTTGATTGGCTTGAGATTTGCGTTCATCAGAAGCAGAATCTGCTAAGCCAACATTACCGATCCCATAATTTTCTGGAAAACCCGTTTGTATGGTTTCATAATCAGCCAAATTATAAAATAAGCCATTTGGTACTGGCAAATCTGGTTGAGTAACAACAGCATTTACAGCACTTACCTCAGCCTTTTTAGCTTCTAATAGGTCTTCAACAATTTCTTCATCAGCAATGAAAGGAATTCCTTTTTTTATGAAGATAATTTTAGATTGTTCTGGACTTATACGCGGAACAAAATTCTTTTCCCAAGCAAGTTCCAAACACCAAAGCACACTTTGAGCAACAACTGAGGAATCACCCAAAGGAATACTACCAATTTGAATTTCTTTAACGGCAACAACGCCTTCAATATCCATAATGATGCTAATGAGATCAGAAACATGGATATTTTTCATTCGGCTGCTTGCCTCTAATTCGGTGGTATCAATAAAACCATGATCGAGACGTGGACCTTCAAATATTTCTTCTGTTGTATTGTCCTTTTCCAACATTTCTGCGAAGGAATAGAAATGGATATCGGGCGCTAAAAATTGTCCTACGAGGAAATAAATTTCTGCCAATACTTCTTCTGTATTTGCATCTGCCATTAATTCAATGTCAGCACAAATGGCAATTTCTTCAATTTTAAGGGCACTAAAGCGCACAAAATCTTCGCATAAATTGCGGTTTTCGTGCAGCACGGCTTTTGCTTTGTCCAACAGCAGTAATGTTTCTGCTACTTTGTTTTGTTGTTGCACCAATAAATTATCATCTCCTGCACCTGCTACGTCTAAAAGATCATCTATTGTTGTTTTTAATGCTGCCGCTAATAAGGGCTTATCCACAAATGAAATCCCGCTACTATCTGCTACTTGAACTGAAATAACATTTGCTGGACTGACTTCAATCTCAATTGTAAATCCTTTTACTGAATTATTCAATTCAATGTATATCTTTTTAATGCTTTCTTTTACATCAATTAAATCATCCCAGCTTTTACCTGTTTCCCATTCAACATCCCAATACGGAAACTCAATAGTAATTTCAAGAATCAGTCCTTTTAAATCACCTGTTTCTATTTCAATTTCATGTACAAGTGTATTGTCATTTAAATCACCAAATTCATCAGAATAATCAAATTCTAAGAGAACGTCATACAATCCATTTAGATCAATTTTGCCAGTAAAAGCATTTTCAATGTATGTTATTTCTTTGGCGTTTGGATCGACATAAAAATCAACCTCAGATTTTTTAGTAATATCAAACCAAGCATTTTTAATTCCATCACAATCAATTAATAATTTTCGATAATCATTTTTTGTGAAGGGTGCATTGGTTAAAATTTCACGGGCAGTATAAAAATTATTTAAATCCGCGCTTGTGTCATCATCCTCATTAATGGCAAGCAGATCTTTTATATCTAAATTGGCACGGTATCCAATATCATTAATTGCATAACACAATTGCTCTAATATTGTAACACCAGGATCATGCAAGTTATAATCCGTCCAAATTTTGCCTGCAACTTTTTGCAGGTAGTTAATTCCCTCTTCACGCAATAAATCGAAATTTTTGCTTTCTTTTTCAGAAGGTTTTGCACTTATCGTTATGTGGTCTTGGCTACTCACGTTGTCTTATTTTTTTTGCATCATTTTTTCCAATTTCGCTAATCTTGCTTCTAGCTTTTCAATATGGCTTTGTTGCTCTTGCACAGCCTTAACTAATACTGGTGTCAACTCGTTATAGGAAATTCCCATAGGAGCTCCTTCACTTGTCCCTTGATTGATTGCCTGAGGTATAATTTCATTTACTTCCTGTGCTATAAGTCCGATTGTTTTTTCGGTTCCGGCATCATCCTTCTTCCAATTAAATGTAACTGGATTCAACTTTAAAATATCCGCCAAGCCAAGCTTTAACTTGGTGATATTTTTTTTCATTTTTTTATCGGAAATTGCTGAAAATGATTTACTGTAAAAAAGATCCCCAAAAACAAAAAGCGGATCTTCATTCTCTTGTAAAACCAACCCCCAACTATCCGGAAATTGATCACTATTAATTGTATTGGCAGAAATTGTCATGCGTGCATTAACTCCGCTACCATTTCTGCGTTCAATCTTTAATATCGGATCCGTCTCTTTTATATGCAACGAGTCACTCGGTGTTGTCGTGCCGATTCCTAAATTACCTGAATCATCAACTATGACAGGATTATTAGCCGTATTAACATGAAATGGGCCTTGAGGTGATAATGTTCCTATACCAACCTTACCGGTATCATTGAAAATAATTGTAGAATCGCTTATAGGATTTGAATGAATTGTGACATGGCCACCATCAGGGTTTAAATGCAGAATACTTGGCGCCGCCACGTTTTTCGCAGTAATTTCATTGGCGTCTATAGAAATATTTTTACCAGCCTGATTACCGATCATTAATGCTGCCCCACCAATTCCTGGAGTAACACCATCAGGATTATCATCATAAACATGCAAGGTTGCCTTTGGATCTGTAGTTTTTATACCAACTTTCCCTCCAACAACGGACACATTATCATCTGTAAAATTGATGGTAGAATCGATTATTCGTGCAAAATCGGCTGCATTCGGTTTATCACCGTTTTGGAATTTCTCTTTAATTAAATCTCTATCTGTAGACATAATATTATGGTTTATTAACTAATAGGTCGTAATTGACGGTCATTGCTCCAATGCCATCCGTAATTGTTTCATTTATAACGTTATCTCCATCACAAGCACAATCGTCTGTTGTTAGTACTGTTACAGCATGTGAACCAGATGAAACTAGAATTGCACTTGACTTGGATGCTTCTGCTTGATTTGTATCTTTTAAGTTTGATTCATCACCTTCAATAACATGATACATTTCAAAACATGTCAAATAATCAACATAGTCTAACTCTTCAATGAAATTTATAATTTTTGACTTGTGAATTATACCGTCAAAAGAAATATCCTCTCCTTCTTCATAAGCCCATGGAGACAGGTATTTTTTCAAATCAATTTCTAATTGCAATTCATAAAAACCTTCATCTTTATTGGGTAATAAACGCACATTAAACTTGACTTTAATTTCTTCGAAATATGGGTTTTTCACATGCAATGTTGTGAAAGGATTTTTCAAAGGTTCTAAAAAGGCCGCAATCGCTTGAAGCGTGGCTAAACTTGTAGTCGGTTGAAATGGGTTTATTGCGTTTTGATTTCTAAGGTTTGAAATAACAACGAGCGATACATTGCCTGGAGCTTGCTCAGAATACTTAACAGTCATTCGCGTGTGATTCAAACATTTTATTTTGTAAATGGAAGGAAATTCTTCCAATACAATTCGTTCATAATCCCAAATTGTGATCGCGCGATTTTTATGGCGTAAACGTTCTGCTACTCGTTGGTAATAATTATCCTCTTCTTCGGGTAATTTCCCCTTAAATGAGGCATAAGGCTGCTCTACTTTGCGAATAGCGCTATTGCTACTTGCCAATTTGTTAACTGTTTCAGCTTCTAAAGGATCCGCTAAATGCGAAACATCATTTTCATTATCGCTAAAAGTGGCTGTAATGGCTTGTGGATGCAAATTAATTAGCTCGCATACTGAATCGGATTCGGTTAAAACTTCACCTTTAAGCCAATAGTAATTTGGTGGTAACCATGTATTATCATCATTCATGGTTTTTGGCAAAGCAAGTTTTATGATTCCAGAATTAATCAATCCATTGGTTGAATCGCCTAAAATTTCTGTTGAGACAAACTTATGCCATACATTATTCACTAAATACTTCCATTGAATCTCGGCTGGCAATAAATCTGGATTTTCGCTTCCTTCTGCCACTTGGAATAAAATATTCAGATTTTGGGGTAGCACTAAGTCTTCCAATCCAACATAAAAATTTCCTTCATTTATAAATTCAGGAATAAAACCAACGCCCACCGCCAAAACTGGTTCTTTTTCAACAATCCCGAAAGGTCCAATATGGAAAAAACTGCCATCTATTGAATCGCTTGACGGACTTGCGACTAAACTAATTGTTAGTGCCGCCGAATAATTTACGGCGATTGATTTTATTTTGGGGGTATAAGGTTTTTTCGGTAATACTACCGTATCTGGATCGATATCCCACCTTGATTTATTGATGGATGCCGTTACGTATAGATCTTGATATTGTCCATGTCCAAATGCAATTAACCCATTAGAAGTATCATTGGGGCCAGTAAGTTCCATTCGTACAAAGCCATTATTTAAACTTGTTGCATATTCGTCAAAATCGGCAACATCAACCACTTTATCAAATACCGAACCGAGGGATGCTGTACCAATAATATCATCTGTTGCATCATCAAACAAATTAATATCATCTTCAGAAAGGTAATGCCCCCAACTTTTTGCTCTTAAGGCATTCAGTTTAATTTTAAAATCGGAAGTATTGATCGTAGAACTGCTGTACTCATCATATACATCATTGAAAACGGACGGCCTATCTTGCCAATCAATATCAAATCTTAAATCAGTCAAAGGTTTACTAAAAATCTCTTTACTTCCAATATAAAATTCAGAACCTATTACAGGTTGCGAAGCGAAGGGTGCAAATGGTTTTGAAGGATCTAATGTTCCCGTTTCATTTTGCAAAACCAATTCCGTTACACCGTTGACAGCTAAGTTTATTGCTACTGAACTTAGCCCATATTTGAGTAATTTGGAATAAACATTTTTTGAATCAGATTGATTCACCAAAAGTTTCAAAATTGGTTCGGTAGTGTTATAATTTTCTTCAAAAACATCCTCATCATATCCCATTACAGGTTTTTCGTCTGCTGCCAAAGAGAAACTTATAGCGAATGTTGAAGTACTTGGTACAGAAACTGCTGTAGGTGTAACACTAATCCACTCTTCCTCACCAGAAAGATATATTGTGAAGTCATCAACCGTTAAATCTGTTGCTTCAATTTCATGAGTAGAAACAAATGTAAATGTCAACTCAAGCGTTCTTACCCCTTCTTTCATCAATAAAAACGGGCTAACAATGGCGAAGCCCAATGCCGCGTCTTCCATGGTTACTGAATCCAATCCTGCTTGAGGTTTTCCAAAAGCAGCCCATTTAGGATTTTCTTCATCCAAATCTCCACCGATTCCATCTCCTGAATTTGCAATTTGAGCGGCATAAACCTTTTGAATTCCAGTTACGTCATCTACTTTTGTAAAGACTGACTTAAGGCCTGAAATTTTTGCATTATTAACAACTATTTCATCATTTGTGGCAAATACCCTTCCTTTTCCATTAGCATCTTTACCCGCCTTTAGTGCTGTTTCGTCTTCTACTAAATGTGCGTTAATATTATTGGCTAATGTAAATAGAATATGTGCTTCATCTGGTGTTGCGGCCTTTTTTGCAATTTGTAAAACATCTTCATAATAAAAGGCTAAATGTTTTTCGGTAAGGTCATTAATATCGTTTTGGGCATACTTTATTAATTCTATAAATGCATTAAATAATGCTAAGTGCGGATCATCACTTTCTGATGTGATTCCATTGAAAAATGCTTCCCAATCTCCGTCTCGTCGATTATTAGAATTATAGTACTGGGTAATTCCTGCCAATTTGGTAATAATGTCATGATAATCTTGCGGTGTTTTACCGTCGATTTTTACCAAATCAGGATCCAACAATTTTGGGGATCGGTCTTCCTGTGCCGTTCCTTGCAGTCTTAATGGATTTATTTTATTACAATTTTGCTCTGGCATGATTAGGTATTAGTTCCTTCTTCTAAATAGAAGGGATAGACATAATTACTCCGTGAATTTGTTGCGCTAATCAGGTATTCAATTTCAAGGAGCAATACTCCTTCTACTTCTTGTTCTAAATTTAAATTTATCCCGAGTAATTCAATTCTAGATTCGTGTTCTACAATTGCTCTTTCTACAATATCTTTTACTAGAGTGGTTAAACTGGTTGTCATGGGTTGAAATAAGTATTCGTCCAATTGACAACCAAAATCTGGGTGAATGGTTCGTTCGCCAAGAGTTGTGCTTAGAAGAATTCCTAAACTTTGACGAATGTCAATTTCGCCACTCACCATTTCTAGGCTTCTATCTCCCTTATTAAATGTTGGCGGAAATCCCCAACCTCTTCCAAGAAAAAGCGTATCCAATTCTTTGCTGTTCATTTCTTCTTTTTTACTTTAATTATTTATTATCCACCAATATTCACGTTATCACTACCTGACATAATTTTGCCCTCATGTTTTGTAGGATCACCCTCTCTAGCTGCCGGTTTACCATTTATGTTGACCTTTGATGAACCTTCAGAAATACTATCGGGAGGACCGATACAAGGCGCCAAATCTCCTTTACGCGCCGCCCCCAATCCATTAATAAAAACATCAGCACTTCCCATAATTATATTTAATCCCTTGTGCGGACCTGATCCTGGTTCAACCTTAGGACAAAAGTGCTTATCTGATATTTTTGCTGCTGCTGCCATTATGGGTTTAAATTAATTGGTGAACCCGTTATTTTTGTTTCACCACCGGCGTGCAAAGTACTTTTACCAGTATCTGTCTCTAGTTTTTTAGTTGCTTTAATAAACACGTCTGGTGCTTCTATATTGATCCTTTTTTTACCAAAAATGTGAATTTCTTTGTCGCTAAATTTGATGTGATTCCCATTTTTATCTTTGATTAGAATTGTTCCTTTCTTATCGTCAATAAAAATGGTATTATTCTTTTCTAGATCTGGCGTGCCTGATCTGAAATCTTCCAATTTCTTAGCTTCCTTATTGCTTAATGTTTGAATTTTAATCGTTTTATTTTTGTCATCAAACTCTAAGCGACTACCCTCTTTTGAATAATAACCCTTCAGGTTATCTTTTTCCAATGCTGCAACTGGTGCTGGTTTGGCACTGCTGTTCAGCATTCCAACAATCATTGGATATCTCGGATCGCATCCTAAAAACCCAACTAAAACCTCATCATCCAACTCTGGAAGAAAGAACATTCCTCTATGTTCGCCAGCATCTGTTCTAGACATTTTTGCCCAAACTCCTTCGCTCTTAGGATCAATAATCGGAATCCTCACTTTTACACGATCTTCGCCCGAAGGGTCATCTAAACGTGTGACTGTGGCAATGTGTAAACCAGACATTTCTGGAATTCTATTCATTGTCCGATCCACTTCCTTGACGCTACTTTCGCACCAATCACGACTTAATCCAAATTGTAAATCAGTGGTCCAAATATTGTTCGAAAATTCATACCTTACGCCTGTGATATAGGCCAAACCGTTAAATCGATTCCCTACCCCCTCAAGCATAATGGTTTTTCTAGGATTTATCAATGTTGATTCGACAAACGACACACGTCCTCTTATACGGGCCAACTTAGATTTGATCAATTCTGTTTTTACAAAATTTTTCAAATCATCTGCCACTAAATGTCCTGGATAATTAATATTAAGTCCATCCTCGTTTAAAAGGGCAGATAAATCCTCATTGCTGAAATCACCAGGTTTATCTAAATCAATACCTGCGAGACTACCTAATTCTTCCGTTCCAATTTCTTGCTTTGATGAGTCCCAAGCGTTCAGAATTACTTCATTAAATTGTGTTTTCGCATCAATTTCTGCTTCAAACTCCAATATTTCATCCCCAAAAAGCAATGTATAATCTTCCTTTGCTGCAATAGTGGGTGTAACTGTAGTTAATATGCCATTATCGGTATATACTAATTGACCTGCGGCGTTGGCTCGTTTTACAATAAAATCCCAATCAGTAGTATTATACTGTACTAATCCTTCGTGTTCTACATTGGTGTCCTCGATCCCCGAAACGTCTATTAATTGATCTTTTCCATTTTTGTACTCACCGAGCAGTTCTTTAAACGCATCAGAATCGAGCGTGTTTTCAGCGAAGTATTTATTTTTGGTTTGCGTTGTAGCTGCCACAGCGTTATCTCTACAATCAATTGTTAAATGTAATTTTCTGTTCTTTTTAATTTTTATGCCATGTTTTACAATCATCCCTTTAAAGGCTGTTTCCATTCCATTTACATCTCCCATTTTAATAGTGATGAATTTGCCCGGCGCATATTGATCTTCGTTACTTATTGGAAAGTCTTGTGTCGCCACTTGACCGTCTTCAATGAGCAGTTTTGCATAGGCAATTTTATTCGCCATTTTTCCAATCACAATATGAAACGGCTCATTAACGGCACTCACAACGTCCCCTTCATCCACAGGTGAATCACTGAGATAAATCTCAAAGCTATGCGGCACCTGGGCCTCTTTAGTGATGTTATTTGCTAAAGTTTCAGCCATTTAGGTCAATTCTTTTATTGGTGGAAAGAATAATTTTTCACCTGTTGTCAATTTCCTGTAATTACTCAACTTGTTCACGCGTGCAATTTCCAGATACAATTTTGGGTTTTTGTAAATAGTCTGGCACATCAAGTGAAGTGTATCCCCCTCCTGCACCGTCCTCACATGTGTCAAATCTGGGGATTCGAATTTTCTGTTTTTTACTTCGAACGTTTTTTCAACGGATTCCGAAAATGCTGCGTCACCTGTAGCACGCAATGCTGTTCCATCCTTATCAAATAAAGTATAAGTGACTTTAAAGTTAGAAAGGCGCCCTACAAAAAGCCATTCGCCATATACCAATTTAACATAGTTTGGTTCGTGCGTTCCTTTATCACATTTCAACGTTACTAGTTTGAATGCCTCTATCTGTTCTTCAACACTTCCCCCGTTAGATTTGCCACTTAATTTAGAGCCAGATGAAGTTCCAGACGTGTCAAAACCTCCACCTAAACTGAAAGAAATTTCATGATTGTCTTGCTTAATTATTCCTGTGCTATCAAATAAAAATTTGATATTCAATTTAGGCGAACTGGTGCCTTTGAAATTTTTCTGAGTACTTGTAGCACCGCTGGTCGCTGAGTCTTCAAACTTAATGCTTGTTTCAACCGCCAACTGTTCCGGATTAATTAGCGCAACATATGTATGCTTGACTTTTTCAAATTTCGCCGTTTCAAAGGATAATATGCTTAACTTTTCTAATTTGCCGCTCATCAGGGTTCTCTTTTTTCACTTAGTATTTCCAAAACTTGCTCGACACAATCTGCTATTAATTGCGCACGACTTTCTTCAGACGTTCCGCCTGAAGCAGCAATTCCCATTTCACCGTCAACTAATTCGCTGACACTAGCTGTGATCACTATTTCTTTAATCTCTAAGGGCATTTTTTCTTAAATTCTTAAGGTGTTGAAGTATGAATAATTGAGTTTAATAGATTCCACCACTAAGTCGCTTGATTGGGCGTTGAAACCAGAAGTACTCCATTCAATGGGATAGGCGTTTACAACATACCACCCTGCAATGGGCAGATGCAGATCATTCAAAAGCATAACGGTAATGTTTACCGGTTTGAAATTGAAATTCTCAATCGCTTCTCGACACCAATCCACAATAAACGAGCCTGTAAACATGCCACGCTTTAGTTCAAGGGAACTATAACTACTTCTTTTAGGTAGTTTATGCGTAAATCTATTCTCACCACCTTCTTTAAAATCTTCTGTTTCAACAGTTGATGTAAGCCCCGAAACTTCTTGGAACCTAAAATCACTAGGTGCCTGAGGCAATAATTCAAATATAACTGCGAAATGAAAACCCGAAGGTGGCCTTTCAAATAATAAACTCATTAATCATTGGATATAGTCATCCCTTCATGAACCAATGTAATGGATTCAATCGCGACTTCGTTTCCAGTTGAATTCAAACTTGCTCCCTCAATTTTAGAAGGCCATGCGTCCGTGAATTTCCATACCATTGTTGCTTCATGATTTTCATCTAAAAGACTAACAGTAATGTCACGTCTTTCCACTTCATTCATTGAAACAGTATTCCACCAATCATAGAATTCATTGTTTTTTCTGAAAATTCCGCGTTTGAGTGTAATCTCACCGTTGGTATTCATTCCTGGCATTTTAATGGTTGAATACGTTTTGCTTAATCCATCACGATATTCAACTACTTGATGCTCTAAATTTAGTCCAGAAGCTTCGGTAAATGCGCCTGTAGCTCCACCCCATTCAACTCTGAAATGGAATGCTGTTATTGGATAATTAGTTGCCATATTTTATGTATTTAATATTAAGTTCTATTTAATTTTTGTTGTTACTATTTCATTGCATTCTCGCAATAACAATAGCTTATGTCCATTTATTAATCTTATGATTCTTGTAATTTGTGCATGAATCTTAAGATGATAAATTCTGCTGGTCGAACAGCTGCTAAATGAATTTCAACAATCATTCTACCTTCTAAAATATCCTGCGCTGTCATAGTTTCACCTAAGCCTACTTTCACGATATAAGCATGTTCTGGCTTAGCACCTGCTAATCCGCCCGCTTTCCAAATAGAATTCAAGAAATTATCAATCATTGCTTTGGTACGTACCCATGTATTTTTATCATTCGGTTCGAAAACAACAAATTCGGTTGCTTTTTTCACTGATTCTTCAATCATGTTGAACAGTCTTCTAACGGGAACATATCTCCACTCGTTACTGTTACCTGCAGTTGTTCTTGCTCCCCAAATTAATGTTCCACGTCCTGTGAAAGAACGAATTGCATTGATTGATTTACCAGCTGTAACATCTACATTTAAGCCAGATTGATCTGACGCAGTAACGTTAACACTTGGTCCAACTACAGAGTTTAAACTTCTGTTTGCAGGAGCAACCCATACACCACGCTCATTATCCGTTGCTGCATAAACTCCAGCTACAGCTCCACTTGGAGGTAATACGAGTCCTTCTTTTTTAACTGCCGCAACAATGTTTGCATAAATTGAATTCGTATCTTGAATTAAGAGTTCTAAATTATCTTTTCTCAGTTTAACTGTCGCTTCATAATCGCGATAGAGACTTGCAATTTCTTCATACAATTCTTGCAAAGCAGGAGCTGCAATAGCAGCAATGGCTACTTGCGTTGCAGGTGCTAATCCGTCACCGTAAATGGAATCGGCTGCTAGAGTGGCATCACTAATTAATGCGGCCGCGAGAACATAAGTAACCGTTACAGTTGCACCAAAATTAGTAAGCGCACCTGTAGCTGGTACAACTCCCAAATCAGTAACATCTGCCATTACTGCTGTTGTTCCTTTTGTTGAATAACTTCCATTATAGAAGTGTAACTTCTTTAGGATGTCATAAACTCGACTGTCAGTTGTATCAATCATAGCTTCATGTGCTAGATTCAAGTCATCTTTTGTGACACCATCATCATCTAGATCTTCATCCATTATATCCGCATGAACCATAGTAACGAAAGATTCGAGCATGAAATACATGTATTGAATCTTAGCGATTACTTGATTTTTGGCTTGAGCAGCTGTAGTAACCCCATAGAAATCACCAATTACTCCGAAACCATTGTATACGTCTTCCGCATTAATTGGAGCTACATCTAACAATGATGTTGCGGTGAATATAGTGTCAGCACCTGGATCATAGGTATAGGCCTTAAATTCCTCAGAATCTGCAATCACGCTTACTAAGTGATCTACATATGTTGGATCAATACTAATGGCAGAAAGCGAAACGGAAGCACCACTCTTTTCTATTTTTGAAATATTTTCATAGCCAAATTCAAAACTTAAAGTTGTTTTAAGATTTGGGTAGTAGGATGCACCATATTTTAAATATTGCACGCCAATATTATTTCTAAATGCTTTATCTGGTGTTTCTCCACCTGCATCAGGAATATTTAATTCAACATCCCCATTTAATAAATCGAAAATACAGAACCGATCTTGTAAATCATTACATTGCTTTAAGGCTGTTTTTTGCAATGTCCCTAAAAACGCTTTATGATTGGGCTGATCTGCTACTGGCAATTCAACTTGCACGGCATCAGGAAAAAGAATTAAAGTGGGTTCATCCTCTTTCCTTAAGGCTTCAACCCCATCAGCTAACAGCGTGAAAAAAGCTGTGTTTACAGTATCATAATTTCCTACAGAAACGATATAACAAGGTCCGCCACCATTCGAAAAGAACATACGCATACTATCATAAAGACAGAAGCTAGATGAGAATTCGATATTATCTACTGAATTATCTGTATTAAGATATACGTCAACACCTAAATCATCTGGTCCTTTACCAAAATAGGTTTCAAATTCCAATAGAGATACTATTCTCGTTGGTTTATTCGTGATGCCCTTTCCATTCTTTTTGGCATCTTTTGTAAATCCTACAAAAGCAGGAATGGCAGTCTCCACTTGTGCAATGGAGGCCGGGAGTGTCGAAATCTCTTCGATATAGACACCAGGTGTTTTATACGTACTAGGCATAGGTTTTGATTTTTATATTATATTTTTAAATAAACAATTGAATTCAAATTATTATGTGTTGGATTTGGCAGTTTTTCAAGCGTTACATCCAATCCAGGTGAGGTGACTACCAACTTAAAATCAGCGATAGCTTTCTCTGTTTTTGTGATCTCTGTTGTTGACGTAAAGCCAACAGTTTCTCCAATTCCATATACAGGAGTTGGCAAGTCTTCGGTGAAAACGACAGTACTTGAATTGTCTACTACATTCATGATTCCACCAGTAAAATCTCTTGTTAGCTCTATTTGATAAGCCCATTTAGTTGCTAAGGCATTAAGAGTTAGCACGGCCTGATACGGAACCAAGCTGTAGTCCAAAGTAGCATCTAGTTCCAGTTCGAAAATCCCAACCAAATTAGGGTACGATAAGCGATTAAATAGGTATACATCTAGCGCATCTTCTTGAACGCCGTTTCGATAAGTTTTTAGCGTATAATAATCTTGCTTAAAACCGCTGGATAAATTCACCGAAAAAGAAAAATTGTAATTTGTTGGAACGTCTGGATCTTGAGTTCCTGTTTGTACTTCTTCATAGATTATATCTCCATCAACATCCTCTATTTTAAACGTTATTTTATCAAATGTATAGGTATATTCTTCCGTAAAGTTAGGCTGGCGCGTTGCAATAGTGCTTAAGGCTAATGGATCAGAAAATTTTCCTTGACAATTATAAATATCTGTTGCATTTGTTTTTGTTCCAAGGTCTGTAACGTTTAAAATATCGGGATTGCTCACTTCAATTTTAAACATTAATTTTTCTGAACTCGTTATTGCAATTAAAGGCAAATTGCCTACATCAGTTAATTTTTGATAAACTAAATCAAAACCTGTATCACGTGTTTTTAGAAGCAAACCATTTGTCCGCAATTGGGCGACTGTTTCGCTAAAGGCCGTCATACTAAAATCACTCGTTTCACGATCGGTGTAAAACGTATGATTAAAATCAAATTGATATAGTCTCTTATAAAATCTAGTCATGTGCTATCATGAAATGTTTTCGTTAATTTCTTCTATTTCTGAAACTCCTTCCGTGGCCATGTTTTCTTGAACCACTAATAATCTAAACTTGTACAAAGCAGATGGCAAATACTTTCCACCAACCATGCCCCATAAGTAATTTTGTTGCTCAAAACTCATTGGATGCAATTCAACAATTAATTTTTTCACATCTGCATCTAGTGCGGGCGTATTTTCCGTTGTAAAGACATTTTTACTTTGAAAAAAGCGCACTACGTATGAAATGAATTTTAAAGCTTCTGAATAATTAGAATCAAAATTTGCAGAAAAAAGGACAAAAAGATTGAGTTTAAGTTCTGGGTTGACCCTTGTTACACCACTTTCCGTTTTGAGGTATGGATCAATGGCACGATTAATTCGGTCTTCTTCTATATTCACTAATGTCACACCCAACTCTGTAGGAATTGGTTCCCCTGAGGAATTAAACAGATGCGATATTTCTACGATATTGGTTGCAGGTTCTTCTAATCCTCCAATCAAATCTAAATACGCAATTAGTTCGTCCGTTACAGTTTTAATGACTCTATCAATCATTTTGTGACCTGTGGGTTTAGGTTGCAATAAATCGAACTGCGAAATATTACAACTGGTTAATTATCGAATATTTCTACATAGAAATATCCCTCCTAAGACAGGACCTGAATGATCTTTATTAAGCTTTGATCGTTTGGAAAAGGACGCACCTATTCCGTACAAATTGGCACATTATTTTGAACCAAAAATGCTACTGAGTTTTCGTGGGTAAAAGACTATACGGGTTAATCTTTGGTTTTGGAAATGTAATCATTTTTTTCTATAAACCAAGAGAATCTAAAATTAATTTCAAGGTGTTTTAAGGTCTTTTTATTCGTTGACTTTTGTTTCAAACGATTTAGATGTGAAATGAAAATTTAATCCTTGGTCAACAATAAATCCACAATAGCCCAAACCGCGATAATTATTAAACCTATAATTAGTGATATGTTTGCACCAGGCCAATGCATGACTTTAGAGATTGATCCACCGACTATTGCAAAACCCCCTATTACGACAAGAATATTTTTTATTTTATTGGTAAGACTCTTGGGTTGAGCCGAACCATCTTCCTTTGTCTTGTCCAGAAAAAAAACGATTATTACCCATGCAGCTGTAATAGCTAAGCCAAGAGATAATAACAATCCTGCTCCAGGCCAATGCATAATTCTGAAAACTGACCCTAAAACAATGGCAAAAATGCCAAGGATGACGACAACATTTTTTATTATTATGATAGTGCTTTGCGACTGTGAAGATTCCTCCTCATTGGTTTTATCCTGAAAAAATGGGACACCTATTAGGAGTGAAACAAAAACACCGAGCGAAATTAAAAAAGCTGAGCTCGCAATCGCCCTACCGGGTAAATCAAAGACATAAACGACATACCGAATACAAAAGAAGATGACTACGGCTAATTTTGCATAATCCAATTTCACCTTTTCTGTTTTACTGAAAAATCGTAAGAAATAGAAAAATAAGATCCCGCATGCCCCAATAAGAAGCAACAAGTCTGCATATGGCCAACGCATAATTTTAAAAAGAATACCAACAATTAGTACCGCTGTTCCAATGAAAATTGGTGCTTTAAATTTAGCGGTTGAAGTATGCATGGAAAAATAAATTTTAGCCAATATTAAGGATTAAATCTTATAGTCTGAATCCTAATCCAATTAATAACGAGACTTCATTCCTGTTTGGCGCATAGCCCGCTGTATTTTGCAAACCAACATGGTAAGCGTAGGTCAATTGTGTATTAAATATCATTCTTTTTTTTATGTGTTGGTAGGCCGCTCCTATTTCAGGAACCATATTCCAACCTTGCTGCATATCTGCTGCAAATAATTCTCCACCGAGCCCAGCAAAGGCCTTAATTTTGTTTTGAATGTAGATTGTTTTATAATAAGCCAATGCAGCAGAATAATTACCGTTTCGAAAAGGAATGTATTGCAAATTTACCGAAGATTTAAAGCGCCTTTTAAAAACGTTACTGAATGAATAAGCTAAGTCAAATTTGGAATAATAATTCCCGTCAAAACGCAATGAAGTGCCAAGCGAAAACATCAAAGTTCGTTGATAATTTCGATACCAGATATCATCATAGGTGGGTTGAATCATGGCACATTCTTGCAAAGTGAGTCCATTTTCAATGGCCCAGCTTTCGATAAAGTCCACATCCATTTCATAGATTTCGGAATACTGATAGTTATTATTCACTTCTTCTGCCAACGCTCTACCTTCTGTTGATTCGAGTAAATACCCAACTGCGCAAATTGTTCCCTCATCATCAATGAAGCAGGGTTTTCTAGTCGCTTCGTGATACTTATTTTTAGGATATTTACCTTTTAACGCATACTGCTGCAATAGGTCAATTGCTTTCGCTCTTTTATTTTGCAGATTTTGCGATAAATGATCACAATTTTTCTGTTTTAAAACATGGGCCACATATAATAAATGACATTTAACACGCAAATTTTCATTGGAATTACTATTGGGATAATGACCCATTATTACAGCAAAACCTTTGTCTCCAATTAATGAGTTTACGGGTTGATTTTTAGCTCCTAAGTTTGTAGCTGAAAATAGGATTATTAAATAAATGAATGTTTTCATATTCTTGGTTTTGTACTGGATGCAACTCTTAAATAAATTGCATAAGATGTTTTGCTTAAATTGAGGACGCTTTCACCAATTCAAGGTATGTTTTACCCGTCAACTTTCCTTCAAACCAAAGAATAACTTCGTTATAATTGGGATTGAATTTTTGGAGCGTGTTTAAGGCCTTCATTTCGTTCAATGTATGCACGGCTTTTTCCTTATCGCTAAAATGATTACAAGCAAAATTTAACATTTTAAAGAGTAATTTTTCCAACTCATTTAATCCCCCATTTTTATGAAAATAGCGTTGTTCGGCGCGGAGTTCGTATTCGAGCAGATCAAACTTTTTTGTTTCAACCCAAATAACGAGTATTAAAATTTTGGCTTGTTTTTTTAAATCCTCTCTTAAATCAACAGTTGATAAATCCAACATTTGATTCAATTTTTCTTTACATAGTTTAAATGATCCAATCCCGAAATATGACAAGGCCATTAAATAATAATGACGAATGGTTATGGAGAGACTTACTTCTTGTTCATGTTTCTTTAAATTGGATTCGAGGACTGGAATTTCTTCCACGGCTCTATTAAATTCTCCCATTTTATTATAGCTTGTAATTTCATGATGCAATCCAGCATATTCAATAATATAGGTTAACCTTTCATGTGTTTTTAGTTGACTTTTAGGGTAAAATGTTCGCAGAAGGCTCAATGTGTCAAATGCCTGATCATATTTCTTTAAACCTAAGAAAGAACTGTGTAAATTGAGCAAAGTGGTGGCATAATTTACGGCATGTTGTATAATCAAATGTGGATTAGATTCAAATAAATTTTTTGCCTTGATTATCCAATGGTGCGTATCTTGGTCTAATCCTTTTCCTTGAGCATAAAAATAATGTATGTTGATATATTGTCTCTTGGCTTTAAAACTAGCAGGCATCCCCTCTTTTTTTAAAATTGGTAAGGCCATTATTTTATCAAAATCAGTCAATACTTCTTTACTGAAATTGGTATAGCCTGCTCGTGAGGTGATTTGATAAGTTTTTTTATAAACCTCATCAAATTCAGCATCAATTTCAAGCATTTTGAACACAGCTTGCTGCTGAACCCTAATATCTTCAGCATGATGCGGATTTATTCCTCCCGGATGATTCACTCCTTCTAGATTTAATAACTCCAATAATTTAAGATGGTCGCCTAATTCAACAGCTAAGGATTTTGCTTTTTCAATCAATTTTGTGCACCGTTGATAAAAGCCTTTGCTTTGCAAAACACGGATATGGACTAAAAAATCTGCCAATTGATATTGTGGTTCGTGTTTTTGATTGTAAACGGCTAAATCATTCAACAAGGCACGATAAACATAATCCTTTGCCGCATTGAATCGACCAATCCATTTTTCTTTCGCAAACTTCTCTTTTATTGCGGCTTCGTCGTATACTTCTTGGTGATCAATGGCGTCAAAAATGGCCACATATTTTTTCGCATCTTTCCCAGACATAGCGTTTAACCTAAACGCTCTTTTTTCACTTTTAGTTAAGGTTTTTATTAATTTAAAAAGATGGTCAGATGGTTTTTTCATATCGGTTTTGGGTCGCTATTGATTGTTAGAGATTTGGTAAACTACATGCGGTTTCAAAGGGTCGTTATTCGCTAATTTAGGATGATCGAAAACTCCAATTTTTTCCATGCCTACTTTTTTCATTAAGTGTTCAGATTTATTATTGATTACGGCCGTAATTGAATGAATTGTTTTCATATTTAACACATTAAAACCATAGTTCAAGCAAGCCAAAGTTCCCTCTGTAGCAAAACCTTGGTTCCAAGACGATTTTTGCAGCCGCCAACCAATCTCATAACAAGGTGTAAAAAAAGCATCAAAAGTTGCACGTATAATTCCTATAAAGCCGATAAATTGACTTCTTTCGAGTATGTCCACGGCAAAAAATGTATATCCTAACTCCTCGAATGTTTTTTGCATTCGTTCAATCATGGCTGAAGATTCTTCGGGGGTTAATAGTTTTGGAAAAAACTCCATGACTTCTGGATCACTATTCAATTTTGCGAACGGTTCATGATCGGACAATTTCCAGTTTCTAAATCCTAAACGTTCCGACTGGAATAAATATTCTGCATGCATGATGGGTTCCTAATTTTAATTAGGGTTCTTAATTTTTGACAAACTTTTTAACTACGGTTGCACCATCCGCAAAACGAACGGTTACATAATAGAGGCCTGGAGCTAAATCTGCAACATTCAAAAACGTATCATTGGAAAAGCTTTTGATACTTTTACCAGCGGCGTCATAAAATTCAATATTGTTTTCAATTGGAATTCCAGCGATTTGAATCAAATCTGTATTGGCTGGATTTGGAATAATTTTAATGTCGCTATCATCCAGTTCTTTTACCCCAACATAAACGCCATAATTAAATTCATGAACCAATGTTTCTCCTTCGTAATCGGCCTCCAATGCCCACACGCCATTAGGCCCTTCTGCAGGCAAAAACCATGACCAATACCACCATGATGCATTGTATGTACCGGTTAGATCAAAGGTCCAATCATTCCAAACGGTTCCGTCTGGCATTTTAATCCTACAATTCATTTCAGATCCTACCATACCATCATGAAAATAAAATGCAGTAAATACTTCATCCCCTTCATAAAAGTCATTGGAAAAATGTGGATCCTCATTAATTGTAGGGCAACCGTGTTCTGGTGCGGCATCATGGGTTAGAATTGTATTTAATGTTGGCTCACGATTATCGCCTTGTGTTTCCCACCAAGAATCCACATTCAAATCATTACAATCTCCTGCGTATGGATCAATTAAACCGCCATCTGCGTCATATACTTCTAAATGCAAATGCGGACCACTAGAACAACCCGAGCTGGCAACAACGCCCAAAAACTCACCTTCACTTACATCATCACCAACTTCTTTATCGGTCAATGATCCCCTTTTCATGTGCCCGTACCAAGCCACAGAGCCATCTGCATGTTGCACATAAATGGCATTCCAAGAACCAAAGCATTCACAATGGTCATCATCAAATCCGTCTGCTTTGTTAATAATCACACCTTCTTCACCAGCAATTACTTCGACTAAATCATTTTCATATATATACCATGGAAAAGGCCAGGTAAAAATATCAGTTCCTTTATGTCCTTCGTAAGTTCTTTCATCACAATGATAATCGCCTAATCCTGGCGCTGCAGGATTTTGATCAACATAATTAGATATCCCGTAGTAACTATTCCATTCAAAACCAGTTGCTTTTTGCAAAGGCCAAATAAATTTAACATCTTCTCGATCTCCAGAAAAGTTTAATTTTCCCTCGGCACGTAAAGCTTCAACATTTATTCTCAACTGACTTCGTATCTCAAGGCGATCTTCTTCACTCAAACAATTATCCTCAGTATGTGGAACCACATATTCTCCTCCGCCAAAGGAAATTGAATTGTTTTGCGCAAAAAGAGGTGCGGCTATTGCAAATAGTAAAAGTGAACTTAAAATATATTTCATGGCGACTATTTTATTCAAAAAAAAAATGTAAATGATCCTTTTAAAATTAATCATTTTTGGGAATTTTTCTATTCTAAAACAAATGGAAAATTTTATTTGTTTTTTCTTCTCAATTCATTTATTCGATCAAAAAGCAGCACAGCAACAATGACAGTCGCCAAGACCCAACTTTTCATCCAAAAATGGTAGAGCATGGCAACTAAAACAAAGGGGGTTAAATAATTGACTATGTTTCGCCACTTTTCTAAATGCCTTTTTTTGCGCTTATATGCATGCGAATTTTTCGACTCATACGCCTTTCTTAAACTGAATAAAATAATATGGGCGCATCCTATTACCAAGGCGCTTACCAATACTAAAGAAGATAAAAACTTTTCGATTCCTTGTTTTTGATAAACATTGAATAAATACCAGGCTGCAAAAAAAAGTGCCCCAAGAATTATTAACGGCAAAATGATTTTGCCCCAAATAACCCATATAACATTATTTTTTCGCATTGTTTTTAATTGTTTATCAACTCATTAACAATTAGAAACAAAAGTAAATCAAATTCCGCTTTACTCAGAACCTTTCGTTTGATTTTATCCACGTTGATTATTTGATGAAGCCATAAAAAGCAATAAAAAGCAATAAAATATTGCTTTGTGATCACATTTCTATTTGATTATTTCAATTTTAAAAGGATAAAAAACGAATTGCATTTTCATTTTTAAAATGCTACATTTACAAAAACCCGGAAGATTCATGACCGAATTATTCATTCATGAATTGACCAATTAAAACCTGATTTTTATGACTTTACTTGAAATTACCGCAGCAATGCAAGCGTACGCTAATCAAAGAAACACAGCAGGCGCAGCCACCATGCAAGGATGGTACAATAACCGTAACACGTTTCCTTATACCCGCGACAATAACAATCAACCCATCCCTCCCGCTACGGAGGCTTATATTCATGTATACCCAGGCATAGTTAGTGATACATTGGTGTTTTTTGTTATTTCTGCATATAATGATGTTTCAACCAATACCAATATTTTGAGTGACATAGAGATTTGTGCTACGAGTTGGCTTGATCCAGCAAGCTCTGGGAATAATTCTACTGAATACGAATACGCCCAATATTGGATTAATAATTACTCAACGTGGATTGGTAATAATATTTCAACCATATTTCAAGCGTTCAGAGTACCTCAGTCGGATTCTTCTTATGGTACAATACACAATGCAATGTTGGCACTTAAAACGAATTCAGGTGCAACAGGAGTTGATTCAGACATGGTTGTGCAAGACGTTGATGGTAGAGTGATAGAATATTTTGATACCGCGCTTCCAGTTCCGCCATTTCCTGGTGGAGGCGGTCTAACTGAAGCTGATTTTTATCTGTACACATTGCTGACGTAGTAATTACGAAAAAAACATATGGAGGCCTATTACATTGCACAACAAATAGATAAGGTCATGCCTTATCTATTGTTGTTTTGTATTATCATTGGAGCCATAAAGTATAAACGAATTGAGACTCATTTCAAGGTTTTATGGTTCTACCTCATATTGTCTTTAGTAGCCAATATTGGAATGAAATTGCTTGGAGATGTTTTTGGAAATAATTTAATTCTAATCCCACTTTTTGGATTTTTCGAATTGGCTTTATTCACAATTTTATATATGTACTATATGAACCTTGGCAAATTAAGGGTCACTATTCTGGTTCTTAGTTTACTTGGCGGTGGATATATCCTTTATGAATGTTGTACGGTCAATATTGCTGAGCCTGGCGAGTTCCAGTCATACGCAAGAGCAGTTGACGCCTTTATTATTGTTGTATTTAGTATGATTTACTTTTTTGACAAACTTTCGAAGGGCACCGATTTGAATGATTCAGCATTACAGCTAAATGCTAAAATATTGGTCTTTTTTTCATTGAACCTCATATTTCTTTTACCCATGAACTTTTTAATTGGCGAAAATTCAATTAATCTAAAATTCTATTTTTGGTTTGCTTATATTTCAATTGTTACACTCTTTTATCTTATAATAACCTTTTCAATATGGAAAAATGGCAGGACCCCGAAACGCTTGCGCTCTGGTTCGGAATTGTAATTGTTTTTGTACTCTTATTAGTAACATCCATCATTATTTTGGTACGTATTAACTATGAAAAAATGTTAGCACGAAGTAAGGAAGAGGCTGCAACACAACTTATGCATCAACGCGAATTATTGGAAACAAATATTCAAATTCAAGAAAAAGAACGCGACAGAATTGCAGCCGATTTGCATGACAGTTTGATCGGGAAATTAACCGTGATTCGGCTAAAAAGTCAAATGGAAGGTGACAAAGATGAGATTGATGAAATGATGGGAGAAACCATTGTTGAAGCGAGAAGAATCACGCACGACTTAAGTCCCCCATTAATTGAACATACATCAATATGCGACATTTTAACAGCCTTAATTGCACCATGGAGTGCCACTTATGAAATAACAAATCAATTAGATATACGAGACGAATTTGAATTATCGCCTCGAACAAAAATTCAGTTAACACGAATATTTCAAGAAGTAATAACCAATATAACAAAACACGCTGAAGCCACCCAAATCATTTTTCATATTCGTCAAACCAAGGGATTATTGGCACTTAAACTAAGTGATAACGGAAAAGGAATAGATGTTGACAAAATGAAACATGGATTAGGCTTAAAGAGCATTGAAAGTAGGGTGCAATATATCAACGCTAAATATAAAGTCCGTTCTAAACCCATGCACATGACCTCTTTTCTATTCCTAATCCCGCAAGAATAGGAAAAAAAATGATTAAATTGCTTTAAACTCAATAACTATGGATCAGATATCAATAGGAATAGTAGATGATGACGCCCTCATTGTCAACCTACTAAAAAATTTTTTAGACGGACAAGAAGATATGGACGTGCGCCTAACAGCGTCAAATGGTAAAGATTGTCTTCAAAAATTAAAAGAATTAGATGCCGTTCCTGAAATTTTGCTCATGGATTTAAAAATGGATGAGATGAACGGAATTGAAACCACACAAGTCCTAAAAAAAGAGTATCCAAATATTAAAACCATTATTATTTCTTCACATTATAAAGTATCATTTATGGGGTTTATGCTTAAAACAGGCGTTTCTGCATTTGCTCCCAAAGGTATTTCAACGAAAGATTTACTTTTAATGATTAAAGAGGTGAAGCAACGTGGCTATTATTTCAATCCTGAACAGCTTGAGATTATCCGTGATCAGCTTTCTTCCAAATTTCCAAAACCTGTTTTAGAGATAGAGAACATTTTATCTGAACGGGAAATTGATGTCTTGAAATTACTATGTCAACAAAAAACCGCGAAAGAAATTGGTGAAAAACTTTTCATTACCAAAAGAACTGTTGAAGGACACAAGAATAATCTTTTTGTTAAAACAGGCGCTAAAAATGTAGCAGGACTAGTAATATACGCCGTTCAAAACGGAATTATTAATGCTGATAGTTTGCCAATAATTTAGCATTATTCCGTCCAATTTGAGTTCGGGTATTTATTACGGTTTCATCCAGATAGGTATTTCCTACCTATAAACTAAATCACTTTATACGCAAATTTGTCACAAGCAACGATATTAATAATTGCTCAAAACTGAAAGTAGTTTGCACGACAAAACATAAATGTAATTCAAGTCGACGATATTAGATCCTTAGACTCATTAGGATCTTATAAAGCCTTCACCTAACACACGTTTGTTTTTGCAACACTAATCTTTGGTCCATCTCGGGTTAATCTTGGACCATTAGCGCAACCAATTCGTTGGTTGCGCACTTTTTGGTTACTTTCTTTTAATATGCACATGTACTTAAAAAGAAAACATGTGTAAATCCAACCTCATTCCAATATTACTCCTTTTACTCTCGTCCTGCTCGCTCTATATAGTAGGCCCACAAGATCATATAGTTTCCAGCAGAAACATGAACGTTTGTGGACATTTGAAAGATAGCGTAATTTTATATGCGATTTTTATTGACGTGAATGAATTACACCCCTTTACTCAATATGACATTCAATCTACTATGGATTCGGTTCAAAAGGCATGCAACTGGATTCAAAAACAGGCAGACACAAACCATGTAACACTTTCAATCAAACCTATTCTTCACAAAACTCGCGGAAAACTTTCCTTCCACGAAAGAAGGGTGTTAGCACGGTTATCGTTGCGTGATATTGGGACAAGAAAAAGGAGGCATTATAATCACCTTATGGGTTGGGCCGACAAAATTTCAAGATATGCTTCACGCGGAATAAAGAGACAAAAATCATCAAAATTGGGCACGAAAATTCGCGTGAATAACACCGAGCAACTTATAGCTAGACTTCGTGACCAATATAAAACGGACCATATATCTCTTATGTTCTTTATTAACGGATATTATGAACGTCCACGATCCTTTACATTTAATTCTCAAACAAGCAGTCCTAATGTCGAATTCTCATTAATCACCCATAAAAACCCTAGCGACATAGCGCATGAATTGCTGCATTTATTTGGAGCCGTTGACCTTTATCCGCATAGACAACAAGCCAATTTCAATTACTCAGAAATTGCAGAAAAATATCCAGACGAAATTATGCGGATTTCGCATAAAAACATTGACAAACTCATGCTTTCTCCAATTACCAAGTATTATATTGGTTGGGAAAATGATCTTCACAAAGCGGATACGCGTTTACTCTATCATTTAAACAATGTTACTCCCTATTAACCTGTTTTCAAAGATTAAACCAACAATAAATAAAGGTTTCAATTCATTTCTAAAGAATCGAATTCACATTTGATTGCACACAAAAGGTGATTTCCTCGGTTGAATCATGGCAGATTATCGGCTATTTCGGTCATTTTGTAATATTTTTAGCTAAAAACCTTTCTTTTCGGCATAATTCTGTTAAATTAGGTCAAAATTATTACATGAAACGCAAAGGAAGACCGGCTACTAAACAAGCTGAACTAAAAGAGGGGTTTTACATTGAGTTAAGAACTAAAGGTTCTAATTCTCCAGTAAAAATAAGAAGAGAAAACATGGCGGAGGTTGACTTGGCAATGGAACAATACGGTAGAAGTAAAATCGTAACATACTTAGGACAAGTTAAAGAAGGCAAGTGGCTCGACGGTAAAAACAAAGGCAAAAAAACTGCCTGATAATGAAGAGCTGAATTTCAGCTAACTTCTTCATTCAATCCCATTTTTTTTTGATTAAAACATAGGTTGCCTTTATTGGCTTATTGCATTTTTGTTGCTTTAAAACCGCTTATTTTTATGTCGATTAGCTATTGCTATGCGGTAAAATAACTGGCTTGCAATTAAGCCTATCGTGGAGCAAATCATCAAAAATTCGAACACCAATTTATAGCCATTAGATTGAAAAACAGTCCCCCAACAGTATTGTCCAATTCCAAAGCGGTCAGTACTGTTGGTCGAAAAATACGGGAGATCACAAAAGGCAGCAAAAAAATGGATTCACTCGCCAACATCATTAAAAAGATGACAAGATAATTTGACCGTTTTTCTGGATTTGAATTCACAGCACTAATTATATCTATTCGCAGAAGAAAGGCCTTTTCCTTACTGCATTATTCTAAACTTTTAAACTGACCTTACTTAATCTCTTCAATCAAAAAGTTCTTCTTAATTTAGGGTTCGAATGAGTCGATTTAATCCATTTAAAAATTTAGGGCCGGGCACGCTGGTTGCTGCCGCCTTTATAGGCCCAGGAACTATAACCGTTTGTTCACAAGCTGGTGCTGGGTTTGGTTTTAGTTTATTATGGGCGCTTGTTTTATCCATTTTCGCAGCAATTGTTTTACAAGGCATGGCCGCGCGCTTAGGCTTAATTCATCAAAAAGGATTAGCGGAAGCTGTTCGCGGGCAATTAAAAACTAAAGCCGCGAAATACATTGCTGTTACACTTATCGTTTCTGCCATTCTAATTGGGAATAGCGCATATCAAGCTGGAAATATAGGCGGTGGAATTCTTGGTTTAGAACCGCTACTACCTGATACTCATCTTAATTTTGGTGCTTATTCTTTCAATTACCTCGCCGTGATTATTGGAGCCATTGCATTCGTCGTACTTTATGTTGGTAATTATAAACTATTAGAGCGCGCTTTAATATCCCTGGTTTTACTGATGAGTTTTTCTTTTATTATCACAGCTTTAATGACAACACCCGATTGGGGAGCCGTCTTTACCGGAATTTTTATACCAAGTCTACCAAACGGCAGTTTGCTCATTATTATGGGCTTAATAGGAACTACAGTGGTACCTTATAATCTATTCTTACATGCCTCATTGGTTCAAGAAAAATGGAATGGTGAAAAAGATTTGAAGAAGGTTCGAAAAGACACCTTTATATCCATTTTATTGGGAGGATTTGTTTCTATGTCCATAGTGATTTCTGCCGCGGCAATTTCTCAACATTCAATTAATAATGCAGGAGATTTAGCCAAAGGTTTGGAACCTTTATATGGAGATTTCGCAAAATACTTTTTAGGAATTGGGCTCTTTGCAGCTGGTATTACCTCAGCAATTACCGCACCTTTAGCGGCCGCCTTTGTAGCCAAAGGCTGTTTTGGTTGGACGGGAGATACACGATCGACCAAATTCAGAGTGGTTTGGACTTTCGTATTAGTTGTAGGTGTTATTTATGCAGCGCTTGGTTCTAAACCTACAGATATTATTACGTTTGCTCAAGTTGCCAATGGATTATTACTTCCAATTATTGCACTGTTCTTGCTTTGGGTGGTCAACAAATCGGCTGTTATGGGCAAATATGTGAATTCACGCGCGCAAAACATCATGGGTATTATTATCATTCTCATAACAATTTCAATAGGTGTTAAAACTATCATTAAGGTCTTTTTTACATAAATGAGTTGGGATATTGACATTAATTGTGACCTAGGCGAGGGAGCCGGCAATGATGCGGAAATTATGCCCCTCATTAATTCCTGCAGTATTGCTTGTGGTGGACATTACGGAACAAAAGAAACAATTAGAACAACTCTTGCATTGGCAAAAAAACATGGCGTTAAAGTAGGTGCACATCCGTCTTTTCCTGATCCACTCAATTTTGGCAGGGCGCATATGGAGCTAGAACCACTAGCATTAAAAACTAGCATAATTGAGCAAGTAGAGCGCTTTCAATCAATTGCCTCCGAAATGGGTATGGTCATGAGCCATGTAAAACTACACGGTGCCCTCTATAATTTAGCAGCAAAGAATACCGATATGGCTAATGCGGTGATTGCCGCCTTTTTAGAAATCGGGACCAATTTTTATATTTATGCCCCGCATCAATCAGCCCTCCAAAAAGCTGGTGAAGCTGATTACAAGATAATTCCAGAAATTTTTATCGATAGAACTTATCAAAATGACGGTAGTTTAACGCCGCGACATCATAAAAACGCCATAATCAAAGATCCTTTAAAAGCATGGAAACAGATTGAAAAGGCCTATAACAAAGGGACAGTAAAAACTAGCGATAATGAAGTGATTTCCATAATTGGAGAAACGTATTGCATACATGGCGATACGGAGCATTGTGTTGAGTTGCTCCTTTATATCAAACAGCAATTGAACAATGCTTAAACCAACTATTAGCACATACGGCGAAAATGCATTATTACTGAAATGGCCAACTGTTTTAGATGCAAAAATGCATGCTGAAATATTGGCTTGGGAAATGTTACTAAAAGAGCAATTCAAAAATGACATTTTAGATTTGGTAGTAACTTATGCCGAAATGGCTCTGTATTTTAAAAATCAAGCACCAATAAAGGAACTCACCACTTTCATTCAAACTGCTGATGCTGAAATTCAGCAAAGTAATCAGCGAAAACCAATCACTTGGACAATTCCAGTATGTTATGATATAGAATTTGCTTGGGATATAGAACTTGTGGCGGAACATAATAAGCTAAGCATAGCTGAAGTTGCTGCTCTGCATTCAGCGCAACCATATCGGATTTACTTTACTGGTTTTTTACCTGGATTTTTGTACTTAGGAGGATTGCCCGAGCAAATTGTCACGCCAAGAAAAGAAACACCGCGCTTACGAATCCCTAAAGGGGCAGTGGCTATTGGCGGATCGCAAACTGGAATTTATCCAAATGAGAGCCCTGGTGGATGGCGAATTATTGGACACACACCTATTGAACTCTTCGACTTATCAAAGACAAAACCTGCGCCTTTTTTATCTGGTGATTTTATTCAATTCCAACCTGTTACCCGAGATGAACTTGAGGGTATTTATGCAGAAATAGAAGTTGGGGCTTATCAAGTCATGAAAGGAACGCATAGATGATAGAAGTAATATCCACCGGAATTTATACGACACTTCAAGATCAAGGTCGCTTTGGCTATCGCAATTATGGTGTGCCAATTTCAGGTCCAATGGATCTTATTTCTGCACGTAATGCGAATCGGATATTAAATAATGAACCCAATGCAGCATTGTTAGAGTTTATGCTGCAAGGCGCCGTGTTAAAATTTAACCAAGCTGCAACAATCGCAATAACTGGAGCCACTGATTCGCCAACATTGAATGACGAAAAAATAGCTGTTAATATTCCAATTAAAGTCCAAGTCAATGATTGCCTTAAAGTTGGTAGATGTTCAGCAGGTTCGTTTGGCTATTTAGCAATTATGGGCGGTTTTTTAGGAGAAAAAATATTAAATAGTCTTGCTCACTATAAAGGCATCACTTCAAACCAACGTATTTTGAAAGGCGAAATATTGAAATTTAACTCTCAGTCATTTCAGGCGCTGTCAATATCCAATAAAATTGAATTAATTGATTTCAATACACAAGAAATTTTCGCTTCGAAAGGACCAGATTATGATACAATCGATCCGAAAACAGTGAAAAACTTACTAAATAGTTCTTTTACGGTATCTAATGAAATCAATCGAATGGGTTACCGAATTGATGCTCAAACCCCACTTGAAGCTGCTGAAATTTTAACCGCTCCGGTTCAACCTGGAACTGTACAATTGACACCTTCAGGAAAGTTAATTGTACTCATGGCTGATTGTCAAACCACGGGAGGCTATGCCAGAATCCTTCAATTATCAGCAAAGTCTCGTTCAATTTTGGCCCAGAAAAGAACTGGTTCAATTTTTAGATTTAAATTTTTTGACTAAAAATTATTGCACCACTAATTGCAATTCTTGTTTGTATTCAACATTTGAAATGCTCAAAATATAATTCCCTTTTTTTAAGGAGACAGGAATCATGTTTTGTCCTGCATTTAAATATTGCTTATTGGCATAAACCAATCGTCCATCTAAACCAAAAACACGAATTAAGTATTCATTCGCTCCTTGATCAGCTAAATTTATTAATAAAGATTCCCCATAGGGTATCGGATTTGGGTACACACTTACAGCAGTATTAGCTGGCTCAAATGTCGGTAATAATAAGGACGAGCAATTGACTGAATCAATCCAATTAAAAGCAACCGTTAATATCGCATTTCGGTCAGGAAAATCAATCGTGTGCCCTACCCCAGCCATTAAATTTGTGGCAACAATTGCTCCCTTAGCAATCAAAGAGTCTCGAACAGGATAAAAGCGTGTGGTCGGGGAATCTGATGCGCCATGAACAATATAGAAGGGTTTCCCATTTGCATTCATTTGAAGCGTTTCATTCACTTCTGACGTCCCACTAATGGCCGCTCCAACAGGGATATAACCCTTTATTAAATCACCATGGCTTAAGCCATAAGTATATAAGCCTTTACTTCCCCAAGAAAAACCAATCCCATAAAATTTGTCAAAATCCAATGCATACCAGTTCGCCACAGAATCTATTAGAACAGAAGTAAAAGCAGTATCTATTGCGTCATCAATTTTACCGTCAGCTCCACCATCCGGGCATATTAGAATTAAGTCATTCGCTTCTGCAAAGTCAACTAACGTATCGCACCAACTTTCTCCATCCCAGCGAGATGTATTAAAAGGATGTAGGGCCAACATAACCTTATTCGCTTCACCAATTGTATAGGTTGAAGGAATATAAAGTGAATATTTTTTAGCTGGATCTGTATCAAATGGAAATTCTCCATTAATACGTTCTTGCGCAGTTGCAAACATTGGAAGTACACTTAGTAATAGGAAATAAAAACGTCGCATTTGATTGATTTTAAAGGTATGTCGTGTGAATACTAACAGCCTTACAAACAGTTGTTAAATCGAGTCAATAGTTTATCTAAATACTAGAAAACCAAATTTTTCAACTATATTTGAGTGTGCAACCTAATTTTAACCATTATTACTAACCTCTAATTTAAATTAAATGAAAAAAATGAGACTCTCTATTGCCATTTTAACAATGGCTGCGCTTGGCACAGGCGCGAACCTTAATGCACAAGTAAGCGGCGATAATGCCTTTATGATTGGCGATTACGTTGAAGTTGGAATATTTGAAGCGGGCTATGAAGGCGCGCCTATAGATACCTCCATAGCAACTCATGCTAGAGGCACTTTTGACAGACTAGGCTTTATTGCCAACCCTGCTGCCGACGGATGGGTAGAATATAACGGTGATTTCTATATCCCTGGTTCACCTGAATCAGGTTTCGGAATTGGTTTTACAAGAGCCGGAGTTGATTATGATTATGGTAATAATGCCGTTGGACTATTTGAAATTCCAGGCGAAATCACCTCTTATTACTCAACCGTAGATTCTATTATTGTTGACTGGGAAGGAATGCCAATTGGAGATAGCATCTTAGTAAAGTTAAAGTATACGCTAAAAAAAGACGAGCATTTTTATAGAACTTTTATAGAGTTTGACAATGTTGGTTCTGAAACATATTCAGATGTATATTACTATAGAACACTTGACCCCGATAACAATCAAGAACTAGGCTGGGGATACGCAACTACTAATACAATCGTTTCTCAGTCAGAAATGGCAGACGATTCTGTGATTGTATCAGCAGTTTCAATTAGTGCTTGGACTTCAATTATGCTATTTGAAGCTTATGGACCAGAATGGAAAGGATACACGGGAGGTTTTGCAAATAGAGATGCTTCAGAAATGTGGGATGGAGCAGGATCATTAACTGGTACAGAAGGTTATACAAATTTTGCTGATCAAGCGATTGGTATCACTTTAAAAATAGCGACACTGCCACCTGGAAGAAAAAAAGTAGAAAGTGAAGTTTATTCATTCGCTACAGCCTTCAAAGGAGATATAGTTTATGAAGATGAACCTATCGATACAGATGGATTGAATGAACATGATATTGACTTCAACCTTTACCCTAATCCAAATACAGGAGATATTGTTGATTTACAAATTACAGGTGAATTTGTTTATTCAATTGTAGATTTAAAAGGAAGTATCGTATTAAATGGTCAAGGAAATGGCTACACACAAATTGATTTAAAATCAATTGAAAAAGGAATTTACATTATCAATATTCGACAAAATGGTGCAAACGCCACTGAAAAGTTGATTATCAGATAAAAGACTTAACATATTTTGATTACAAGAGACTGTCTATTAAGGCAGTCTCTTTTTTTTGGCAACGGTTTATTAAATTTTTTGTCATTAATGCGAAACCAATTTAGTAGCCTTAGAAATTAGCGGTACATTTTCTTATGTCGTCATGGATATAAAAGGAAACCAACTTCTAAAAGGTACGGGTAATGATGTTACGCAAATTGATTTATTGGACATTGAGAAAGGAATCTATTTTATTCAAGTAGAACAAAACAACTACATTTACACACAAAAAATTGCGCTGCAATAATCTAAGAATCAAGGTATTTCTATTTTCAGAATTAATTGATTTAAAAATCATATTGGCAACTTATGGACTTGTTTTAACGTCAAGGTTTAACAAACCTTAATTAGAACCAAAACAAAAGCCTATGAAATTATCTTTACTTAAAACCTCTGTATCACTCCTTTTATTTGCTGGAATGGGGCAATCCTTTGCTCAAATGGACGGCGCTAACGCATTCATGCTAGGCGATTATGTAGAAATCGGCATCAATGAAGGCGGATACGAAGGTGCGCCATGCCCAGGTGGTGACACTATACATTGTAGAGGAGGCGGTGGAGAATTTGGTGTTTTAGGTTTTACTGCAAATCCAGAAATGGACGGCTGGATAATTTTTAACGGTGATTTTTATAGCGTTGGCGCTCCTGAAAATGGATTCGGATTAGAGTTCGATCATTTAGGGACGAATTACACTTTTGGCAATAATGGATTTAGTATAGATCAAATTGCAGGATCAATTACAAGCTACACAGAAACTGTAGACTCTATTACTGTTATTTGGGATGGAACGATAATGGATCTTGATTTAACGGTGAAGTATGAGATTAAAAAAGATGAACATTTCTATACCACGTCAATGCTGATAGACAATAGTGGGCTAGATGACTATACGGATGTTTTCTATTATAGAAATTTTGATCCAGACAATAACCAGTCAATTAGCGGATCCTATGTTACAACCAACACCATTGAATCACAATCTGAAATGGCAGATGATTCGGTCATAGTTAGTGCTAGCCAAGACCTTCCCTATTTCTCAGAAGTTGTTTTACATGCATATGGTGAGGATTGGAAAGGGTTTAGAGGCGGATTTAGTAATAGAGACGCATCAGACATGTGGAATGGAGCGGCCGGATTAACTACTACGGAAGGTTCTTCAGCAATAGCTGATCAAGCTTTTGGAGTTGCCTATAAAATTGGAGACATCCCTCCTGGAAAAGCAGCATCTGAATGGTTTTCATTTGCTACAGCATTTAAAAGAGACGTTGTTTTTGAAGAAGAAGAAGACGAACCTGATACAGATGGCTTAAATGAGCATGCACTTGATTTTAAAATCTATCCGAATCCAACTGAAACTGGTAATGTAAATATTGCACTTGCAAGCCAATTCAACTTTCAAATTACTGACCTTAATGGCCGTGTAATTTTAACTGGGAATGGTACTGATAAAAAAGAAATTCAATTAAAGGAGATTGAAAAAGGAATCTATTTTATTACTTTACAGCAAAATGATATAGCTAATACGCAAAAGCTTATCATCAGATAAAGGCGTTACCCCCTTTATCGCAACCAACAAAAAAAGCCATCCGCCTAAGGCGGATGGCTTTTTAATTTCTATTTAGTGCCTAGTCTATTCGCAATCCAAGCGTTACTTTAAAATTTAAATTGCTTTGATCAATTGAAGCCTTACTCCCATTAATTGTAGGATCATAAGCATAATAATCAGCCTGTGACTTTTTTAATACACATGAAGCATCTAAGTAAACTTTACCCCAATTGTAGCCTGCACCACCCGTATAAAATAAAGTTGGAAATTGTTCATTCCCTTTTCCTGCCTCATAAGGCGAATTATACAATGCAAAACCAGCACGCAAATAAGTTTGAGAATTAATCCGTGCTTCTGCCCCAATTTTATAATTAAAAGAGGACTTATAAAGGTTTTCAATTTGAAAATTTTCACTGATAAAGTTATACGGTGCATCACTGTAACGGCGCGATTTTAAAGTAGCAGCTGAATAATCAACATATTCAACTTCCATACCAATTGAACCAAATTTCTCCAAAACAATTCCGAGCGACAAATTACTCTTAAAAGGTGTTGTTACGCGATAATCGTAAGCCCCTCGCGGTACGTCATCAGCATCTATTGAATACACTTGGTCATTGGTCACAGTAGTCATATTATTTGAATAGGAATCTGACAAATTATAAACCGTTGGCATTTGAGCCGACAAACCTACACTAATCCAATCCGTTGGTAAAAAAATGGCCCCTAAACGCAAATTATATCCCCAACCTTCTACATCAAGAGAACCTGTATAATTGATATTATGCAACCATAAATCCTCATCAGTAAATGATTCTTTGTGAGAAAATACTTCTTCATATTTTACACGAGTCAGATTAAATGCCCCACCTAAATACAATTTGTTGGCATAATTCCCACTGAGAGTAAAGCTATATTCCGACATTCCGCCGCGTCTTGTTATTGAGCGACTGTGGATTGATTTACCCGAATCAAAGTCGGTTGAATAATTATTTGTTCCATCAATCGGGTCAATACCGTATGTCCAATACGCCAACCAAGATGAAAAGGGGTAATTATCATACAACAAAGTATCTGGTATACCATTTGCCTCATTAATAAAAGAATGTAAGATGGAAGAGTCTACCGTACCACCATAGTCTATACGTTGTTGGAAACTCTTAATTCTTGTCATCCCCATTCCAAGCTGTACACTATACCAATTACTGCGTTTTTTAGGATCAAGCTCGTATGCCTTGACATAAGAAATATTACTCAAATTACCAGCAGTTCCTTGATCTTTGGTTGTTTGACCATAGAAACTTGTATTTGACATCACACTTTCAATATTTAATGTGGTAGAAAAATTTGTTTTTCTAATTCGTGCCAATCCTGCTGGATTTTGGGTGGCGACAGAAAAGTCTCCTCCAAAAGCTGTCATTGCACCAGCCATACCTGTATTACGTGCGGTACCACCGAAAAATGTTTGTGAATAACGCAAGGCGTCATCTTCGTTTTGAGCGTAGGTCAGTTGCCCAATTAGCAAAGCGCTAATCCCTAGTATTAATTTAATCATAGTCTAAATTTGCGATCTATTTGAGACAAACTCAAATATGGGTTTGTAAATAAAACTGTTCTTAAAAAAAGAATCTATCTTTTTTTCGAACTTCCTGAACTTGATGAACCACTACTTCTTGATGATCCACTAGAAGATGATGATCCACTGCTCCGAGAAGAACCACTAGAAGATGATGAACCACTGCTACGAGAAGAACCTCCAGAAGATGCTCCACTACTTCTTGAAGAACCTGAACTTGACGGTCGATTCGTTGAAGATCCTGAAGAACGATTGCTTGAAGGTCTATTCGTTGAAGAACCACCTGAAGGACGATTGTTAGACGGTCTGTTCGTTGAAGAACCTGAAGGTCTATTATTAGTTCCTGATGGTCTGTTCGTTGTAGTACCAGAAGGTCTGTTTGTCGTTGATCCAGAAGGTCTCGTATTCGTCCCTGTACTCGGTCTATTATTCGGATTAGTATACGTTCTGTCAGAATTACCAGTATTACCAGTGTTGCCAGTATTACCATTTTGCGGTGTATACTTACGTTGCGTTGTACCACCTGAAGTATTTTGTCCTGTACTTGCAGTTCCTGCGCCTGTATTACCAGTATTTGCAGTTCCAGTACCAAAACGGTTTGTTGCTTTGTTCGTTGTAGTGTTAGCCGCTACAGGTGCAACATTGACTGGTTTCTTTCTATCAACAGCAACAAGACCTTGATTATTATCTGTAGGAGAACCATTTGTAGCTCCAAGTACTGGTTTGTCATTTGTTATTCCAGATCCATTTGTGTTAGCAATACCAGTATTAGTACCAGTGCTAACAGGTTTAACTGCTCCGTCTGAAATAAATCCAGCACCAGTGCCAGGTTTAAAATCTACAGGTTTTGAGTTCCCTCCGTTTATAATGCCAGCTCCTGTTGAAGCGATTGCTTTCGAATCGTCATATGCAGGAAATGGTTTAGTAGAACCAGAACCACCAGGTACTGGAGCTTTTACAGTATGTACGTATGCCGTGGTATTTGGCGAATCTGTATTTGTGCTACCACGGTGACCATAAATAGTATTATCAGTAGGCCCGAAGGTTCCGTTTCCGTCTCCAGAGTTATTGTTCCAGCCGTTATTATTGTTTGGATATCCCCAACCATTGTTATAGCCATACGGATTGTATCCCCAAGGATCATATCCCCAGCCACCGCCGTAATATCCGCCATAGCCCCAAGAATCATATCCCCAACCATGGTTGTGGTGATGGTGGTGTCCACCATAATAAAAACTGTTATAACGCCAGCTATTACAGCCGTAACGACCGTTGTTGCCATAGTAACCTCCGTATCCCCAGCTATTATACCAAGGATTATATCCCCATGAGTTATTCCATGAATTATTATTCCATGAATTACCATAGCCGTTATTCAAGCCATTGTTATAACCGTTATTATACCCATTATTATAGGCATTGTTATTATTGTTATTGTCGTAATTTGAAACGTTAACATCACCAGTATTGGTGTAGTAAGAATCGTAAAGACCGTTTTTATTTTGATTGTTAGAGTCTACTTCTACTTCATAGTTACTCTCGCTGTTCTTTATATAGTCAGCGTAACCTAAATCTTCATTAACCTCTTCAGGTTGTTGAACTTCTACTTTAGTGTATACGTCGTCATATACATCTTTCGTTCCGGCGCATGAAGCGAGGATCAGAACAGGTAATAAATAAATTAATTTTTTCATAGTGCGATCAATTGGAATGGATGAAACTTATAATTACATTTGTTTTGATTTAAGAAAGTTACAAAAATTATACCAAAAAATGGCACAAAAAATTTCTTCGCGTGAAAACGACTACTCAAAATGGTATCTCGACATAGTCAAAACCGCTGATTTAGCTGAGAATTCTGAAGTTAGAGGATGTATGGTAATTAAACCGTATGGATATGCAATTTGGGAGAAAATGAAGGCCCAATTAGACATAAGATTTAAAGAAACTGGTCATCAAAATGCTTACTTTCCACTTTTCGTGCCAAAAAGTTTATTTGAGGCAGAAGAAAAAAACGCAGAAGGTTTTGCAAAAGAATGCGCTGTAGTAACTCACTATCGTTTAAAAGCAGATCCAGATAATAAAGGAAAGCTAATTGTTGATCCAAAAGCAAAGTTAGAAGAGGAACTTGTTGTTCGTCCAACTAGTGAAGCAATAATTTGGAGTACTTATAAAAAGTGGATTCAATCTTACCGTGATTTACCAATTTTAATTAACCAGTGGGCCAACGTTGTTCGTTGGGAGATGCGTACACGTTTATTTTTAAGAACCACAGAATTTTTGTGGCAAGAAGGACATACTGCGCACGCTACTAGAGCAGAAGCGATTACTGAATCTGAATTAATGATTGAGGTTTATGCCAAATTTGCAGAAGACTTTATGGCAATGCCAGTTATTCGAGGTGTAAAATCTGAAAGTGAACGTTTTGCGGGAGCAGAAGAAACCTATACGATTGAAGCCATGATGCAGGATGGAAAAGCCTTGCAATCTGGAACGTCTCACTTTTTAGGACAAAATTTTGCGAAAGCATTTGATGTGAAATTCTCCGATAAGGAAGGGAAACTCGAACATGTCTGGGCCACCTCTTGGGGTGTGTCAACCCGCTTGATGGGCGCATTAATCATGTCTCATTCTGACGATCTAGGTCTTGTATTACCTCCCAAATTAGCCCCAATTCATGTTGCTATTATCCCTATTTATAAAGGAGATGAACAGTTAGCAGAGATTAAAGAAAAACTAGATCCAATTATATCAGCGCTTCGTGAAGCAGATATCACGGTGAAATTTGATGATGACGATCAAAAAAGACCGGGTTGGAAATTTGCTGAATATGAAGCGAAAGGCGTACCTGTTCGATTAGCTGTTGGTGCAAGAGATTTAGCAAACAACCAAATTGAAGTTGCTAGACGCGACACGCAAGAAAAGGCTTCAATACAATTGGACGACGCAGTTGAACATATTAAAAATCTCTTAGAAGAGATTCAAGAAAACCTTTATACAAGAGCGTTGAACCGACATAATGGTAATACGCAAAAGGTAGAAAGTTATGATGAATTAAAAGAAAAGTTGAATAGCGAACCTGGCTTTTTCTTAGCGCATTGGGATGGAACTACTGAAACAGAAGAGAAAATTCAAAAAGAAACAAAAGCTACCATACGTTGCATTCCATTGGATGCACCTGAAGAAGATGGCAAATGTATTGTGACAGGAAAACCATCTAAAAGACGTGTAATTTTTGCAAAAGCATATTAATTATGGAGAACAATAAATTTGAAGAACATCTGGCGCAAGGAAGAGACTATTTGGTAAACACTCTTAAAAATAAAACAGGCGCCAAGCTTGATGTTTATAAGAATACTATGGAATGGTTCAAGGTGTTTAAACTTGAATTAGCAGCTTGTATTGACTTAATTAAACAAGAAATTGACGACGATCGCATTCGCTTAAGATATGTTGAGAAAGGTGATGCCGAAGCTCAACTATTTATTGGTAGTGACGTGATCATTTTTAATATGCACACAAACGTTTTCCAGTTAAGTCCCCGTAATTATGCCAGCCAAACATCTTACGTGCGTCAAAATCCTTTGAACGGGTTTTGTGGAATAATTCGGATTTATGATTTCTTAGCAGATTCTTACGAATATAATCGGCATCATGATGTTGGTTATATGATTGGACGAATTTTAATTAACCGTGAAAGTCATTTTTTAATGCAAGGCAAAGGGCAATTGGGTTTTATGTATAAAGATTTTATGCATCAAGTTTTAACGAAAGAAGTGATTAAAGATATTATTTTAAGGGTAAGTATTCATGCGTTAGATTTTGACCTTTTCATTCCTCCATATGGAGCTGCACAAACAGCTACTGTGCAAGATTTACAGACGCTTAACCACAGTTCTCAATTGAAGACAGGCAAACGATTAGGGTTTAAATTTGAAGCAGATGAAAATATAACTTGAAAAAGTTATTCAATTTATTTGTAGTTAGAGAATTTAGAATTATATTTGCACTCCAAAATCGGAAAAAACGTTTTCCTTTTTGTAGCGGCCCATTCGTCTAGTGGTTAGGACGCCAGGTTTTCATCCTGGAAACAGGAGTTCGATTCTCCTATGGGCTACGATTTCAGTATTGAGTGTGAGTTTAGAGTTTAGAGGGTTTCCTCGTGCTCAAAACTCAAAACTCTCGGCTGTATTGGCCCATTCGTCTAGTGGTTAGGACGCCAGGTTTTCATCCTGGAAACAGGAGTTCGATTCTCCTATGGGCTACCAAGTGAGTATTGAGTTTGCGTTTTGAGTATAGAGGAGTGTCCTTTTGCTTGTTACATCAAATTCAAATTAGAATTGAGTTAAAAGAAAGAATATATAATATAGATTATGGCAAATCATAAATCGGCAATAAAAAGAATCCGTTCAAACAACGCTAAGCGTTTAAGAAATAAGTATCAGCACAAGACTGTGCGAAATGCAATTAGGGTTCTTAGAACATCTGAAGACAAGAAAGAAGCAGTAGCAATGTTACCTAAAGTAGCTTCTTTGATTGACAGATTGGCTAAAAGACGTGTAATTCACAAAAACAAAGCTGGAAACTTAATTTCAAGCTTGACGACGCACGTTAACGCCCTTTAGGGTTGTAAAAAAAACACTGTAAGGTCTGGTACTTAATGTACTAGACCTTTTTCCGTTTATACCGTTTCTATTGATGGATTTGAAATTCGAAGCTTCGTGGAAAACTGCTTTAGGTAGCACATTTGAACAGCCTTATTTTAAACAATTGGTTGAACATGTCGCAGTTGCCTACAATTCGAATGACGTATGGCCAAGGGAACGAGATGTTTTTAAAGCTTTTGATCACTGTCCAATCAATAAAATAAAAGTAGTTATCTTAGGACAAGACCCCTATCCTACTCCTGGCCATGCACATGGTTTATGCTTTTCAGTTCCTGAATCAGTAAAGCCATTAGCCAAATCATTGAAAAATATTTTTAAAGAAATTCAAAGCGATTTAAAAATTGAAACTCCTGAACACGGAAATCTTGAACGTTGGGCAACACAAGGCGTTTTTTTACTAAATACTGTCCTTACCGTGAATGCCTATAGTCCAAATTCGCACAAAAAATTTGGTTGGGAGACCTTTACCGAAAAAGTAATAGAAACCATATCTGAACAGCAAGACGGGGTTGTGTTTTTATTGTGGGGTGCACAAGCGCAGCAGAAAGCTAAATTAATTGACAGTTCAAAACACCATATTTTAACAGCTCCACATCCATCACCATTATCAGCTTATCGCGGATTTTTTGGTTGTAAACACTTTAGTAAAACAAATGAACTGTTAGCTTTGCAAAATAAAACACCTATAAATTGGTAAAAGCATGAGCACTTATCAGAACGACACAATTTTAAAAATGATTAACGGTGAACAAACGGACCGATTTCCCGTTTGGTTAATGCGCCAAGCTGGAAGAATTTTGCCTGAATACCGAGCAATTCGTTCAAGTTTAAGCGGTTTTAAAGAATTAGTTGAAACGCCTGAATTGGCGGCAGAAGTAACGATACAACCTGTCGATATTTTGGGAGTTGATGCGGCCATAATTTTTTCAGATATTCTAGTAGTACCTGAAGCCATGGGGCTTCCTTACCAAATGATTGAGAAAAAAGGTCCATGGTTTGAAAACGTAATTGCCAATGCAGACGATTTAAAACGTGTTTCTGATAATATTGACGTTGCTGATCGCCTTGGATATGTGATGGAAGCCATTAAGTGTACAAAAAAAGCATTAAATAACCGCGTTCCGCTAATTGGTTTTGCGGGCGCTCCTTGGACCATTTTTTGTTATATGACCGAAGGAGAAGGATCTAAAACTTTTTCAAAGGCAAAACGCATTTTATATTCAAATCCAGAACTTGCTCATAAACTTTTAAATCAAATTACAAACGTTACGATAAAGTACTTAAAACTACAAATAGAAGCTGGCGTTGACATTGTTCAAGTTTTTGATTCATGGGCTGGAGTCCTTGACCAGACTACATATTCTGAGTTTGGCGCGAAATATGTAAGTAGGATATGTGAAGCAATAAACGAAGTTCCTGTAACTGTTTTCGCCAAAGGTGCGTATTATGCGAGAGAGGAACTCGCCACGTTAGATTGCCAGACTATTGGACTGGATTGGAACATGGATATTGAAGAAAGTCGGAAAATCATTGGAATGGATAAAACGCTTCAAGGAAATTTAGATCCTTGCGTGTTGTATTCCGACTTTAAATCAATTGAAATGAAAACAAAAAACTTGTTGAATTCCTTTGGTAATCGGCGGCATATTGCTAATTTGGGGCACGGAGTATATCCGGACACTGACCCAGAAAAGGTTAAATGTTTTATTGAAACTGTGAAAGCACATTCAATTAATTAAAAAAAAAGAAAAATGAAGAAAATTATTATTTCGTTTTTATCCTTGGGGATGATACTAAGTGTATCGGCTCAAGATATGGATAACTTGGTTGAAAATGGAAGTTTTGAACAAACGGAGGGAAGAATAAAAAGAGGTGGAGCAATTACTGTAGCTGTAGGTTGGATGTCTCCAACAAAAGCTGCTGCTGATATGTTTGCAGGGTCTGTGAAAGTGGGTTACAGTACACCAAACAACAATTTAGGTGTTGAAGAGGCAATGGATGGCGAAAACTATGTTGGAATCCGTGCATTTAGTTATAATGACAAGGAGCCGCGTAATTATATTTCTTCGAAGTTAAAAATGACTATGAAGAAAGATCAAAAATATTGCGTTAAGTTTTATGTAAACTTGGCCGAAGCATCTAAATATGCTTCAAACAATATTGGGATCAATTTTTCTAAAAAACAGTATAATATAAGCGAAGCTAAAAGTATTATGACTAAGACTAGCGTTATGCATAAAGACAATCCTGTATTTAACGGACAGTTTGGATGGGATGAAGTTTGTGGTGTTTATAAAGCAACTGGTGGAGAGAAATTCTTAACCATTGGTAACTTTTCTGCAAATGGTTCAACAACGAATCAACGTTTAAAGAAAAGTAAAACATTCTCTGGTGCTGCAGTAGTAAGTGCTTATTACTTTATTGACAATGTTTCTGTCGTTGCAATTGATGATGAAACAATGTGTGAATGTGAAGTTGATGCAAGAGAGCCAGAAACGAAATTCATTTATGAGGTGGCGCCAATGTCAAGTATTGAAGGAATGACAGCTGAATCGGTTGCTAAGAACACTTCAATCTATTTTTCTTCTGGTTCATCTGAAATTTCAGAAAACAGCCAAAAACACTTAGATGTAATGCTAAAAATGTGGTTAGAAAATCGTGACACAAAAATTATGATCACTTCACATACAGATGAAAGTGAAGATGAAAATCCATCTTTAACAACACTAGGTGATGAGCGTCTTGAAGCCGTTAAATTATTCTTTATGGAAAACGGTATTAACTATACTAAAGTAGTAACAGAAAATGCAAAGAACACAAAGAAAGCTGATGCTTCTGGAACTGATTTAGCGAAAGCTAAAAACAGAAGAGTTACTTTCCAATTGGTTAAGTAATTCTTATATAAAACGATTTTAAAATCCCATCCGCCTGAGGCGGATGGGATTTTTTTTTGCATTAGTTCCAAGGGTCTGCTTTATTTTTAGCATTTTTGCTTAAAACCTACTTAGCTGTATGATTAAAAAAGGAGACAAAAAAATAATGAACGGATGGGCGTTCTATGATTGGGCCAATTCGGTTTACCCTTTAGTTATTTCCACAGCAATTTTTCCAATATTTTATGAAACTGTTACCTCTGAACAAGTTGGTTTAGGTGAAAATGGTGATGAAGTCATGTTTTGGGGGAGCCAGATTAAAAACACAGTGCTTTATTCATATATCGTTGCAGCTTCATTTCTAATGGTCTGTATACTTTCCCCAATACTTTCTGGAGTTGCAGATTATAGCGGAAGTAAAAAACGTTTCTTACAATTCTTCTGTTATTTAGGTGCAATCGCAACAGCCTCATTATTTTTCTTCGATCCAACAAGAATGGAATGGAGTATGTTATCTCTATTTTTTGCAAGCTTGGGCTTTTGGAACAGTTTAGTATTCTATAACGCATACCTTCCTGAGGTTGCCGAAAAAAAGGATCACGATCGGCTAAGTGCCAAAGGTTTCTCATTGGGTTATGCAGGTGCTTCGATTTTACTTATTGGGTGCTTAATCGCAATTAAAGTATTTGACATGCCAGCCAAATACGCTTTTATTTTAACAGGTATTTGGTGGATTGGATTTAGTCAAATCACCTATCGGATACTTCCCAATTCACAATCTAGCAATAAAATGACCCGTAAAATATTGGGCGACGGTTTTAGAGAATTAAAAAAAGTTGGCAACTTTATTAAAACCACAAAACGTTTAAAACGCTTTTTATATTCTTTCTTTTTGTTTAGTATGGGGGTTCAAACTGTCATGCTAGTGGCTGTTTTATTTGCAAAAAAACAAGTTTTTGTTGGGGAAAATGAAAATGATGCAGGCTTGATAATTGCAGTACTCCTCATCCAATTTATAGCGATTCCTGGCGCGTATGCATTCAGTTGGGCCTCTAAAAAAATTGGAAATATCAAAACATTAGGAATAGCTTTATTCATCTGGTCACTTTGTTGTGCTTATGCTTACTTATTTGTTTATGATCCATTTAATTTCTACTTATTAGCGGGTTTTGTTGGATTTGTAATGGGCGGAACTCAATCATTGGCACGTTCAACTTATTCGAAATATATTCCAGAAACAACAGACACAGCATCATTTTTTAGCTTTTTTGATATTACTGAAAAAATCGGGATTGTAATTGGAATGGTGATCTTCGGTTATGTTGAAGCAACTTCAGGAGATATGCGAACTTCCGTATTAGCCTTGATTGTTTTCTTTGTCCTTGGATTTTTGGCCTTGTTTTTCATTCCCGCTAAAGAGAATGAAAGTATGCCTGAAGTGGCAGATAAAGATGTGGTGACATAGGTTGATTCAGCTTCGCTAAAATTAATATCTATAAATACTACTACTATTTACTGCGGCACAACAAATTGACCCGTTTCTAGAATTAAATCCGCAGTGTCAATTGTGTAGATATTTGTTCCTGAAGCAAAATTAGGATTGATTACCGTTAGCGTTTCATTCAGTATCGCACTATAGACTAATCTCCCTGAAGTTTCGTAGAAATTTATCGCCAATGGCTCTTTAAATGAATTAAGTTGAACGGTAATTGCACCAGTTACGGCATTGGAAACAAATTGAATTTGACTATCTAAGCTTTCATCTATACTTACTAATTCACCAACCACGAAATCAAAGACTTTTGAACAGCCATTTTCATCATTCACAGTGATCGTATGATCGCCAGGACAAAAATCATAAATAGTATCGGTTCCAATACCATTTATGCCGCTTGGATTTGGCGTCCAATAATAAGAAATATTGGCATAATCACCTGTAGCATTGTAAACCGTGTCAACAATCGCGGAACCGTCGCAATCTGGATCAGGATTTGAGGTCATTACAATAAGATCTATTTCCATAATCCCAGGTTGTTCTATAAAAATTGAATCTTCAACCACGCAGCCTTCTTCATCAATCGCCTGAATAAAATACCATCCTTCGGGTAATGTATTAGCTGTATTGCTTCCGTCTATACTCAAAACAACGTCATCCACATCTGTTATTGTGAAATAAGAGCCGCCTGTTCCTCCTGTAGTATTGGCAGTGACAGATCCATCAGAAAAACCATAACAGGTTGGATTATTAGTAACAAAGGTTATAACAAAGTCTTCACATTGTCCAATTGAACTTGTTGCTCCTAATAAAAAACTTAATAAAAATAGAAATCTCATAGCTGAGTAGGTTAATAGTTTTGTTCCAAATGTACTAAACTGACTGATAAGTGTCAAATTCTTACTCGCTGTGGAATAACAGAATATCATCAAAGATCTGATTCCTCGCGCTTCGCAGAAGAGTCATACCCTACTCATTGAGCAACAAATTAATATCCTCAATAATTCGATCCATTTCTAGTTCAACTGTACCGTTATAAATACCACGAATATGTTTATCGCGATCCACTAAAATAAAATGTTCGGTGTGCAGAAATTCGGTTGAATCCTTATTAAAACCCGGGACCTCTTCTGCGAAATAGGATTGTCTTGCCATTTCATAGATTTCGGTTTTTGATCCCGTTAAAAAGTGCCAGCGGGCATCATTTACATTAAAGTTATTGGTATAGGCTTTTAATTTCGGCACCGAATCTATTTCGGGTGCAACTGAATGTGATAAAAATAAAACATCCTCTTCTGCTTCAAAGGCACCCTGCACTATTTCCATGTTTCGTGTCAATTTCGGGCAAATTCCGCCACAGTTTGTAAAGAAAAAGTTGGAGATATAGATCTTATCGGCAATGGTTTCTTCAGTTACTGAAAGACCATTTTGATCCGTAAAACTAAAATCTGCAATCGTATGCAAGGTATCTAAATCACCTACCTCCCAAATAGGATCAAAGTTGGGGGTGTGATAATAGGGCAAAGCATCAACCGTAATTGGCACTATGGATGCCTCAACGGCATTATCTGTAGTGCAAGCACAGAATGCAAACGCAAGCAACACAAAAAAACTATTCTTCCCAATCATTGCTGCAATTCTTTATTCCTGTTAAACCATATTTTCGGTCACCAATGACTTCATAATTGGCTTTAAATTTCCCGTTTTCAAGCCAAGCTTGTTGCCGCCCAACTTCTTTACCTGCCTTGTAATTAAATAAACTGTATGGTTGACCACTCGGATACCATTCTGCAACCGTGCCTTCGTAGTTTCCATCTTCGTAATGCCCAACAAACTTTAGTCGCCCGCCATTATACCATTTGCGCGTTACACCATTTTTTACGCCATCAATATATTCAGCAGTTGCGGCTGTGTCGCCATTCTCAAAATAGCTTATAATCCGTCCATTCAAAGCTTCGTCAAAATAATAGTAAGTGCCTTTTAGTTTAAGCAGTTTATCATGATCGCTATCCACATCATGACGCTTTTTTTCTGTTTCGCATGCAAAAGTGCAAAGCAAAATGAGTGAAAGAAAAAGACTATTGCGTAACTGTACCGGCCGTACCATAAAAACCATCTCCGTTAATATAAGGATCCTCGGCTGTGATGTGATAATGATAAATCCCGTCAGGATAATCAAACGTTGCGTGAGAATGCCCGTGATAAGTATCTAAATCGTCATTCGTCACCAATTCGCCATCCTCAATTGGGCCATAAACTGGAAAACCGTCTAATAAAAATCCAATTAAGGCGCTTGAACCTAACGTACTAGTTAAATAAACTGGCTCAATATGATAATGATAGGCTTTTGTCCCCGTAGGATGACCGTTAAACTGATCGAAGGTATTAATTTCTCCTTCCAAAGCTTCTTCTCCCGGACCAGCATATTGGTTAAATATAGCTACTCCATTAAGTGCAACTCCAATTGGACCCAGCGGCGTTGAAGAATGTGCGCCGTCAACTCCAGGATTAATCGGAATTTTAAACGTATAATCTTGTGCCGCAATATCGTTTGGATTTTGTACAAAATCTGGATTGCTTCCTGTATAAGTTTCATATAATTCAGACTCCCATGAAGTTCCTTCATAATAAGGACTTTTATGGTCTGGAATGCCAGCTGTTTCAATTACAACAAAGTCACCATCTTGATAAACAGATTCGATATTATAAAATTTTTGATATACTGCGGGTAGCTCTTCGTCCACTCCTTCTCCCTCTTTTTTACATCCTGAAAGTAAGATCACTCCGAGTATGATAAAAAATCCGCCTTGCACTATATTTACTTTTCGCATAATTTTGAATTAGATGATTTCATTGGTTTGGTTTCAATAGGATTTAAATGAGGAACAAAACTGCACCCAAAAGTACATATATTATTGTGTTCAATACCTTAAGTCTAACTTCTACCATACCTCTCCGCTTTAAATGAAGTCTTTTATTCCTAAATAACTTCGTGTTGTTCTTAATCAGACTGTTAACTTGAAGAATGGTTTAATTGAAAACGTCAATTTTTAATTAAAACAAAATTTTTACGAATAATTACTTCTCTAAATACGGCACCTTCTCAATCGCAAGGTTTGCCTTAAAGCTTATGAATTTAAAGATTTCTTGATCTTTTTCATTTTGGGTTAATCCAGTCAATGTATTCCAAATAGCTCCATCTTTAAATTCAAGATAATAATGCGGATCGTAGACCAAATTATCGTCATGTTTTTTATTTTCAACATAATAAACTCCTTCAATTTCATCAAAGGAGTAGCTTTTTGGGGAGATCGTTCTTAGTTCATGATAAACGATTTCATCTTCGCCAATTGAAATGAAATTATTGGAATAACCGAGTGTTACAACCATTGCAACAGCCAATAAAAACCACGTAATAGGTTTCACAAATTTACTTCCATCATAACCATGCTTTAAGTTAGTATAATGATGATATTCTGCCATTCTATATTTTAAGATAAGTCTACCTAAATAATCAATGACGTAAATGCTAATAGCAAGTCCTAAAATAGTTGCTGGCACAAACCATATATTAGCTTCAGGCACAACATAATAGACTGAGTTTCCGGGTGCTATTGCGCTTGAACTAATAAATGCGAGTAATGGTTTGATTAAAAATGCTGAAACAACTGTAATAACAAGGATCATCAGAGCAAATTTCCATTCCCACGCTTTGTATTCTAGCTTTAATGCTTCAAAATGTTTTGATGGTTTTGAGGCACTTTTCTTATAAGGAAATACTTTTGCGATTAATACAAAGATTATTAGAATAATGAGGGCTGCTAAAAATTTCATTTTTCACTGAGTAGTATTGTTCTCATTAATTCCAACAGTTTATTAAACCCTATATCTAGATTGATTTCTCCTTTTAGCAAACCAAATGAGGATGAAAAAACCAAGGGAGGTCAATCCTACTCCGTACCAGAAAAAACGGTGTTTTAACATGAGTTCAATATAGTAAGGAATCATTTTCCAATTGAACGGTTCTGTACCCACTTCCGTTTGCCAATATTCTACATCATAATAATTCAATGGGTCTAATTTTTCGCCTGTTAAACTTTTGGTAGTGAAACTGGCTTCTCCCATTTCATTTACCATTACTTCCAGCATTGCATCTCTTGGCAAACCGCGAATAGCAGTAGCGATTATTTTAACATTATTTTCCTTATCATAAAAATGAAAGAAGGATGCAGGCGCAGTTCCCAATGATCCGGAAAACAAATAGACGTGTACTTTTTCACCCATTTCTTTTAAAATGGGAAGCACTTCTGATTCATAATTTGTTCCGCCTATGCTTTGTGTATTGTCTTCAAAAATGCCATCCATTTCTGAATAGGCTTCTTTCCAAATGGTGCGGTGCGTGTAAATGAATACATTTTGGATAACTCCATTGTTAACCTTTGTCTTAGCATCCTTCAATAAATCGAGTTGCTCACCAGTAATATCTCCATTATCACGCTCGGTATCTAAAACAATATGAACGTCTTGATTGATTTGGAAAGAAAAGGCAGTTTTGCCAAAATTGTCTTGATAGATATTATCCGTTAAATCATGATTTCCAACAGCATTGACCAAGGGCATTTCAAGCTTGTCAAATAAACTGGTTTGGTAATTGGGAATATCGTTAGAAACATCTTTAAATAAATCACCTAAACAAACGAGCATAACGGCATTTGAGCCATTGATCCAATCTAAATTTGCCAATAGGGTATTGACTGGAAAACGCGATTTATTTCCTCCATCTCCATAAAAGTGGCCACTTACAATAAAAGAATATTGTGTTCCTTCAGTTTGAATTTCATTTTGATTAAAAGGAGATTTATATTGGCTGTAAACGGACACTGAAAACAAACAAATGACAAGGATTGATATGTAGTTAAATAGCTTCATTTAACCGTTTGATCGTAAAACTTCATTCGTTAATTTATCAGTGGGCGTTTTATAAAACAAATAACTGGATTCCGCACCGTCAGGTCTCTCTGTATCGTAAATATAAACTCCGGCACTACCCGAAACTATAGTGCTCCCATAAGTTTTGAATGTGGAAACATTATTCAATCCACTTATCATTTCGTTATTCTCAAAAACTGAGCCCCATGAACTAAAATCGGATGAAAAATCCAAATCCGAAACGAAATCATATCCTGAAATTTTAGATTGATGCATTTCAATATCTGAACCTGAAGCTTCTATAAATGTACGCCCCACTTTTGCTGTAAAGGATTTTATTTTAACTATACATTGATTAAAGATGCCCAATGAGCTCATAGTTCCGCTTGAACAATTCACAAAAGTTAGCGTTGATTTCTGTGCTTGGATCAAATTTCGTTCGGAGTCCGCTATTACACATTTTTGAAAAGATAAATTTCCATTTTCCATCTCAATCAAATTGTTTTGAATATTGGAGAATTGCGTATGTACCGCCACCAAACTTCCACCTAAAAAAGTCAAACAAGGTCTATCCTGTACTAAGGCGGATGCACTCACCATCACTTCATTCAAATCACTTCCTAAAAATTTTAATTCTCCTTTTACGATAAATCTTCCTTCATTTTCAAAATCTATGGATTGACCTGCATTAACAATCAAGGTTTTATTTAATGGAATTTCAACAATACCCGAAAGTAGTGTGTGACTGTCTGATAAAAAAGCAATAGAATCATTTACCCAAGTTAGGATACTATCCATCCTACTATCCAATGGATTAATTTCTTGCATTTCATAACCTGTAGACATTGGCAAATCAGTAACTGGGATCTCAAAAAAAGTGTCTCCGCCTGGAATTTTAGCACCAACTTTTAAATTCTTCAACTTTTTACCATCATGCTTAAATTCAACCTTAAAATAATGCGCGTATGTATTTCTAGCTTTCGGTGGTAAAACAAATGCAGAATCAAGATTATAAGTTCTCTTCTCGTTCACTACCAAAGACAATATTTCAATTGGATAATCACTCACTGGTGAAACAGTAATTGTTACTGTAGAGTCAGTTGATGCCTCTAGAAATGCATGAAAAGGTTTTGGCAATTCTAAATTCTTTCGAATCAATTCAATATTATCATAATAAGGTTGGAAGGAAAACTTAATATAGGCAAATTCAGCCGCCAGCACCCCGCGTTTATTATTCAGCTCCTCCTCTATTTTATCTGTAAATGTTTTAAAATAGGCCTCATCACAAATGCGTTGCAAACTCTGAATATAGACTTTGAAAAATTCAGGATCAGCAAATAAACGATCATGATAATTAAATCCAACCGTTGCATAATCTTCTGGTGTTCGTTGTCCTGCAATTTTTACGGTTTTTCTCACTGAAAAACTTTCATATCCTACAGGTTCAATTTTCCCTGTTTCGCTATTATAATAAAACTTCACATCACTCCAATCTAAAGAATGATATCCGCCTACTAAATCAATTACCGCATGAAAGCGAGCCATTTTCTCGACATCAAAAACTTCAGAAGTTGTTTTGAACCCTCGTCTAAATTGCTCTAATAAAAGTGCTCCTTTTTGATACGTTTCAACTAGTTTAGGATCCTTCTCAACCACACCTTGATCATAAGCCTCCGGAAAAGATGCGCTGTAATTTGAATACCCTTCATCTATATAAACACCATCTAATTCATCCAAACGGTGCTCCCAATACAGTTCTGGATTCCAACGTAAAATGGCACCTGGCGGGCGATCATTGTTACGTAAAATATGTTGCCCAAAATGTTCTTCAATGGCATAAATTCCCAAATCTTGATCGTTTAATTTAAGCTTGATAAAATCATATTTAAGATGGATCACCTCCTCATTTTCTAATAATTCATGATAAATCCATTCGTAAGCGTAATTTCTTGTGGCCGGATTTTGCAATGAAAAGCGATACATGCCCATCACCTCATCCTCGGTTTTCACCCGAAAAGACCATTTTTCTCCTTCCAAATGATCAGTCATGTGACCTTTTAAGCGCATTTCGCCCTTGATTGTATCACCTTTATACAGCAATTTGCAATTCACATAATTATCGCCTCTATTGACTTGTATTCCACGGTCTAAACTTTTTTGGCGTTTATCTTTTAAAAATTGATAATCTCCATCTGAAAGAAGCAATTGAATTGCCTCTGCTTCAACACCGTCTGATAGCTTTTTATTGGTTTGATAGTTGGACACAAAATCACCAATATTATCGAACCCCTTTGTTTTGACATACTTATTGGACAAGTACAAACCAGCCGCACCAATAACCAATGCAATCAAAATCACATTGCGAAATAAACGTCCTTTATTGATTTTTCTACTCATCCTCTATACTGATTTCTTCTTGTACGTAGTCATCCCCACTCAAGTTAGCTATAAATATGGTCAGAATTGTTAAATAAATAATGGTAAACGGATTCAAAGAAGCCACTAACCACGATTCAAAATAAATATTAAATGCAATTGATGTGATAAAAGCAATGATAATATAGTTGTTTTTCATTGTTTTACCAATAATAGCAAGGATTCCTATGAAGTATGCCGAAAGCCCTAAGATTCCAGCATCCATCCACATAGACAAATAGGAATTATGCACACCGCCTGAGTGCCCTTGCATGGAGAGCATTTTATAATTCGGACGCATGACATGTTCATCATGTCCAAAGCCACCACCTACAAAGAAATAGTCTTGCAACTCTAGCCAGGCAAATGCCCAAGCGATTGAACGCCCTGATCCCTCCTCGATCGAATCAATTCTGAAAAATCCTTCCAAGCCAAAAAACTCTACTAAGACAACAAAAACAATAAATATTTGGTCATTAAACGCTAAAATCCCGGCCAATAAAACGAGTGCAAAAAACCAGTTAATTTGAATCATTTTGTACATCACATAAAAGAGGAACATACTCATCATTCCGTTCCGAGAACCTGTCCAAATAAGGGAAAGTAGAATTACGAAAACAATGTATAAATTCTCTTTTTTGGTGAAGGTTGTCAAATTAAACCGCCGAACTAAAACCCACAGAATGAAGGTTAAATTCAAAAATACACCTAGTCCATTAGGGTTTCCAAGCACACCTTTAAAACGCCCAACTTTCATGGCAATATCAGGTGCCACAAAGCGCAATATCAAGCCAATAGTTAACATTCCAATGATGAAGGTAAACACGGCTTTCCAAAAATTATGTTGGTCTCTACGGTGCAATATCACAACAAACATAGGAACGCAGAGGTACATTAGAACAAAGGAGAGTGTTTTTTGAAAACCAACTTGCAGGTTAATGGAATCTGTTAAACCAATTGTTACAATAAGTACGAAAGGAATGAAGTAAATAAACAGTTTGGGATAAGGTTTAAAGCTTTCGCGATCCCTCAGAAAAAAGAAGAACATGGTCAAAGGCACTAATGGCTTCAAGGTTTTTATCCATTTTAAATCGTCATAAGTCGCATTTTCAACGGGGACATAATCTGCTAACATCAATGTCCAAATGGCAATGATAAACATTTCAAAATAACGGCCACGAAGCCCATAAAGGAAGAGAAAAGCGGGGTAAACAGGAAAGATTAATGGACCCCCCCAAACACCCAAGATATACATGATTGCTAGAATCAATATAAACTGTGAATGCTGTTTGTACGCGGTTATCATTAGAGTGCTTGAACCTGTTTTTGATAGATTGTACGGCGTTCAAGCAAAAAAGTCTCATTTTCAGCACAATCTTTTTCCCATTGTTCAATTGAATCGATAAATCGCCATCTTCTTATTTGACGATCGATACCTTCTGAATAATTTCTTTTCACACTTGCACACCTTGTGCTTATCGTTTTTGCAGCCAATTCATCTGCTAATATTTCCGTTACTCTATTTTTAAACCGCTCATTAAATTTTGGATAGGCTATCAGACTAGAAAACAACTGACTTGTAATTGAATTCTTTGTGAGTAATTTATCAAACAAGTTCGCATTCACATTACCTGTCCCTGGATAAGCCAAGCTATAATCCAAATCATTTAAAATCCATTTCCATTTTTTATCAGCCGCTTTATACCAAGTGGTGTTATTGTGCAACCAATCTTGGTTCGCAAAATAAGTCTCAAAAATGATATAATCAATGAAAGATTTAATGCTAATTTGATCTTTCACAAGTTCATAATCGGACTTATCAATTATTTTTTCAGGCAAACTTTGGATCAAAGAATCAAAACGAATCTTTTGTTTTTTGGATCCAGCCTTCAAAATTGAACGATCTCCATAAACTTCGCAGTATAGAATTGTTACGTTCTTTTCTTTTACACCCTCTAATTCCGCAATCATTAAAGGGTCAATACGCTGACGGACGTTATATTCTCCCCAATAATTTCCATTTATAAATACTGAACGAGAAACTCCTTTTAATATAGCAACCTCTGAACCACTTGCCAAGCGGTGCATTAGTAAATCGGCAAACAAAGTGCGGCTATTATCATTTCCACCTTGACGCAGAAGGAAACTTGTAGCTTGCTCAGATTTATGTGTTGGATCTGAATCAAACAGAGGTACTTTTGTGGGCTTTCCTTGCTCATCCAAGATTTTAAATTTGAGAGATTTTTGAGGGAAATAACGCGTAGCATTGCCACTGATTTTCATTTCGCAATTATATTCAAAATTCAATTTATCATTCTGAGAATCCTGAAAAAATTGCACGGTAACAGCTCTGCCCCACTCAGATCCTCTACTCGCAAAATTGGCAGTTCGGTACCACCAATCCTTTTGAAAACCTTCATCATGTGACGACTCTTCCCCGTAGATCATTAATCCTTTCTCCCAATCGAATAAATCATCCTCGCTAATCGTAATATTGACGAGTGAATTATAATCACAAATCCCTCTTTTAAAATAAGTTAACACCTTAGGCTTTGATTCCGTCTTCTTGTCCTCATCCCGAACCTTTACAATAATATTCTTCAATTCTGGAAATCCTCCTTTTGGATGTCGCCAACGAATAGACGTACTTTTATAAATAATGGCCTCATTGCTGAAGTCGTTGATATTTATAAGACCATCATCCGCCACAACAAAATCGTCACCGCCGTTTCGAGAGTATAGTAAGGTCAAATTATCATTATTCAAACGAATCTCTCCTTTTTCATAACCTCCTTGCTCAGGAAATTTAACCTGATCATCAACAGAAAGACTAGAAATTGTGTTTTTCGTTTGTCCAAAAATTGATTCTTGAATACTAGGAAAAGCCAGCCATAAAAAAGCAATGCTCAAGACGAAGAACAGCAAGAGTGAATCTATGCCTAGTTTCTTTAACATTGCAGAACTAACTTATTTTTTGAGTGGGGTAAACAAAACTACACCGAATAATACTATGCAACCAATACCTGTTTGCACCACACTTCCAACGCCACATCCAATACCTATTAGCACGACCATTACCATTGCAATGGTTTCTAATTTTCCTTTTTCTTTTCCGCGTAAAAGCAGTAATAAAACGGCCGCACCTAAAATAGCAAGCGGTTCTGTCATTTTCACCAAAGAAGCCATTAAAGCCGCCGAGACAGCTATTAAAGCGCTGTATTCTAAGAGTTTTTCTCCAAGTTTTTTATTGACAATGAGTTGTAAAATATGAGCCGCAAGCGCCGCACAAAGTAATTGAAACAAAAAAAGTGGAATTTGATCCACGGCAAAACCATTTAACAGGTCAGTGAAAAAATCTTGAATCGTACTCATAAATTGATTAGCTTAAAATATTTATGCTCGGTCTTTGAGCATACGAAGGTACATCAACTGCGAAGTTCTGCAAAATTGTAGGCATTAATTCTCGTGTAGAAACTTGATGCGTACTCATTTCACTTGCATTATAAGAAGGATGATAGATATAACAATGCCCTTCTGGAATGTGATATGCAGTTGCGGATGACTTATCCTCAATGATCACATTTTCTAAGCCTGATTGATCGAAAGGTATTTCTGTTCCATCCAATTCAACCATCACTGTTTTTAAATTTTGCTGACCTAAATCAATCGAAAATCTTCCTTCGCCCATTTCCCGATATTGAACGGGTTTGGTATTAATTTTCATTGTATCAATTTTTGCCTTAAAAGCCGCAACATCCTTTACCGAGTAATTGAATTGTGGTAACATAGATGGCAAAAACTCATAGTCATTTGGTGCAATACCCATTAGTTTAAAAAAGGAATCATGATCTGTCACATATAATTGCGTTTCAATTGGTTCAGATTCAACGGCCTCTTGGCCCATGCTAGAAGTAATCACCAATTTATAATCTTGATTTTTATCTACAAATGAAGCTAGTTTCTGCAACATTTCATCCGTTTTTCCCATTGTAAAAAGAATCTCGTTCTCATAGGTCGAAATCCAGTCTTGACCGTATTTCATATCCTTATATTCGGTTGGAAAAACGGCCGCCCAATAACGGTGTTGACTTGAAGCCACGTGATTGGTGAAAAAGGTGGTAAAAGCAGGCTTTTCTTTTTTCAGTAATTTGAAAAAGACATCAAAACTCAAAATGGTTTGATAGGTTCTACGTCTAACGGTTTTCCAAGGCGTTCTTTTTTCTTGAATCAAATGTGCGCCAATGTCTTTCATTGTTCCGGCTTTGAATCCTAAACTGCCAATTTTACCAAACAGTTTAAACATGTCCTTATACGGGATTGTTGAATCAACATTTCGAGCAGATTTGCGACTTAATTTTAAATTAATGTCTTGAAAAAGTTCTATGTTTTTAGGAAAGCATTCTTTGCCAATAGCAAAAACATCAGGCACATAAAAACTATAATGGCCTTGCGTTTCAGGTGGAGGATATGAATGTAATGATCCAAAAACACCTGTTTTAATACCATTTTTAGCTAAAATTTGCCAAATTGGTGGGAATTCCGCGTCTACTTTTGATAAATCTTGATTAAAATCTGAAATATAATGCTCCTGATTAGTTACGCCTCTATGCAATGTTGGCCAAGTATTCCAAGGTGAAATATGTCCTCCATTTTCGCAATAAGTTTCAAACTTTTTTAAGGATGAAATGTTTTTCGCAATCCAAGAATTAGGACGCATTTTACAATAATATTCGATTATTCGAATGGGCACTTCATTTAATTCGTAAAGTATAATTTTATTCATTCCAATCAGATCTTGCGCGGTTTTTGGCGATATTTTTAATAAGAAACATCAACTTGTAAATGTAGTTAAAAAAGCCGAAAAACGGGTGATTGAGTCGCATTAAAGGCAGGAATTAAATATGATTGTTATCAGTAATTGTCCTAGTTCAAATTAATTTTGAAGTTCAAAAACGCATGCTAGATTAAATGCTGTGACGAATATTCAAGTGTGCTCAGTTTTCTCTTCTATAACATTTTTAACTATTTCAAATTACTGAAATTTGTACTTTGCATTTATAGACCTTGCAATCGCAGGATTACAAATTACTGCGAAGCTCATTCTTAACAAAAATACAAATTTCAGTTGCGCGCGAATAACTATATTTAGCCCGCAAACAAATCGATTAAATGCGCTTCAGTTGAATCTGAACGAAAGGAATGGATAAAAAAAATGACCACATATTAATTATTAATAGTTTACGGGGCTTAGCTGCCACGGCGGTTTGTTTTTACCATTTTATTGTCACTACACAAGACTATGTGACGGATGAAACATTGCTTTCAATTTTTGAATTTGGTGATCGCGGTGTACAACTGTTCTTCATCATTTCGGGGATAGTGATCCCTTTATCCATGATTAACAGTGCTTATACTCTAAAGAAATGGAAAAGTTTTATCCTTAAACGGTTTATCAGAATTGAGCCACCTTATTTAGTTGCAGTCGCTATTGGAATTATTTATTTGATTGCTAGAAATTATGTTCCAGGAACAGTTGCGGTGGATTTAACACCAAGTTTTACTGAAATTGTACTCCACTTAGGTTACCTTATTCCTTTTGTGGAGAATGCTAATTGGGTGAATCCTGTTTTTTGGACCTTGGCGGTTGAATTTCAATATTATTTGGCACTTTCGGTACTCTTCCCTTTAGTTTTAACGGGCAAATTATTCTATCGCTCAATTTTCTATGCCATTTTTATCGGTGGAGGTTTCGCTACACTTTCTTATGCGTTTTTTCCGCATTGGAGTCCTTATTTTTTAGTAGGTATTATATATATATTAATGCGTAAGGAAGTGATTACAAAACTTGAATTTGGAATTGTTGCAGCTGTGTTAGCACCAATCATCTATATTAACCTTGGTCCAGTAGATTTAGGAATTGCAATTGTTAGTTTATTATTGATCCACTATTTATCCAACTTCAAAACCAAGCTGACCTTATTTTTGGGTAAAATTTCTTATTCACTCTATCTCCTTCACTCTATGCTTGGGGCGGCCTTTATTAACTATTTATCCCATAGTTACAAAGAACCTTATCAAAAATTTATCGTGATTAGTTTGGGCTTTGCTATAAGTGTAGGATCTGCCTATATCCTTTATCGATTTGTAGAAAAACCGAGTCATAAATGGGCTAAGAAAATTGGACAATAGGCGATAGATATTAGACCGCTTTGCTGTTAGATTAAAGAAAAAAGACTTTTAATTTAAAAAAAAAAGAGATCTCGAATATAAAATATTAAATCATTAAAACCCCGCATCAAATCGTATTGATAATTGCACCCTTCGACAGGCCATTAGATTAGCAATTCATAAAATTAAGATGATTTATTGATGTTATAAGGAGGGGGTTCTAGGGGGAGACTCATAACTCGATTATTTTGTTAATAACTTGACCCGTATATATTTATCATTTAATTTTATTAGAATACTGAAGAACCAGAGAAGACAAGGTGAACTAGTTCGACAGCCAAGCTAACGACTTAAGCTGAGTATCAGACCTTATCTTCTTCGGGGTTCTTGAGCCA
>WTCE01000045.1 GCA_013138735.1 Crocinitomix sp. | reverse complement strand
CCCGACAGCTCTGTTCTGTTGGGAAATCTGTCACAAATTCAAGTATAGTCATTCCTTTTTTTCTATAAATGAACAAACTCAATACGTAATCTATTTACGTTCTGGTATAATTGCGACGAATCAATTTCACCAATTTATTAATGTACAAAAGTCTCTAAAATTGGACTATTTTTAGGTAATCATATAAAGGGTTTTCCTAAGTAACTAAATGCAAAAGTTTTAATGTTTCAAAAAGGATCATATTTAGTTTTATTGAGTTTGGCTTTTCTACTTATGAATTGTCAAAAAGAGAAGACGCCATTTGTTGAATACAAAACAGAAAATGTTGTGGTAATAGTAGTAGATGGCCCGCGCTATTCAGAAACTTGGGGTGAACCCAACCAGGAATTTATCCCCCATATGAAATTGGATATGGCACCAAAAGGTGTGGTTTTTACAAATTTCAAAAACAATGGACCAACTTATACAAATGCAGGTCACACTGCGTTATTGTCTGGCCATTATCAAACCATTAATAATGGCGGAGGTGAAATTCCGAAACGGCCTAACGTTCTTCAATATTGGTTAAGAGAGAGCGGGGCTGAACAAACAAAGGCATGGCTCATTGCTAGTAAAGATAAAGTTGAGCCCTTGTCGAATTGTCAAAATTTAGTTTGGGCGGATCAGTTTTTACCAACTACTGATTGTGGTTTGAATGGTTTGGGCACGGGATATCGAACAGATTCAATTACGGTTTTGCACGTGTTGGATTCAATGGAGAAATATGAACCCAATTTGGTGTTTATTAATTTACGACAGCCTGATTTTAGCGCGCATATGGGGGTTTGGGAGAATTATCTTGCTGCCATTCAACAAGTAGATAAGGACTATTATACCATTTGGCAATACCTTGAAAATAGTCCGAATTACCAAAATAAAACAGCTTTATTTATTACCAATGATCATGGGAGACATTTAGATAGTATTGGTAGTTTTTCTGGTCATGGTGATGCGTGTGAAGGTTGCCAACATATTAATTTATTTGCTTCTGGCCCCGATTTTAAAAGTAACGAAATTAACGCCAATGCATACGAGCAAATTGATATTCCTACAACTATAGCGGCGTTGTTAAAGTTTAAAATGTCTTCTTCGGACGGGCGAATTATTAAAGATTTATTTCAGGAATGAAACAAGAAGAAAACTACCTAGAAATTAATAAGGATTCATGGAATAAGCGCACTGCTTCTCATTTAACGTCTGATTTTTATGATGTTGAAGGTTTTTTGAATGGAAAAAATTCATTGAACTCAATTGAGTTGGATTTATTGGGAGATGTTAAAGGGAAAAGGATTCTGCATTTACAATGCCACTTTGGACAAGATTCACTTTCACTGGCACGAATGGGAGCAACAGTAACAGGAGTAGATTTATCCAATAATGCAATTAATGCAGGCAAAGAATTGGCAAAAAAAATGGACTTGGACGTTCAATTTATTGCCTGTGATGTTTATGACTTGCCGCAACATTTAGACGCCGAATTTGATATTGTATTTACAAGTTACGGCACCATTGGATGGTTGCCAGATATGAATAAATGGGCAGCTTTAATTGCGCGTTATTTAAAACCTGGGGGTCATTTTGTGTTTGCAGAATTTCATCCTGTTGTTTGGATGTTTGACGACGATTTTAAAATTATTAAATACAACTATTCAAATTCAGGGCCAATTCTAGAAAATGAGGAAGGCACCTACGCGGATAAAACGGCGGACATTCAGCAAGATTATGTAATGTGGAATCATGGACTTGCAGAAGTTCTTACGGCGCTACTTTCTAATAAAATATCTATTCAAAAAATTCAGGAATTTGATTATTCACCTTACGATTGTTTTGACCATACGATTGAATTTGAACCGAGGAAATATCGGATTAAACATTTAGATGATAAAATCCCAATGGTTTATGCTTTGTTAGGGAAAATGGAAGTGTAGATGAGGTACGTAGCAATTTTAATATCAGCATTTCTGCTTTTTTCATGTGGAGAAAGTCCAGAAAAATCTCCCTTAGTTGAGGATCTAATTAATGAGGTTCTCGAAGACACCATTATCACTGAGGTTGACACAGTTGCAGTCGAGCAAAAAATTCTTTCGGAATTTGCAGAGGAGTATTCTTATTTTGATGATTCTTTGAATAAGAAGATCAATGGTATTCATTATGATGCTATCGTCGATTGTAAACTAAATTTTAACGGAGATGAGTGGTTGGATTATTTTGTAACCGACGGTTACGGAGGGGGAGTTTCTGGGGGATATTTTTATGATGGGAAAACAGGTGATTTAATTGAAGGAAAAACAAACGAAGATTTTATAAGTTCAGGTGCAGGGCGAACAATTGTTGCTGAAATTATTGATGTTAATTGTACGGATAATCAAAAAGAATTAGTTGTGATTACTGGGGGTGGAGGAAATGTTGCAGCCTACTATTTTTGTAATATCTATCGCTATGATATTGATTCTAATGCCTTCAAGAATATTTTTTGCGAGACCATTTCAGCTGTCAATTGGGATGATGCTGATGAAAGTAAATATGTCAATTATATTGACGTGTTTTATAACGATTCTGCTTGTGTAAATGAAATTATTGTGCAAAAGGGTGTTGAATATGAAACAAAGGATTTTGATCCAACCGCCATAAAACCATTTAGGGAAAGTCAACAATATCATTATGTTTATGACGATTATGAGGATCAGTTTCTGCTTGATCGTGTTAATTGTTTAGGGAAGAAGATCGACAATGAAACAGTGGTTCAATTGGCAAAATTAAATGATTGGTATGATTTAGATGCAGATCCTTTCGAATTGATTGATTTGATTGGAAAGGGTTTGGTGCAGCAGCTGAATAAAGGTTTATTGAACATAAATGAAGATACGGAAAACATAAACTTTACCGCGTCAAAAGACGGTCGTGTAAATGTTGTCACTATAACTTATCCATCAATGGGAACCGCTGGAACAATTAATTTGCCCATTCTTCAATGGGAAAAATCGGATGGAACTTATGGTGCGAAAGCATTGTATCCTGATGATGCTGACTCTTCTTTTTCTGGTTTAGAAGTTGATTTTTACGCCATAAATCAATTGCCTTATTATGGACGAGATTTATACATTTTAACTGGAAACCAAAGAGCGAGCGGCATGGTATATCTCGCCTATGCATTGGTTATAGAAATTAAAGATGATGAAGTCATCTTAGATCTTCCTGCATTTTTTAATTCCAGTCCAATTCTTTCCTTTTATGATGATTTAGAAGGCTCTGAAAGCTATTGTATTGCTTGTATGGATTATGATGCGAAGAATTATACCATAACCATTGAAGGAGTTGATAGTTTGGATAATATTTTTATAATGGAAAATTCAGGGGATAACAAGGAAAAAGAAATTCATGAAAAGGGAAATGTCGTTTTTGAGTTTAAACACGGGGGATTTGAGCTTCAAAAGTAAATTGCTGCGGGGCTTATGTCCTACATGTTAAAAATGAAATGAATAAATTTTATTGAGAACAATCCGTAATTATCCCTAATTTTATAAATACAAAACAAGAGAATACACTATGTTCGGATTATTCAAGAAAAAGACTGCAGAACCAGTAAAGGAAGCTAGAACTGATTTTGATCGCTTAATGCAAGAGCAATTAAAAATTATTCACGAATCCCCATTAGAATCAATTTTGTCAAGTCCTGATTCTGAAATTTATTGTCAGTCGGTACTTTTGAATGGTTATCGCTCCTTATCATTAGTGATTACGGGTTGCATAAATTTGAATACAATTGAAGGATGTAAATTAGTGTTGCAAGCAGAAAATGGAACCCATGAATGTCCATCTGATGGTGATATAGTAAAAGGAGATTATTCGGAACGTTTACAAATTGGAGTGACCAATTTTGACATTGACTTAGATGAAGAATTGGTTGAGTTTGTAGCCACTCAAAAAATAACTTCTGCTCAAATCCAAACGCGAAATGGGCAACTACGCAAGACAAAAGTAACCATTGATTACCCAACAGTAAATCAAGAATTATTTGATAAAATCTTGAACATGGAAGAAGAGGAGGAGTAAATGATTTCGACCTTAGCCCGATTCTTATTTGCCTTACTTATTTTTATAAGTTGGAATAGTTCCGCTCAAGATACTGAAATCCTTTGGTCAAGAGTGGATAGTGTTACCAATGGATGCGTAGTAATCGACTTCAAGCAAGATACTGTTGGTAATATTTTTGTGTTTGGAAAGTTTTCAGGTGAATTCCGAATGAAATTAAAAACGGGTGAGGAGAAAATCCTAGCAACCGATCATGCTCTTGGCTCTGCCTATTTTATTCAAAAATTAGATGCAAAGGGCAATTTACTTTGGGCGCATCAATTGATAACAGAGCAGCGGCTTTTGGGTGGGTTAATCCAACCGAATGAAAATGGTGGCGTGATTTTATGTTCTTCAGAAAAAGGGACTCTTGGGGAAAATGATTATTTCATCCAAACATTCGCCGCCGACGGTAAAAGCATTAATCGAAAAAAAATAATTGAAAACCAAGCCGAATATTATGATTGTAAAGTCAATGATTTTTTAATTGACGGACTAGGGAATGTTCATTTAGTTGGTGATTTTAAAGGAGCAACCTTATTTACAGGGCATAATGATACGATCCGAAAAAGCGGAAGTCAGGACGCATTCTACTTAAGAATCAATGTCAATTTCGAATACTTGGGGCTTAATCTTTATGAGGGAGATGGAGATCAATCGATCAATGAGGTTGCCCTCATCAATAAGAATGAAATTTTTATTGGAGGTGAATTTGAACCACAAATGTCTGCTCTTGAGCAAGAATATATGGAGTATGGGTCTTCTAAAAAAGAACTTATAATTGCTAAATATAATGATGCTGGTGAACAATTACTATGGTCCAGTTTTCCTGCCAGATATGCGATTTTTTTAGACGGTTTTGAGGTAAACTCTAAACAAGAATTAATTGCTGTCATAGGAATGAGAGGGATTATTGAATTGGATTCCTCTGTAACATCTAAATCCACAGAAAATTGGCCTCAATACGGTCAGTATGTAGCTTTTTTTAATTCAGACTTACATTTAGAACGATCCAAATTGGTGGCTTCTGAAAAGTATATAAAGACGGAGAAACTTATGCTAGATCAAAAAGATCAACTGTATATTTTTGGGCAATTACCGATAAACGTTGATTTTGATTCTGGAAATTCAATTCGATTAATTGACCCGAATGTCTATCCTGACAATCGAAGGGGGTTAGGTGTTCAAAAACGAGATGAGGATGGTAATTTTTTATCACTTCATTATTTGCCGACTATAAGAGGGGGGGCGAAATATAACGTTGCACCAAATGGGAATTTAATATTGAGTAGTAATTTTGTTCATGCCAGTCCACGTGGACAACCGAATTATGGATTAATAACAAGTGAATATTCGAATTACTTTGCAGAACCAGATTCTATCGTGATCCGCGCTTGCGAAAATTACTTTTGGGATAAAACACAGAAAACTTATACGGAATCAGGCGTCTATACAGCAGACGAAAATTCCAAATTTCAACTGAACCTAACTCTTGAGGATTTGGATTTAACCATCACGGCTGACGAGAAAGAAATTATAACTCATGCCAAAGACGCAACCTTTCGCTGGTTAGATGTTGGCCACAATTATCGCCCACTAAAATATGAAACTGATTCTGTTTTAAGCTTTCGAGAATCTGGAACGTATTGTGTAGAAGTAAGTTCAATTTATTGTGATTTAGTTGATACATCTGAAGCTGTATCTGTTAAAATGATTGGCATTCATAAAACAGATTTAGAACGCTATTTTACGGATGATAGTAAAACTATTTTTAATAAAATTGAACGTGAACACATCCAGTTAGACCCAGATGAGGTTAAAATGATTCCTTTTAGAGATGGACCACTTTATGGATTCGTTAAAAAAGGAAAAATGGATAAATGGTTAGTCAAACCCCGTTTTGAACAAGTTTTTGCCATTTATAAAGAAGGAGCAATTGTGATGGATACAGCAAAAGCGTATTATAAAGGCATGGTTTATCCCCTAAATAATTACGGCTTGGTAAACCCAAAAGGAAAATATTTAATTCCGCCATATTATCGCAATTTATTCAATGAAAATGGTGTTTATCATGGAATAAGACGTGTTTATCGGGATACTTCGCGGCATTTACCAGATGATTATAGCGACTATTATGGGCATTTTTATTTCGATAAAAAGGGCAAATTATTATTTGAAGTAGGCGTGCATGACTTTGAATCTTTTGGGAATGAGGATTATGCCTGGTTTCGGTTCGGAAGAAAATATCAAATCTATAATCGCGAAGGAGAATTGGTAAAGGAGTTTGACTTAGATGAATATCGGCTATTTATTGGCATAGCGGATAATAAATTATTATTCACTGATGAAGAAACAGGACTTACAGCTTATCATATTAACGGAGAATTTGCTTTTAATTTGCCAAAAAAAGGTGCTGGAAAAGTATATCAATTCAGCGATAATAACTTTGGTGTAATGGGCCGTGATGGGGACTACTATTTTTGCGATTCATTGGGTGAAAGTAAGCGGTATGGCATTAATTCTGGATCAATTGGTATGATTCAGTCTTATGAATCTTTTTTCAAAACCAAAGAATTTATTGTAGCTGATTATGAAACCGACTTATTTGGACTTGTGGATCGAGAAGGAGAGACCAGAATTGATTTTAAATATGCCTATATCGGATCTGATGTAAACGGCTATCGTTATTGTCTTGATACGAATAGAAGAGGAGCATTTGTTGCTGCGAATGGAGATGTGATTGAAGAATTGGTAGGAGATGAATGGTATGCTACTTCAAGTTTTAGCAGAGATCGCTTCATATTAGTACAATCGTATGGTTTTCATGACGGATTGGCAATAGGTTCTGGACGATATCCGCTTCCCGATTCAATGCTTAACAGACGTTACCCATCATATTCGGATGCGGAAAAGGTTGTTTACAGAAAATATAGTCTTGAGCACTTTTATTATTATGATACAACAGGAACTGTCATTTTAGCATTGCCAGATTCTGTTGATTTGGTGGGAAATTTTTCAGATGGCTTAGCTCCAATTCTGACGAAAGATAAATTATTGGGCTTTATTGATAAAAAAGGAAACTTAGTAATTCAACCCAAATACGAATTGGCAGTTGCAGGAGTTTATCCCTTTCCTTATATCATTGTGCCGTATTTTGACAAAGGTTTTGCCTATATTAAAAGTTTTAAAGGTTATATAGATTCGGAAGGAAACGAATATTTTTCGGGAGAGCGGATGCAGGATCGTTATAATTTTAGTCATTAGTTGTGCTTGAAAGAACTTCACATATTGTACTACTTCTGTTCTGCTTTGCGAATTTTTCGTATGCTAATCCAATCGGATTTACTACGAGCAATAGATTAGAACTCGCTCGTGATATCTGCGAATTAGATTGTGATGTGAATGGGATTGATCGGTCGCTTGCAGAGGAAAATGCAAATGGAAAAAGTTGGGGTAAAATTGCCGAACTTAAAGATTTGCGTAATAGTTATTCTGACTTTTTTGATACACTCAAAATTAAATTCCAAACATCTAGCCATAAAGATCCATACTGTTTAGATGAAGAGGTAAGAAAAAATGCTTGGTATATGTTGAGTCAATATTTTCTAAATCAACGAGGACTAGCCTTAAGTGCAAATCAGCGATATGACTATTTTATTACTTTACCAGATGGTCTGTCTCTAATTGAAAACACGAGTTTAGATCCTAAAGACTCGCTTAAAAGTAGCTATAGACTCGACTCTTCTGTTGTTTTTGTTTTTAACCGTCATTATCCAACTTGGCGAAATCATTCAATTCCTAAAATACAAGAGTGGGCCTATTGCGTCCATGTTTATTTGGGCTTATGCGAAGAACATTTTTTTCCATTTACGCAGCAAAGTGAGGGAATGAATTGCGGACCAACCTGTTTAAAAATGGTGCTAGAACAATTTGGAGCCTATCATTCATTAGAAGAACTGGCAGAACTTTGCGATTTAGATGAATCAGGTACATCTTTCGGAGATTTGACACGCGCCTCTTTACAACTCAATATCACTACCAAAAATTTTAAAACCAGTTACTATCGACTTTCTTTGGAAATGGATAAACCCGTTATTGCAGCGCATTGGCATAATACTCATTTTGTGGTTGTTTACGCCATGAATCAAGAATTTGTTTGGGTGGCGGATCCAGACGCAGGAAGAATAAAATACTCGCGTGATGATTTTTGTGATAATTGGTTGTCCGGTATTGAGAAAACAACAGGAGAAGGATCGATTTTAACCTTTTCACCAATGGCTTCATTTTATGAATAGAACCTGCTTCTGAATTAATTTGAAATGGAATATTGCTTTTTATCAATAAAGATGAGTTATTAATTATGTTTAAGTCGCCAATTTTAATAGTTGTTTCCTTTCTCTTTTTCGGAGCAATTTCTTTTGGTCAGACAAAATCAACAGATACTCTTTTAACATTAAGATTAGCACAAGAAATGTGTGCTTTAAGATGCGATATTTATGGCTTAGATCGTTTAGTTACTATTGAAAAGGCTAATGGAACTAGTTGGAGCGGCATTCGTCAATTGAAGGGTTTGAGAGATAGTTATGCGAATACTTATGATTCTTTAAAAGCGCCCTTTCAATTGTCAATTCATAATAATCCACTCGATTTTGAAAATGAAGCAGGTCAAAATGCTTGGTTCGTTGTTATTCAAGATTTTTTGCATCAACGAGGAATTAAATTAAGTGCAAATCACCGATTTAAATATGTTAACTTATTGCCGCAGAATGGTTATGCGACAGTTGAAATAAAATGGGGAAGTAGAGATACTTTTTTAACATCATATATGATTGATTCGGCGTCCTATCTCATTTTAAATCGACATTACCCAAATTGGGAAAAAAGTCCGGCTAATCGGATTCAAAAATTGGATTTTGGAATTGACGCTTTTTTAAAAATGAGTCGCGAACATTTCATTCCTTTCACTGCACAAAGCGAACCCATGAATTGTGGGCCAACTTGTCTTAAAATGGTACTGGAACAATTTGGTACCTATCATTCATTAGAAGAACTGGCAGAACTCAGTGATTTAGATGAAACAGGCACATCTTTTGGAGATTTAGCGCGAGCTGCTTTGCAATTAAACATGACCACTGAGAACTATCAGGCAAGCTATGAAGTACTTATGCTACAAATGGACAGACCTGTGATTGTGCATTGGAATAATAGACATTTTGTGGTTGTTTATGCTATGAATGCCGAAACTGTTTGGGTTGCTGATCCAGATTGGGGACGTATTAAATATACACGCAAGGACTTTTGCGATAGTTGGTTATATGGCACACAAAAAACAAGGGGTGAAGGCTCTATGCTGACTTTTCAATTGACCAAAGCCTTTTATGAGTGAATCTTTAACGCCATTCCAAATTTAAAAACATCCATTTGTTTAAATTAATCAGGTTCTTTGGATTTATTATTGAAACGTTTCCGGACAATTTGCATTATAGAGATAGCAACAATATTTAAGCAATATAATTTCTTGTTTTTGATAGCGTAGCAGAGGTCACTCTGAATGTTTTTCAGTGGACAGTAGCGTAGGAACCAATAAAAACAAATAGTATGAAAAATGTGTTAATTGCCATTCTAATGATAATGGGCTTAAGCTCTTATGGCGAAGAAATCAACTTCCAAAAATTTACAACCTTAGAGGACGCCTTAGCGCTGTCGAAAAAAGAGAAAAAGCCAATCTTAATTGATACATGGGCATCTTGGTGTGGGTGGTGCACATTTATGGATGAAAATATCTTTTCAGATTCAGAAGTTGCAACATATTTCAACGCCAATTTTATTGCGCTCAAATTAAATGCGGATGGAAATAATTCTGGTGATTTTATGTCGGAATATGAAATTAGCGGTTTGCCAGCTCTCTTAATATTAGATGAAAACGGAGCTGTTTTGTCAAGAAGTGATGGGGCTATAACTGAGATAACTGATTTTATTGAATTTGGTAAAGTCGCATATTATAAATTGAATCCCGAAACTTCTCCTTGGTATAAAAAGGAACAAGAATTTGAAGCAGGAAATCGAGATTACCTTTTTTTGCAAGAATATGCCGTTAGTTTGTTGGACGGAGATGTTGCGTATGAAAAAGTGAGTGCAGTAAATTATTTATATTGGGAGAATACACCATCAAAAAGTTTAAAGGATTCCACAAATTTTTTAATGTTTTACATTTTTGTTAATGAGTTTTCAAACCCGCTTACCGACGCGTTTGTAGCTGACAAGACCGAACTCATTGCGATTGTTGGTGAAAGTTTATATTACGAAAAAGGAATCGCGATTATTCAAGCCAATATTGATGAGGCAACTGTCACAGATAATAAAGAACAGTATGAGAATATCCTTTCGTTTACAGAACGTGTATTCTTAAATCAAGAGATAGTTGATTATGATGAATTGATGGGAACTATTAAAGAAATCTGGAAAGAGCGATAATTGCTCATCAATATTGGCATTGGTATTCATAAAAAAAAAACGCAGTTTCAAGTTAATGAAACTGCGTTTTGAATTGAAAGAAATTACTATTTACTAATCCCAGCATCTAAGGAGATTTTTCCTCCGCCTTGGGCTACATGTGCTTGGTAAGCCGCAATTTTTTCCTGTTTTAGAAGACTTTCTTTTGATTTGCGTTTCCCTCTAAATAACATATAAAGATTCAGTAATAACATCACGCCCAAATAAATTGAGAATCCCCCTATTTTAGCACTCAGTCTTTCTATTAAATCTTGTGATGTGAACTCCCCTCCGTAATAAGACAATTTAAGAATGAGCAAGGCAAATCCTAAATTGAGGAGATAAAATCCCAAGCGAAAAAGTTTGTTTGTGGACGTTGCAATTTCTTCTCGGCCTCTAAAAATATCCATCATAAATACCTGTGCATTTTTAAAGAGTGTTTTGGCCACGTAGTAAGTCAAAAAAACGGCAGTAGGTAAGTAAATTAAGTAGGCAATTACGACCATTGTTAAATTTGAAGTTTCCATAATTATTGTTTTAGTTTATTTGTTTTCTGTTTAAAAAAGGCTTTGATATCATGAAAGTGTGAGAGCCACCATAGGTTTGCGTAGTGCATTAAGGCCAGCGTCAGAATGATTTTACCGGATCGCCATGCTACAGTATCTATCAATTCGGGCAAGCTGTGGATATTACTCCATCCATTAATTGTTAATGCGATATATCCCAAATTAAAGAGGTAATATCCTAAAAGAAGCAGCTTATTAATACTGTCTACTAAATGCAATTCTTTTTCGAAAAAGCGCTCTAAATAAAATTTACCATCTTTATAAAATTGCCAGCCAATTACACCAATTACGTAAAACATAATGCTGAAAAAACTGAGATATCCGATTGATGTAAATGTCATTTCGCTATTGTTATAAAACTTTTAGAAAAAAATGAAAGTTTGATTTAAATTTTTTTAGTGTTCATTTCAAGTATTGCCTTTTCTAGTTCCATGGTTCAAATGTATATAAATATTTTCGAACTTTCAGTAATAATTGAAAGTTTATTTTCCTTGCATATAAAAATCCAAGGAATCGGTCGTGTTTGAAAGATCTCGAAACGTCAGTAGGGAAAGAATCTGCAAATTTTATATCTTAACGGTTATAAACCAAGACAATCGATCAGACTACTAGGCAAAACTTATGAGAAATCAACTGAAAATGGCTATGCTCGCGCTCTTTTTTATCGGAGCTTTAATAAGCTGTAAGAAAAACGAAATCAATAATTCCAAAGACTTTGAAAAGTATTTGGAGGATGAGATGAAGAGCCAAAATGTTCCAGCTTTATCTGCCCTCATATTTAAAGGGGAAAGTATTCTTTTTGAAGGGCACTATGGTCAGGCAAATATTGAATCTGATATTGCATTAGAAAGTACACATCATTTTTTAATGGCGTCCGTTTCAAAAACGATTACCGCCACCGCGCTCTTGCAATTGTATGAAGATGGCCTTTTCGGTCTAGATGATCCAATCAATGATTATTTATCGTTTACGGTGAATGGACCTGGAGAAACAACTCCCATAACCTTCAAAATGCTGTTGACACATACTTCAGGAATTGCGGACGGCCCAGCATTAGACGGACAATATTATTACGGTTCGGATAGCCCCGTTGCTTTGGCTTATTTTTTGGAAAATTATTTAGTTCCTGGCGGAGAGTTTTATAGTGCCACGGAAAATTATCATGACATTGAACCTGGAACGGATGTGGAATATTCAAACGTAGGTAATGCATTAATTGGAGTATTAGTCGAGCAAATTTCTGGCATCAATTTCAACGCTTATTGCAAAGCCAATATCTTTATCCCAATGGGAATGACGCATACTACATGGCGACTAGATGAAGCTATTGGAACTGTTGTGATGCCCTATAACTATTCGGGCGGAGAATATGAAGCGATTGGACATTATACGTTTACAGATTATCCAAACGGCGGTTTGCATTCTACAACAAATGATATGTTCAAATTTTTGAGTGCAATTGCTCAAAATGGAAGTTATGGCGGTGTTGAACTACTAAAATCAACTACAGTTGAAGCCATGACAACCTTGCAAATCCCGGATTTGGATGATGAAACAGGACTACATTTCTTCATTATGAATAGGGATAACGAACTTTGGGGACATGATGGCGGCGAACAAGGCGTAGCAACAATTATGGGGTATAATAAATCTACGAAAGTAGGCGCCATAATTTTATGCAACCAAGGTGAAGCCAATTTGGATAAGGTTTTAGAAGAAGCGTATTTGTTAGGATTGAAGTTGTGAATTTCAATGCGCCCTGAGTTTATCGAAGGGTACAATGATTTAATGAGCAGTTTTCAATTAACTAAAAGTCTTTGTTCTTTTATCTAACAACGAAGTGGTCTAACAGCAAAGCGATCTAAGTACTAACAGCGCAGCGGTCTAAAACTAAAAAAGTTTTTTCCAACTTTTTTAGTTTCCCCGTTTACTTATTAAAAACACCTTGACAATTGGACAAAAAGGAAAAAGACACAAACGACTTAATTAAGGCTTGCTTGAAAAATGATCAGGCCGCCCAATTTCAGCTTTACAAGCAGTATTCCAATGCTATGTATTCTACAACAGTGCGCATGTTGGGGAGTAACGAGGATGCAGAGGACGCTTTGCAGGATGCTTTTGTAAATGCTTTTAAACACCTAAAAAGATTTGATGGTCGAGTGACTTTCGGAGCGTGGTTGAAGCGAATAACGATTAATGTCTGCTTGAATAAACTCCGAAAAAGGAAACTCAAATGGCTCGAATTAGATTTTGATATTCCTGATCAAAAGGAAGAAGCAGAATTTAAGATTGATCCGGAGGTTTTAAATACCGCCATTGAGAAACTACCTTCAGGTTGTAAAACTGTATTCACATTAAAAGCTTTTGAAGGCTATAAGCATGAAGAAATTGCGCAAGAATTAAAAATAAGTCTGTCCACTTCCAAATCTCAATTCGTTAGGGCGAAGAAACTACTCAATTTTTCACTAAAAAAATTAGTACAGTTATGAAAGATCCCTTATTAAATTATATAGACGAAAATAAACAAGACCTAGATACGCAAGTTCCAAACAAAAAGAATTGGGAGGCGATACAAGGCAGAATAAATAAATCAAAACGTAGAAGTACCATTGGATATATAATGGCAATTGCTGCAATGTTAATCGTAGGTTTTTTCATTATTGATTATAACTCGACTCCCGAAGAAGATGGAATTGCACAATTTGACGCTGATTCAAATTTGATTAATACCTCAGATTCAACGAGTCGTGACCGCAGAAATGATGTAGAATGGAATGATGCTCCTCGTAGACTTTATGTGGCTCCGCCTGGCCTTGACGTCGATAAAGTAAACAGACCAAACCTTAAGGTTGGGGGAGAGAGTTTCGACGTGTCGTTTAATGGGGATGTTACGTACAACTATGATGGCGTAACCAATATGTCTCATACAGTTCATGGTTTGGATGCTGTAAACGGGTGTTATGGATCAACTACTTATGATGAAGAAGAATCTGTAGATTTTGGATATTCGAGCTATAGCGCTAACTCCAATAATGGGAACTTTAAGACACAAGGTTATTACAACAACCAAAATGTACAATATGATGTTGACCGTTATTACGAACAATATGAAGTGTTTAACGAAAACGAGTTTGAAACACCTTTAGAACAACCACTTTCAACCTTTGGAATAGATGTGGATGGAGCAGGATATAGTAATATGCGCCGTTTTGTTCAAGGTGGATATTTACCGCCTAAAGATGCTGTAAAACTGGAGGAAATGGTCAACTATTTTAACTATGATTTAGAGGAACCAACTGGAGCAGATCCATTTTCAATTACTACAGAATTAGGAGAATGTCCATGGGAAGAAAATCATTTATTAATGCAAGTTGCCTTACAAGGCAAGCAGATTGAAATGGATGAAACGCAATCGAACAACCTTGTTTTTTTATTGGATGTTTCAGGATCAATGGACGAGGCAGATAAACTGCCCCTTTTAAAGAAAAGTCTACACCTCTTGGTGAATGAAATGGGAACGGATGATCGCATTGCCATTGTTGTTTATGCAGGCGCTGCAGGTTTGGTTTTGCCATCAACTTCAGGCAAGTACAAGTCTAAAATTTATGATGCGCTTGAGAATTTGAGTGCAGGCGGTTCAACTGCTGGTGGAGCAGGAATTGAGCTAGCTTATAAAGTAGCGAATGACGCGCGAATAAGTGGTGGAAATAATCGTATTATTCTGGCAACGGATGGTGATTTTAATGTGGGTACTTCGGGTGATGATGATTTAGTGAAGTTGATTGAGCAAAAAAGAAAAACAGGTATTTCTTTATCTGTTTTAGGATTTGGAACGGGTAATTTGCAAAGTAGTAAAATGGAAAAATTGGCAGATAATGGAAATGGAAACTATAATTATATCGACAACATTCTAGAAGCTAAAAAAGTGCTGGTAGATGAAATGGGTGGTACCTTGGTAACCATTGCGAAGGATGTAAAACTGCAGTTAGAATTTAATCCTGAACACGTGAAAAACTATCGTTTATTAGGATATGAAAACAGAATGATGACGGCGCGTGAATTTGATGATGACACGAAAGATTCAGGTGATTTAGGAGCAGGACACTCGGTGGTAGCACTGTACGAAATTGTACCAACCGAAGAATTAAATATTCAAGCTGCCAGTAATTTGCGCTACCAAAAAAAGATGGTTAATAATTCAAAAGGATTAAAAGAAGAGATTGCCATCATTAAATTCCGCTATAAAAAACCAACAGGCAATACCAGTAAATTAATAGAGACAGTCGTAAAAAACACACCTGTTACACAGACAAGCGAAAACTTTATGTTTGCGTCCGCTGTTGCCGAGTTTGGAATGTTAATTCGTGAATCAAAATACAAAGGAAACGCAACATTTGACGCAGTTCTTAAAAGAGCGAAAGCAAGCAAAGGAGATGATGAGTTTGGCTATCGCGCTGAGTTTATTCAATTGGTGGAACGCGCTAAGTTGTTGATGATGGAATATTTTACGAAAAAATCGCGGTAATGCAATTTTTTCGAATTATCAATTATCAATGATTTAATGGGTTAAGGTTTGAATGATTTAATGTTCAATGATTTATTAGCGATAGTCGAGTGAGTTTTTAAATAAAATTGGTTTTATTTCCTCCCTTTTAATTATCTTGTTTGTAATATGACAAATGAAGATTTTATAACCCAGTTAAAATCCAAAGTATTAAACATTGACGGTGTATTTAATCTTGTGACAACACCGCAGATTATTGTTGAAAATGAAACGTTTACTTCTGACAAAGTTTTTAAATTTGATTTTCCCGAAGGATCAATTGTTTTCAAAAATTGCACTTTTTCAGGCTTAAAAAATCATACAAATTGTAAATTTTATTTTTCCGAATGTAAAATTGACAATATGGAATTTACCGTTGGATCTTTAGAAATCCGCGATAACATTAAGATAAACTCGATTATTATCTCATGAGATGTTAAGTTAGATATATTCTTTTCTAGAAATATTCATTATCTACAAGTAAATTTTGGAGGAAAAAAGATGGATGTGGTTGTTCAACACAGTGAAATAAATTCGATTTCTTTTTTTGATAAAATGCTTCAGAACTCAAATTCTAATGTTGACATTAATGACGTTCAATGTCAAACGTTAAGTTTTCGGAACTATCATCACAACCTATCTTCGAAAGTTTTGTTTTTAAATATAACTGTTTTACTCGCTTTGGATTTTGATAATTCAAACTTAGGAAATATACAATTTCATAGTTGTAATTTTCGGAAAGCTATTCACACTATATCCGAAACTGAGTTTAAAGACGTTAGTTTTATTAATATAAAATGGTTTAGTAAAATTTACTACCGAAGAAGAACACATCCTAGAAATAAACATGTGGCAGTTTGGATTGCAAATTTGATACTAAAAAAAGGCGTTAAAAAAAATATTCCGCTAAAAGAAAAAAGAGAATATTATGAGGCGTATAGAGAATATAAACTCATGATGTCAAAGGCTAAAAATAAACCAGATGAGATATTTTTTAAATCGAAGGAGTACAATTCAAAATATAGACAACTATCCTGGTTTGGAAGGGGTTTTTCAGACAAACTAATTTTGTTTTTAAATAGAATTTCGAATAATCATGGTAGATATTGGATAGTCCCAATAATTTGGTTATTCGTTTTAGGAATAGTTTTCTTTATTGGACTTTACAATAACACAAGTTTCGCTGAAAACTCAAGTCATGTTTCATATACAACAGCTGATAAATTTGGCTTTTATTTAAGGTTTTTAAATCCAACACATAAACTTGATATGTTCGGGGAAGAATCCTATTTGTCAGTTTACGCCGTTATTTATGATTGGGCTTTTAGAATAATTAGTTCTTACTTAATCTTTCAGACAATTTCTGCGTTTAGAAAGTACAAGGATTGAAAAGTTGACAACAAAAAACGGAACACTTAAAAATATAAGACCCAACACGAAACACTCTAACTACAATGCCATTACCTGTTGCGTTTGCCTCCATTAGGAAGCATAGGCAATTTACAAGTTGCTTAGTTTATTCTTTTTTGCAATTCCTCTAATAGTGCTTCCTGCTGCTCGTTAGTCAAACCGTTGTTCTTTCCGTCCAATGCGTATTGAATTTGATGTCCCTCATTTTTACACCATTTTATTAATCTGATAATTCCGCTCTTTGTTATTATTCCATCTTCGTTTTCAAATTTAGGGGGAGATGACAAATGAACTAGTTTTGCATAATCTCTTAAAGCAAGTACAACTTTTCGATTAGATTCTCGCTCTTGTAATCCGTATTTGAAAAAGTGTGTCTGGTCAGAACAAACAACTTTAATTTGAATCCCGTCAAATTCTGTTTGGTCATATTCATCAAATACCCACCAGAGATATTCAATGCCATTAATAGTGACTCGGTTTTTATTTTTCTTACTTATGGCCATTATTAGTATTCTCAATTAAACACAACATTGAGCAAAGCAAGCGGTCTAAATACTACCTTTCGCCTTCTGAATAATTGCTAATCAATCAATCAATCAATCAATCAAGCATTTTATAGAACACAGTTAACGCAGATCAAGCAGATAATTCGCAGATCAAATAGTTTAAACATGCTAAGAGTAACCAAATACCTTTTACCTATTCCTGCCTATTGACTAAAGACTACTTCTTCCATTCCTTAACATACCCCTCAATATAATCAGCCCATCCTTTGCTTTCTACTGCCATTGCTAATTCATAGGCTTTTTCAGCAGATTCAATTGCTTCTTTGGTATGTCCTTGCTTTTGCAAAATTTGCGCTCTTAAAAAGTGAAGCGCGTGACCTTCTTTTTCATTTAAGCCTTTATGAATATAACCCAAAGCTTTTTTCTCATTACCTACGATATTAAAATAATAGGCTGCTGCTTTATAATATACTTTGTCCAAATCTTCACCTTTTGCAATGGCAGCTCTAATATTAGCATCAGCAAATTCTTGAGTTTCAACGCCTAGTTCCAAATCAACTCTGATTTTATCCCACATTATTGTGAGCTTGGCAGAATTGTTTGTAACGTCATTCAGAGCAATTGTAAAAGTCTCCGTCATTGCATTTTCTCTGGTTTTAACAATCGCTGTAACAACATCTTTTGTGGCATCATAACTTCCAGCACCCCATTGCTCCGTGTCAGAATTGAATAACATTTTCCACGTTCCGCTTGCTGATGGAACCGCAAAAACTGCGTAAGTACCAGCGGCTAATAATTGGCCTTGAATATTAATCTCAGTTGAAGTGGTAAATTTTGTACACGCATTAGCGCCTAGTCGCCATACTTCGTCATAAGGAACCAATTCGCCAAAAATTGTTCTGCCTTTTGCACTCGGTCTTGAATATTCAATTGTGAGAGCAGTTAATCCTACTACCTGTTCAATTTTAGCAGATGGACTTGGTTGAGGTAAATCTTGCGCTATAGCTGTTCCGCCAAATAATGTGGCTGCGAATAAAAAGAGTAAATTTTTCATATTTTATTATTTTGTATTAATCAATTATTTCCGTGTTTAAATTGTCCTTTGGAGCGTCCTTAAAAAAGACTTGTAATATTATGCCAACTACTACAACCATTATACCACCAATAAAGGTATATAATAAATAGCTGATGTCAATGAATTTATAAACGTATAAAAAGTGAATAAAAAAGATGGTGAGCTGTGCACTAATAGCTGCAAATAATGTGGCTTTAGCGTTCACCCATTTAAAGAAAAAGGCCAATAAGAACACCCCTAATATTGTTCCGTAGAACAATGATCCTAGTATGTTAACGAGTTCAATGAGGTTGTCAAATAATCCAGCGGTTAAGGCCACCATTATGGCCAAAAGACCCCAGCCTACAGTCAAAAGTTTACTCACACGCAGATCTTTTTTCTCATCATCTGATTTAGAGAAAAATTTCTTGTAAAAATCAATAGTGGTCGTGGATGCTAAAGCATTTAATTCTCCAGCTGTGGAAGACATTGCCGCCGAAAATATCATGGCAAGCAATAAGCCAATTAATCCTTTTGGTAAAAAGTTTAACACAAAGGTTAGGAAGATATAATCATGATCTTCTGAGTTATATGAATCGTCCAAATCAAACATAACTGCTTTATATTCCTCACGCAATACATCTTGATTTTTTTGAAGTCCTTGCACCAATTCAAAATTGTCTGATTCTCCAGCATTCCAACTTGTTAAGGCTTCTTCTTTTAATTGAAAGACTTGATCATATTCCGCTTCGATCTCTAATAATTTTTCGTTTTGTTGCGTATTAACAGTGGTGGATGAACTATTGAATATAATTGGCGGCTTATTGAACTGAAACGATACAAAAACCATTACACCAACCAATAGGATGAAGAATTGCATTGGAATCTTCATCAAACCATTAAACATCAATCCCATTCGGGAGGCTTTTAACGATTTCCCACCCAAATAGCGCTGAACTTGTGATTGATCGGTACCAAAGTAGGATAAGGATAAGAACAAGCCACCAATTAATCCAGACCAAATTGTATAACGGTTTGTCGGGTCAATTGAGGTGTCTACAATTTCCATTTTGCCCAAACGACCTGCAATATCAATTCCTTCAGTAAATCCAACTCCTTCTGGAAAACTATCTAAAACATAATAAAAGGCCACAAACATTCCGGCCATGATAACGGCCATTTGCCATTTTTGCGTTAAGGAGACTGCACGGCTTCCGCCTGAAACGGTATACACAATTACTAATCCTCCTATCACGAAACAGGTTAAGTTCAGGTCCCAGCCCAATAAAGTCGAAAGGATAATGGATGGAGCGAAAATGGTGATTCCCGCAGCTAATCCGCGAGACATTAAGAATAAGAAGGCGGTAAATGAGCGTACTCTTACATCAAAACGCCCTTCTAAATACTCGTAGGCCGTGTATACTTTTAACTTATAATAAATAGGTAAAAAGAAGACGGAGATGATAATCATTGCCAATGGCAATCCAAAATAGATTTGGATAAATCCCATTCCGCTTTCATAAGCTTGTCCTGGTGTAGATAAAAAAGTAATAGCACTGGCTTGTGTCGCCATTATGGACAAACCAATCGTCATCCAATTTTCAGAATTATTGCCTTTTAAATAACCTTCAAGATTATTATTTTTCCGCGTCTTCCATGATCCGTATAAAACAATGGCGAGCAATGTGCCTATTAATATGACCCAATCAATCCAACTCATTCTCCATAGGAATTAGAAATTAATACGAATAGAATGATTTGAATCGCCAAGAAAATAGCAAGACCCCAATACCATGCCTTCCAATTGGTTGGTTTTTCCTTCTCAACTATTTCAGAATCTATTATTTCTTGCTGCTCTTTCATTGCTGGTAGCTTAAAATATTAGCAAATAAACGATAGGCGCCTGCTACACCATTCGGCAATTCTCTAAAAAATGAGATGCCAGTATAAACGAATTGCCCCTTGCCATGTTTGGCTACAATTAATGCACCATTAACTGGATCTTCACCAGTGTCATTCCAAGAAAAGAGTGGAGTATAGGCTTCGTTCCAATTGTCAGCAAAGTATAAACCGCGCTCTTGCACCCAACCTTCAAAATCAACTTGAGTAATTTTATTCGGCTTATTCATAATTTGATGATCCGGTGCTAAAAATGTCACTTTCGAATCTTCTTCCGTTACACGCTTGCGCGATAATTCAAAAGGAATGGGACCAAAGGATTGTCCAGAAGACGACCGTCCAGCAGTATTGTATTGCATGACTAAATTTCCACCATCTGAAACGTACTTGAATAATTTCGCATCAAAATTGTGCAATTCTGGATGGATATTATAAATGCGAATTCCTAAAATCACCGATTGAAATTTACTCAAATCTAATGTAGCTAAATCACTCACTTCGTATTCAGTTACATTAAATCCTAATTGCGTTGTTGCTTGCGCAACGGCATCTCCAGCGCCTTTAATGTAGGCCACGTTTCCAGCAACAATATCGGCTTTTAATGGAATACAAATAAGTGATGCAGGTTTGTAAATAACTTGGGTTGGAATGTGATCGTACGTAATTTCGGTGAGCGACTTTAATGGTTTTCCGTTCGAGTCGGCTAACACTAAATCTCCACGCTTACTTTGTTCGTTGGATTTAATAGTAATTTCTGCCCAAACTTCCTCGTGACGAGCTGTGGTATTAATCTCAATTTTTTCTGGAGATACTTGCCATCCTTCTGGTGCCTTTATGATTATTTCATCAGTCAATTTTTCCTTATAAGCATGAATTTTAACACGGATCGTTTTCTCTTGTCCAGGCTTTAGAATAATCGATTTTTGATCAAAATTCACCGAATAATCTGGAGCAGAAATCACGTTTCTTCGGCGTTCACCATAAGATGGATCGCGCCATTTATGTGTGACAGGAATTTCTAATTGAATTTGATCACCGTCAATAATAAAGGTAAGTTTTTCGCTAAACGTTGCATCTCCTTCTGCTTTCCCTAAATCAGCAGGGTCATCTATTTTGAAAAGATTAACAAAAGGATTTTTTAACCAATAAGGTGTTGAATAGTCCGAGCTATTATTGATTGTAACTTCTTTACTCAGCGTTTTGTTTTGTTGGAGCAGAAGCACCATTTCTTTACCCTGCATGCTCATGAGCTGCACATTTCTGCTCGATCTGTTGGTTAAGTTATAGTTCACAGTAAACTCTTCGCCTTGCACATAAGCATAGTCCGAACTGACAATCTCAGCATAAAGTCCCAAACAGTCCACAATAATCCGATCAATTTCAGCCACCTTTTCTTTTCGAATAGCATCTAAATTTGAGGCTGGAACAACATTCAATTTTTTTCGAATCGACAATAAAGCCGGAACATTATTTTCCAATACTTTAAAATCAAAATCGGCCAATAAAGCATCAAATTCATCTGAGAATTTATTGGAAACAAGCTTTGTCCAAGACATGGTATTGTTTTCGAAAAATGAATTTTCTAATTGTTTGCCATCCAAATGTTGGAAGTATTCAATCAATGAACCACGCTCAACAATTGCTCCAAATCCTTGGCATTTATGTTGACTTCTGGCCAATGTTCCAATTTCATTATAAGACATGCCTAAGTGTGAATTATAACCACCAATTTCTTGTACTAAATATTTTGGATCGTTTTTGGCAGTTGTGCTTAATTCTTTATCCCACCAAACGGATGAATTCCAATAAATAGAGGTTGTTTTCCATGCTCCGTGCGCCTGAACTTGTTCTGGTAAATAATTAGGATCCGCGGCTTTTTCAAATGCTTCTAAGGCCAATAATGTTGCCGCTGTATGATGTCCATGTCCAGCGCGTTTATCAGCTGGAAAGCGCGTAATAATAACATCTGGTTTGAATTGCCGAATTACTAGAACAACATCACTCAAAATATCATCCTTTCCCCATTTCTCTAATGATTCTTGGGCGGATTTTGAATAACCAAAGTCAACTGCTCGGGTAAAATATTGTCTTGCACCGTCAATGCCGCGAGCGGCTAATAATTCTTGTGTTCTTAAAACACCTAAATCTTCACTAAGTTCATCTCCAATTAAATTTTGTCCTCCATCTCCGCGTGTTAATGATAGGTACGCCGTTTCTGCTTTTTCGCCTAAAGAGAACCAAGCCAAAGCCCGTGTGTTTTCATCATCAGGATGCGCAGCAATGTAAAGTACCCGTTTTAAAGAATGTACTTTTTCTAAATCAACATAGATTTCAGATGCAGTTTTATTACTGAATCCTGCGCTTGCAATAAAGAAAGAAAATATAAAAACGAAATACCTCATAAGTGTGTGTTGTAACAAACAAAAATAAAGAGAATTTGTTCGATAACGGTTAAAATCATGTTAAGAGGTCGATATTAATGTTGAATCATTACAATTCACAACAGTTTTAACACAAAACATTTGTTAGGCGATAAGTAGGAAGAAATTTACTTCAATTCACAACTTATGCCCCACGTCTCACCTATAAGAGTTTGTGGACCAACATTCCCTTGAGCACATTTTTGTTCAGCTTCTGATTTTTTTAATCCTTCAATTTCTTCGCTCATCACATGAGTAAATGATTCGCTGGCACCGTCATAGGATTCGGTACAGTCGCAAGTGTACGTTTTTGAACATGAAGCTAAAATGGAACCTGTTGCTAGGATTAGAATTAATGCATTTTTCATAATAATAGAATTAAAAGTTGAATTTTCCTGACGAAATAATTTGCCCATTTTTGTCTGCAAACTCATAGAGATAAATGCCGTTGGCAAAATTAAATGGGATTGATGTGCTTGGGTTAAGGATTTGCTCAGTTTGAATTAATTGTCCACTAAGTGAATATAAGTTCATTTTTAAAGCGCCATGAATTCCTCCTGTCGTAATCACAATTTCGTTCTGATTGGCTTTAGGGGAAATTGTAAAAACTCCGTTTAGCTCATTGTCATCAACTCCAATTAGTGATCCGAACAAGCCAACAACTTTACAGATAGTATCCTTGCAACCATTTTTATTTTGAGCGACTAGGCAAACGTCAAATTCTCCGCCGTATAAATAGCCTTTAAATTGCGTTTCGTCCACTTCGTCTGTTATTAGCCATTCTTCATCTGGGGAATCAAAATTCCAAAAGAATCTTTCATCCGCTAATGGATTAATTGGATTTTCTGTTCCTTCCGATAGGTTAACAAATCCCAAAGTGTCGGGTGCATAACCGATATATCCGCCCGGAATTTCCGAAAGATCATCTGAAAACGCCGTAAAATCGGCAACAACAGTTATTGAATCTAATATAATAGTTTCAGAGATCATTGCCCCTACATCATCCGTTATTGTAATAGTATAGGTGCCAGGGTTCAAGCCTCCCCAGGTAGAGTTTGTGTTTGTTACTCCAGATTCAAGATGTTCCCATTCGTATGAATAACTGGGCGTTCCGCCCGCAGCAGATGCATACACTTGACCATTACCACTTTGGTAGCCGTATAGACGGCAATATGCAGGTGAACCACCAATTTCGTCAAAACTGAGTTCTTGACTAATGCCGGTTGAAGAAATGATCAAACCTGTTAGGATAAGTAAAATGTGTTTCATAGTGTTAAAAGTTAAATTTTCCAGACGAAATAATTTGCCCATTTTTATCTGCAAACTCATAGAAATAAATTCCCCGGTCATAATAAAAAGGGATGTTTGTTGTTGAATTTATAAGCTCCTCGCGGTAAATTAATTGTCCGCTGACTGAATAAATATTCATTCTCAAATTTCCTTCAAGTCCACCTTTTGTAATTACAATCTCGTTATTGTTGGCTTTGGGGGTAATTGTAAAAACTCCATTTTGCTCATTGTCATCAACTCCAGCGAGTGACCCAAATAAGCCTATAGTTTTACAAGTCGAATCTGCGCAACCATTTTTATTAAGAGTTACAAGGCAAACGTCAAATTCTCCACCATATAAAAATCCTTTGTAAATCGTGGAAGTAAAATCGTGGCTAATTATCCATTCATCAGTTGGTGGATTAAAGTTCCAAAAACAAGTTGAATCTGCCACTGGATTATTAGGGTTCGCAAAGTTTTCTGAAAGATTAATAAAGCCAAGTGTGTCGGGTGCAAAACCAATATATCCATCCGCAATCTCAGAAAGATCATCAGAAAAGACATGAAAATCGGCAATTATATTTACAGAATCTAAAGTTATCGTTTCGCTAAATGTATCACCTGCTGCATCTGTTACAGTGAACTTATAAGTTCCTGGGTTTCGTCCGCCCCAAGTGCCTCCAGGAAAAACTTCACCTGTTTCAAGATGTTCACATTGATAAGAATAGTCGGGCGTTCCTCCAGTAGCAGATGCGTAAACTATTCCATTTCCGTTTTGGTAGCTAAATAGGCGGCAAAAAGCAGGTTCACTGCCAATTTCAGCAAAACTGAGGTCTTGGCTAATACCAGTCAACGAACTGAAAATAGTGAGTGAAACAAATAAGAATTTTTTCATAGCAATTAAATCAATAGTTAAATTTTCCTGACGAAATAATTTGCCCACTTTTGTCTGCAAATTCATAGAGATAAATGCCGTTGGCAAAATTAAATGGGATTGATGTGCTTGGGTTAAGGATTTGCTCAGTTTGAATGAATTGTCCACTAAGTGAATATAAATTCATTCTTAACGCGTCTTGAATTCCTCCTGTCGTAATCACAATTTCGTTATTATTGGCTTTGGGTGCAATTGTGAAAACTCCGTTTTGTGCATTCTCATCAACTCCAAGCATAGATCCAAACAATCCCACAATTTTACATATAGTATCCTTGCAACCATTTTTATTCTGAGCAACAAGACAAACATCAAATTCTCCTCCGTATAAATAGCCTTTAAAAATAGTAGGCTCATATTCTTCTGTTATCAACCAATCTCCTTCGGGATTATTAAAGTTCCAAAAGAATCGAGGGTCCGACCATGGTTCAATAATTGGGTTTCCAAAATTTTCCGATAAGTTGATAAACCCTAATGTGTCTGGAGCAAAACCAATAAATCCGCCAGGAATTCCTGAAAGATCATCAGAAAACATAGTGAAATCTGCAATCACATTTAATGAATCCAAAGTAATTGTTTCGCTAATCGTTGCGCCAATAGCATCTGTTATCGTAATTTTATAGCTTCCCGGATTAAGTCCTCCCCAAGTTGCATTTGTTGAAAAATCTCCGGTACCTAGATTTTCCCACAGGTAAGAATAATCGGGAGTTCCGCCAGTTGCAGAGGAATACACATTCCCATTACCACTTTGATAACCATATACACGACAATAGGCTGGAGCGCTTCCTAGTTCCTCAAAGCTGAGTTCTTGACTGATGCCCATAATTGAGCAGATAAAGGTCAATACGGTCAATAAAAAAAACTTCATATTGGGTTTTACTTTTAGGTAGTATATTATCAAAACGCATGTTTATGAAGAAAGGTTGAATTTTTTTTTGATATAAAAAAAACATGCACCTCATCTCCCCAGTCTTTGATTGAATCAATAACCCGTTTTAAACCTATTCTCTTTTTCTTGTTTTTCAAATGAACAATCAGCAAGCCTAAAGGCACGAACGTCCAAATACATATCCCTATAATTAACGGAACATACCAAATTAAGGCGTAAACGATTAAGAAATACAATCCGTCGTCACGTGAATGACGATCCAACATATCAATAAAGCTACGAATTCCTTCATGATCCAAAATACATAGCGGGAAAATAATGCAAATCACACCAAAGAGGAGAAGCAATACTATTCTTACTGTTGGATGAAGCCATTTAAACATGAAGCAAAGTAAGTGAATTTGTTTAATTTGTAATTCTCGATTTTTTCAATTTCCACACTTCGAGTTTCTTGCACTTCGTGCAACCTCAGTCTTTCAGTTTCGCTATTATTGACAATTTATCAATTATCAAATTCCAATGTTTAAATACATTTTTTTTAAAACTTAAAATGCTTCAATTCAAGTCAAATCGTATTGATCATTGTACATTAAGTCATTGCTAACTACGTCTCAAAAGCCTGCATTTTTTCATTCCATTTTAACTCATAAATATCCCATTTGCTGCTTGAGCTTCTTGCGCGCTCCAACTTTTGTGCAACAATTACTTGCTCTCCGTCCGTTCTCACGGTTATCATACCGTAACGTGCAACATTGCTATCTCGCAAATTCTCCATTCGCAAGCGGTAAATCTCTTTATCTCTAGCATTGGTCATTTGGTTCATGCGCTCTTCCAATTGTTTAAGCACACCATAAAATTTTATCGGGTAAGAAAATTCATTCGTTGAACGTGCCAACTCCGTACTAAAAATCAAAGGCCGGTCACCACGACTTGATTTTCCATAAGCGCCTAATGCATCTGGCCGCGGATGAGAATGTGATTCATTATCTCCACTTGAAATTACAGTAGCCAATGGATTAATTGCGCGTAAAAATGAATCTAAAACATCACTTGATCCGTGGTGGCATGCTTTTGCAATGTCGGTTCCAAATTTACGTTTGGTTTTGGAAATGATTAAATCCATCAATTTCGTTTTTTCATCCAAATCTTGCTCCAAGTTTTGTCGAGCGGTTAAGGTTAAATTAGGCGAACTAACGAGCTCGGCTTTAATCTTCTTCAAATCTTTTTCTAAATCACTTAATTTGGTTGATTCACCAGAATAAAACTGCGCTAAATAATCTTGCGACTCAGTATTCAAATCACCACCCAATATCATCTTAACTTTTCCATATCTCAATTGAAAAACAATCGAATGGCCATTTTTTGTCTTTGATTCATTCCCCAGTTTCACTAAACATTGTCGCACTTTTCCTTCAAATTCAATAGGTTCTGTTAAAGGGCCTAATATTTCCAAGCTTAACAAGTTGTCCTCATCAAAATGGTCTAAATAGTTTTGAGGTTGACTCAAAAATTGAAAACTAGCATTGGGGTTATTTTCATGTGCTGCAACCAAAGTTTTCATGTAGTATTTAGAAGAAGAACTTTGGGCCTCTAGCAATGTTACCATTTCCTGATGGGTCAGAACTGTGTCCCACAAATGGTATTTACGTTTATATGGTAAAGGGGGGACTTTTCTGCCAAAATCATACATCCAAGTTGAGGACGATCCATCTTGAATAGAACGTTCAATAATGCCATTGTGGCAAACTTTAGTAAAATCTATTTTCGGATGTTTAAAGAGGTTTAGAAAACCGAAATAATGATCTAAATCTGGGTGGGATATAATACCATAATCAATTTTTAAGGGTTCCATTACATCCGGGTCTTCAGCCAATACACCGTCTACATCAGCTACTTTTCTATTTCTTAAATTATAGCGCCAATTCATGAATCGAAGCATATTATCGCCCCTTTTCCCATCAAAGCCGACTCCTTCTCCGGCGTCAATCAATAGTATTTCGCCATCAGGAGCCACTACATGGCATCCATCTCCTTGTCCAATATCAACAAAATTAACTTCCAGTAAACGTTGGCCGGTTACCCATTCAATTTTCAACCATCCGCTAGATCGCCGACAATGAAACTTGGCCCATTCCCCGTCCGTTTCATCCAAATAGTGCAATTCATCTCCCAAGATGAGATGATTTATCGCATTCCTTCTAGTACTTTTCGTTGGGTTTTTACGCAATACTTCATCTCTCACCGAAAGAAAATATTCTTTTTCCGTATTTAATAACATATTTCTGGGTTTGAACTACCTAAGATACTATAAAATCAGTACTTTTTTGAAATAAAATGACCACTGTGCGCAATTTTGTTTAAACGGTAAATCCATTTGTCTTGTTGATTCTTATGCCAGTTTCATGAACATTCTCTCGGTATTCGTTGTTTGTTAGCTTGATTAGTGGAGATATTTGCCACTATTTATTAAAATTCAAGTTAAATTTGCACCGCTACATATTTAAGTGCCGAATTGACACTAATTAAGCCAATAATTGCTATGATCAATGTTTTAAAGAAAGTATTCTCAATGCCGCTAATGGCAATATTCCTAGTTGCATTTTTTTTGGCAATTGCTTCTGCAACATTTATTGAAAATGATTTTGGAACTCCAGTTGCTCAAAAATGGGTCTTCAAGGCTTTTTGGTTTGAGTTTATTTTAGGCTATTTATTTTTAACGCTGTGCTTTAATCTTTATAGATATAAACTTTTTCAGTGGAAAAAAATAGGTTCTCTCATTTTTCATGTAGCGTTTTTGGTGATTGTAATTGGTGCTTGGGTAACGCGCTTAATTGGTTTTGAAGGAGCCATGCAAATTAGAGAAGGTGGTTCATCCAATATTGTAATAAGCTATGATACTTATGTGCAATGGAAAGTACACGATTTGGATCAGCAATATGTAGATAAGTTACCCGTTATTTTGGACGGGCACACTGATAATTATTTCAGTGAATCTTTTGCCTTCCCAGGTGAAACCGAACCTATCTCACTTGAATTTGTTGAATTAAAAGAGGGAGTAAAAGATACGATCATAGAAACTGGAGCATCAAAAGGAGATCCATATCTTGAATTGGTAACCGTTGGAACAAATGGGCGACAATACAATTATTTAAAATCAGGAGATGTAATAGAAGATGGAGGGTTGAAGATTGCCTTTAACAATAACGCACACACGGATGCGGTCTCAATTTTTGAAACAGATTCTGGAATGTATGTGAAAACGCCATTTGAATTGGGTTATTTCCAAATGTCGGATAAAACGGAAGGCGTAATCACAAGAGATAGCATTCAAAAGTTTAAAACAAAACGCTTGTATTCTGCAGGAGACTTCCAATTTGTGTTTAATGCTTTTTATAAAAGCGCCGCAGTTGAACTCATTGAAAGTGATGCTATTTCTAAAGATGTTAAAGCCGTAACCGTTAGAGCAAGCCAAGGAGATTTATCACATGATGTTGTGCTTAGAGGTGGTAAAGGAATGTTCCCGCGTTATGAAAAGTTTCAATTGGGTAATTTGAATTATGAATTAGCCTATGGTTCTGAATTAAGAGAACTTCCATTTTGGATTTATTTGGATGATTTTGAATTGGAACGTTATCCTGGTACTGATCAACCGTCCTCTTATTCGAGCCGTGTTACTTTAGTTGATCCAGTAGCAAATGTAGAGCAAAAGCATCATGTTTTCATGAACAATGTGTTGGACTATCAAGGTTATCGTTTCTTCCAGTCTTCTTATGATAAGGATGAATTAGGAACTATTCTTTCGGTAAACTTTGATGCGCCTGGAACAACCATTAGTTATATCGGTTATTTGTTGTTAGCCATTGGCTTTGTCATTAGTTTGCTTACACCTCATGGACGCTTTAGACTGTTAATTCGTAAGTCAATTGAAATTAGTAAAAAACGTGCTGAGTTATTGACGGTTTTGATCTTGTTTAGTGGATTCTTAGGTAGTGGACAAGCATTAGCTCAGGATGTTGGAAACGCGGCAGCTAACGATATTTTTACAGAGTTTGATGGAGAAAATCCAGCGATAGATTTCGCTCATGCAGAAAAATATGGACGCTTAGTGGTTCAAAATCAACGCGGAAGGTTTGAACCGGTTCATACAATTGCCAACGATCTACTTAAAAAAGTAAGTCGCCAGTCCACTTATAATGACCAAAGTGCCATGCAAGTGTTTTTAGGCATTCATACCAATTCAATGGCTTGGAACATGGAGCCATTTATATATGTTTCGGGCAGTGCTTTGCGTAAAAAATTGAATATAGATGGTAAATATGCGTCGTTCGTTGATTTTTTCTCTTTTGATTTTCAATACTTATTGGTATCAGAAGCGGATGAGGCGCGACGTAAAAAACCAGCCGAACGATCGCAAATTGATAAGGATGTGCTCAAAACAGACGAGCGCGTAAATTTGTTGTTCGGTGTATTTACGGGTGCTTATTTGAAGATTATGCCTTTGCCAAACGATCCAAATGAAAATTGGTATTCTCCTTTTGACGAAGAAAATCCTTTTGAAGGAGAAGATGCCGAGTTTATGAATTCAATTGTGCCTTTGTATAATACTACTGTAAATTCAGCACATGAAACAGGTGATTGGTCGCAGGCCGATAAAGTGGTTGAATTAATTGATTTGTTCCAACGAAACAATGCTGACCCAAACACGATTCCAAGCAGAGAAAAGATTAAACTCGAAATCACCTACAATAAAATGGACGTTTTCAAACGTCTAATGAATCTATATTTATTGGCAGGGCTATTAATTTTGGTCTTAGCGTTTATCGTTATTTTTAAACCAAAAGTCAGCATTAAATGGGGGATGCGATTGGCATTTTTTACTTTTTTAATAATGGCAATAGCACATGGAAGCAGTTTAGGCATCCGCTGGTATTTGTCAGGACATGCCCCATGGAGTAATGGTTACGAGGCGGTTGTTTTTATAGCCTTTATCGTTGCAGCTCTTGGTCTTGCATTATATCGTCTATTCCCGATTGTTTTAGGTGCTGCGGGCGTCTTAGCTTGGTTGTTGCTCTTTGTTGCGCACATGAATCAGCTAGATCCTGAAATGACGCAATTAGTACCAGTCCTTAAATCTTACTGGTTAATGATTCATGTTGCGGTTATTACGGGGAGCTATGCCTTTTTAGGCTTAGGAGCAATTCTTGCCTTAATAATACTTGTTTTAAATTTATTTGTGAATGTGAATAATAAAAAACGTTTGCTTTTAACGACCAAACAGCTTACTTATATCTCGGAAATGGTCATTATGATAGGTTTGTTTATGCTAACCGTTGGAACATTTTTGGGTGGTATTTGGGCCAATGAAAGTTGGGGCCGCTATTGGGGCTGGGACGCAAAGGAAACTTGGGCACTAGCTTCAGTTGTCGTTTACGTAATCGTTTTGCATTTCAGGTTTATTCCAGGTTTAAAAGGTCAATTTGCATTTAATGTCGCTTCGCTATGGGCTTACGGTAGTATTATCATGACTTTTTTCGGAGTAAACTTTTATTTGAGTGGCTTGCATTCTTACGCGGCTGGAGATCCTATTCCAGTGCCAACATGGGTGCCAATTACGGTTTTACTATTATTAATCTTAAGCGTAGGCTCTGGATTAGTCATGCGTTCTGTACGCAAAACTAAAGTGCAAAAAGTATTGGAACAAGAGCTTGATGATGATGTGATCTTAAAATAGATGTAAAATCTATCAGCTTCATAGACAACCCTATGGTTTTTAAGACGTTTGACTATTGATACTTTAACATAAAAATAAATATGAAATTTATAGTTACAGCTCTATTTCTAAGCCTTTTCGCAACAGGTTTTGGACAAGGAGCATTAATAGAATCAGGAACTTGGTGTGATGGTGATTTAGAAGTTGCTATTCCCGCATCTGACGAATCAACTGTTCTAGGTTGGTATAAGGACGGTGTGTTATTGGAAGGTGAAACAGAACACCACATCAATTGCATGACTTATGGTAAAGGGTTTTATATGTTAAAAATAAGCATTGCCGATACCGAATATTCTTACCTGCGTGACCTTACAACTGTTGCAGGTCCTTCTGCAGATTTTACAGCAAAAAATATGTTGGCAGCAGCCGTTACCTACTTTGATGATAGTTCTATCTCAACAGAAGAAATTACTGCATGGCATTGGGATTTTGGAAACGGAGAAACTTCTACAGAGCAAAATCCAAAAGTGATGTTTGCAGAACAAAAAGTTTATACAATTACACTAAAAGTTACAACAACTTCGGGGTGTACACATACGATAACCAAAAAACACGAATGGGCCTATAAATAATTATTATAGGCAAAACCACGAATGAAACTGAATTTAATTATCCTATGAAAAGATTAATATACCTTTTATTATTTATCGCACCAAGTGCATTTGCGCAACCGGTGTGTGCAGAATATACTTCCACAGGAGATGCGTCTTCACCTTATATTCTTTCAAGCGATCCAGATTGTGCCATTTGTGAAGGTACAGGAGATACAGGTCCTTGGTCAGGTTTTGGATGCACAGGAACAATTGTCTCTACGGCAATTGCCCCAACTTTATCCATGACATTAGCCTATACGGCTGTAAATACAGATGATTTTGCTACAATCTCAATTGATGGTGGAGGTGTTATGACAATTACTGGTGACGGTGTTGGTGTTGCTGGAGATGTTATTGGACCTTATTTATGTGGTGGATCTTACGGTGATGTGTTCATTACAGTTGAATCAACTTTACCATTTACTGCCGTTACCTTATTGAACACAGGTTGTTCATCAGGTTGGGTAATTGCTTGTCCTTCGGGAGATGCAAATGCAGGTGATGATAATGCAACGGTAGTTTGTACTGGAATTGTAGTATTAGAAGATTTATTGTCAGTTGATGCAGAACCAGGAGGAACTTGGACAGAAACAACTGGAAGTGGATTTTTTGATGTACTAACAACAGAGTTTGACGCTGGAACAGCTGGTGTTGGAACTTATGTTTTTGAATACGAAGTTATTGGATGTGGCGGAATCATTGATATTGCCACGTTTACCGTAAATGTTGGTCCTGGGGGATCGGCAGGTGAAGACAATACAGCCGAGATTTGTAATAGCCTCGGATTTACATTGGATTTAAATACCTTATTAGTTGGAGCTGATCCAGGAGGAGATTGGGCTGAAACAAGTGGCTCTGGAGCTTTTGATCCCGTGTCAGGTGTGTTTGATGCTTCAGGATTAGCAGGTGGAATTTATACCTTTACCTATACATTCCCAGTTGATTTACCTTGTTTTGATGATGTGGCTGACTTTACTATAACAGTAAACCCTTCGCCAATTGTAACGATTGTTTCAGATCCTAGTCCTGCCGTAATTTGTTTGGGAGAAACAATGACATTAACAGCATCAGGCGCTGGTGGTGGTGGTATTTATACTTGGGATCATCCCATGACAAATGCTGTACCGTTTACACCAGGTTTAGGAATTGACAATTATATCGTAACAGCAACAGATGTAAATGGCTGCATTGGCATTGGTAATATTAATATTGAGGTGGAACCACTTCCCAATGTTGCTTTTGAGGCAGATATCTTACAAGGATGTGATCCTTTGCTAGTAACATTTACAAACTTGACTGACCTACCGGGCATTTCATGTATTTGGGATTTCGGTGACGGTGGATCTACATCTGATTGCGGAACAGTGACGCACCTTTATACTGGTATTGGTGATTTTGATGTAACCTTAAATGTACAATCAAGTGCTATTTGTGGTGCTTCGGCAACTTATTCAGATTATATCACAGTTCTCAAACAGCCTGAAGCCTTTTTTAGTCCTATTACTAATCCAATTGATATTGAAGATACGCGAGTTGAATTTGACAATGCATCTCTTTATGCAGATTATTTTGAGTGGAAATTTGGAGATGGATCAGCTTATTCAAATGAATTCGAGCCGGTACATGTTTACCCAACTCTTCCTAATATAACGTATGAAATTCGATTAGTGGCTAGTAATTCAATTGGCTGTGCTGATACTGCGTATGCAACAATCACTGTAGATGATGTAATCACCTTCTTCATTCCAAATGTCTTTACACCAGATGGAGATGATTTTAATGAGGTGTTCAAGCCAGTTATGACATCAGGATACGATCCTTATGATTATCACATGGTTATTTACAATAGATGGGGCGAAATTTTATTCGAATCATTTGATGCCGCTTATGGCTGGAATGGTACTTATAGAGATGGTAAATTAGCACCAGATGGTGTTTATGTTTGGCATATCGAGTTTGGAGATACCATTACGGATGAAAAACATGAGTATCATGGTCATGTGACCATTCTTAAGTAGAAGAAGGTAAATTCATTTTCTGAATATATTCGCGTGGCGAGTAGGTCATAATGTTTTTAAATTGCCGGTTAAAATTAGATAGGTTATTATAGCCACTGCTATAAGCAATCTGATAAATGGTATGCTTCCCTTTTTGCAATAACTGACAGGCATTTCCAATCCTTACTTCATTCACAAATCTTGAAAATGTTTTGCGCGTACGTTGTTTAAAAAAGCGCGAAAAAGATGCCGGACTCATACTCGCAATTTCCGAAACTTGGACTAAATTGATTGTGTCATGAAAATTCTTCATCACATATTCAAAGGCCAAATTAATGCGGTGGTTATCTATTTCCCTAGAGGGGTTTTTATAGTTAATTCCAGAAATCTTGTGATGTTCAAATGATTGACTTAAATCCTCTAATAAATTCAAAAATTGAACAAAACGCTCTAGTTCGTTCAGCCCTTTTAATGTAGTAAGTGCCGCCTGAATTCGTTCCAATCCCACCCCTCTAAATCGAATACCACCATCAGAATTTTCTAATAAACCTTTGATATTATGCACTTCAGGGAGCTCGAAAAAGTCATTGCCAAAACTGTCACTTTTAAAATAGGCTGAAATTCCATGTGCAGCTCCTATTTGTGGACTTTCGTAATAAGAATAATCATTGCGAAAAACATGCGGCAGATTTGGAGAAAATAAGAACACATCATCAGGCTTGAAGCGATCGATTTTATCCCCTGCGAAAAGCGTGCCTTCACCTTTGTTTATAGTTGTAAGTTGATATTCTGGATGGTAATGCAGAATGTCATAAAAATTAGTGCCAACATCCTCTTGAACGATAAAAGAAGAAGAGAGGGAACTTGGGTTTTTAAAAAGTACGGCCTTCATATATTAATTCAAATATAGTACCTAAAACATAATAATGTTATAAATTTAATATAATTGTTGTTAAAAAAGTATTAGTATTGGTAGAACAAGTGGGTTTAATTCAAATCATAAGCCCATACATTTGTCAAAAAGAATTAAAGATCATGAATGTAAATTGGAAGGGAGTGTATCCCGCTGTAACAACCAAGTTTTTTGAAAACGGGGAACTAGATTTAGACAATTTCGCAATAAACATTGAAGCACAGATACAAGCTGGTGTGCATGCAATCGTTTTGGGTGGAACTCTCGGAGAAGCGAGCACACTGACGAATGAGGAAAAATTAGCCTTAGTCCGTGAGACGAAAAAGATTGCAAATGGGCGGATACCTGTAATCGTTAATATTGCGGAATCAAGGACTGAGGATGCAATTGCCTTTGTAAAAAGTGCCGAGCAAGCTGGTGCCAACGGTTTAATGCTATTACCACCCATGCGTTATAATGCGGATGATCGTGAAACAGTGCATTATTTTGGGCGTATTGCTAAAAGTACTCAGTTGCCAATTATGATTTATAATAACCCTGTTGATTATAAAATAGAGGTCACGTTGGATATGTTTGAAGAATTAAAACAGTATGAAAATATTCAGGCTGTAAAAGAATCTACACGCGATATTTCTAACATAACTCGCATGCGAAATCGCTTTGGTGATCGGTATATGATTCTATCAGGAGTTGATACATTGGCAATGGAAAGTTTGGTAATGGGTGCAGACGGCTGGGTTGCTGGCTTGGTCTGTGCGTTTCCAGCAGAAACTGTGGCTATTTACAATTATGTAAAAGACGCAGAAATTGAAAAAGCAAGAGATATTTATCGTTGGTTTTTGCCATTGCTTGAGCTAGACATTAATGCTAAATTGGTTCAAAATATAAAATTGGCTGAGCTTGCTACAGGCATTGGAACGCAATATGTACGTGAACCAAGGCTTTTACTAGAGGGAGAAGAAAAACGACAAGTAGAAAAAATTATTAATGATGCATTAGCATCTCGACCAAAACTAAACTAAATGGAAACGTATTACGGAATTGAAGCCGCCACTGGCTCAAAAATAGCAGGTGATTTTGAATTAACAGAGACCGATCAATTAGATGTGATCATGGAACAAGCTCATGCAGCTTATCTCGCTTACCAATCAATCGACGCAAATAAAAAGGGCGATTTCTTAATCGCGGCTGCAGAGGAAATTGAAGCATTAGGTGAGCAATTGATTAGTCGTGCAATGGCTGAATCAGGATTGCCAGAAGGAAGGATAATTGGTGAAAGAGGGCGAACAATGAATCAACTACGATTATTTGGAGCAATAGCGAAAAAAGGTGAGTGGGTTGAGGCGTCAATCGATACTGCAGATCCAAATAGGGAACCATTTGCTAAGCCAGATATACGTAAACAATTAGAACCACTAGGCCCTGTTATTGTTTTTGGAGCGAGTAATTTTCCTTTGGCTTATTCTGCTGCAGGTGGCGACACCGCTTCTGCCTTAGCAGCTGGTTGCGCAGTTGTCGTAAAGGCACACCCAGCACATCCGGGTACAAGTCAATTAGTTGCAGATGCAGTTTGCAGAGCTGCAGAGCGGACGGGAATGCCAAAAAACATTTATCAGCATGCGCATGGAGCTGGTTTTGAACTGGCTCATGGCTTAGTCAAACATCCCTTGACCAAAGCTGTAGGATTTACAGGCTCGTTTAATGGCGGCAAGGCGCTTTATGATATTGCCAATGAAAGGGATGAGCCTATCCCCGTTTTTGCCGAAATGGGAAGTGTTAATCCTGTATTGTTTTTTCCGTCTGCCTTAAAAAATCAAGCAGCAGTTTGGGGTAAAACCTATGCTGGTTCAATTACATTGGGTAGTGGTCAATTTTGCACCAACCCAGGTTTGATTATTGCCATAGAATCTGAGGATCTGGACGTGTTCAAGGAATCAATGCGCGATACACTTGGAACTATTGCAAGTCAGCAAATGTTGCATGATGGAATTTCAAAGGCCTTTAATCAAGGTAAATCTAAATTAGAATCAGACGGAATTGTTGAAATAATTTATGCAAAAAATGAGGACAATAGCCGACTTGGTGGACCGTGTATAGCAACCGCTTCTGGTGCTACATTTCTGCAAAATCCACAATTGCAAAAAGAACTTTTTGGTCCTTATTCATTAATTGTGGCGTGTAAAGATGAAGCTGAAATGTTGGCAATCATTCAATCACTCGAAGGGCAATTAACTGGAACCATGATTATAGACGAAAGTGAATTGAGCAATTTTTCAGCTCATTTTATTGCTTTAAAAAGTGTGGTCGGACGAATTATTTTTAATGGTGTCCCAACAGGAGTTGAGGTAGCAACGGCTATGAATCATGGTGGACCTTTTCCCGCGACAACTGATAGCAGATATTCAGCTGTTGGTGCAGATGCTATTAAACGTTTTGCAAGACCCGTTTCGTATCAAAATTGTCCATCAGCCTTATTACCAAATGCCTTGCAAAATCAAAATGCTCAAGGGATATTTAGAAAAGTGAACGGTTCATTTACAAATGATTCTATTCAATAGTAATGAAGCACACATTTAAATGTATTGACGGACATACTTGTGGGAATCCAGTGCGCATAGTCGTGGAAGGCAAACCTGATTTGAAAGGGAAAACCATGTCTGAAAAGCGGATTGACTTTATTGAAAATCACGATTGGATTCGAAAATCATTGATGTTTGAACCAAGAGGACACGACCTACAAAGTGGTAGTTTTTTATATCCTCCAGCAGATCCAAAAAATGATGTAGGAATTGTATTAATTGAAACTAGCGGATGTTTACCCATGTGCGGACATGGCGTTATTGGAGCAATAACAATTGCTATTCAAGAGGGTTTAGTAATCCCAAAAGAAAAGGGCACAGTTAGGTTAGAGACCCCTGCAGGATTAGTAGTTGCAACCTATAAAGAGCATGATGACATGGTTACATCCGTTAAAATTGTCAATATTCCTTCCTTTTTACATTCGCAAAATGTGACAGTCCATTGTTACGGCTTAGGAGATTTGGTTATTGATATTGCATACGGAGGTAATTTTTATGGCATAGTTGATCCACAAAAAAACTATAAAGGATTACAAGCCTATACTGCAGATCAATTGGTGAGATGGAGCAGAGAAGTTCGGGAAGAATTGAATAATAACTACACTTTTATTCATCCTGAGGATGACCGAATTAAAGGGCTAAGCCATTTAATGTGGACTGGAGATGTGATTGATAAAAATTCTACAGCTAGAAACGCCGTTTTTTACGGAGAAAAAGCGATTGATAGGTCGCCCTGCGGAACTGGAACTTCGGCGCGAATGGCACAATGGGCTGCCAAAGGTAAATTGAAGAAAGGTGAGGACTTTATTCATGAAAGTATTATTGGATCAACTTTTATTGGAAGGATAGAAACAGAAACTGTTTGCGGAAATTATGACGCCATTATTCCAAGTATTGAAGGTTGGTCAAAGATCACGGGATACAATATTATTATAGTTGACACGTCTGATCCTTATGCTTACGGATTTCAAGTAATTTAAGATGCAGAAGGTAACAATCATAGGTGCTGGTGTAATTGGATTATGTGCTGCCTATTATTTAAATCAAAAAGGATTTGCTGTTACTATTATTGACCAAGGCAAAGAACAAGAGGCAAATTGTTCCTTTGGGAATGCTGGTATGATAGTGCCAAGTCATTTTGTGCCGTTAGCTGCGCCTGGAATTATAACGAAAGGTTTAAAGTGGATGATAAATCCAACAAGTCCATTCTATATTAAACCAAAACTTGACCTTGCTTTAATGAATTGGCTTTGGCAGTTCTATAAACATGCTACAGCAGATCATGTTGAAAAATCATCCCAATTATTGCATGATTTAAACCGAATCAGCAATGAATTATATTCCGAAATTAACCATGCAAATTTATTTGATTTCGATTACGAGCGCAAAGGATTAATGATGCTCTATAATTCGGATAAATGCGGACAAGAAGAGCTGGAGTTAGCTCAAAAGGCAAAATCAATGGGGATTAAAGTAGAGACATTGACGCCACAAAGAATAAACGAAATTCAACAAACGAAACTCAATGTGAAGGGTGGGATATTTTTTCCAGGTGATGCACACTTGAATCCCAATAAATTCATGCAAAACATGAGAAGTTATCTCTTAAATTTGGGTGTAGAATTTAAATGGGAAACTAGGGTAGAAGGTTTGTCAATTGAAAAAAATAAAGTTCAAAACTTAAATACGAATCGTGGTGAATTTAGGGTTGATAAATTATTAATTGCAACAGGTTCTTGGACACCAAAATTAGCAAAGGTTTTGCGACTAAAACTTCCAATTCAAGCAGGTAAAGGATATAGTTTTAATATGAATTCGGAAATAGCAAGTTTGGTTGTTCCTAGTGTTTTATGCGAGGCAAAAGTAGCCGTTACGCCATTAGGAAATGAAACTAGATTTGCGGGAACAATGGGAATCGAAGGCTTGTCATTGAAAAAAAATACACGCCGCATTTTAGCAATTAAAAAGGCCATTCCCAACTATTTTTCTTCAGTTCAAGAGGATCAAATAGACGTAGGAAATACTTGGGTGGGTTTGAGACCATGTTCCCCTGATGGTTTACCATTTATAGGCAAATGCTTGCAAGACAATGTCCTTGTTGCTGCTGGTCATGCAATGATGGGCATGAGCCTTGGTCCAATTACGGGAAAAATAATATCCGAAATGTTAACGGAAGAAAAACTGACTATAGGTGTTGAACAATTATCTCCATTAAGATATTCTTAAACACTTTAAGTAAAATCAGTATCTTGTCCTCAAACCTTATTTTGGATGAAACTTTTAAGCATTTTCATTTTATTTTTCTCGGCCTTAACATGGGCACAACATAATCCAGCTATGGAAACAAAATTTACATTGGGTGAAACTGAGATGGCTATTTATGAGCAAAAATCCGCATCTGCAGGAAATATAGTTTTTGTAAACGTTCATGAGGATGAAACCACAAGTATTGAAACCCTTTATCGTTATGCGGATATTGACTCCATCCATTTTTTTTACTTGAGACATCAATGGACAAGAAGGATAACATTTACATTAAAAGGTGCTATTTATGATTTTGATCCGAATCGAATCTTTACAAAAAAGGGACGTAAAAAGACATTGAAGGATGGCGCCAATCATTCAGGTAAGGCAAATAAAGAAGTAAAGAAACTAGCAAAGGCAATTTTGAATCGATTGCCAGATGGGCATACTGTTGTAGCTGTTCATAATAATACAGACGAAAACTATTCAATAAAAAGCTATGACGTTGGTGGAGATGAAGCTGAGAATACTAAAAGCGTTTTTATTAACCCCGAAACCGATCCGGATGATTTTATTTATACCACTGATGAGTACTTCTTTAATGCCTTTAAAAATATGGGCGTAAACGTAATTCTGCAAGATAATAAAGGCTATGTGAATGATGGGTCTTTATCTGTCTATTGCGGTAAAAATGAAATTCCTTACATCAATATTGAAACGCAAAAAGGCCATTTTGATGCACAAATGCGATTAATGAAAGAAGTGTTGGAAGTGGTGCGCAAGCGTTAATTCTTGGTTCTCGATCAATTGCATTTATTCAATCTATAATCCAATTCCTTTTTTTAACTTTGATGAAATTTTTGAATCAAAGTGGCAGAAAAAAAGGCTAAAAACTCAGCATTAATTTTCATTTTTTTTACGGTTTTAATCGATATGATTGGCGTAGGATTGATTGTGCCAATCATTCCTGATTTAATCTCCTCATTAACCGGTCAAAATTTAAGTGATGCCGCATTAACTGGTGGACTTTTAATCACGGCATACGCGGGAGTACAATTCCTCTTTGCTCCAGTTATGGGCGAGTTGAGTGATCGATTTGGAAGAAAGCCAATTTTACTTTTATCCCTTTTCGGGCTGGGGATTGATTATATTCTCCACGCTTTTTCACCTACAATTACCTGGTTGTTTGTTGGGCGAATTTTAGCCGGAGTATTTGGTGCGAGCCATACTGTTGCATTTGCCTATATCGCAGATGTGAGCAGTAAAGAAAACAAAGCAAAAAATTTCGGAATTATAGGGGCTGCTTTTGGGCTAGGATTTGTAATTGGCCCAGCATTAGGCGGAATTATAGGCGAAAATTGGGGTGTTAAGGCACCATTTTTTGTGGCTGCTGGTTTTTCATTGCTTAATTTCTTATTTGGTTTGTTTTTCGTGGAAGAATCATTGATCCCAGAAAATAGGCGCAAGATTAATTTCTCTAAAATGATTCCATTTGTTGCCTTATCAAATTTAAGAAAATACAAGGCGGTAATTGGATTCGTTATTGCATTTGCTTTGGCCCAATTGGCTGGGCAGGTTATGCCAAATACGTGGTCTTATTACACTATGGAAAGTTATGAGTGGAATCAATTAGACGTTGGTATTAGTTTGATGGTGGTTGGATTATTGGTGAGTGTCGTGCAAGCAGTATTAACCGGTTTTTTAGTGAAAAGGTTTGGAAACAGAAAGGTCATTATTTGGGGTTTTACATTGTGGACTTTAGGAATGTTTGGAATTGCCTTTGCTGGAAATGCTTTCTATTTATATGCTGCAACTGTGCCATATGTAATAGGCGGAATAGCAACACCAACTATTCAAGGCGTGGTATCCAATCGCGTTTCAGATAATGAGCAAGGGAATTTACAAGGGGTGTTAACAAGCTTAAGCAGTCTTATGGCGGTTTTTGCCCCTTTAATTTATACTACGCTTTTTTCGGTTTATTCGGCGCCACAAGCGCCCGTTTATTTTCCAGGAGCACCTTTTTTGGCTGGTGCAATTATATTAATTCTCGCGACAATTGTCGTTATTTACTCTTTAAGAAATTTATTAGCCGTGGCAGGTGAGCCTGTGTTGGGTAATAAACTCAAGAATCAATCAGAAATAAAATGAAAAATTTATTACAACTTTTATTAGTCTTACTAACGTTTAGCATGGTTGCTTGCGGTTATGAGGAAACTACAACAGTGGGTGACGTGGAGCAAGTCACCGAACAACTGTCAACTGATCTTGATGAACCATCTTATACCACAGACGAGGAAATGCAAAACTTGTTTGATTCTGAGATTAGCGACGAGCAAGTCATGATTAAAGGAGAGGTAATAAAAACCTTGGCAGATGACAATGAAGGGTCAAGACATCAGAAATTTATTGTGAAAATAGCGTCCGGACAAACCATTTTAGTTTCACATAACATAGATTTAGCCAATAAAATTGATGATTTGACAGAAGGTGATCAAGTGAAAATTTATGGCCAATATGAATGGAACGATAGAGGGGGAGTTATTCACTGGACGCATCACGACCCTGATGGAGAGCATGTTGGTGGTTGGATTGAGCACCAGAGCACCTTCTACGATTAATTTCAAAGGCCCTAAATCCGCTTTTTATGGGATAAAGAAACTAGGTATTTACACCTGTTTTAGTAAAAACACGTATTTATACGCTTGAATTGACTAACATCTTTCCTGATATTTGTTGTATAGAATAATGCTATGAAACAAATTCAAGTCAATTGGAATAAAGTTAGTCCCGCAGATTTAAGTTCAACAAACGCTGTTCAGTTCTTTGCGCTCGCTAAAAACGACAAAGTTGTGCTTGTGAATGAAATCAAAGATGAATGTTTGTTTACCAAAGTTATTCAAACTGCTGTGGACTTTAGTCAATCAATTTATGACCTAGATATTTGGGTAGGGTCTATTGACAATGGATTAAATAACTTTAATGAGAATTTGGACATTAAAGATGTGATGGAAATTTTAGAATGGACTGCAAAAAATCAATTGCATGAAGCGGCGCAAGAAAAACTAAATTTGAAAATGGTCGAAGATCAAAAAATTTCAAAACGTACGAAGCTTCGTATGTTAGCATCAATAGCTTAATAACTCTACTAAAAACTTAAGCTAATAACCGAATTCAGGTTAATAAATAATATTATTTTTAATTGCATACATCACAATACCTGCCGTATTTTTCACATTTATCTTGGTAATAATTTTTGCACGCGAACCTTCAACAGTTCTTGGACTTAAATTAAGGATGTCTGAAATTTCTTTATTGGTTTTTTCCTCGCAAATCAAGCGGATAATTTGAACCTCTTTATCTGACAATGCCGAAATCCCAAACTTAGGCTTGAGTTTCTTGCTTTTCATGACATAATGAAGCATGTCTTTCGAGATATGATCATTGAAATAATATCCGTTTTCGATCACAGCATAAATGGCGTCTACCACTTTTTCAGAATCAAAGTCCTTTAATAAAAAACCATTACTCCCTTTATCTAACAATTGTAAAATCAACTCCTCACTATTATGCATAGTTAGTGAAATGATTTTTGTGTCAGGGTATTTTAACCGAATTTGGCGCGTAGCCTCAAGGCCATCCATTTCGGGCATTTGATAATCAATTATAGCCACATCAACGGGTCGGTTTTTAAGAGATTTAACCAGTTCAAGACCATTTGGAACTTCTGTTACAACCTTTAGTTCGTCATAGTCACTTAATAATGCCATGAGTCCCTGTCTAAATAGCATGTGATCATCAGCTATAGCAAGTTTAATCTTTCGTTTCATCATTGAAATAGGTAATCGTGATACTCGGGTTTACTGCTACAGGAGCTCTATATTCAATTTTGGCTTCAATAATACTCAGTCTACTTTGAATACTAGTTAAGCCTAATCCTTTGTCCTGGCGAATTAAATCAACAACGTTTGCCTCATTTATTCCTGCACCGTCATGTTCAAATTTAATAATTGTGCTCGAACCTTCATTAGAAAGTGATACATTAATTTCTGTTGCTGCTGCATGTTTAATAATATTATTTATTATTTCTTGAGAAGCTCTATAGAGTTGCGAGGCTTTTTGTGCGGAAGGTTTAAAATTCTGCGTCATGAGGTCGTTAAAATGCATTGCGATTTCGCCTGTCTGGTTAAAACTAGAGCAAATTTCTTTTAAGGCTTTAACATAACCTAATTTTATAAGAGTGGGGGAGGCTAATTTTTTAGAAATACTTCGGACACTTTCAGAGGTCTTGTTTAAGATGATTTTGTTGGATTCAAGAATCTTTTCTAAAACGGCTTTATCATCAATGTTTTTTGCCGTTCTCGAATTGTTAAGGCGCAAGATGCTGATCAAAGCACCCAAATCGTCGTGGATGTTCTTGGCTACGCTTTCGCGTTCTTTCTCTTCCACTTCAATTGTTTTTTGAAGAAGGTCTCTTTGATGTTGGGCATTTAAAGCCTCAACTTCATTGCGCTGAATAATAGCTTTCTTTTGGTAGAGTACCACAAAGAAAATAATGAACCCTGCAAGCAGAAGCATTGCTGAGCATCCAATAGCGACAATTGAAAATATATCTAAGCTTTGCGCGCTTTCCAAAATCCTATAAGTATTAATAAGTTATAAATAATATGAATAATATTGTGAATATCCCAAATCTTAATAGTTCGAGTAACATCTCTGTAGTCACTGAATATAAAGATGAAAAAACATCCTGAGAAATAAATTAGAATCGCTGAGTTAATCCAAAAAAATGGATTTGACCAAGGTGTTTCAAATTCTAAATTGTTGAGCATAACTCTGAAGTACAATACGGATGAACATATGAGCACGATAGATTGCAGCCCCATCAAGGTAGAGTTAAAATGCTCAGTAAATGATTGACTTACTGAGATAAATATCATTAAAGTGAGAATAGTTAAATAAACTATACTTGAAATGATTTGACCTTGTCTTTTAAATTGAAATAATAAAATAAAGAAAATAGCGAGTAGCGAGTATTCGATTAGGTTGTAAAGGTTGTACAGCCATAGGTTATGAATCCCGCGATTTTGCATGGCAGTCCCAGCAATATCTGATGTAACTGATACTATAAATAAAATGAATAAAACCCCCAAAGGCCACGACCTTTTGAGAGTTTTAAAATTTATTATACCTACAAGAATTATAAGAATTGATGAGGCAAGCAATATTGTGTAGAAATTAATTATTTCATTCACGAATTTAGAGAGTTAAGTGTTGGAGGTAATGGTGGGCATGGGTTGGCTTTGTCAGCTACAATCCCAGAAACCATATCGTTTTCATTCGCATCTACACCAACGAGAACTAGTTCTCGTTCTCCGTTAGAGTTTAAGCCGTGATATGTGCGTATTCCCATACATCCAGCTTGTGATAAAATTTGATTCAATATATCTTTTCCCATAAAGTGTCCCAATTTAGCATTAGGGTTTGCTATTCTGTGTGCAGCTGTCATTGTTGCGCCATCTGCAAGTGTAATTTGTGATCCTTCTGTTCCATCAAAAGCCATAGAGTAAATTTTTAGTTAATAATTTGTGTTTCTATACTAATATAGGAATTTGTTTGGGTCAAAATGGATTGCTAAAATACACAAAAAAATAAACTGCTATAAATGAGGTGCTTAGTATTTAATAAATTTTATTTATACGTATAAATACGTACTTTTTCGTCTCGAATTATTTTAGGAAGATTAACGAGGTTTTGCCAGATATGTCAGTCTAAAACCATTTAGTGCGTCTTTGAGAAAGTGAAATTTTTTAAAATTTCTATCGATACTTTTTATCAAATTCTTCTTCGGTATAAAATTCTCCGTTATATTGAATAATGGGTGCTAAGTTGTCCAATTTGTATTTTTCGAATTCTAACATGGCTTTATCACGCTCTTCAGTTGTATCATATTCTTGCGAATAGTAGGTAGTAGAGCCATCTTTACCTTTGACAGGTCTAACGCGGCCAATATTGTACAGAATATCCACAATCTCAACTGGAATTTCTTCTTTAGAATAAGCTAGTTGAATACGGTATTTAGCTTTGCTCATGTCTACACCAGTGCCATTTTCGACAACTTGATTAGTGGCAGACGTATCGCGCTCTTCAACAAAGCTCGTTAGTTCGGTAGTTTCAGAGTAATTATCTGGGAGGTTATTTTTACCCACACCCGCCTCAACAAGTGTTACACGCTTTTGTTGTTCATAAGCCACAATAAACGTGCTGCTATAGCCTTTTTTATTCAATTCTTTTTGATACTCCGTCGCTTCTTCAAAGGTTTCAAATGCCCCTGTATAATAACGGTTAATATTGTCTTTATCAGATGCTCCGTAAACCACATCTAAGTCCGGATATAGTTCTTCCGTATCTACTTTTGTTCGAAAAGCGCCTAGTTGAACACGGAAAACTTGTTCAGGTTCGCTATAATCTGGACCTTCTCGTCCTTCTTGTATATTAACCCGCTCAACTTTTTCAATAATCTTTTCATCTACAGAAAATAAAGTCTCTCCATTGCCGCTATTTCTGCTGATATCAGCAACATCAATGCCTTGATTTTTCAAACTATTTTTAGCTGCCACAGCTTCTTCAATTGAATCGAATGAACCGAGTGTATAATAAACAGTATCACCTTTAACCATAGTACTATAATCATTATAACCCAAAAATTTGTGAAGATCATTGACAGTAACATCTTTCTGTTCTTGCCCCACCACAATAACATATTTTAAGCCCGATTTAGTTTTTGCTGCGCGAGGATAGGTTTTATTCCGTTCTTTATTCATCACGACTTCCGTTCTAAACTCTTCAAACGGTTGCTCATATCCAGTAGAGTCATAATATAAACGGGCGTGTTCAATAAAATCTTCTTCTGTCATTTTTACCCCAAACTCATTGACATAAGTTCCGAGTGGTGTTCCTGGTTCGTCGTCATAATAATCTGGAACACCATCTTGATCTGTATCTAAAGGACATCCGTTTTCATCTACTAGAGCTTCAATAGGTGTTGCAGGGCAATCATCAAGTGCGTCAATAACGCCATCCTTGTCAAAATCGTTTGGATCCCATTCCGCGTATAAAGGAATTCCTTCTTCGTCCATCAAATCAGGATATTCTTCGTCATCATCCTTACCAAACTTAAGGTCATAGCTCAAAGAAACATAGGTAAACAATAAACGATCATTTTTTTTATCTCCCTTTCTAATTCCTGTTCCAGCCGGAGAAACATTATCAATCAAATCCGTAAATGCCAGATTATATGTTGCTGCTATCCTAAAATCCCAACGGGGTGACATATGCCATTCAACACCAAAACTAAGCGGAATAGAAATGCTTTGCTCACGATATTTCCCTAAATTATCTTCGTCAAGTTCTCGTAAATCTGTTTCATAAGTGTAGTCTCTTGTCAATGGAACAGCATCAGTACTTGCCAAAGGGTCGTCCTCGTCTAAACTCATTATTGCCCCATCAGACCAATAAAAATATTCATTTCCTAAGGCGTCATAACGATCGGTTTTGGATAGAAATTCGAAAGACGAAAAGCCCATTCCTATAAACGGATGGAAAGAAGAGCGGTTTTCTTGAAAAAGTGGGTAGAAATTATAATAAAGCATTGCTGTCCCCATTCGAATACGGGATTCAAAATTATAACTTCTTTTTAAGGTACGTTCATTTGCTGCAATTTTAGCATAGGTTGCAGAAAATTCAATATTGAACATTTTCGAAACTGGGGCATTGACATAAACCAATCCTCCAATTCGATTAACCGTTGCAGTAAAGTTTTTTTGATAATTCTGAATTTCGCCGTAATAGGTCATTACACCTGTTCCTAATCCCAATCGAGGTCTAAAGACTTGCTTGAGCGTGTCTTGTGCGTGTGATTGGATGGAGCAAATAAGGAATAAGCTTAATATGCTGTATGTAATGTATTTGCTCAAATTGGAAGTTTATCTAAGATCTAAAGATAAGTGAAAATGGAGAGACACTTCTTAAAAGGTGTGATTTTTCGACTAAAGGGTCTTTTAGCTGTTTAAGGCGCATTCCTACTAAGGTAAAATAAAGTTAGTCATGTCAATTTCAAAGATATCACGTGCACCCATTCCTTTGTTTTCAGTAGAAGAAAATTTCGAATAATAAGCGCGTTTTAATTCGGCGTGATACACAAAATGCGTTTCATCTGATACCGTATTAATCGGATAACCTAGATTTACTGGTTTTTCCCATTCACCTCCGTTGTTTTTAGTAACATAAACGTCATATCCACCCATTCCTTCATGACCAGTAGAGCTAAAGAATAAATAAATTCCATCTGGACTAACGCTAACAGTTGTTTCGTTTCCTTCAGAGTTGACAACATCACCTAAATTTTCAGGTTTTGACCAATCACCGCCTTGCTTATATGAAACCCAAATATCTGATCTTCCTTCACCACCAATTCTTTCACTTACAAAATAAGCAGTGTTGCCATCAGCAGTTAAAGTTACGGCAGCCTCAAAATATAAACTGTTAATAGGTTTACCAATCGGTTTTGGAGAATTCCATGTTCCTTTGCGGTTCAGTTTACAATAAAAAACATCCGAGCTTCGCGTTTTAGGTTTTGGCGATTTTAAAGTCATGGTATTAACGGTCATATAAAGCGTTTTTCCGTCAGCAGAAATATGGCTTATTGCATCCATTCCTTTTGTGTTGACTCTGTTCATTAAGTCAGACGAATTAGTTGCTTCTCCCCAATCTTTCTTTTCTTCATCCCATAAACTCACATAAATATCTTCGAAATAACGCTGATCACCTGGGCTAATTCCACCACCTTTATTATCTGCACGGCGCGACACAAAATAAAATGCCTTGCCATCTGGAGATATCGTAGGTGCAGTTTCTTCAAATGCAGTGTTGATATTATTGGTCATTCTTTTGATAGAAATGTCCGTTGGTGCAGCCATCAATTCTTTTGCGCGTTCACATTGTTCAATGTGAAATTGAATTTGCAATTCCTTTGAGCGTAGATCAGAAAGTGGCGCTAATGCCAATTTATAATTTCCAATAGCTTCATCTAAATCTCCTATTCTGTGCTGACAAAGCGCTAAAACGTTGCGGGCTTCTACATCAACTTGATCATCAATACCAAGCGCATTTTGAACGTACATTTTCGCTTTTTCATAATTACCAAGCGCTAGGTGACATTCTGCTAACCAATAAGTTGCTTCAGCGTTTCCTTTATCTTTATTCAAAGCTTCACGAAACTTCACTAAGGACATGCGGTAGCTTCCTTCGTTGTAAAATCGTTTTCCTTCTGATATTAAGTACTTGGCTGTACCTTTTTCAAAGACAGTTGCAGTTGAATCCGGCGGGGTCATTCCAAAACTGTATCCTGCACTCGTAAAAATTAATAAAGCCAATATCCATTTCATGTTTCTCATTTTATAAAATATAAAAATAATGTTTTCGAGCTAACGCATAACAATTACTGATCCAAATCTTCTGCAACTTCCTCATTTTCTGATAGACCTTCATCATTATCAGCTATAGTTTTTGCTTCTTCAGCTGCCAATTCGGCATCTCGCAAGGCGTGTTCGTTTTTGCTTAAATCAACTAACTCGTGCATTGATAGTGTTGCAGACGTAATTGCTAAAATAGGCGCAATTGCCGCTAAAATAAAGGTGATAACTAAAATTGTTCCCCAGAGTAATTGTGTGCTTGTGTCTGTTGGTAATTTCGAATATCCTCTAAAAACGTAGAAAAAGGAAAGAAAGAAAATGGAATAAATACTACCAATCGCAATGGCTAATCCTCTGTGTTTGGATACGAAATAAATACTTTGTTGAATATTTAGTCTGCGTCTTTCGTTGACATAATCGATAAAGGCGAAGCCGTAAAAGTAAAATCCTATTGCTATTGGAATAGAGAAAGCGAGGATGTTTTTTGCTGTTCCTCCAAAATAGGAAGCAATACCGAGAACAATTACAATGAAAAAATATTCCCAAAAAATGTTACGCATGGCAATTCTAATGCCTCGTTTAATATCACTTACCAATTGTTTTAAATTGAATTTATATTTATTCCCTGCAATAATATTTTCAATGCGTTCTGACAAATAGGAAAGTACAGGAGATAAAATAATTACAACAATATATAAGGTGAATTTTGTGAAAATTAAATAGAGCGAATCAAAGAATAACATTTTAATGGTAATCCAAGTTAAGCCTCTCAATGATTCTATTTTCTGAGCGTCTTCACCTATTTCTTCTGCAATTCTAGTTTCTACACCTGAAAAATAAAGCCCTAACCAATATATCCCTGCAAACAATACCAACGGAAATAACACAAACCAATATAACTTGTGTGTTATCAAGAAGCGAATGCCCTTGATATAATTCTTATATCCAAGTCCTAAAAGTTGAAAAAAGTTCATTTCAATTCGAAATTTCGATAAAAATACGAATGCTGAATCAATATGAAAGCGAAAAACGAAATAATTGTATTCGGTAAAAAACTATTTGATTAATTTTAGCAGAAATAATTCCTTGGATTTCTTATATACATATCATCCCATTTGGATTTTGGTAGCTGTGCTGCTCGCTTTCCTTTATACCTTTATTCTTTATCGCAAAGATAGATTGCTGGAAGATGTAAGTAAGGCGATTAAATGGGGTTTGGCTGTGTTTCGATTTATTGCGGTTTTTGTAATTGCTATTCTTTTGCTGGGAATTATATTAGAAAATTTTACTGAGCGAAAAGAAAAGCCACTGCTATTTATAGTGAATGATAATTCGGCATCCGTTTTATTGTCAAAGGATTCAACCTATTATCAAACCGAATATTTAGAAAAATTAAATCAATTTTCAAGTGATTTAGAAGAAAGTTTTGAAGTCATTAATTACGATTTTTCAGCTTCATTATCACCTGGTTTTGAGGCAGATTATGCCGGTAAATCAACTGATATATCTGCTGTGTTTAATGGCATTTATGATGAGTACACCAATCGGAATATTGGAGGAATTGTCCTAGCGTCTGACGGCATTTACAATACAGGAGCCAATCCGCTTTATGCCATTGCGCGTAAGAGTTTTTTACCAATTTTCACAATTGGATTGGGCGATACCAGTTTGGTGCGGGATGTTCGTGTGGATCGTGTCAACCACAATGAAATTGCCTTTTTGGGCAATCAATTCCCTGTTGAAGTTTCTATTTCTGAATCACTTTGCAACAGTGAAAATGTAAGTGTTGCTATTTATGACGGAGATAAATTAATAAAGCAAGAACGGATTACTTTTAATAGTGATGAGGCACAAGTGAAAGTGCAATTCGTATTGACAGCAAGCCGCTTAGGCTTTAGAAAATTCCGAGCTGTTGTAAGCGCTGTGGATAATGAATACAGTACTAAAAACAATTCGGCCAATTTTTATATTGAGGTAATAGACGGCCGCCAAAAAATTCTAATCGCCACTAAAGGACCACATCCTGATGTTGGCGCTATTCGATTTGTGATTGACAATAATAAAAATTACGAAGTGGACGTGATGAAAATTGACAAGGTGGATAATTTAACACCTTATGATTTAGTAATCGTGCATAATTATGACGACAAAAGCAGCGTTTTAAATTCATATATTGAAAATGGAGAAGGGCCAGTATTATTTATACTGGGTGGCCAATCCAATATGAAAGCGCTAGAAAAATTGAAAGTAGGGTTTACAGGAACAAGTTCAGATGTTGAAGAGGTTGGATTTGCACATAATCCTAATTATAAAGAAATTTTAGTGTCATCTGCTAGCATTCAAGTTTTTTCAAATGCACCACCTTTGCAGGCACCTTTTGGCAATTATAAGTTTAGTGATGCCGTTGAAATTTTAGCCTACCAACGTGTGGGGAGTATCACCTTAGACAAGCCGCTCATTTATTTTTCGCAAAAGCAAGAAAGCAGATATGGCGTTATTATGGGCGAAGGTATTTGGAGATGGCGTTTGTACGATCAGTTGAAAAATAAAAACACGGATAACTTTAGCGACTTCTTTGGGAAAATAATTACATACTTGGCGGTTAAGGAAAATAAGGATCCTTTTAAAGTGCATTTGAAAAATGAATACACAGAGAACGAAGCCATTTTGATTAAAGCCGAACTTTACAATAAGTCCTTTGATTTGGTGAATGAACCTGAAGTGAGTTTTAAATTTTCAAATGAAGATGGAGACGAGTTTGAATCATTTTTTGTAAAAACAGCCAATGCTTATCAATTAGATTTGGGTAAACTAAAGCAAGGCGTTTATTCTTGGACGGCTTCAACCGTTTTTCAAGATCAACGTTATTCTAAGAGTGGAACATTCTTGGTGCGAGAAATTAAAATCGAATATTTAAACTCAGTTGCCAATCACCGTTTATTGCGCACAATCTCTGCTAATTCAGCTGGATCATTTTATTTTCCAACTGAAATTGAGGAATTGAAAACTGCCATCAACAATCGGGATGATATGGTCACGGTGGTTTATCAAGAAAAGGAATTTGATGATTTGATTGATTATAAATGGCTCTTCTTCTTAATTGTGGTACTCTTTTCTGTAGAGTGGTTTATTCGCAAATTTAACGGAGCCTATTAATCGACCAGTCAGGTAGATTTTGTACTTTTTTTTCGGTTTCAGTAGCAATTTTCACTATTTTAGAAGACCAATTGACAAACTATGCTTAAAAGTATTTACACACTTATTTTTATTTTAATAGGACTTTATTCGTTCGGACAAGATCTTGATCCAGATCATTATGCCGACGACTTTGAGGCTGCTTATGCAAGTTATCCCGATATTCCTAAAGGATTATTAGAAGGTGTTGCTTTTGCTCAAACCCGAATTCAACACATTGAAGGAAATAATGCCGGATGTTCAGGTATTCCTCAGGTAAAAGGAGTAATGGGCTTAACAGAAGATGGAAAAGGATATTTCAATAATAATTTAAGTTACATTTCAGGGCTTTCTGGTTTTTCGATTAGTGAGATTAAAAGTGATGCTGCTGTTAATATAATGGCCTACGCAAAAGTATATGCGCGAATAATGGAACGGAAATCCGTTGCTACAGATGATTTTCAAGGGCATGATCAAATTCTAAAAACACTATCTGAAATTCCTTGGAATAAAAATGCTGCAAGCGATTTTGCTTTGAGTTGTTTCACTTATGAGGTCTTTCAGTTTTTAAATAACGAAACCTATCAAACACTTTTTGAATTACCAGAACGAACAATTGATTTAACGGCCATTTATGGAGCCGAAAATTTTGGAGTTTTATCAGGGCAGTCAATTTATATAACACCGTCTGAAGTTATAGACGACGGACTGCGAAAGTTTAAAAAAATGAATCGATCTGCCGAGTACGGACCTGCTATTTGGGATGCTGCTCCAGCTTGCAATTATAGTTCACGTGGAGGCACAGCTATTTCAGCGGTGACAGTTCATACCATTCAAGGATCATATGCTGGCGCAATTTCATGGGCGCAAAATTGCCTTTCAAATGTTTCATATCATTACGTGGCGCGTTCTTCTGACGGGCAAATTACGCAAATGGTTGAAGAAGCGGATAAAGGATGGCATGTCGGCTCTGAAAACCCATACACGATTGGAATAGAGCATGAGGGGTATGTCGATAATCCAATTTGGTATACCGAAGCCATGTATGTAGGATCAGCAAATTTAGTGCGCGACATTACTGAAAGTGGTTATGGAATTAATCCTTTGCGAACCTTTAAAGGTCCAGCAACTGCAGGTACGTTAACATTGGGTGCTTGCACAAAAATTAAAGGTCATCAACATTTCCCAGGAGCTTCTCATACTGACCCTGGAATCAATTGGGATTGGGAACATTATTATCAATTAATAAACGGTGCCCCTCCTGTGACGGTATATACAAGCCCAACCGGGGTTTTATTTGATTCTGGCGGTGCACCTGATAATTATGAGGATGACGAACGGTTTTCATACCTTATTCAACCTGTTGATGCCGCCTCAATAACCTTAAATGTAGTTAGTTTTAGTCTTGAGTTGGATTGGGATTTTATGTATATTTATGATGGAGTCAATGTAGACGCGCCTTTAATTGGTGAATATACGGGTGAAGAAATAGATGATATTATTACCTCCTCAGGAGGGAGTATTTTAATTGAATTTAGATCAGATTGTAATACAACGGATACGGGTTGGGAAATAGAATGGACTTCAATTGAAGGTACTGGAGAAGGGGATGAATTAGCGCCCTATACAGAAGTTATTTTAGAAGATGATTGGTACACAATGGATTTTCTAGCGGCCTTTACAGATTTGGATGATTCGGCTGGTTCAGGAGTTGATTATCAATTTTATCAAGTAATTGATCATAATGGAATTGAATGGCGAGCGAATAATAACCGCGGTTTTTTCTCAGATAATTTTGATATTGTTATTCACCCCGATTGGACAAGTGAAACAGGTACATGGGTGATTTCTGCCAGTTCATTGCAACAAACAGATGAGGACTTGTATAATACCAATATCCATGCAGAATTAAATCAGGATGATGCGGACAGTTATTTATACCATTGGTCTGGTAAAATTGGAGGTATTGCTGATGATAAAAGAGCAGGGTTCCACTTTATGTGTGATGATCCAACTTTATTGAATCGGGGAAATTCATATTTTGTATGGTTTCGCGAAGATGACGACAAAATTCAACTTTATAAGGTTGTTGATGATGAGTTTACTCTTTCTGATGAGGTTGAATATGCCTTTAGTGCAGATACTTGGTATGATTTTAAAACTGTTTATGATAAAATATCAGGTGAAATTCATGTTTGGGTAAATAATGCACATGTGCTTTCTTGGACAGATGTTTCGCCTTATACTGAAGGGAATTCAGTTTCATTCCGTTCGGGAAGCTCAGTCTATAACGTGAATAATTTTAAGGTTTATAAGAATAGAGTAGAAGAAGGGGTTATTCTTGTTGGACCAGCTGGGGATGCACGTTATCAAAATGCAGATCCATATACACCAGCGGCTAAAATTAAATCAATCATTATTGATTCCGCTTTAAATGTTTCAACTATTGCTTCGCAATTAGCAGATATTGATTGGACACCACCACTTAGCATTCCTTATTTAAATGATGGGGTGGATGCAGATATTGCGACCACTACATCAAATACTGAATTGGCTGCAAACTGGGGGGGATCTACTGATCCAAATTCTGGATTAGCCCGTTATTGGTATGCAATTGGAACTTCTATCGGGGCAACTGATGTGGTTGTATGGACGGACAACTGGTATGCTGATACCGTGACGCATACAGGACTTTCTTTAACCTTAGGAGAAACTTACTTTTTTTCTGTTGCGTCAGAAAATGGTGCAGGCTTGCTTTCTGACACTATCTACTCTAATGGACAATTGCTAATTGAACCTACTGAAGTACCAATTGCCGAATTTATTGCCGATCATTCTAATTTATGTGGATTAGATTCTATTCAATTAGAGAATGGAAGCACGGACGCTTTAACCTATGAATGGTTTATTCCTGACGGAACCCCCTCTTATTCAACTGAAGTAAATCCTTATGTACAATTTGCTCTTTCGGGTATTTTCCCCGTTACACTTGTCGCAACTGGTCCTGGAGGAGTTGATACACTCATCCAAAATGTATTTGTAGAATTAGATGATCCGCCAACAGCATTGTTTGAGCCAAGTATCTATGTTGTTTTATTGGATGATGGATTGGTAACATTTGAAAACACATCTTTAAACGCAGATGGTTATTATTGGACATTTGGAGATGGAGGAACCTCTGTTGATGAATCTCCTTGGCATACATTTGAATCCGTGGGAGACTTTTTAGTCTCACTTATCGCAATTAACGGGGATTGTCCAAATGATACAAGTTCCGTAATTATAAAAGTGCGCGAGGCGGACGGCATTTCTGAATTGGACGAATTTACGGTTTCAGTTTATCCAAATCCAGCCAAAGATCACTTACAAATTAATGCATCAATCGCAAGTAATGAAGTCTTTTCAATTCAAATGTATGATGCGCAAGGACGCCAAGTTCTGAATCAAAAAACACTGAACTTCTCGAACAATAATGTGATTTCTGTAGCACATTTGGCTAAGGGGGTGTATCATATTCAACTGCTTGTTGGTGAACGTGTGTTTACTGAGAAGTTAGTGATTGAATAAGGGGAATAACCTCTGTCCATAAATATTGGTGTTTGAACTAGAAATCGAACTTTATAAACAAACACTAATTAACCATTGAAATTAAATTTCACGCATTCATCCGATTTATTGCCTAATTGCCGTATATACCATATATTTTTAGGTAAATTTATGTCGATTTATTCGTGGTTTTGAATTAATAACCCGAATACATTGAGATTGCCCAACCGCTTATTCATATTAATTGACTAGACAAGATGAAAAAATTATTGATTGGTATTACTTTAATGTTAATAACCATTCCTTCAATCGCTCAAAAAAATAAGGACAAAAATAGTGATGCTGAAGAAAAGAAGGAATTGATAAATTCTGGATTAGTTTCAGGCTTAAGTTGGCGCAATATTGGTCCTGCATTAACCGCGGGTCGAATTGCAGATATGGCCGTAAACCCGAACAATCCAAATGAGTATTATTTGGCAGTTGCTTCAGGTGGGGTTTGGAAAACAACCAACCATGGAACAACGTTCGATCCAATTTTTGATGGTCAAGATTCTTATTCGATTGGCTGTGTAACTATTGATCCCAACCAAACAGCAACGGTTTGGGTAGGAACAGGTGAAAATAACAACCAGCGTTCTGTCGCTTACGGTGACGGTGTCTATAAATCGTTAGACGGCGGTAATTCTTGGAAAAATATGGGACTAAAAACCTCAGAACATATTTCAAAAATCATTGTTGATCCGCGTAATTCAAATGTGGTATATGTTGCTGCTTATGGACCACTTTGGTCTGCTGGTGGAGAAAGAGGTGTTTATAAAACAATTGATGGAGGAGAGAATTGGGAATTAATTCATTCGGTTTCTGAAAATACGGGAGCGGCAGATTTAGTGATGGATCCTTCTAATCCAGATATCTTATACGCGGCCTTTCATCAAAGAAGACGTCATGTTTTTACTTATATCGGAGGTGGTGAAGAAAGTGCGGTTTTTAAATCTGAAGATGCCGGAAAAACATGGATCGAATTAACAAGTGGATTACCTACGGGTAAGATGGGACGTGTTGGTTTAGCAGTTTCACCTGCTGATCCAAATTATGTTTATGCAATTGTTGAGGCTCAAAAAGGAAGTCAAGGTTTTTACCGATCTACCAATAAGGGAGCTAGTTGGGAGAAAAGAGGTTCATATAAAACAAGTGGTAATTATTATCAAGAAATTTATTGCGATCCAATTAATAAAGATAAAATTTTCAGTCTAAATACATGGTTGCATCACTCAATTGATGGCGGTAAAACATTTGTAGCAACTGGTGAAACAAGTAAACATGTTGACAATCATTGCATGTGGGTAAATCCTGAAAATACCGACCATTGGATTGTTGGTTGTGATGGCGGTTTGTATGAAACTTGGGATCATGCTAAGACATGGCAGTACAAACAAAACTTACCGATTACACAGTTCTATAAAGTATCTGTTGATAATGATGCACCGTTTTATAATGTATACGGCGGAACACAAGATAATAACTCATTAGGAGGTCCTTCAAGAACAATAAATAACGCTGGGATTCAAAATTCTGATTGGTATATTACTAACGGTGGTGATGGATTCGAATCTCAAATTGATCCATCAGATCCGAATATTGTTTATGCACAAGCACAATACGGGTGGTTAGTGCGTTATGACAGAAAAAGTGGTGAAAAAATAGGGATTCAACCCATGCCAGGAAAAGGAGAAAAAGCATATCGTTGGAATTGGGATGCACCACTGGTACTTTCAAATCATGATAATAAAACACTTTATTTTGCAGCAAACAAAGTCTTTAAAAGTACAGATAGAGGAAATTCATGGAAAACTATTTCGCCTGATTTAACGCGACAACTAGATCGGAATGAAATGAAAGTAATGGGTGAGGTACAATCACCTGATGCGGTAATGAAAAATAAGTCCACAACCATTTTTGGAAATATTGTGGCTATGGATGAATCGCCTAAAAATAAAGACTTAATTTATGTAGGTACGGATGATGGATTGATCCAAGTGACAACAGATGGCGGTGGAACTTGGAATAAAAAGGACAATTTCCCAGGAGTTCCAAATATGACTTATGTGAATATGCTTATTCCTTCGCAACATGATGAAGGAACGGTTTATGCGGCGTTTAACAATCACAAAAAGGGAGATTTTAAACCTTATTTATTAAAGAGTACGGATAAAGGAAATACATGGACTAGCATTGCTGGGAACTTACCTGAACGCGGTTCGGTTTATGCCATTGCTGAGGATCACGTAAATGCTAATTTATTATTTGCAGGAACTGAATTTGGAATTTTCTTTACAGTTGATGGTGGCACAACTTGGGTAGAACTTTCTACCGGATTGCCAACTATTGCTGTGCGTGATATTGCTATCCAAAGAAGAGAGAATGACTTAGTATTAGGAACATTTGGACGTGGCTTTTATGTCTTAGATAATTATGCACCCTTACGTGATTTAAACAAAGAAACAATTGATAAAGTCGCTCATATATTCCCAATCAGAACGGCATTAGAATATGTTGAGTCTAATCCGCTTGGGTTAAGAGGGACAGGTTCACAAGGAGCGTCTCACTTTGCAACACCCAATCCGGAATTTGGAGCAACGTTTACTTATTATTTAAAAGATGCACCTAATTCACTGGGAAATCAACGCCGAACTAAAGAGAAAAAAGACAAGGAAGCTGGCGGCGATATCGATTATCCGACTTACGACGAATTTGTAGCTGAAGACACGTACGAGGCTGCTTACTTATTGTTTGTAGTTAAAGATGATAAAGGAAATGAAGTGCAGAAATTAAAAACTGCGGCAAGTGAAGGGATTAATCGCATTACTTGGAATTTGCGTTACCCAAGTACTAACCCGATTCAAACAAGTTCAGGTTCCGTTGGCAGGTATAGCAATCCTGATGTAGGACCATTAGCATTGCCTGGAAGCTATGCGGTTGAAATGTATTTGAGTGATAATGGTGTGCTTTCAAAGGTGTCCAATTCACAATCGTTTGAAGTAAAAGCATTAGAAAACTCATCATTGGCGCGCCAATCGGAGGATAATTTGGCTTTTAAACGTGAATTGTCTGAAGTGAGAAGAAAAATGAGAGGAACATCTAATCAGTTGAATGAAACAAAAAGTACGTTGAGTCATATTAAAGCAGCCATTCAGCAATATCCAAATGCAGACATTAAATGGATGAAAGAGGTAAAAGCTTTGGAAAAATTAATGCATGACATTAATCTTAGCCTTTGGGGTGATTATCATAAATCAAACAGAGATGTTGAAACATTGCCAAGTGCTGGTGGAAGATTAGAAACAATAGTCTACCAATGTTGGTATTCAACGTCAGATGCAACTGCCACGCAAAAAGAACAATTGGCAATTTCAAAAGTGGAGTATGCTCAAATCCGAAAGAAAGTAGATGATTTGATTATGCGTATTGGAGAACTTGAAAAGCAAATGAATATTGCAGGAGTGCCATATACACCAAGTCGCCAAGGTTGGAAAAGTGAGTAAGGTATTCTATTTCATTCTCTTTATATTCCAAGCCAACACAGGTTTTACACAAGAATTTGAATTTTATTCAGGTGAAAATCTCTTGGGTGAAACCATGTATGGGTTGAAGGATGAGCCCATCAATTTTAACAAATTATGATGGGTCTGTAGGAATGGGGTTTTTACCAACTGTGGGATTAAGAATTTGGGATATTTATTTAGGTTATGGGTATAATCTTGCTAAAAAGTCAAAATTCAGCGACATTCGAGGACATAGTTTTGGGTTGAGTTATGGTTATATGCTCTTCCAAACTCGGAAATTTATTGAAAAGGAAGATGGTTTTGAGTTTTAACCGATAAGATTAACCCCATCCTTACCACAATTAAAAAGCAAATCAATCACACTCAAATTATTTTCAAAGCTCCCATTGTCAAATACTTGTCGATAAGGTTTAACTTGATAGTTCTCTCTGGCTTTTGGGAGCATTTCATTTTTCAAAGCAATGGAGCTTTCTTCGCCTAAATCTGCAAATCGGACAGTAGCATCTATTCCAAAACTAGTAATAAAAAAGGTAGTTAACTCCAGATTTAAATGAATTAATCGTTTGTGCTTTTTTTGTAAAACCGCAATTAGTTCTTCTCCATAAAACTCAAAATATGGTGCTCTGCGATAAGCACTTTCAATGGCTTTAATATGATCTTTTAGCCAATCATGTGTATAGCTGATTAGAATTTCATGCAGGAGTGATTCTTTGCCATTGGGACGAATAAGTGGCACGACCAAATTTTGCAATCCATTGGCAGAATTAATAGTGCATCTGCTGCGGTAACTTTGTTTTTGAAAACGTTCGTTCACATCCAAAAGCACTTCTTGATGCGTATTGACTTTAGAAAAATAAGCCAAGTTCCCTAAATAACTAACGGGTAAAATAATGGGTTTTCGTGCGGTTTCTGTAGTTTCAATAGGCGCTATTGATTCAATTTTAACAGCTAGTTTACCTGAAATAATTTGCGCAACCTCTTGCTCGCTTTTAGTTTGCAGTTCTGCATCATAAGCAATTGCTTGCCTAATATCACTAAATGATTTTTGAAAAACCAGTTGAACTGGTCGTCTTGCAAAAGTATATGCATTCGCGTTTTTGCCATCAACATGATAAGCAACACGTGCTTCTAAGTTATTGGTAATGCCCAAATGATAAGTTCCATCTGAACAAGCTAGAATATAAGCGATAAACATCTTTTAGGACTTAATCAATCCCTGAAAAGATTCTTTCCCAACGCACACCTTCTGTTTGTCCTTTCGACATCCAAATAAATGCAGCACGTCCCACAATATGATCTTCTGGAACAAAGCCCCAAAAACGTGAATCAGCTGAGCTGTTTCTATTGTCTCCCATCAACCAATAATAGTTCATTTCTATGGTGTAGGTGCTTACTTTTTTACCGTCGATATAAATCCCATCTGCCTTTTCAGCAAGCGTATGGTGCTCGTAAGCAGTAATTATTCTGCGGTAAATTGGCAACGATTTATGATTCAATTCAACAACATCTCCTGCTGCCGGAATCCTTAAAGGACCAAAATTATCCTCTGACCAATCGTATTGTTTATTGTTAGGGAAGATAGGGTAGTAGGTCGTATATTCCAATCTATCTAATTCAGCCTTGTAATAACCTTTTGGTTTAGAATAAGGTCTCAATTCTGGATATTTAAGCTTCAATTCGGCATATTTAGTTTTGGACATTGGGATGGTAACATTACCCAAATCATCAAACCCTAATTCACGAACACCACATCCAAAATTTACACGATAATAATTGTCTTCAGATTCTGAGTAAGGAGGGTCATGGTATGCCTGGCCTGGTAAAGCATATTTATACTGCATGTGTGGCGCTTGATAGGCTAAATCTCCGTTTATATAGAGTTCCTTATTTTTTACTTGTATCTCATCACCAAATATGGCTACGCAACGTTTAATATAGTTCTCTCGTTTGTCAACTGGTCGATCTAGAATTCCGTTAATTGCTGTATACTTTCTTTTTTTATCATCATCATCTAGTATTCGGCATTCAACTCTTCCGTCATTAAAATTATTTCTTGCATAATTCACATAGTAGGCCATGTTGGACTCAAATCCGTTCACATCTAATCCGTCACGAACAGCCATTAAATAAGCTTCATCCATCAAAATTTGCTCATACGTATGTCCAATCAATCCATAAGGCATTCGCGGATCATTCAAAGCGCTATCTCCTGCCGGAAAGTTGAATACGGTCACATCATTTCGTTCTACAAATCGTAGTCCCGGTATTCTTGAATAAGGTATTTTTTGAATCTCAACATAAGACTTGACATTCATTAGTGGAGCAAAACTATTGTGTACTACAGGGTATGAAAATGGCGTCATTGGAACACGTGCTCCAAAGGTTATTTTCTCTACAAATAAATAATCGCCCACCATTAATGTTTTCTCCATTGATCCAGTAGGAATCGTATATGGTTCAAAAACATAAGTTCGAATGGCACTTGCTGCAATTAGGGCAAATAAAATGGCATCTCCCCATTCTTTAAAAATCGATTTTTTTCCAGATTTTCTACTGAAACCTAATTTTGAAATCGGCCAAGCAATTGCATGTCCAATAATTGGTAGTGCAAAGAATAAGGCAACATGATCACTCGGTGCACGCGCATCTACTTGTTTTGGAATGTCCCAATTGGTATCTTTAACAGGAACAGTTGCTTCATTTTTGGCAATTTTCCAAAATACAGGATAGGGAAATAAAATCCCTAAAACCGTTTCTTTTGCTCCAAAAACGCCGAATCTACGAATCACGGTTACGTTAATAGCCGCCCACATAATAAACTGGATGCCTGGCATCAATAAAAAGATAACCCAGTACCAAGGTTGTTTGCATGCTCGCAGCACAGCAAAATAATTATAGAACGGAATATATGCCGTCCAAGCTGGAACATCAGTCCGCGGTAAAAACTTAAACCAAAGCCCAAAGACTGGTGTTAGCACAATAATTAAATAGCCTATTATTAATCCTAAATATTCCATATTAAAATTTTAAAACGTCTTGCATTGTAAATACACCCTTTTTACCAATGAGCCATTCGGCCGCTAAAACACTTCCTTGTGCAAAACCTTTGCGGTTATGTGCGGTATGTTTTAGCTCAATAGTATCAACGTCAGACGTGTATTTTATTTCATGTGTTCCGGGTACCTTTGGTAAACGAAGCGATTCTATTGAAAGTGCTTCCTTATTTTCCAAGGCGGTCGGTTTATTGTTTTCCCAACTGTTATAATGTTGGTGTTCTGCTATAATTTGTTCGGCCAAACTTATTCCTGTTCCACTTGGCGCGTCTAATTTTTCTGTATGATGAATCTCTACAACTTCTGCCGAATAAGTATCCAATTCATTCATGATTTTTGCCAAATAACGATTCACAGCAAAAAAAGCATTCACGCCAACGCTAAAATTGGTGGCGTGGAGCATTGTTCCTTCATTTGAAGCGCAATAAGTACTCAGCGCATCCAACTCTGCATACCATCCTGTGGTACCAATTGCAATTGGAATGGCCCGATCAATCGCAAAGCGAATATTTTCTGCGGCAAATTCTGGTTTCGAAAATTCAATGATTGCATCAGTATCGCTATAATCGAATGCTTCTTTGGGATTGGAACTATCAATGCGTGCAGAAATATGATGTCCTCGCTCAGTTGCAAAGGCCTCAATTTCTTTCCCCATTTTTCCGTACCCAAAAAGAGCGATATTCATTTAAAAAAGTTTCTGCGAAAATAAGAATTTTAATGCTGATTTTCTTTCGTACTTGCATATCATTTTCGCACAGTCATTAACCCGTTAGTAAAAGAAACAGTAATTCGTTACAAAAAGCTTTTAGAAGTCTAGTCTTAAATCCCTTCTTTTTCAGTAAATTTGCGCTTATTTCAATCATTAAATCTTACCGAATAATGAAACTTTATTTTATCCTTCCAACCTTTTTAATAAGCCTGTTTTTGGCAAGCTGCAGTGCTGATTCTGATGTCAATGGTCAGGATCAATCTGAAATCAATGAGTTGGATGAAATGAATGAATTGATGAACGGTTTAAATGAGCCTGATCCAACGGACACAACTGATTGGCGAAATTATTTTGAAATGGCAGTTCCAAAACCAATGATGCAAATGGATGAATTAAATCCAACTGCTATTGCGCAGTATGGATATGTTGAGGAAATTGTACTCGACACAATGGGGACTTCGATTGTAAAGGAGCACTATTTAATTGTGTTGATGGAACGCAAGTCATTGATTGCAGAATATCCGGTACAACGTGAGCTTGATGCCATGATTTATAGAAATGATGCCGTTAATGCATTATTAGGAAATAATAATGGATTTAAAAATTTGACAGAAGAACCTAAAGTAGATAGCCTGCATGGACTAGATTGTGTTCGCAACGAATTATCGCGAACATTGACAGGGAATAATGGAGAGATTCTATTGTATTATCAAATGGCAATTGTAGAAGGAGAGAATGCTTTTTATCAAATTTTAACTTGGTGTATTGATTCGCAACGCGAAGATTTTGAATATGAAATGGAGAAAATTATTAACTCATTTAAAGAGGTTTAGATCTGTTCCTTGCTTTTGCTTTAGTATGAAGCAAAATTCGTATTTTTGAAAACCTTTAAACCTTTTCAGCGCATCTCTATGAAAAACAACGTTTATTTCACTTTATTCTTACTCGTTGCAGTTTTCAGTTCATGCGCGGTAGAATTTGAGGAAAAAAACATCAATGATCAGTTTACAATGGAACTTCCTTCTTACATGATAGAGATGAATTTAGGAGTTCCCTCTGCAGCACTTCAATATGGAAGTGATGAAAAGGAACATTATATTGTCGTTATGCGCGAAAATCCAACAGACCTTATTGCTTATGGTGTTACGGATCTGGAGACCTATGCTGATTCCTATATTACAGCAATCAAAATTGCAGTTGATGATGCTGTTGTGAATAGAATTGGAAGTGGTATTGAAGATAAGAATGGGATGCAAGCTATTACTTACGAAGTGGATGGTGTTTTACCCGAAACGGGATTAGGAATGTATTATTACATTCAATTTTATAAAAGCGAATCGGCGCTTTATTATGTGTGTGATTGGACCATGTCCGATTCTAGAGCCGAATATTTATCCGATATGAAAAAAATCACGAATTCATTAAAAGAACTATAAATTATGTCAGACGATAAGAAGATTATATTTTCAATGGTGGGTGTGTCCAAGACAACGCCTCAAGGGAAACCAATTATAAAGAACATTTATTTATCCTTTTACTACGGAGCCAAAATCGGGATTATAGGGATGAATGGTTCGGGTAAATCTACCGTACTTAGAATTATTTCAGGATTAGATAAAGCCTATCAAGGAGAGGTTGTTTTTAACAGCGAATATTCAATTGGATATTTGGCTCAGGAACCAATCATTGACCCCGAAAAAACGGTCAAAGAAATTGTACAAGAAGGGGTGCAGTCAACTGTTGATTTATTGAAGGAATACGAAGAAATCAATGCAGGATTCATGGACGAAGCCGTGATGAATGATGAGAATAAAATGAATGCATTAATTGAGCGCCAAGGAACTGTTCAAGAAAAAATTGATCAGTTAGACGCTTGGGATTTGGATAGTAAATTAGAACGTGCTATGGATGCGCTACGTTGTCCTCCCGAGGATCAAAAAATTGCAACCTTATCAGGTGGAGAAAAAAGAAGAGTAGCGCTTTGTCGTCTTTTACTTCAAAACCCTGACATTTTATTATTGGATGAGCCTACCAACCACTTGGATGCCGAGTCAGTAGATTGGTTAGAGCAACATTTAAAGCAGTATAGCGGAACAGTAATTGCAATTACTCACGATAGATATTTCTTAGATAATGTAGCTGGTTGGATTTTAGAATTAGATCGTGGTTCAGGGATTCCTTGGAAAGGAAATTACTCTTCTTGGTTAGATCAAAAAACGACCAAAATGGCGGGTGAAGAAAAACAAGCCAGCAAACGTAGAAAAGTATTAGAGCGTGAGCTAGAATGGGTACGCATGAATCCGAAGGGACGACATGCCAAGAACAAAGCCCGTTTAAGTAATTATGATAAATTATTAAGTGAAGATAGTGCCGCACGTGATGAGCAATTAGAATTGCCAATCCCTAATGGTCCTCGTTTAGGAACCAATGTGATTGAAGCCGTAGGAGTTTCAAAGAGTTTTGATACGAAGTTATTGTATGATGATTTGAACTTTAATTTGCCACCGGCAGGTATTGTTGGAATTATTGGGCCAAACGGTGCGGGTAAAACCACGATTTTCAAAATGATTATGGATGAATTACAACCTGATGATGGAGAGTTTAAAGTGGGAGATACGGTTGAAATCGGCTATGTTGATCAAGATCATAAAGATTTGGATCCTGAAAAAACAATTTTTGAAGTGGTGACAGGTGGAACTGAACATATTGAAATTGGCAATCAGAAAATTAATTCACGCGCATATTTAAGCCGTTTTAATTTCAACGGTGCCGATCAAGGTAAAAAAGTAGGCGTTCTTTCTGGTGGAGAAAGAAATCGCTTACATTTAGCCATGACATTAAAAACAGAGGCCAATGTTTTGTTACTGGATGAGCCAACAAATGATTTGGATGTCAATACGATTAGAGCATTGGAAGAAGGGATTTCGAGCTTTGCAGGTTGTGCAGTAGTTATTTCTCACGACAGGTGGTTTTTAGATCGTATTTGTACACATATTTTGGCTTTTGAAAATGATTCAACTGTTTATTGGTTTGAAGGAAGTTATTCTGAATACGAAGAAAATCGTAGAAAAAGATTGGGCGATACACAACCAAAACGTGTCCGTTACAGAAAGTTAATGAACTAGAACATATAAAAATTGGGCGTTTAATCGCGCTTGAAAGAGGTTTGTATTTATGCAAACCTCTTTTTTTTGGAATCAATCCAATGATTGGTGTGTGTTACGGTTAAAATTCAGGTTAAATTGGGTTATCGTAATAGAATATTATGAATTTATAAAAAGTCATTCGGCGCAATAAATCCCTTTTATTTCTGGTAGCTCCTCAATCATTTTTTCGAACCATGTGTAGACATTAATACGCAGCTTTTCTCGGACAACAAATTCGTTTAAATTATAGATGAAAAAACATAAAAAAAAGGTCCTGTAATTCTGCCAGATATAATAATTTGAATCGGCTAATTTACTTGCATCAAAATCGTAAGTATAGTTTGATTTATAATAATCATTCAAACTTGTTTGCTTTTTTTGTGTTTCGGTTTCTATAGTACAATTCCCGAGATCACGATAAACATATTCTCCTTTAGAAATCCCTTCTGCATCCAATTTTATTAAAAGGTTTTGTCCGTGAATTTCTAAGCCCAATCCAGCCAATTTCAAATCTTGATAGATCCCATTAAAATCATGGAAAAAATTGGATAAAAAATGGAAGGTTCGTTCCAATCTGTCACTGGCATTTCCATTCGAATGATTTAAAATTTTATTGAAATAACAGCTCACGGGAATTATTTCTTCAAGGCATTCTCTTTTTCTGTAAGAAACGCTAAAATTTTCTAGATTAAGCATACTGTATCCTTTAAATTCCATAAAAAAGTCGAGCTTCTTAATTTTAGGCAAACTTTGAATATAATCGGAGAGGTAAAGGGAGGTCAAGACTTCATTTTTTGAATTTAGCCGCATCATTTTCCCGTAAAAGAGCGGGATTCCAAACTTGATATGGCTATTACTGTCATATATTAAGGTTCTGAAAGATAGCGTTGGCTTACACGAAAGCGAATCTTCCAATGGCATTCTATTTTTAAATTGATCTTGATATATCATGTCATGCATGAAAAAGGATGTGTTATCCTCAATTTCATCATAGTAGATGGAGTAATATGGCGTTAATTCGTCACAGTAATTGTCTGGAATTTCCCAGACACGTTGTTTGAATTTTAAGAGTAGCTCGTCCCTTTTAAGATCATCAGCCTGAGGTGCTGTAACAAAAATAGGATCGGAATTTAGTAAAAAAAGATCCGTTTCAATATTTGAATCTGTAATTCTTTCACTTAGAAAGGAGTAATTTTCGTTCTGCATCCTCAAATAGTTTCATTATTTCTTTTTCGTCTAACTTATTTATGATTGATTTAAAGGCAATTGCATTATCAATTTTACTAAATATAAAGTTGAAATAATCATTGGTATTAGGAATGTTATCTGCAAGAATTTTCATCAGCTGATCGTTGTCCAGATTACTATATGTGATACCAAATAAGGACAAGTTCTGCCCCTCTTGTTTTAGTAAAGAATGAGCAATTAAGGATCTCACTAAATCTAAAATAATACAAAATCGTTTTTTATCGTTTAACGATATTTCATTGGTAGTCTTGAATACAATAGTTGCATTATACGGATTTAATCTACCCAAATGAAGCTCATTGGTAACGAGTTGGGTTATTAATTTGAAAATCATCATATTAAAATACTCCCCCGAAGGGGAGTATCTTTTTTTTAATGCTCAGAAGCACTGCCAGTGGCGTCTTGAACAGTTTGTTTGTATTCTTCTTTAGAAACTACTTTATCTCCAATTTTATAGATTCTTCTACCTCCTCTTAATAATGATTGTTCCTCAGTCGAAAGAATATTTGCTTTTTTAATCGTTTTCATAATTTTGATATTTAAATTTTGCCTACTCTGATTATCTTAACAAAGAAATTTTCGGCTTCCCATCTTTGTTGTATCGCGCAATATTATATGGAATATATTGGTTCTATTTCAACCAATAATCCTTGGTGTATTATGTCAAATAAATAAGTTAGTCATTGTGATTATTCCAAAAAATGGAAATCGTATTGGGTCAATGCTGTCACAAATCTAGTGCATTTAATATGCCCTTTTTTCATAAACTAGAATACTGCAGGTTTCATTTAGAATATTGCTGGCCTGGGCTAGAATTTGGTTTCTTATGTAAGGGATTTGATAATGATTCAACCGTTTATTGGTTTGACGGAAGTTATTTTGAGTACGAAGAAAATCGTAGAAAGAGATTGGGTGATACAGATCCAAAACGTGTCCGTAACAGAGAATTAATGAACTAGAACGATTATAAATAATCAAGATTTAATCCCGCTAGAAAGAGGTTTGTAATCATACAAACCTCTTTTTTTTGGAATCGCCTCAAAGACTGGATGAGATTAACTAAATTTGCACGCACAAATACAAGAGAATGAAGTACTACAATAATATTCTAGAGACAATAGGAAACACGCCATTGGTGAAGTTGAATAGACTTACAAAGTCGCTTAAAGGAACTTTTTTGGCGAAAGTGGAAACCACAAACCCAGGAAATTCTGTAAAGGATAGAATGGCTTTGAAAATGGTTAAAGATGCCGAAGCGCAAGGCTTAATTAAGCCTGGTGGAACGATTATAGAAGGAACTTCTGGTAATACAGGAATGGGTCTGGCATTAGCATGTATTGAATATGGCTATAAGTTAATTTGTGTTTTAAGTGATAAACAAAGTAAGGAGAAAATGGACATTCTTAGAGCCGTTGGAGCTGAAGTTGTTGTTTGTCCTACAAACGTTGATCCTGATGATCCAAGATCTTATTATTCAGTGTCGAAAAGATTGGCAGTTGAAACGCCGAACTCTTGGTATGTAAATCAATATGATAATCCTTCTAATGCAATAGCGCATTACGAACAAACAGGTCCTGAGATTTGGGATCAAACTGATGGAAAAATAACGCATTTTGTTGTTGGTGTAGGAACCGGTGGAACAATTTCTGGTGTAGGGAAATATTTGAAAGAGCAAAATCCTGATGTTAAAATATTAGGTATCGATACTTATGGTTCAGTATTTAAAAAATATCACGAAACGGGTATTTTTGATGAGAACGAAATTTATTCTTACATCACAGAAGGAATTGGAGAAGATATATTACCAAAAAACGTGGACTTTTCTATTATTGATCATTTTGAAAAAGTGACGGATAAAGATGCGGCCGTAATGACAAGAAGAATTGCTAGAGAAGAAGGCATTTTTGTTGGGAATTCTGCAGGTTCTGCGATTTCAGGTATATTGCAAATGGAGGATATGTTTACAGAGGACGACATAGTTGTTGTACTTTTCCATGACCACGGAAGTCGTTATGTCGGTAAAATGTTTAATGATGATTGGATGCGTGAACGCGGATTCTTAGATGAAGGATTTAAAAATGCTGCTGATTTAGTTGGGCAACATGGAGATAAAAAATTAGTGATGTGTGGTTCTGAGGAATTAGTTTCTCACGCCGTTGCAAAAATGAAGGAATATAATATCTCACAAATTCCGGTGACAAAGGATGGTGTGATTGCTGGATTTGTTGATGATTCTCATTTATATCAAGCTATTATCGAGAATGCGGCAACAATGGATTTTCCGTTGAGCCAGGTGATGCATGCTCCTTTACCAGTTTTGCATGCAAATGCTACAATTGAAGAAATTTCAAAAAATGTGAATAAGCAAGTGCCAGCTGTATTAATCGATATGGGCGAAGGTGTGCATCACATTGTAACAAGACATGACTTAATCAACGCAATAGCGTAAATGATTGAATTAAGAGATCAAATGAATAGAACAATCCGCTTGGCAAATACGCCAAAGCGGATTGTTTCTTTGGTACCTTCCCAAACAGAACTACTTTATTATTTAGGCTGTGATGACCAGGTTGTAGGCATTACTAAATTTTGCATCCATCCCAATGAATGGTTTCGGAATAAAACACGGGTAGGGGGCACCAAAAATGTCAGTTTCGACAAATTGGCAGCCTTAAAGCCCGATTTAATTATAGCCAATAAAGAAGAAAATTCAAAAGAAGATCTGGATCGCTTAATGGCCGACTATCCAGTTTATATGAGTGATATTTTTAATGTGGAAGATGCCTGCGAAATGATTGAGGATGTTGGGGAAATGGTTGGGCGACACGCTGCAGCAATTGAACTCGCTTCAATAGTTCAAGCAGATTTTAAAAGTTTACCGCAATTAAGTGGGACGGTGCTTTATTTTATTTGGTCAAAGCCGTATATGGTGGTTGGACCAAATACGTTTATTGGTCATATCATTCAACGTTTGGGTTTCACCAATTTAATATCAGACCCGGAGCAACGTTATCAAGAAATCACAAAGGAGGAAATTTCACAACTCAATCCCGATCATATTTTATTGAGTTCAGAGCCCTTTCCTTTTAAGGACGAGCATCTGGAGGAGTTTCGTGAATTCACAAACGCGAAGGTTCATTTGGTAGATGGTGAAATGTTCTCTTGGTATGGATCGAGGATGTTGCTGATGAGGGCTTATTTTGAGAGGCTAGAGATTGGGCAATAAGTAATAGTCGTTAGTCACTAGTCATTAGTCGAAAGGAAAAGCACTTTGTGTGCCATTGAGTATTCAGTCTATAGAACGCTGATAACGCAGATCAGGCAGATTTTACGCAGATCTAATCGTGCAAATATGTTTGTATAGTTTGCACAAAAAAATCCGTGAGAATCAGTACTATCTCTGTGCCATTGATTATTGGCAAAGTCGTTCAGTTTAGAACACTGATAGCTCAGATCACAGAGTTTAAAATTCTAAAATGGATTACAAAAAAAATCAGTGAAAATCTGCTCAATCAGCGTCATCCGCGTGCCATTGACTATGCGTCAGTCAGTCAGTCAGTCAGTCAGTCAGTCTATCATTCAATTGTTTGAAAATATTTTACGTTTAAATTCAGGTTTCCTACCGAAATTCATAAGCAATCCAACTTCGATCTTAGTTGCCTTTAAATAGTTGGTCAACTGATATTCGTGTTCCTCACAAAGCGACTCCATAGCTTTTAATTCAATAATAATTTTATCCGCAACAATTAAGTCTGCATAATACTCGCCTACTTCTGTCTCATTATAAAAAACGGTAATGCGTTTTTGCTTTTGGACGAATAATCCCATAGATCTGAGTTCAAGAAATAAGGCATTTTCATACACTTTTTCGAGAAATCCAAATCCTAGCTCGTTGTAAACCGTGAAGTATGCTTTGATAATTTTATTGGTAAGTCCTGTATGTAAAAATTCTTTGTCTGACATATTTTTGGGTTAATATCAAATCATTAAATTAAACAATTATGTGATGAACTCCAGCTGATCTCAAAGAATGTTGACGATTATAGAACAATGAGAATATAGAGAACACTGATCAGGCAGCTAATTGGCAGATCTAAGAATGTAAATATGTTTGAATCGTTTGCATAAAAAAATCAGTGAAAATTTGCTCAATCTGCGTTATCCGCGTGCCATTGACTTTTTGTCACTTTATTTATAGCAATTGAATCCATCAATTAGAGGACAAATCAATTCTTCAACCTTATAATTATTTCTTTCAACGCTTCTTTTGCTTCCTTCATAACTGGAAGAAATGGCCAAATATGTGGCATGTTTTTTCCTACAATGACTTCAAGATTAACCTTGGCTTGATTTAATTTTTCAATGGCCAATTTTTGATCTGGATAAGTGATGTCATTTTCGGCGATAAATAAAATGGTATGCGGAAAATTTTCAAAGCTGCCATACAAAGGCGAAATCATACTGTTTGTTAAATCATCATTCTCGGCGCACATTTTTTTTGCACTAAGCACACCTGCTTTAGATAACATGGGGTCAATAGGATCTATCTTTTCTATTTCAGAATTAGATAAACTGGCGTCCATAACAGGAGAAATAAGGATGATTTTATTGGGTAATTCAATCTTATTTTTCACGAGTCTCTGTGTTAAGGCTGCAGTTAAAGTTCCGCCCACAGAGTCGCCAATAATTGAAATTTGATTGGCTGGATATTGCTCTAAAGCAGTAGCGTATATTAAATCGATATTTTTTGATATTTCTGAAATCTTGTTTTCAGGAGCTTTTGGATAATTGCACAACCAAATGGTCTGATTTGTGGCCTTATAGATTTCTTGAACAGCATCCCAATGAATTTTTGATGGACCAGAAATAAAAGCACCACCATGAATGAATATTAATAGTTTTTTGGCTCCATTATTTTGTCCGACTTCGGTTATAGCCGTGTTTGATATTTTAAAATTTCGGACGTGTTTCTGCTTGAAGAATTTCCCTTTTGGATGGTAAACGTCTTCTTTTCTTATTTTTTTGAAATCAATTGGGTCTTGACTAAAGGCCTTTTTCAAACCTTTTAGTTTAATAACAAATAGTGTAATATAATAGGTGAAGCTTTGTTTCATTTATTGTGATTGCTTGATTATTGGATTTGAAACTAGTTGGATTAAATTGCAAGGTAACGAACTAATTTTTCATTGTTCAACATTTTGGTGCTATTGAAAAATTAGTCATTAGTAGATAGGAAAAGCATTTTATGTTCTATTGCTTATTGGAACGCCCAATTATTTCTATTCAATTATACCGATTTTTCATAAGCTTCTTTTATCCATTCAAGAAGTTCAGCATCAACTTCTTCTAATGCGCTTATTTTTACTCTATGTGTGCACATTGCGCCAAATGGACCAGAATTCTCAAGACGCTCTGTGAGCGCTTTGCCTTTCAGTTTTAACCCCATATCAATTCGCGTTTTAGTGGCTGGTTTTATTAATAGAAACTGTTTCTTTCGAATAAAGCTAACACTATCTTTTTTTGGTGTTATTGTTATATCAGTTCCAAATTCATTGACCTTAGAAAGTAGGTCGTCATAGATTGATTTTAAGTGCTCTTTTCCTTTGTACTGATTTATGAGTAAGTCTACATTGTCTATTGAACCAGCGTCAGCTTTTCGCGATTTTAGAGCAACAAAATTTGCAAATCCATGACTGAAACCATGTTCCGATTTTAGGAAATCCATTATTGCTTTGTGTTTTTCAATTTTAGATGCCTGTACTATTCCGATCCAATGATCGAGCGGTTTCCCTGTTTTTTCTAGTAGTCCTTTTTCCATAAAAAATATTTTACCAAGTCCTAATATAGCGCCTTTGTCGTTAATGCCACAATACAATACCCCGCATTTATACTATAGTAATTTTCATCTGTTAAGTTATTTTCTTTCAATTAGCGCCTCTGCAATCACCAAGGTAAAAAGTACAACCCCTATGAATGGATGTGTCCTGCGGAATTAAAAGACCATTACTGAGCAATATTTCATTCCCAAAATTTTCGGCTCGTTCTCCATCATATTTCAATAAATAAATGTTATCCATTTCGGTATATGTTCCTTGGTAAAGACTATTACCAAAGGCAGTCGACCAGTAGATATCAAATTCACCGTTATTTCTAAAATTAAGCTTGGCAGTATTTTGGGTACCTTCATAACAGGCATGTAGAATTGAACCGCCCCTCTTAGAAAGTACATCCTTTATAGAATCTGATTCTTTCATCATTAAGGTAAAATAGATCTCTACTGGAGACATTCCTGTTGTGTCATAAGGAATAGGTGAATTTTCAATGCTGTTCTCTTGTTCTTCGCTGTCAGAACATGCATAAATGCAGAGTAAAGCGGTAAACGAGATAAAAATTAATACTTTCATTTGTTAAATTTTCCTTATTCGCCGGTATGAAATTACTGTGGAATTTACGACTTTCTGATCACTACTATTTCGTCAGACTTAGGTTGACTAAGATTTTTTAGCGAGTGTAGTTGCAAGTTCTTTTTCTATTTTCTCAATCGTTGGCAAGTTAGATTTTAAGTTTTTTGGAAGCGCTTTACACAATTCGTATTCAGCGATCCCAATAGGTTGAGTCATTCCTCTAAGCGCATACTCCGCAATCACTTCTGATTTGGATTGACATAATAAAAGTCCAATTGTTGGATTTTCGGATTCGCTTTTCATTGAGTCGTCAACTGCTGATAAATAAAGATTCATTTTCCCTACAAACTCTGCTTTAAACTCTATTGCTTTCAGTTCGATTACAACATAACACTTTAGTTTTATATGATAAAAAAGTAAATCAATATAAAAGTCTTGATCACCAACTTTAACTGGTACTTGCTGTCCTACGAATGAAAATCCAGCTCCAAGTTCAAGTAAGAACGAAGTAATATGTTTTACAAGTTGCGCCTCTATGTCTCTTTCAAGTATTTTCTCTTGTAAATCAAGGAAATCAAGTTTATACGGGTCTTTAAGCGTTTCTTCTGCCAGTTCTGAGTGAAGATCAGGTAGCGTGTTGCTGAAATTATTAATTGCTTTTCCTTTTCGGTTATAGAAGTCGGATGATATTTGGTGAATTAAAACTGCTCGCGACCAATTGTTTTCTAGTATTTTATTACAGTAAAATAGGGCTTCTTCGGTCGATTTAGATTTTGTTATAATAGCTATGTTATGTCCCCAAGGAATTTGTCCAACAAGCTGTTGGATTTTTTCAATATCGTTATTTGAAGTTGAATAAAACTCAAACCATTGTTTCATAGAAAATAGATTTGATCTGGAAAATCCTTTCTGATTGGGAAATTCCTTTTTCAAGTCCTTTGCTAATTGTTCGACGACGGATGAACCCCAGTTTGATTCAGAAATTTTTAAAGAAATAGATTTTCCAAGTTCCCAATAAAGGGAAAGAAGCTCTTTATTAACATTAACAGCAGCTTTTAATTGTGCGGATTGGATTTTTTCTCTTAAGGTAGAAATCCATTTGATATATTCATGGGCGTTATAAGATTCTACATTCATAAATCAAAAGTACATAAATCAATCCAAATTATTTTTTGTAAAGATTCGCATTAGCTTTTCTTCAATCGCCTTTTTTTAGGTTGAAGTCCCAATTTTACGGTGTGAAAACCGGGTTTTTTCTCAAGATATTCAAGATCGTTTGAATGTATATACGCTTTCACTATGTCCTTGTAGAAGTTGGTTAAAAAGCCTAGACTATTATGTGCGGATGATTTTAGATGCCTATTTTATCTGGTTTATCAGTTCAAAGGGCAATGAATCTAATTTAAGTTCTTTTAATTCAACTGATATTTCAATTCCAATTAAAGGTTTTTTGATCAAAGTCAAATTTCGATTATCAATTTGATTAATCTTGTCGAGTAGTTTTTCAATTGTCCAATTATCTTTCTCAATCAAATCCTTAATTAATGTATCAGAGCGCGAATCCTCTCTAAAACAAGCCACATGAAATGGGGCACGTTGTCTTCATAAATAATCCATTCACCATAGTCATGATCGCCAAGGTCAATAAACTCAATTTTTCCAGTCAATGTTTTAAATGTTGTTATAGGGTTACGCACTTAAGTCGCGAGATTTTGAATCTCCCTTTTGGTAATAGGTTTAAGATTTGTCATTCTGTCGATTAGCTTCGTCAAAATTGATTTCCTGTGATTCCTTCTATTGAATCGAAAAAAATATTCATCAATGTATTTATGTAAATATTCTTTATCACAGTACGAATGAACGCCTCTCAACCAATTCTTGAAATTTCTAATTTGATTATGAAGCATTGGAAAGTTTCGACCTTGATCGGAAAGTTCTTGCTCTAAGTTTTTGTATTCCTTTTTCAAAGGTTTGTAGCCAGACCATCCATCTGCCAATACTTTAGCGTCCTTCTTTATGTGGTTGGTGAAAATTGATCGGAGAGATTCACTACTGTAATCTTCAATTATCTGAGCATAGCCTCTGCCACATTTTCCTTTTCGATATTCAAGTGCAATAACAATTCTGATTTTCTTTTCTGATTGGCTTCTTCCTTGCTCACCTTTTTTTGGAGTTCCGATTTCAAATTCATCTACATGGACTTCGCCTTCTAAAGGATGAGTTTTACTGCTTTGCATTGCTATCTGAACTTTTTGGCGAAACAACCATGCGGTATTCTGCGCAACATCATAACGTTCGGCCAACCAAATACTGTTTGCTCCTTTTTTGCTTGTAGTAATGTCATACATCATTTCGAAAGCTTTATCCAATCCAAACTTAAGTTTATGAAAAATGGTATGTGCAGTTGGTGATTCATCATAACCACATTTCTTGCATCTGCGACTTTGATGCTGCTTTCCCTTTATGAAAAGTGAATGATCACATGAACGGCATTTATATCCTCGATTCCATTTGTTTTTCGATAGGTACTCCATACATTGCTCCTTCGTTCCTAAGGTTTTTATGAATTCCTTTCTTGATAATTCTTTTAATATGCGCATAGTTGAACTTTTTTGTTCAACAAATATGACTCCTAAGAACGTAAACTATTTACGTTCTGCTATTTTCGACATCTAAGTGCGTAACCCTATGTTGTTATTCTATATTTCACTTTTATGTGTTACTCAACAGTTAGTCTAAAATACGAAATAGAGCGCAACTTGATTTTTTGGTTGGCTTAGTTTTTTAGCCAGATCTTTTCGAAGTAATCAAGATTTGAAGATGTGCAAATCCCCATGCAATAGACCCAGTTTGTTCGATCATTTATTAGGTAATTAAAAGTCCGAAACTCTCGCATTCCCGTTTTCATGTAAACCCTTAATTCATAATCAAAGGTTGGATAAAAAATAGAATCAATGTGCTTGTTTCTGTAGCTACTTGGCTCACTCTCATTCCAATCATTTATTAATTCTTCACAATCGTCAGATGCCAAGGTTTTCAATTTGTTTTCCTTATTTGAATACATAGTTATTGAATTGACTTTGTCATAATCAATTGTTTTTTTTTCGGGTCTGTATTCTGTTAAATCTGAACTACAGATATCAAATTCTAAATATTGATCATTTGAAGGTGAAAACACAATTTGACAAGTGTCCTTTATCCGTCTAAACCCTCTTGGATCAACTAAGTTATCGCCTAAACACAGGGAGAATACATTCGTGGCTTGTCCTGCCCATCCGCTAACGCGCGTTTTTTTAATAGAGTAATCTTCAATGGTCCATTCTTCATATACATATTGGTCTTCTGGACATTTTTCTTGAAAACCACAAGATGAGAACAGACTAATAAGCAAGATGTAATAGATGATTTTCAAAGGCTTTTTATTAGTGCTGTTGTTATGTTCGATTTTCCTTAATCGTGTGCTATGAAATAGGGCTTTCTGATAATTACTATTTCGTGAGCTCAATGAATTTTGAATTATCCCAAAGGTTTTGTAACTCAGCGTATTGTTTCGCATCTTGTTTTAAAATAGGTGAAAGTTCAAATGTTGTTTTTAAATAGTTGAGGCATTCTTGTGTTTTTCCCTGTAAATTTTTAATTATTGCAATTTGGTAATAGTTCCATTCAAATTGGTGGATTTTATTTATTTGTTCAAAGACTTTGATGGCATCATCATATTCCTTCAAACCTTTTAAATGCAATCCTTTGCAATAATTAAGTTGATAGGCTGCATTTTGATCTAATTCTTTCTCAAAAAGAGAGATTTCATTGAGAGATTTTTCAAAATCCATTCGCCCTAAAACATCCAATATTAATTGAATAGAAATTTGCTCTTGATGAAAGTTTTTAAATAATATTTTTACTGTTTCTAGAGCATTTTCTGTGTCGTTTTTCTCTAAAAACAGTTGTGTTTTATAGGATAAGGCATTTGGATTTAAACTGTCAGCTGCCAAGTTTTCTTCTATTGCTTGCATTAAAGCGTCATGCTGATTTAATTCTTTTAACAAATGCATGCGATATTCTAAGGCTTCCTGGTTTTTAGGTTCATTTTTAATGATTTCAGTATAAATAGCTACGGCCTTATTTTGGTCTTTTGTATAATAAAAATGGGCTTTGAACATTTGAAACCTTTGATTCCCTTTTTTAATTTCGGTGTCAAAATAACTGTCTATTAAATCGTGCTTATTCGTTTCGAAATAGGCATTTGGAATCGCGTAATGGATTTCTTCATTGTCTTTTAATTCAACTTTCAAAACTTCATAGAATGCTTTTCCTTTTTCAATGTCCACCCTAGTTAAGGTATTCAATTTATTCAAGAGGGCATCACTATCTTTAGGATCAAATTTTAATAGTTTTTCAAAACAGTCCAACGCTTTTTTAAAGTCAGCTTGTTTGGCATAATTGATTCCTAAATTATTTAAAGCTTGAATATCATTGGGGTTGATTTTAAGGGCAATTTCATATGCTTGGATTGCTTCTTCAAGTCTATTTAGATCATCCAAAACAAGTCCTTTGTTAGTATGTAACATCTCTTGTTTAGGATTAATGTCGATTGCTTTATTGTAATTAGCAAGCGCCGCATTCAAATCTCCTAATTTCGAATATAAAGTACCTTTATTGGCGTATGCTAAAACGGCTTTATCATCCAGTTCGAGTGCTTTGTCAAAAAGTTCAAGCGCATTGTCTAAATCACCTCTATTCATTTGGTATGCTCCGTAGCCAATATATTTATCAACTTGGTCTTTATCGGAAGTTCCTTTTTTATGATCAGGATTTGGTTGGATTTTTATTTCTGTAATTCTTCCCGAATCAAGTTCACCTTGAAAATCATTAACCATTTTTGAATTAACGCTTTTTAGATTTTCGATAATCATACGAGACTGGCGGTGATTAAGCCCTTCTTGCGTTAATTTTTCTTTGACAATATTATAATCGTGATTGTTTTCAAAATAGATTGTTTGAGCCAATGCCGTGATCTCATTTTTATATTGTTCTGAATTAAAAGTGTTTTGATCTATCCCCTTTTTATTTAAATCATTTGGCTTTTCATTCGCTTCAAATTGCTTGGTTTTTTTCAATATTAATTGAACTTGTTCCTCATTCAATCCCACTTTTTTTAATTCTTTAATGGCACTGTTCGGATTATTACTTTCTTTCATTTTCCACAATGCTACCGCCATTAATTCAAGTTGAAATTGTTCTGAATTAAATTTAGCGGCTGCAATTCCTTTGTTTTTTTTCTTTAAAAAGTCAAGTAGTCCCATTTTGTTTGTTTAGGTTTTTTGTTGGATGGTTGAGCTAAAATACATAAAATCGGTTTAGTAGCTTCGGGCGAGTAGAATAGCGCATTGCCGTGTCTAGTATTTATTATTATCTCTTCTTTTTTTATGTTGTTTTATCAACTTACCTAAGTTTTTATCCTTCTGTTTCTTTTCTTCTGCTGAAGAATCAAAGTAAGTCCGTTCTTTTGTCATTTTAATAAAATTGGCGTAGGCATCTGGATCTAATTCTTCCTTTTCAAGTGCGGCTAATACAGCACATCCTTTTTCATTTAAATGAGAACAATCATTGAATCTACATTCTTGAGCGAGTTTTGAGATTTCGTCGAAAGTCATCTCAAGACCGTCAGAAGCATTCGTTATTCCAACTTCGCGCATTCCTGGATTGTCAATTAATATTCCATTTTCTAAAATGATTAATTCTCTATGACTTGTGATATGTTTTCCTCTGTCTATGCTTTCACTAATTTCTCCAGTCTCCATTAATTTTTGACCCGTAAGTGAATTTAATAGTGTAGATTTTCCAACCCCAGATGAACCCAATAAGCAATAGGTCTTACCTTTAATCAAAGTGGCTTTAATTTCATCAATCCCTTGTTGAGACTGATTACTTATTGCAAAAATGGTGACATTATTTATTCTCTTTTTAATTTGATCTAAAAGCGCACCTAATCCCTGAGTATTGATCAAATCTACTTTGCTTAATACAATAATTGGTTCAATTTTCGAGGCATTGCAAATTGTCAAATAGCGCTCTAATCGATTTACACTAAAATCTCTATTTACGGATTGTACAATAAGTCCGAAATCGATATTTGTTGCGATAATTTGTGCTTGCCCCAATTTACCAACCGCCTTTCTTGCTAGGCTTGTCTTTCTTGGGAACACAGCATGAATAAGCGCTTTGTCTTCATCATATTCAGCAATCGCTACCCAATCTCCAACGGCAGGTAAATCATTCCTGTCGTTGGCTGAATATCTTAAGTTTCCAATTAGTTCTGCTTCAAATTCGTCAGCGTGAGTTTTTACAATAAAGCGGTCTTTATGCTCTGAAATGACTCTTCCAATTCCAAAACCATCAAGATTATGTTCTTTTCTGTATTCTTCTAATTCGCTATTATATCCTAAATCCTCAAGTGTCATTTCTATTCATTTTTATTAAGCACAACACACGCTCCAAAGAACTGCGGCCTTACCGCAATTCATTAGAGCTTAATTGTTACCACTTGTTGTTTTTTAATTTAATCTCTATCAAGTATTTGTCTTGCGGGTTTATTTCTTTCATAAAAGATAGCTTTTCAATCCCGTTTTTATCTTTCATAAATCGCAATGTTCCTTTAAAGGACTTTATCTTATAGTTTTCGTCCAACTGTAAGTCAAGGAAATAGCTAGCAAATCTTCCCAAACTATCATTACTTATTTTATAGGTTGCTACCGGACCTTCAGCAATTTTATATGAATCAGGTACTGCTGACAACCTCACGTCATTCTTTCCAATTCCAATTGATATATTACTGATTTTGTGGTTCACATCATATTTCCTGTTCACTTCTATCATTGAAGTATCACATAAAAACAAATAATTGAGAACAACATCACTCTTATTGGTTTCAATAAATCTTTCTACTTCTTCAATTATCAGTCTATCTTGTTCTTGTTCTTTTTCGCTTGAGGTCAATTCTATACTTTCAATGTCGAATTCAACTTTACTTCCTTTATCGTCTTCAATTACAACCTTTGGTTTACAAGATGTAATGCTTAGGAAAAGAATTCCAATAGCGAATATTTTTTGTGATTTCCTCATATTCTTAATTGCTGGTAACATAGTACCTAAAGATAGGGATTTTAGATGGCGCCACAAAGTGTGCTGGTCAAGCCTGCGATAATTGTCCGTCCCGCGCGTTGGCACCCTAGGACTTTGTACACGTAAATTGGCGGAAAGAGAGATGGCAAAAAGAGATGGAAATGATTTTTACTTATTATGTTGAACTAAGCCGCTTTCAGCGGCAGCTTTTTCTAATTTCTCTAATATACGTATAGAATTCAAAAACAAAATTATGAATTCAACAGAAATTAGTAAACGAGGCTATGGTTTTAAGGAGTC
>WTCE01000093.1 GCA_013138735.1 Crocinitomix sp. | reverse complement strand
TTGATTTTGAAAAAAGTAGAGCCCAGAAAAATCCGAGCCCTACGCAGGATAGAATAAATCTTCCTTTAGAAGTTTAAAAATAATCATATTTTTATTAGGATATTAACACAGAATCTCGATACAATTCTTTTTGACACAGTCAAAAAGAATCACTCTGACGCTTAAAGTGAATCCTTTTAACTGACGCTCAAAATTAACATTCGATCTGAAGTTCAAAATGAATTACTCGAACTGACGCTTAAAAAGGAAGTTCTTAGATATTTAAAAGAACCGCTTGGATTCATTTCTAAGGCGGTTTTTTTTGTTATTTTCGGCTTCAATGAAAGGCAATAATACCCAATTGGAAAAACCATTTTTTCCGAATCTGAACGGTTTGCGATTTTTTGCGGCAATTGCGGTGATTCTATTTCATTCGGTAACTTTAGAACGTGAAATTTGGGGTGATTTCTATCATTCCATTCCATTTCAAAAGTATGCCACCCTTGCTTTAAAAGGCCATTTTGGGATTATTTTCTTTTTTGTTTTAAGTGGGTTTTTAATTACCTATTTATTGCTTTGGGAGACAGCGAATAAGGGACGAATTAATATTTTCAATTATTTAGTCCGTCGCTTTTTGCGGGTTTGGCCGCTTTATTTCTTAATTGTTCTTTTTGGTTTCTTTATTTTTCAGCATTTGCCCTATGGCATTGAAACCAAGCACGAATTTTGGCGATTTTTGTTCTTTTTAAGCAATATTGATGAGATTCTTATTGGTCCAATTGACCCAATCAATTTTTTATCTGCTACATGGACTGTCTCGGTGGAGGAGCAGTTCTATTTAGCTTGGGGAGTATTAATTGGCGTATTCCAATTCAGTAAAAAACGTACGTATTATTTCTTCTTTTTCTCGGTTATTTTGCTCGCTTTACTTTTTCGTTATTTGCACTTGGATGAGCCACGAACCTTGTATTTTCATACTTTTTCGGTAATGTCGGATTTGGCGATTGGTGGAATAATTGGTTTGCTGGCTTTTGAGGGTAAGATTATTCCTTTTATTAAGAAAATTAAGCGCTGGCAATTGCTTGTTTTTTATGCTGCCAGTTTGTTGTTTTTAGTATACGAAGGGCATTATTTGAATGGCTTTTTCTTTACGTTTGAGCGTATCATTCCAGGCTTTATTTTTGCCTTTATAATCTTAGAGCAAATTTATGCTGAACGTTCCTTTTTTAAAGCGGATGCTATTCCATTCTTTGCCTACTCAGGTAAGATCACCTATGGTTTTTATATGTTTCATTGTATTTCTATTTATTACTGGTCTATCTTTTTTAAGAATATGAGTTGGACGGATGGAATAGGAGGGTACATCTTGTATTTTGCGGTTATTTTTGCAACAACTTATTTGTTAGCACACCTGAGTTTTAAATATTATGAAACACCAATTTTGAAATTAAAGCAGTTTTTTAGATAGGTTGGGACTAGACGGTAGCGGGGGGTATTAGTAATGAATACTCTCAAATTTTTCACTGATAATGAGTGTTTTATACAGCTTTTAGATACTGAATTAGGTGTTTTAACCGTTGTTTTCAACGTATAATTTTCTGTACTTGCTATCAATTATTAACCTAAATTAAAATCTTATGAAAAAATTAGTACTATTATTTGCTGTATTATTTACAGCACTTGGCGCAATGGCGCAACCACCAAGCATTAAAGTTGTTAATGAAACTGACTGCATGATGTACGTCCTTTTATATGAAGTAGACGGTGCATGTAGCATTACTACACACAACGTTGCTGTGCCTGCCAATTCAACGTTTTTGGTGAACGCTGTAGTTGGCGGTCATTTTGAGTTTGCATTGGTAACGGATACTTTTGGACCTTATGACTTAAGCTGTTATTATGTGAAAGTTCAAGTGCCTTGGGCAACTTGCGTGTCAGGATACGCACCAACAATGGTAGGTAGCACTTGTTGCGCAAGTTCGCCAACTGTAAAATCAACTTGGGAGCATCCATATTCAAGCGCTGCTCAGCCGTATTTATTTATCTATGACTAATGGAGGCGATTCGCCTCTTAAAGCTTAGAAACTGTCTGTCCGCCTTAGGCGGATGGGCAGTTTTTTTTTATCCCACAACTATTCGTTCTAACAATTCTACATTAACCAAATTATCAGAATCAATGTTTAAGAGTTTTACTTTAACAGTTTGGTTAATCAAACTCGGGTTGAAGGGGATTTTAACTTTTACGTAATTCTCAGTAAAGCCGTTCATCACGCTACCATTTTCTTCTCCTTCAAAAAGTACGCTTCCAGTTTTGCCTAGTTGGGTTTCATAAAATGCACGGCGCTTTTTTTCTGAAAGTATTTGCAATTGTTTGCTGCGTTCGCGGCGAATGTTAATTGGAATTGCATTGTCCATTTTTTTAGCCGTTGTATTGGCTCTTTCTGAATAAGTGAAAACGTGGAGGTAAGAAATATCGAGATCTTTCAGGAAATTAACAGTTGTCATAAATTCTTCCTCCGTTTCTCCCGGAAAACCTACAATAACATCTACACCTATGCAAGCATTAGGCATTAAGGCTTTAATTTTTGCAACCCGTTCAATATATAATCCGCTCAAATATTTGCGGCGCATGGCTTTTAAGAGTTCATCTGATCCAGATTGTAATGGAATATGGAAATGCGGTACAAATCGTTTAGAATTGGCTACAAATTCAATGATTTCATTACTCAATAAATTGGGTTCAATTGAAGATATCCGAAAGCGTTCTATTCCTTCAACTTTATCCAAAGCCTGCACTAAGTCAAAGAAATTTTCAGATTCACCTTGACCAAAGTCACCTATATTAACACCTGTTAATACAACTTCTTTAATGGCTGTTTTGGCAATCTTTTCTGCTTCGGCAACTGTTTCTAGAAGACTGGCATTTCTACTTTTTCCTCTAGCCAATGGAATGGTGCAAAATGTGCAAAAATAATCACAACCGTCTTGTACTTTCAGGAAAGAGCGTGTGCGATCTCCCATGCTAAATGAAGGCACAAAATCTTTGGTTTCCTTAATTTTAACGGCTTCTACTTTCGCTATATCGTTTTTCTCCAATTCATTTACATGATCTAGGATATTGAACTTTTCATTGGCACCCAAAACTAAATCAACCCCAGGAATTCCACCGATTTCAGTTGGTTTTAATTGGGCATAACAGCCAATCATTGTGACAAAAGCAGTTGGATTAATTTTTAGCGCTCGTTTGACGACTTGACGACATTTTTTATCCGCATTTTCTGTTACAGAACAAGTATTAATTACAAAAATGTCAGGTGTATCAGTAAAATCAACCTTTGCATAGCCTTCACTTTCAAAATTACGTGAAATGGTTGATGTCTCTGAAAAATTCAGCTTACATCCAAGGGTGTAAAAGGCAACTTTTTTGTACTGATTCATAATGCGGGGCAAAGATATGGAATTAAAAGTTTATAGTGTTATGTGTGAAGTGTTAAGTGTGAGAGTAGAGTGTTTTGCTTGGTATTGAGCCTTTGGAAATAAGTTTATTGATGGATTCAATTTTTTAATGTACAATTTATAGTTAGGGTTAAACAATTAGTCATTATAATGATAATTGTCTATTTTCGTTTTAGCCCAAACTAACAAACTATGACAATAGCTCCCCATTTTAAGAAAATATCGGATTTACCAAGCCCAAAAGGTCATTTTATTCTTGGTCATTTACCACAATTTAATGCTAATAATAAGCACCAGGTTTTAGAACGGTGGGTGGATGAATGTGGTGATTTATTTCTGATCAATTTTGTAGGTAAAAAATTCGTGGTTTCTGCGGATGCTGATTTGAATGATCAATTAATGCGTTTGCGTCCTACTGAATTTAAACGTTTTCATAAGATCACGGAAATTTTGGAGGAAATGGGAATTCTTGGTGTTTTCAATGCTGAGGGTGACACATGGACGCGGCATAGAAAGCCAGCTTCTGAAGCACTCAATCTAAAAAAGGTACGTTCGTTTTATCCTATCATTGCTAATAAGATGCAAACCCTGATTAATAAGTGGGAACAGTTGGCCAAGCAAAATGAATCATTGGATGTTCAAAAGGAATTCATGAAATTTACTGTGGATATTACAACTGAAATTGCATTTGGTTATGAGATGGATACGATCAATAATAAAACGGATGATTTCCAAGAACATTTGGAGCATATTTTCCCAATGGTAAATGAACGTATTACTGCTCCGTTGCCTACTTGGCGGTTTATCAAACGAAAGAAAGATAAGAAGCTGGACGTCGCATTGAACGCAATTGAAACGTTGATTTATCGGTTTATAAATGAAGCCAAACAACGCTTAATAGATCAGCCAGAATTAGTTGAAAATCCATCTAATTTTTTAGAAGCTTTGCTAGTTGAACAGGAGATAGAAGGAGGTTTTAGTGATAAAGAAATCTATAGCAATGTTTTTTCTATGTTGCTTGCAGGAGAAGACACGACTTCAAACTCCATTTCGTGGAGCCTTTATTTTTTGGCGCAGCATCCTGAAATGGTTGAAAAGGTTAGGGCAGAGGCAATTGAAGTTTATGGAGCGGAGGCAGTACCTGCGAATGATCAAGATTTGACACGGCTAAAATATGCAAATGCAATAGCGCAAGAAACCATGCGTTTAAAACCGGTTACACCCAATCTATATTTACAAGCGAATGAGGCAATAACGCTTCAAAATTTTCATATTCCAAAGGATACGGTTATCATGCTGCAAAATAAGGTAGCGCAAACGCTTGAAACAAATTTTACGAATGCAGCTGAATTTATTCCAGAAAGATGGATCAAAGGAGGTTGTCCAATGCATCAAAATCATGCGCCAGATGTGATTAAGGTGTTTGGTGGTGGACCCCGATTTTGTCCAGGAATGAACTTAGCAATGCATGAAATGACAATCGCTATTTCTACTTTATGTAAAGCTTTTAATTTTGAATTGGCCGTAAAAAAGGAGGATATTGAAGAGCAATTTTCGTTTACAATGTATCCTAAGAATTTGTTGGTTAATGTTAGGTTATCGAATCCACATAACACTTAAAACGTAACCCCGTTACTGTTTTGATGGTTGAAAAAGGCCTTGTAGGCTATTGAAATTGCAAAGTGATGAATGGCAATGCCATAAATGAAGATCATAACAAATAAGGGAATAACACTTACGGTACTGGTTTTTATTGCAAAAACGCTAATCAAGGCAAGGACAACAGAGAGCGAAAAAAGTATTATTCCGACAATTCTGGCCCATTTTATTCCTTTGTACATGAGAATCAATAAGCCAATTGTTAAGCCAAAGCGAATGAATTGTTGAACGAGTTTTCCAGAATCAATTTCAGGTTGGTTGCTTTGATATAAATAGATTGTATGCAAAGAAATCAGCAGAATACTGATTGAAATCGAGATCGTTCTTTTTTTGCCTATTTGCGCTAGTTCGTTCATTGTTTTTTACTTGAGGTACTCTTTTTTATTGTTTTAAACTCAGTTAAAATTATAAGAATCAAGATTAGAAATTCGCTGATAAAGTAAATGATTCCTAAAGTAGTTAATAAATCAAAATGAATGATGACAAGGATTATGGATGCCAAACAATATATACTGTTGGCAATTGCAATGTTGCGCATGTATGGTTTCCAATTTGTTTTTAGAAAGAAGTAACAAGAAAAGGAATAGACGGCAAATACACCTGCTACGGCTGCTAAAGGATACAAAACATTAAGAGGCATGCCAATATAGGATTCAAAATGCACTAAAACTACGCCTAATAATAAGGTAGAAAGCACAGCGCCAATGGCGTCAAGTAAGAATGTTTTTTTTGGGCTGAAGAGCATCAATTCACCTAAATATTGTATTGAAATTATTTTCCTTTCAGTGCCTTTTTCGCCGTTTTTGAATCAGCAAATTCTTTCGCGTTTTCTCCCGCTTTGTTTTTTGTTTTGGCATCTGCACCTTTCAGCACTAGAAGCTTAACAGTTTTCCAATCGCCACTTTTCGCAGCTAAAATAAGAGGAGTGTCACCTTCATTATTTACAACACTTAAATCGGCATTCGCTTCGACCAATTTTGCGATAATTTCGGAGTTGTTATTGGTTGCGGCCATTATGAGCGGAGTTTCACCTGAATTGTTTACAGCATTTACATTCGCACCGGCTGCAATCAATTTGTTCGTCATTTTCTCGTTTCCATTTTTGATGGCGAAATGCAAAGCAGTCATACCATTATTATCTGCCAAATTAACATCTGCTTTCAGCTTCATAACTAAATCAAACAATGGCTTGAGTTGATATTCTGCAGCCAACACAATAGCTACATTTCCAAAGGCGTCTTTTGAATTTAAATTCGCCTCACCGCGACCATATTCTGGTTTTTTATCTCTAATAAAGTAGTCGACGAGATGTAGCTCATCAGGATTGTAATTATGCTTGTTTTCTATTGAAAGACGCAAATATTGTAAAATATCAATCCCTACGTTGCAGGGATCGGTTATGAAATAGAGTACATCATCAATAGGGAATTTGCTTTTTTCTAACATGTAAAAAATCGCTTCTGTATATGTTGAATCACAATATAGACTAAAGTTATTGGTCAATGCCCAAAACACACAATAGTGGCTGTCTGCACCTTCGCCAATAATAAGATTAGGGTCGTTTCCTTGATCAATCCAATATATTATATCTTCTGGGCTATAATCTTCATAGAATTTATCTAGATTTCTTACTTGTGCATAGGACAAATTTAAAGTAAAAAGCAATAAGAGTAGCGAAGTGATCTTCATAATTAAGTTAAATTTTTGTGCAAACCATTTCTTTAAAAATAGTCATTTTAATTAAATGGTAAATGCCTGATATATTATTAATTAAGGGACGATTATTAGAGCTGTTATAACAAAGCCCCAATGGTTTGTTACACGATTCAATTTGAAACCAGTTCTTAATTGGATATATGAAAAATGGCCGTGCATAAATGCACGGCCATTAATTATTTTGATGGGAAATTATTTATGAAACGCAGCCCAACGGTTATTTACCGCCGCTTCTGCATCTAATAATGCTAAAACTTCATCTGCTATATTTTCACTTAACTCCAAGAAAGTTGTAAAGCCAACACATGATGCATTAATTTCACCTAAAATGTAATTATCTCCTCCTGTCTTTTTATCGGTATCAAGCATAAAATCTGCAGTCCAAATTAATGGTAAGTCATAGTTACCTAACTTAGTTTGAATAGTACGAAGTGAATCATCTACAAGTTGAACTAATTCAGGCCATTTGTCAGGTGAATCGTATCTATATTTTGCTCCTGAAAATAAAGTAGCAGAAAAGGCATCTTTAGTTTGAGCAGGCTTTTTGTGTACAATGTTTACAACCTTATTTCTAAGCATCAGAACTCTGATTTCACCCTCTACAATTCTTTCTAAGAATGGCATATCCAAAAGCATACCATTCGCACCTTCTAAATATCTAATACAGAATTCTAAAAATTCTTGTAAAGTTTTTTCTTCTGTGTGATTATCTCTAGCTTCAGTTAATTTTAAAATAGCATCAAGTGGAATTGATTCTTTTGATTTATACTTGTCTGCATCAATCACTTCAACTCTCCAAATTCCTTCACCAGTGGACCCTCTATTTTGTTTAATAACTCTTACTCCATTCGTTAAACTTGCAGGGAATTTTTCTTTTAATGTATCAAAATCGTAATAGGTATATACATCTTCTGGTACAATTGGGGTACCTTTTAATTTTTCAACAGAATTTTTTGCACCATAAGCAATCATAGCGTCAGGGTGTGGAAGACCTTCAACACCATTTGACACTAATTCACGCAGCATTTGGAAGTAACCGGATTCATCAGCTAAATTACCTGGGTTAACTCTACTAATGTAAGCATCAGCTTTTTCAATTGTATGTCTATAAATTTCACCTCTATTCTCATCTGAATAGAAAATTATTTCTGCAGTCCAGCCTCTTGTTTTAAAAGAGTCAATAATGGGTTTAGAATCTCTACGGAATCCATATTCACCTTTGTCGGATCCGCCTCTGGCTTCAAAAATTACAACATGTTTTTTCATTTTTATTTTAAAGTTCGCTATTACTCTAAAAAATCAAAATGTCAGATGTCAACTACTGTACTGATTAAAATCATTTTATTTAAAAAGACGTTAGTTTAGAGTAATTCTAAATAGATCTTGACGGCTTGTAGGGTTAAAGATTGAACGATAAAAATCACAAGTTATATTTGTTTTTTCTAGTCTTATAATCAGGTCTTTGTAAAAAAAATGGCCACACATAAATGCATGGCCAAGTTCTGTTTTTCGGGATTGTATTACCGTTTCTCATTTGCGAATGGCGGTTCCCAGTTTTTAGTTTTCATAATAGCCTTTACCTCTTCGTAAGATAAAGGAGAAAAATCATGACAATCTACACCCACATCAAAAGACAAGGCTTTAGGATCGTCTGGTAAATGACCATGCGAATGCCCGTAAAGCATATATGTTCCCCAATGTGAGGCATTCCATACGCGCATGGCGTAATGAGACAGGACAAGCAATTGTTGTCCTTTTTTAAATTCATCATCCTTGATGACAAGTTCAAAATAGTCTTTTATCCACTCAAATCGTGAATGGCAGGCTTGTGCCGCCTTTTCATGATTGCCATTGATCAAATAAATTTTGCCGTTGAGACGGTCTAGTATTTTTCTTAGATTACCTGAGGACGTTAAGCCTACATCACCTAAGTGGTAGACTTCATCTTCTGGGTTTATTTTTTCATTCCATTTTTGGATCATAAATTCATCCATTTCATTCACATCTTTAAAGGGACGTTCTGAAAATTTAATTATGTTTTTATGTCCAAAGTGATGGTCAGAAGTAAAATATATATTACTCATTTTATTAATTTTTAAATTGTTATTATTCCTCGGCGTAACAGGGCTGAGGAGATTTGTTTTTCATGTGTATAATTAAGGTGATGCAGCTTTGGACGCTGAAGGTTATTCTGGATTATTGTTAAGTATTTTCATATTATTTCATTTTTGCTTTCCATTAATAAAAAGCCGATCGCCATTAGACGACCCCATTTGATTGCAGGTTGCCTTTACAGAAAATAGAATAATGAAATGGAGATTTTATTTTTTAATTGGACTGTGTTATTTAAGCCCTTTAGACATTTCAACTAGTGCCGCACGTGCTTCTTGTGCATTTGCTACTGGTGCTTGAAATTCAAAGCGTACTTTTTGTTGATTTACAAATAAATCAAAACCAGTGGCATCAATTCCAACCATGCGCAGTTGATCATCACTAGCAGGTTTCATATTTTTATATTGCTGGCAATATTTCACCATAGAATCTTGATGATCTTTATTCATGTGTTCAATTACGGCAATCTCGGCAGCTCCAGCAAAGGGGTTTTGAATTAAAAAATCGGCAGGTTCTATCCAATGAATGGCTCCAAATCCGCCAATATATCTTACGGTAATAGGTTTGAGTTTGTAGAAGGAAAAATCATGTGTTCCACCATATCCTTTTGCCTTTGGAAAATGACGGAAATAGCGTTCTTCAACAAATTTGTCATCCTTTTCCAGCAATTCCATATTACCAACAATACTTATTCGGCCGTGGGCTTGAATATCGTCATTGTCTTTTAAAATAGTGATGGAACAACGGTCATCAGCAGCAATGTTCTTCGTGTGTTGGGCAATTGTTGAGATATAAATAACGGGCATACCTTCATTATCTAAACAATAAGGAACAACCGAACCAAAAGGAAAACCTTGCAGTTTTACAGAAATAGTGGATAAAATGCCAAAATCTTTTGAATTGAATAGTGCTCTAGCTGCTGAAAATGCGTTTTTACTCATGCTATAAAGATAAGAATATTAGTTAGGCGTTTACCAGTTCATAAAATCACCCAGCAGCAATTCTTCCCCTTCATACACCAAAAAGTCTTCCACCTCAGTTTTATCAATCGTTAGGGTGTCGCCGTACACAACATCTTGAACATAAATAGGTTCATTATCCAATCGGATAGAGTAGGAGTTGTCATTCATTCCTAAAATACTTCCCCACATATGTTCGACTTCATCACCATGACCAAATTTAGTTTTTACAAAAATTTGATAGATTCCTAAAGTATCGCTTTCGAAATAGTTTTCCATTCCATTTAATTCACTTTGGGCTTGTTCATAAGCTAATTTAACATTTTCATCATCTGAATTTAACATTCTAATTTCATCTGTAACTGAATCTTCAGGGATTTGATTATCGTCTTGATTGTTTAGACAGCCTAGAAAGAGGATGGAAAATAAAAACGTAAGAATGAGCGAATTTCGGTTAAGAAGCATAAAATTAATTTTCACTAAAATACACAATACTGAAAATGAAATTTTTATTTACACTTCACCTTTACCTTCACTTCTTTAAAATTTTCCCAAACGGCATGGTCAAAAGCTTGCCGAGAGACATCACAACGTATTATTTGTCGGTTCATTTCTTCGCAAAACGTTTCCGTTATCTTAATATTTAAGGTCATATATTTTTTTGTAAAGAAGCCGTCAAATACTTCCATAGTTCCATTAAAGCCGCTTGCCGTTTTTGTAAATGAACTATTCACTTTTTTTAAGGGCTTATCTTTGTATTCAGACTTGTTTCTGCTTTCAATGCGCATCAATCCGTTATAATAAGCGTTGAAATATTTCGTTAAAATATCAGTGCTAACGGGCTTGTCTTTGAGCACATACCAAACAAACATATAGGTCCAAAAATTGTCATTGGTCGAATCTGACCAATTGGGAGCAAAACGTAAATCCTCAATCCCCATATAAGGAATGCTTGGCGCAAAATCGAGCGGGAACGGAATGATTTCAGTGATCCAAGCTTTGGGTGCTTTTAAAACTGTTTTCTGCTTTTGAGCAAAGCTTAATGTTGCTAAACAAAATATAAATAGGAGTGAAAGGGCTATTTTTTTTGGCATTTTTAGGATTTAGGTTCGTTTTTCGATCCTAATATACTTGAATATGGAGTAGGGCGGTGTTATGGAGATGTTAAAAATAATGAGGGAATTAGGAGTTGAAATTTGCTGAATCCATTTTTAAAATGAGCGAAGAGAAGTTTGGGTTGAAAACGACAGTAATTGTGGACTAGGCCTCAGGGGATTTTAAAAAAAACCTCATGATTTAAAACTTCAAATCATGGGGTTTCTCTACATGTGGGGTTATACGTTTCGAACTAAATTCAGGCATATAATTACGATTTAATTTCTTAAATATTTCGTAATGCACTATATCGTTCTAGATATTTACGGCTAAAGGCCATCAATAACAACTAAAGCGTTTTGTCCTCACTTTACCAAATTTAGTTTTGAATTATTTAATACATCTTAGGTATTAAACTGAGTTATATTTTTCTTCTTTTTCATGACTTATATGTTTTGTGTAATGGAGACTGCCCCATTATTTGCATTGTTTATTATTGGGTTAATTAGAGTGAAATCACTAATTAAAAACCGGCAATGTCATCAATAATAACTAAAGTGCTTTGCCCGCCCTTTACTAGATTTAGTTTTGAATTTTTTAATACATTTTTGGTGTTAAACTGAGTTAGATTTTTCTTCTTTTTCATAATATTTATATTTAGATATAATGGAAACTGCACCATTACTTGCATTGTTTAGTATTGGGTTACTAGAAGATCAATCCTCTCATCAATAATGACCAAAGCATCCTGTCTTACTTGCCTTGTTGGTGTTTAATTCCCACCTGTTTCAGAGCCAATATATTGGCTTTTTGGTTCTTTTTTTTAAATATTTAAAGTATTCGTGTTTCCATTGATTAAATGGTCATTACCATTGAGAATTTGGTCAGTAATGGTCTGGAATTCATGAGATTTATAATTTGCGGTGGGTTTCTTTATGCGAATTTTGATGTCTTTATCAAGTTATTAAACGTTCAATTTGTTCGTCTTTCTGGCCTGCGCAGCTAACGAGGATGATAAAGGTTATTAAACCTAAGCAAAGCTTCGGTTTACGAATGAGGGGCAAGATTTCATTCAATAACTGATGATAATCCGTCTATGCTTTTTTTGCTATTGGGTGGGTAAAGTATCTTAATAGAGGTAGCTTTTAATTGACAATTAGAAGCATTAGTTCATTTAGCAGCTCACGGATCTTGCTTTCAGATAGAAAATTTAATTTGTAATGTGACCTAAAATAACCTACATTTAAAATATGCAGAGTTATTTAGAGGTAATTGAGGAATTATCTAAAAGTGTCAATTTGCGCAATGGTGAAATTGATAAGTTCACCGAAGAAATATTAATAAAATCTTCAGATTTATTAGGCTGTGCACGCTGCAATGCTTGGTTGTTTGAAAAAGAACAATCTAAGTTAGCTTCACTGCTTTCATATTCAAGGATTAATAATTCTTTAAAAGTAGACGCGCCTTTGACTAAGAAAACACTGCCCAATTATTTCAAGTTTTTGCAGAAAAATAGTCTAATCGTTTCGGATAATGCGCGAAACGAACCCATGAATTCTGAATTATTAGAAGGGTATATTATACCGAATCAAATCATGTCTATGATTGATGTTCCTTTGCGTTCAGAAGGTAAAATGATTGGCGTAATTTGTTTCGAGCATGTGCGCGAAAATCATAGCTGGACATTTAACGAGCAAAATTTTACGCAATCCGTGGCTCAGTTGCTTTCATTAGCGCTTGAGACGAATAAAAAGCGAGAGTATCGCATAGAACTAGAGAAAATAATTGGTCAAAAAGAAGTTTTGTTATCGGAAATTATTCACCGTGTTAAGAACAATATGTCTGTGATTATGAGTTTGCTGAATTTGCAAAAAAGTAAAACCAAAGATGCACATCACGCAGGACTTTTTGATGAGATTAAGGATAAGGTATATTCCATGGCAATCATTCAAGAGCAATTGCATACGAATAACACAATAGATAGAATTGATTTGGGCGACTATTTACAAAACCTAGTTGCTAATTTGAATAATTCTTATGGACTTGGCAAGGCGGTAAACATAAATTTAGACTTGGATGATAATATTGGTCTTGATGTGTCGAAAGCAATTCCCTGCGGACTAATTTCGAATGAGATTTTGACCAATTCTTTCAAATACGCATTTAATAATGAGGAAGAAACGCGCGAGTTATCCATAAGTCTACATGAAATCAATGATTCTATTCAGCTTTATTTTAAAGATAATGGACCAGGTTTTGACTTAGATGTTGCAAAAAGTGGCATGGGCTTAGAGTTAATAAGGGATTTGTCAGATCAAATAGATGCCGAAATTGACATTCAAATTGATGATGGTGTGGGGATAAAATTACTTTTTCCTAGTGCCTGAAATAAACGTGAGTAAGAGTGGAGGGTAGTTTCTTTATTGAGTTGTGAATGCATTATTTAGCGTGTCTATTGTGCCACATATCCACCATCAATAGTGATTAAGGACCCTGTAGTGAATCCTGTTTTTTCAGAACATAAGAAAAGAACGGTATTCGCTACTTCTTCCGGCAACCCGACTCTTGGTATTGGCTGAGCAGTAGTTATATTTTTGTAGACTTCATCCTTATCTAAGCCTTTCATTTTGGAAAAATTAGCAACAGCATTATGATAAAGTGGCGTTTCAATGGTCCCAGGACATACACAGTTGATTCTTATGTTATAGGCAGCATAATCAATGGCTGTGCTTTTTGTAAGCTGCGCTATGGCACCTTTGGTTGCCCCATATATAAATGAATCTCCCTTTCCAACTAATGATTGATCAGAGCCCATTAACACGATACTACCTGCTTGATGTTCTCGCATAGTTGGCAAAATGCACTTTAAACAGTAAATAACTCCTTTGATATTAATGTTGATAACCGTATCTATAATATCAAGATCGAGACTTTCTACATTACCAACTTGATGCATTCCGGCGTTAAGAAAGGCATGATGAATTTGTCCATGATTTTTAATGATTGTTGCTATTTGAGTACTGACTTGCTCAAAATCACTTACGTCACATTTTAAATTGGTAACACCAGTTATTTCGCTTATAGAATTTTGAATATCTAAATTGTATACGATTGCCCCAGCTTCAGCAAATAAACTTGCCGCAGAAAATCCTATACCTGATGATCCGCCAGTTATAAGGACTACTTTATTATCAAATCGAATTTCCATAATGGGTTGAAGTTTAATTAGTTCTAATTATTGGATTTAGGTTATCAATTAAAGATTTCGTAATGGATTTTCTTTTATCATCTCTTATACGCGCCTTATTAAAGTCAGCAATAGTTAACTTGTTTAAGTCTTTAGTTGTAATAATAATTTCTTTATCGTTTTTTTGTATTTTTTCAATATTTGATAAAGCAATTTTTCGAACTGATTCTGAACGTGTTACTCTGTATACTAGTTGATCGGTAGAAATTTCAATAAATAAATCCCTAGATATAACTACGAATTTTCTGGATCGAATAATTAAAAATATGCCAACAATAATTAATAAAACTTTATCCCAATCTCCTGGGAATTTATATATAAATTCATTCGTTTGTAGGTAATTGTATAAGTCGTAACTACCCAAAATAATTAGAAAAAATCCTATAAATATAAATAACCACTTTGATTTTTTCATACTCCCTTTTTCTATAATATATTTCATTTGTTTAATTGCGTATAATATCTGTGTAAAGACAATAACCTTTAAGCCTTTTATAAGTGTAAATACCGCATAGTTCTATAAAAACAAACTGAATTCAAGAGTTTGGGAAATGACACTTCATAAAGATAAACATTAGCGTGAAAGTATCACGTAATAGCGTCAGAAAGCATTGTATAATTTTGTCAACTTTTAATAACGAAGTTATCCTAAGCCAAGGCTACGGCTAACGAAGTACATCTCCAATTCTCCCTTGCCTTTTGCTTCAATTTTACCACGACTTTCAAAGGTGAAGTCAGGATTGTTTTTTAACATTTCATAAGTAGCTTGACTGATATTTACTTTACCCACCTCGCCACTGCTTTCCATTCTGCTTGCTGTATTTACGGTGTCGCCCCAAATGTCATATTGGAATTTTTTGACACCCACAATTCCTGCTACTACGGGACCTGTATGAACACCTACGCGCATTTCAAAAGCAGGCAATCCTTTATGGTCCATTTCTATTTTTCGTTTAGAAATGAAAGCTTGCATTTCCAATGCTGCGAATAGCGTATTTTTTATTGAATCTTCGAAAGGAACAGGAAGACCGCCAGCTGCCATATAAGCATCACCAATGGTTTTAATTTTCTCGATATTGTATTTGGTGATTATGCCATCAAATGCCTCAAAACAAACATTAATCTCAGCCACCAATTCTTGAGCACTGAGTTTTTCACTTGCCGCTGTAAAGCCTTTGAAATCTGTAAAGAGGATAGATACTATATCAAAATCACGGGCATCCGCACTTCCTTTGGCTTTTAATTCTTCGGCAATTTCGGCTGGTAGAATATTGAGTAGTAGATTTTCAGAGCGGTCTTTTTCATACTCCACAACGGCTTTTGCTTTTTTTACAAAACGCCACCGAGCATAAAACCCTCCTGCCAATAGTACAAAAAATCCTCCAGTAATCAGAAGTCCATTGCGGGTTCTGTTCTTTTGTTTTACCTCTTCCTCATGTTCTTCTTCAACCAAACGTTCTTTTTCTACATTAGCAACGCTATCGATCAATACTTGTTTTTGAAACTCCATCTGCAGGAGCTTTTTGCCAGTTTCTTGTGCATTTAGGCTATCTTCTATCACTAACATTTTTTCAAGATATGTCAATGCCTCAATGCCCTTCCCTAAACCTTTATATGCTTCATACAAACAAGAACAAGCTTTTTTTTGTTGCCCTAGCGATCCAATCTCTTTACTTAGATTAAATGACTTTGAGCATTCGGCTATCGCGTCATTGAACACTCCTTGCTCTTTGTAAACGAGTCCAATATTGCCTGATGAGGCAGCAATTCCATTTTTATCTCCAACTTCTTCACGGATTTTTATACTACGCAGGTAATAATCTAGGGCGAGATGGTAGTTGGCCTGATCAGCATAAATAAGTCCGATATTATTTAGTGATAGCGCAACTCTACGTTTAGCTCCAATTTCTTGACCAATTTTTAAACTGCGCTCGTAATAGTCCAAGGCCTCTGTATAATTGCCCTGATCAGCGTGAACAACACCGATATTGGTTAGACAATTCACAATTTCTTGTTTATTTTCAATTTCTTCATTGATTTTTAGACTGCGTTCGTAATAGGACAACGCTTCTGTATAATCATGTTGGTCAGCATAAACAAGACCAATATTGATCAGGTTAATTGCATAGCCCCTTTTTTTTCCAATTTCTTTGTTGATTTTTAAACCACGCTGGTAATACTCTAAGGCCATCACGTTATTTCCTAGTGTGAAATAAGTATATCCAATATTACTTAGAGGACGAGCGGCTCCTTGTTTATTGCCGATTTCATTTTGAATTTTCACACTGCGCTGGTAATATTCTATAGACTTCGGATAGTTACCTGATAAATGAAAACTAATACCTTGCATGTTGCGGAGATCTCCAAGTTTTCTCTTGTAATTAGGATATTGATTCTCTTCAGTGAATTGGACAAGCTCCTCCGTCATGGTAAAGGCTGTGTCAGGGTTGTTGTAAAGAAAGCCCTTGTAGATATAGTCGTAATATGCTTTAATTCTATTTGAATCAATTTGAGAATCATCTTGCCAAATACCAAGTAGTGAATCTAGATTCGTTTGAGCTTTTGCGCATGTCAAGGAGAAGCCAACAAGAAATACGGTGATTATTATTTTCATTCAGTTCTAGTTCTCATAAGATATGACACTCCATAAAGATAAACATTAGCTTCGAACTATCAAGTAATAGCAATGTAAAGCATATCGAAATATTAAAAAGAAAAAATAAGACGAATGGCATCAAATCAAATTTATTTGCCAATTTCGCGGAGCATGAAAAAAATGGCATATTTTCAATTGACCCAGAACACGTTTTCTATCTCCTTAAACATCCTGATGGTGTGCTTTGCAATAAGCGCAACAGGCCAATCGAACGTAGAGCAACCGCAAATTTTATTGGAAGCAAACCTGCATGATACTGACAAAGTAGAGCGATATTATGAGAAAGCGGGTGAATATATTTATAAGGATATTGATAGCGCCACTTTTTATGCCCAACAAGGATTTGACTTAGCACAGAAAAGTCAATACATGGATGGAATTGGGGAAGGCTACGGATGGCTCGGTTTTTTGAGTCGGCAACGCGGAAACTTGACAGAAGCAATTGACTATAATATGAAGTGTTTGACGATTATTCAAGCGCAGGGATACGAAAGCGAATATCCGAGTATTCTCAACAATTTGGCAACGCTGCATTTAGAATTAGAGAATTATGATCAAGCAAAGCTTTATTATGAAGAATGTATTCCACTAAATTCGGCTGTAGGATCTGAAAAAAGCTTGGCCTCTAATTATAATAACTTAGGATTGATTTATCGCAATTGGAATGATTTTGATAGTTCATTTCTGTATTACCAAAAAGCAATTGAGATTAGAATAGAGATTGAAGATTCGATTGGTTTAGCGAGTACATACAGTAATTTGGGAACACTTTATGAGGATCAAAAAAACCTAGATTTGGGATTGGAGTATTATCAAAAAAGCCTCCTAATTCGCAGATCATTGAAAGATCGGAAGGGAATATCCATTTCATTATATAAAACGGGCAATATTTATTATAAAGAAGCTCAATATGATAAAGGGTTAAGTAGTGCAAACGAATCCTATGAAATAGCCAGCAAATGGGGATATAAAGCGCAAGAAAAAGAAGCTTCAGAAGTGTTATATAAACTTTATAAAGTCACGAATAAGGACCGTGCAGCTTTACAGTATTATGAAATATACAATGTACTGGCTGATAGTTTGAATAATATTGCGGCACAGAAAAAAGTAATTGAAAGTGAATACCAATTGGAGTATAGTCAGAAACATTTGGTGGATAGTTTACATAATGAGCAAGTATTAATAGAAAACGAATTATTAGAAAAAGAGAATGCGTTAAAAGCAAATTCATTGTCTGTACAAAGACTTTGGCTAGGTTTAGCAGCTTTATTGCTAGTTGCATTGATTGTTTTATTAGTCCTTTTGCGCAAAAACGCCAAATCAAAAGAAATTCAATTGCGCACAGAAGTCAAATTAAGGTTGACTGAGGTACTGGCGCTTCAAAATGAATTAACAGAACAAAAGGCTCAAAAACTAGCTCCAATTGAAGGTGTAAATATCATTTTGCAGGAGAAATTGAGCGATCGAGAACAGGAAGTTTTAGACGCTTTAGTATTAGGTTTGTCCAATAAAGAAATTGGAGAGAAATTATTCCTTTCTGTCAATACAATTAAAACCCATATAAATAATTTATACCTCAAATTAGACGTGAATAACCGCACGCAAGCTGCTGTGAAAGGGAGTTTGATCAAGATTAAGGAACAACAGTAAACCACCTGACTGGGTGACCCGTAAATACTGCATTTCACCCAAGTGGGTGAGGCCAAATCTAATGTGTTGACCTAAGTTTGTAACAGATTTTGTGAATCAAGTGGCGCCGCTTTTTTTTATCACAAGATCTACCATCACAACAATCTAAAAAACACAAAATGAATACACTTAAAAAAACAGGATTAGGGATCCTCGCTTTATTTCTAATGGCAAACATTGGTTATGGACAATTCTCCTTAAATAAATTGAAAGATGCAGTATCTGGATCAAGTGATAAACCTACTACAGCTACAAGCGCTAATTCTAGCAATACATCAACCAACTTTGCCAATAAAGGCCGCGAATGGTATGTTAGCAAAACAAATGGTTCAGGTCAATTGGGAACAAAAGAAAAACCAGCTCGTGATTTAGGGAATATCATTCACCATTTAAAAGCAAATGATGTGATATACATAGCTGGAGGAACTTATTTAAGCAAAGGGGGCAGAGGATCAGACGAAATTAATGTACCCGTAAAAATATACGGTGGATATGATGAAACGTTTACCAAACGAGATCCTTGGGGAGCAACCAAAACAATCTTCACAGGAACGAATGAATATATGAAGCTAACATCTGCACGTTTATATATACGTACAGATCAGCAACGCGAAAGCAACGGACAATTATCAACAGGATCGGAAATTGTTGTAGAAGGAATTGTATTCGACAATGGACCGCGAAACCGTTATCACAAAGAACTAGGATTGGCCATTAGAAGACAAGCAAGTCCTAATTCAGGTCATAACCCAAGTCCAGAATCTGGTGGAGTAGTGATTGTTGCAAGTAAGTATACCAACGTAACTGTAAAAAATTGTGTAGTGATGAATACCGCTCCAACAGAAGGTGCCTTATCAATACGGATTTTCCATGCAGCTACTGGGATTGTTCAAAATAATTTTTGCATCAATAATACAGGATACGGTATCCATATTCGTTCAGGATATACTGGATCAGATCCTAAATTAGTTCCAAACTTTATTGTAAGTAATAATACTTCGCTTTTCAACTGGAAACATGACGCTGTTGCTAGTTATGGAGGTAATGCATTATGTGTCGATAAGTATTTAACAGCAACGATTCAAAACAATGTGTTAGGTTTTGGTCATGCTGGTGGCGTCTACAATAAAGGATCTAAAATAATCATGAATAACAACCTGTTTACAGGGAATTCAAAGTATGATTATAAAGAAATCAATGATATGATGAAGGTGGAATATCTGTTAGATGAATCAACCTATTTAGATCAAAATAGCGAAGGCAACAAAGCCATGCTCATTTCAATACCTGTTGCAGAAAGATGGGCAGAAATTTATGCTTCTCGCGTAGAAATTACAAGAGAAGAAGTAGACGCATCTGTTCATGCAAGTAACTCAGGTGCCAATCAAGTAAGAAGCATGTTAGGTTTGAATGTGCAAGCAGGAGGAACTAGTATGGATGCCGAAATTTTCTTACCAATTATTAAAATAGAAGAGGCCTTGCCAGCAGGTAAATTGCCTTGGGATGGGAAAGGTTGTCAAAAACCTGCGTAGATTGAATTATAAATAGTTTTGAAAGAGACTTTGGACGGTAGGGGAATTTCCTCTGCCGTTTTTTTGTTTGTATAGCTTTTATCTCTCAACATCCAGTATTCGTTGCCGCGCGATTTTATCGCGTGGTAAAGTCAAATCGTAATTTTAATTAAAGCGGATTAAAAGCATTCGTATTTATTAGAATAATGGTTTTGTAGTTTGCGTGCCTACGCAATAAATCGTGCGGTAGTGGTCGAACTTTGAACGGACAGAAAAAAAGATTTAAAGGATGGCATCTCTATCTTGATAGAATCTGTTTAAATTTGCTGTCCACAACACATTATAATTCATGGAAGACTCAACGTATTTTTACCGAAATGTAACATTTTCAAAGGTTGCAGAGAAGATTTATCTTATTGATATTTTTAATCCGGATGATGATCCCGAAGAATTAGAAGGATGGCTTGGTATGGTATTGTTATTGGCAGATGGTCAACATACTATAGCGGAATTGGTTACTTATTTAGCCACCAGATATACCGGTAGCCCGCCGCCTAATCTTAAAGACACAATCGAATCGGTTGTAAAGCGCATGTCAGAGAACAAGTTTATCATGTTGACGGATATTAAAACGGATTTACCGTATTATTTATCGCTGCCGTATGAGCGACTGGACATAGAGAAAGCCAAAAAAATGATGACGGAAGATAGAAGGGACATTAATTAGGATAGGCAAATTGAGTCTTATGCCAATTGGCTACCGTGCGATTATATCGCGAGGTATAGTTAAGCGTACCTTTATTAAAGCGGATTAAAAGCATTTGTATTTAATTGAATAATGGTTTTTAGTTTATTTGCACATGCGATACAATCGCGCGGCAGCGACATGGTGGATACTTTGTAAAGCGAAGGTATAAAGATTATTACAATTCATTCATTTATAATTAAAAAAGGCACAAGTTGAGGGCATGATATTTGCGGTAAAGCGATTCAAGAAACAACTCAAATTTATGAAAAACGGATTAAGCTTCACAGGACTATTGTTATTGGCATGCATTGGAACGGCCTCATTTGGTCAATCCTTAAACTTTAAAGGAGGCTTTACGACATCAATTATTAAAGCATCAGATTTTGAAAACAAATTAACTAAGTATTTAGCTGATGGCGGTACTTACACCACCATAGACAAGATTGAGGATGCAATTGGTTTTCATCTTGCATTAGCATATGAGTTCCGCTTGGGGACTCGTTTGTCTTTGGAGACTGGGTTCAGATATCAATCAAGAGGATTTCATCATGTGTCGGACTATGCTTTTGAGAGCAATGATGGAGCTGAATACTGGGCAGAAAATGGTGATGAAAGCGCTTATTATAAATATCTCGATCTGCCAATTGTTTTGAATACAGCAATCACTACTGGTGATTTTAGAGTTTATGCAAGAACAGGAATTTATGCAGGTTTAATGATAGGAGGAAAAACAACTGCGATATACGATTATCCCTCATCAAATGGTAACTTTGGGCCCTATGAGTATAATTATAAATTGACGGTCAGTGACATGGATTTTGAAGATCGAATCACGGCTGGTTTTATAGTAGGGTTAGGGGCAGAGTATAAAGGATTCTATTTTGAAACGAATTACAGGAGGGGTGCGTTTAAAGTAGCAGACCCAGATTCGGATGTATACACTCGTGATCTTTCATTTTCGTTGGGGTATAAGTTGAAATTTAATCAATAAATTAATCAGTAAGTGTTGTTTTGATTAATTACTAGGTGCCGCTGCCGCGCGATTTTATCGCGTGGTTAAGTCAAATCGTAAATCATTAAAACGGATTAAAGCAAAGGTATTTATTAGTGCGGGCGGAGTCGTGTGCGCACGTGATAGAATCGCGCGGCGCGCGGGCAAGCATGGCTGGTAGGGGATTCACTAAGCCTCAATGAGGCCTAAAGCCGCCATAACACCCATAAAACTCATAAGTGCAATTAAGGACGTTAGGACAATTGCAATAATATTGATAGTTTTAGAAGGTTTTTTGTACCATATCCAAAGAATTAAGCTAAACAAGGTTGTATATATCAGTATTTCAGACATTCCAATAAAATGATCTTTAAAAGGGATGTTGGTGTAAATGACTCCTTCAAAAGAACCAAGCGCGGCAGAAAGCGTCAGAATGTAGCTCAAACCAAAGATTAGAAGCCAAAACTTTAACCAACCCCTATTTGATTCAGTAAAAACAGTATGAAGTGGGTAGAGTACAAGCCCCACAAGAATTCCCTTTAGCACCTGAAGGCCAGGGCCAGCTGCTACCCACGTTGTGTCTGTTTCCCTCATAAAGTCAAGGGACCCAACACTAAACAATTCGTCATAATTTAAAAATGTAAGCGCATAAATACCAGCAATAAAATATGCAATTGTATGTGCACTAGCAATTCTCCATATAAATTTCACCATAATTGAAATGTTACGTTTCAAATATACGAGTAGGTCTGCATGTTTTGCATGATGTAAGTCAGCTAGATGTTTGATTATGATCAAATGAAACAAGGTGAGAGAGGGGATGTTTATTCTCGGTTATTTGAGATTACGCTGCCGCGCGTTTTAAGACCTTTTAGATATTCTTGTCACTCGTTTTCATTCAGTATCCAAATCAATGCTTTCTCTTTTGTTGCTCTGAAAATTGTATTATGTTTTTCTTCAGGCTCGTCCGAATATTTCCAAGTCAGATCTTTATAGTTTTCCTTTCCTAAAATTTTGGATAGCTGATTCGTGTATTTTGAAATGTCTTTTACACTTGATCCTGCAAACCAGAGTTTGGTTCCTCTTTTTGGCAAATTATCAAGGAAATCAACAGCATTTTTAACTAGGTAGTTTTTGTTCCACCATAGAGAAGGATCCATTGCAATATAGAAATCAAAAGATGCTGGCTTTAAAAGGAGGCTCTCTATAACAAAAAGGCCTGCAAGCGACTCTCCAATTATTCCTTTTTTATCAGTTGTTCTATATCGAGAATTTATCTCTGGCATTAATTCATCTGTAATAAAAGCTCTGAAATTTTTTGCGCCATCACTCATTGGTATCTTATACTTTTCGTGTTTTTTCACAGTTGATGCACCCGTAAGATCTCTTCCTCTTTCTGTATTTTCAATTCCAACCAATATGCAGGGTGGAATCTCTTCATTTTTGATCAACTTCGCCAATGTATTTGCTATATGCGGAAAGTCTTCTTTGATTCCTCCATCAGGCATGTAAATTACCGGTAAACTATCAGTTGTCTGCTCGTAATTTGAGGGCGTCCAAACATTGATTACTCTTTTTTCTTTTGTGTGCTCCGAATAAATTGTCAAGCTATCATGTTTTGGAATCGTGTCGGTAAGTGTTGGATTTCCTGCAAAACATGTAATCGTGAACAGAGTTAAAACTAAGGACGTTAAAATATTCTTCATTTCGCTTTGCTTTTAATGATTGATATGGGTAAGGTCTGAGTAAAGATAGGCATTTTTAGATGCCGGCGCGAGTGCGCTGGCCAAGCCCAGGATGTTGTCCGTTCCGCCGTGATGGCACCCTAGGGTTTTGCACACGAAATGGGAGGGGAAAGAGATGGACAAAGGAAAGGACGTGAGCTTTAGCTATTATGTTGAACTAAGCCGCTTTCAGCGGCAGCTTTTTCTAATTTCTCTAATATACGTATAGAATTCAAAAACAAAATTATGAATTCAACAGAAATTAGTAAACGAGGCTATGGTTTTAAGGAGTC
>WTCE01000026.1 GCA_013138735.1 Crocinitomix sp. | reverse complement strand
ACACCCAATAAGAACCGAAATTGAAATAGAACCAATCTTTTACTTTGCGTATATCAACGCACTCCTCTGGATTCAGCTCGCAAAAGTCCAAATTAGCGTCTGGATCTTCATCTTTACGACACGCAAATGCTAACGGAAGTAATAGCAATAAGAAAATTAACGTTCTCATAGGAGATTCTTTTTGGGTTAATGATTTTGGCAAATCATTCATACTTAAAGGTATGTAAAATGTATGACGTGAGCAAGTGTTAAATGGTTTGTAAGGCCCTTATTTAAGGTGTTAATAGAATTGAAGGGTTTGATTGATGACTGGGCAAAAAACCACTGATAATTGGCCTTTATTAAATGAAAACTGCAATCACTTCTTAAGCACCCCGAACAAAATATAACGCCATTTTTTTGGCGTAATAGGCGATAGCACCGCATCAAAACCTGCTAAAAATTTACGTTGCTTTTCGGATCTTCCAAAAAGGCCTAATACGCCAATTGGTTTTGTTTTGATGGATTGATAGGAGGCGTTCCAATTGTTCATATCGACATTGGTAACGTATTGCCATCTTTCGCCCCAACTCACGAATTTTTTGCGCAGATATTGGTGTAATTTACTGCCTTCTAAATTCTCGGCAAATAAAAATACGCCGCCTGGTTTTAATACGCGATAAATTTCTTGCAAAGCTTTCTCTTGATCTGCTTTATTGCCCAAAGCGCCAATTACAGATTTAAAGACCACAACATCCACTGACGCGTCTTCCAAATCAATGGCTTTCATATCAATACTTTGATACGTTATTTTATCCGCAACACCATAATTGGCATGCATTACCTTAGTTGTGTCTGGCAAAGGATTATAATCTGAACAAATAACGTCGTGTCCTTTTAAAGCAAAATATAAGCTCATGCCGCCTTCACGTTCGCCCAAAGCCAATACTTTTTTACTGGGATCTAAGTCTGCGTTATCCTCCCAAAATGCAAGGCACTTCGACCAGTTTTTAATATCCCATTGGATAATATCAGCGAGTTCCTTTTTAGAAAGATTTTGCAACATTTGCTTGATTTATTTGAATGTAATCGTGTCCAAAAATACTAAATTATCGTCGTGAAGTTCAATTGTTACCATTGCTTTCAGCTTTGAGCCCTCGTGATGATAATATTGTCCTTTCGTATTTTTGTACAAATCCATGATATGTGCAATGGCTGAAGTATCGCTATCTTTTATCGGCGAAACGCAGTGCTTGGCATAAAATATTTGCTCTGGACTCACCCGAACATTAGTGAAAATTGCAGCTTCTGGAATACGGTGTTTTGCAATTTCTTGCGCTGAGTTTACCCGATCCACATCTAACATTTCAATGGTATGATCATGCAAATAACGGGTGGTAGCTTGATTCGCCTTGTGAATAAATAATGCACTAAATGCCGCAATAGCGACCCATCCTATATAGGTATGCAGTTGGACAGAATAAGCATGAGCGGCTTGCACGATTAGAGCGGCAAGGCAAATGAGCAGCGTTCCGGTTTTTAATCCTGAAAAATAGTGCTTGGTATTGAAATCGTAGAATAAATAATAATGCGTGACGATTGGAATTAACAGCAGAACTATGATAAGAGCGCTCCACTTAAAATTAAGGGGAATGTTAGTATGAGAGAACCGTTTAATCCGGCGCAGTATGAGTAATAAAACAAGAATTATAAATGCAAGAGCAATATAATTCTCAGTGGATTTATAATAGCTATTAAAGGTGGATTTAAGTAATGTAAAACTATCGCTATTGTGAATGCTAAAGTTGGGATCAACCGTATCTGCAACGGAATGTCCGCTTCGTTCGTCATATTTTTTTTCAGCGGTTGCTTTCAGCGATTCCCAGCCATTAATTGAGGCATATTGGTAAACCGTTAAACCAATCGCCATTGCCGAGCCCATTGCAATTGCGAAAAAAGGACGCAAGTATTTTTTTTGCTTTTTAACGATCGCTGCACCTAAAAAGAATAATCCTGTATAGAAGGCAGAAAACAGGCTTATCCATTCTGTATAGGCACCTAAAAAAAAGGTGATAAAAAGGAGAATTAATATTAGCTTTTCACTTTTATAAAGGTTTCGCAAATAGCGGACAGAGAGGAATAAGCCACCAATAAAAAAGGGCTGCACCACCATGTCAGAAAAGTAGAGGTTGCCATGGAACCATAAATGACCTTGGGCAAATAAATACAAGCCAGCGCCAATGATGCCCGCAAAATTCAGGGCTTTATTTTCAGGCTTGGGTCGGGCTACCGCAATGAGGAAATAGAGTAGAATTGCCGAAACAAGATGAATGCTGAGTGAAGCAAAACGAGCGCTAAAGACCGTTGGCCCACCAGTAAATTGACTAGAATAATAAAGGTAAATAAAAGCGAATGGTGGATAAGAAGTATAATAAACGTCTCCATTATTAGCAGAAACGCCGCCCAAAATCCGTCTGTTAGTGCTGCCTATATCCTGGTAGCTGTATACAGGACTAAAGCCATAATTGGATGGCCCACCATTTTCGTCCCAAATTTCTGCAGTGATTAATGAATGTGCAGTAATCCATTCATGATGTCGGCCAAGTGGCGCTTTTAAATTTTCTTCACGGACTTGGATTGAAATAAGAAAAAGGAATAGAATAATCCCAATTCCTATCAGGTCAAATTTGTTGTTTTTGAACCAACTCATTCCTCCACGCTTAAACCTGAAGCTGTAATTGTTGATGTTTCTTGGTAAGTCTCATAATCTGTGTTGATTTCCCACAAGTTATGCTTTTGATCATTGATAATATTATCGGCAGCCAATAAGCCCATTAAAATACTGTGATCTTGATTATTGTATTTAAAAGAACCATAACGCCCAATGACAGAGAGGTTATTGACGGAACTTAGATACTTTTCTACCTTTTGCAAAGGTTCTTTATATCCTTTAGCGTAAACAGGGTAACATTTTGGTATTTTAATGATATGACCTTCAGAAATTTCTAAGTCCTTAATTAATCCTGTGGTACGTAATTCTTTTTTACCCAATTCAATCAATTCTTCTTCAGGCATGGTCCAAAGTTCATCTTCATTATAGCTCCAATATTCGAGTACTACAATGGTTGATTTTTCATCCTGATTGATTTCGGGAACCCAATTACAGAAGTTGGTAATACGACCCATTTGTAAATCATTGGCATGAACATAAAGCCAATTATCTGGGAATACATCTACACCTTCTACTTTTAAGTAAACAAGTATGGTGTTTCTAAATTTTAATGCTGTTGAAGCTTCAATAACTTCTGCAGGAACATTTGGCAAATTGCGCACCAAATGCGTAATAGGCATGGAAGAAATGATATGATCAAAAGGAATAATTTCTCCTGACATTAGTTCAATTGACGTAGCGCCATTTTCACCAGAATCCACTTTTTTTACTGGGGTAGAGCACAGTACTTTACCACCGTTTTTCTCAATAAAATCCCTCATTTTATCGTAAACCATACCGGTTCCTCCAATCGGGTAAGCAAATTGATCAACTAATGTTTTGTGTTTATTCTTTTTACTTGAAAAAAGTGCGTTTTTAACCGCTTCGAATAAGGATAATTTTTTGATGCGTTGTGCCGCAAAATCCTCATCTAACTCAGTACAAGGAATTCCCCACAATTTTTCACTATAGGTTTTAAAAAAGATAGAATAAAGCCGTGATCCAAAACGTGCGGTCACCCACGCTTCAAAAGATCCATCTTGCTTTGTTGGTCTAATTTTTTCTTTAAAATAACTCATTACGCACATGAATGCGCGTCCAATTCCTAGCTTAAATAGTGCGTCGAAAGGTTTGAGTGGGTAATAATAGAATTTTTTCTTGTAGTAGATGCGGGTCAATCGATCAACCATGCGGTAATCTTTGCCAATAACTTCTAACCAAAGTTTATTCACTTTAGTATCATTACTAAAAAACCTGTGGGGGCCAAGGTCTACTTTTTGATTCCAAAGATCAATGGTTTTAGAAAGTCCGCCAACTTTGTCAGAGGCTTCATAGAGAGTGACATCAAACCCTGCTTTGGTCAATTCGTAAGCAGCAGTCATACCGGCAGGACCAGCACCGATAACTGCAATTTTTTTATCTTTCAAAAGACTATATTTTCATTTCTGGAACATCATTCGGAACAACTAAATCTCCTTCAGTTGCAGCTTTAATTTCATCAACCGAAACGCCAGGGGCTCTTTCAATTAAGTGGAATTGATTGTCTTTAATTTCGAGTACAGCCAAGTTCGTTACAACCCGTGTTACACATCCTACACCAGTTAAGGGTAACGAACATTTTGAAAGCAATTTAGATTCCCCTCTTTTATTCGTATGCATCATGGCGACTATGATATTTTCCGCAGAAGCAACTAAATCCATAGCACCGCCCATGCCTTTTACCATACGCCCTGGAATTTTCCAATTGGCAATGTCACCGTTTTGTGCTACTTCCATTGCACCCAAAACAGTTAATTGAACATGTTGTCCTCTAATCATTGCGAAAGAGGTTGCAGAATCAAAAATAACACCACCGTCCATTATAGTAACGGTTTGTTTTCCTGCATTAATTAAATCTGCATCTTCCTCTCCATCAAAAGGGAAAGGTCCCATGCCTAATAATCCGTTTTCAGATTGAAATTCAACCTCAATTCCTTCGGGAATATAGTTCGCTACTAAAGTTGGAATTCCAATTCCAAGATTTACGTACCAACCGTTTTGCAATTCTTGTGCAATTCGTTTCGCTATACCTATTTTATCTAACGCCATGTTTATTTATATTGATTTGGAAAATCTCTTTCAAGTTGATAAAGATAACACTTTCCATCTGGAATGGAATAGGATGTTTTATCAATGTTCCAGATGTAAAATTTTAATGTTTTTGCTCCGTCAGGGATATGGTGCAATAAAGCGCCTTGCAAGAGGTTGTTTTCAGTACCATCCCAATTTTTTCGCAACCAATCTAGCGGAATGTAATCCTGATAAAGAGAGACTCCAGCAGAATCATTGACAGTAGCTGCCAACCAAGAAATGAAAGGTTTTTCTTGTGCATCAAGTGTCAATTCGGCTCCAATATAGAGCGTTTTATTCACTAAGCTATCAATCTCCATTTCAAGGATGTTGTGATATTCATCTGTAATAAATCCGTTAGTTGGTCTTGCGTTTGTTGTGTAAATAAGTTCCCTATTTAGTTTGCTACGGCGTTCCAAAAGCGTGAGTTTTGTGTCTGGATCACTGACCACTGGATCATAAAAATCGAATACGGTTGAATCGTCAATTTTCGCATCTCTTACAACTTGAAAATCAGCATCAAGCGCAATGTGATAATTCGTGTGAATTTTACCTTGCGTTCCTCCGTCTCGATTGTTTAAATAATACCAACAAAACTCTTGCGTTTTATAGGCGCCAACTGTCGCCGGAAATTTAAAATCATTCTCGGCAGTTGATATATATTCAAAAATAGGATAGGACGTCCGCTCTTCGGATGAGAACGTTGAGCCCGTTGGTGTTGCATGAAAGAAGAAAAGAAATGGAAAGTAAAATAGGGGGATTCCTATTAATGCAATTTTTGCGTTTTTTGTACTCAAATCATCCAATACAAAAGCGAAACTACTGACAAATAAGAAAAAGAGATGTATGGCGATTCGATCCTCTGGAAAATTGACCTCCATTTGGTGGTAAAGAAATAAAATACAAGCAATATTGGCGAAGAGTATAACTGGGAAAAAACTGGCGTTTTCCAGCGTGCTATACAGTGATTTTTTTTGGAAGATTTTGACAAGCGCATAAAGGCAAACCCCCAAAAAGATTAACGTCAATACCACCGCAATGGGTTGATTGTAAAAATCCATGAATACTTGGCTCAATGAACGCACCGTTACTTCATAAAAGCCATCTCCAACGCCATAATAAAAAGCCCCACGTTCTTTAAACGCAAAGGATAATTTAACCAAAATTAGAAAAGGCAAACTTGTGACTAAAAGGATTCCTGCATTAATCAAAAGCGCTTTTTTATTGGAAGAAAAGTTTGCTTTCAATTGGAAGAGCGCCATAAATCCAAAGATCAATACCGACGGAAGGATTAAAGTTAAGTTAGCAGCTGTGGCTAGGAACAAGAAGAAAGGAATTAGAAAGAGGTGTTTTCTTGCCCCCGTTTCTTTTAAACGAATAAATTGATAAACCGCCATTACAAAAAATGCGATTGACATGCCGTATCCTCTACATTCGCCAAAATATTCGAATAAATAATGTGATCCAACTAGCGCTAATAGCAATCCCCAGCGGAGAATTTTTTTATTTAAACGCCCTGCAATTTGATAAGCGCCATAAAAGAAGAGGGCATAGGTGAGTACGTTTGGTAAGCGCAACGCCATGGGTGAAGATCCGAATATATGATAGGAAAAATTGGCTAGCATGGAATTCAGAACATGATTATTCGCGTCCCAATGTGCACCAGGGGGCATATAATTGTCTGATTGAATATAATAAAAGAAGGTAGCAATTTCGTCATGTAAAACAGGAACGTAAACTGCTCTAATAAATAGAAAACCCCACAATAAAATTAAAAGTGCAAAAACGACTTTTTTTTCGCCACTACTAAAGTGAAAATATTTATCCTTTAATGTATTCACCTAATCAATTTGATTTTTGGGCTCGTATACTTCAAAATAGAGTGACTTCACGAGTACATTTGCGCCATATTGCAACCACACTCTTATCGCAACTTCGTCGCCTAATGTGCGCAAGTCTGGCGTTAAATATTCTTTTGTAAGTGTCATTTCATTCGATTCAAAGCGTTCAAGTGGTTCATTTCGCCAACTATAGGTGCGTTCCTTATAGAGCATACAAACCGCCAAGTGTACAGCAAAAGTTTCTTCTTGATAACGAATCAATTCGTCTGCTATTTCAACTGTTGCTTTAGCCCTGATCCATAAATGATCTTTTTCGGTCAATTCATTATAGGGCAACTTAATAAGTGGCGTTTGTGGCGTGCCACTATCTAACAACATTGGTAAATCGAATTCAGGTTGGATGGTTGCTATCAAATTATAATCAGTTGGATTGTTAAATTCAGTTTGCTCGCGATTAATCAAAAGCAATGCTCTTTGTTCGGGTGTTGGGGAAGTGGTTTGTCCAAAAACTGAAAAATAATAAGCCTTTGTCATGTGTGATGTGTGAAGAATGTCATGACGCATTTGAAAGGTTTGAAATAAATTTAAAACAATACAAAGGGTGACAAAAATCCCAATTACTACTTTTTTGTAGTTGGCTAATCCCATTAAACCAAAGCCAATTAATAGAATATAAATAGGATAGGAATGTTCTAAGGCACGAGATGAAAAACTACCCGCATACCACCAAACTGTCCAGCAAGAAATAACATATAAATTGATGACGGTAAAGGCAAGTGTACCAATAAAAAGTGCTTTGTGTTTTTTATAAACCCCAATAAACCCTAAGATTAATAATGCCATTACTGGCGTGTAAATTAACCACCCTTTTCTAAAGCTAAAAAGGACATCTATTACATGCGGTCGAATAAAGTCTAATGCTTCGCCATTGTGTACATAGGAATAAAAGAGAAATGATCCAGTTGTATATTTCCAAACAAAAAGCTGAATGCTTCCCACTAGAATCATTGAAACAATTGCAATCCAATAAAAATGCGTTTTAAACAGCTCTGTAAAGCGTGTTTTAAAAGTTGTCCATGAGGTAACTCCGTAGAGCAGGGGAATAAGCGCAGCGACTAATTCTGTTGGGCGAATCAAAGCTAAAAACCCAAGGCTAAGCCCAATTAGAATGGCAGATTTAAACGAGTTTTTTTTGTGAAATTGGATTGTGAAATACAATAAGGCAGCATAAAGCGTGAACAAAGACACATGCGCCAAACCTGTGCATGCAGAGTTCATGTGCAAGTAGTTGGTTCCTAAAACCAAGATCACCAATAAAACGACCGTCAATTTTTCCGTAAAAAAATGCAGGAATATTTTCCGTAAAAATAGCAAGCCAAGAAGCGTGTAGAAAAGACTTGCAATAATTGCGGAGACTTGATACGGCATAGAAAATCCATCTTGTGGATAACCCATCCATCCAGCGTACCAATGACCTAAATAAATAAATGGTCCATGTAAAACTGCCCAACCTGCGGTGTACTTTGTAATGTAACCACCTCCAATTTCTGCGTCTAAAGGGATAAATTGATAAAGGCTGCTAGTATTTTCATAAGTGGCCATTATTCCCTCGTAATATTCAAGGTTGGGAATCAGTAAGTCGCCATCTGTGAAAAGTTCCGTCAAATAGACATGATAGCCCATGGTGTCCCAAGCTAAAGGTTGTGGAACACCAAAATCAAAAGTGAGATAAATGATATAGGCAAATAACGCCAAAAGCACATACCAAGATGCGCTTTTGTAAGGAAATAAGCTTGAAATGAGCTTTTTCATTGCGTTTTAAAATCGAAAGTCGTTTAATTTTTTTGTCGAACCGTTCGTTGTTCTATTCTTTTTTCGAATTTTTCTCCTTTAAAAACGCGCTGAACAAAAATGCCAGGTGTATGAATAAAGTTAGGATCTAATTCTCCAACAGGAACAATTTCTTCAACCTCTGCTATGGTGATTTTACCAGCCATGGCCATTAATGGGTTAAAGTTACGCGCGGTAGCTTTATAAATTAAATTCCCTGCGGTATCTGCTTTCCAAGCTTTAACAATGGCAAAATCAGCTTCCAAGGCTGCCTCTAAAATGTGCGGCTTCCCCTTAAACATTTTTACTTCTTTTCCTTCTGCCACTTCAGTTCCAAAACCTGCAGGCGTATAAAAAGCTGGGATTCCTGCTCCACCCGCTCTACAGCGTTCGGCTAATGATCCCTGAGGAATCAAATCAACCTCTAATTCTCCACTTAACATTTGACGTTCGAATTCGTCATTTTCTCCTACATAAGAAGAGATCATTTTTTTGATTTGTTTTTTTTGCAAAAGCAATCCTAAACCAAAATCATCTACCCCAGCATTGTTAGAAATGCACGTCAAGTTTTTGACACCTAGTTCAACTAATTTGCCAATACTATTTTCAGGAATACCGCATAATCCAAAACCACCTAACATGATTGTCATGTCATCAGTGATTCCAACTAGTGCTTCGTTAACCTCTTTAACTACTTTATTCATCTTTTTTTATAATATTGGTACACCGGTTTCAATTGAACAATTAAATATGCTCTTGTCATAATTTGGTGGTGCTTCAAAGTCCTTTTTTGAAATTTCAATTGACGCATCTTTATAAACACGTTGCATATAATAACCGTAAATAGGAAGTGCCATTCGTGCACCTTGTCCCCAAGGATAATTTCTAAAGTGAATATCGCGATCATCTGCACCAACCCAAACACCCGTTACTAATTCTGGGGTTAATCCCATAAACCATCCATCAGAAGCTCCATTCGTTGTGCCTGTTTTACCAGCCATTGGGTATTTAATTCCTCCCCATGGACGGCTGCTGCGTAAAGTGCTACTTGTTGCGTAAACGCGATTTCCTTGATGCACATTTCCTGCACCAGTAACAGCACCTTTCATCATGTTAATCATGGTGTAAGCTAAGTCTTCACTCATGGCTTCTTTAATATCATACTCTAATTCAATGATGACGTTACCATTCCGATCTTCAACACGCATGACATATATCGGTTTAATATAAACCCCTTTGTTTGCGAATGTACTTTGTGCACCAACCATATTGTATAAAGAGATATCCATGGGTCCCAAGCACATTGCTGGTACTATATCTTCTTTTCTCAAGTGGATTCCGACATTTTTGAGTGCTTCACCCATTCGGGCAGGGCCCGCACTAGAGCCCATGTCTTTCATTATGGCAACAGTAATATTATTCAAAGATCCTGCTAAACCACATTTTGCCGGAATTAGGGCACCTGTATTCTTGGTTCCTGTTGATGGACACCATGATTTATTGCGCGTTGGACTAACCGGGACGTCAATGCAATAATCCATGTCGATATAACTTTTACATGGCGTTATGACTCCAATATCCATAGCAGCTGCGTAAACAAATGGTTTAATAGTCGAGCCTACTTGACGACTAGATTGTTTAACGTGGTCATAAGCGAAATGATTAAAATTTGGTCCACCAACCCATGCTTTTATAAATCCTGTTTTCGGATCCATAGACATTAAACCTGCTTGTAAAATTCCTTTGTAGTATTTGATAGAATCTAGCGGTGATAAAATGGTGTCAAAGTCTCCACTATAAGAGAATACCTTCATTTTAATTGGTGTGTTGAAGGATTTTTCTATTTCAGAATCACTTGCTCCAGCAGCAGCCATTTTTCTATAGCGATCAGAATTTTTTGTAGCCGAATTTAAAATTTGGGCAATTCTTTCGTCTTTCACTTCATTACCAAATGGTGGACGTTTGTTACGCGCATTGTTTTTATCAAATTCATATTGCAAGGTTGTTTCCATGTGCTGTTGTACAGCTTCTTCTGCATAAACCTGCATTCTTGAATCTATAGTTGTGTAAATTCTTAAACCATCCTTGTAAATATTATATGGTGTCCCATCAGCCTTTTCATAAACCAAGGTTCCGTCATCTTTCGTTTCTTTGAATTTAGCAGTTAGTTCTTTTCTTAAGATTTCTCTAAAATGTGGCGCAAGTCCTTCTTTATGATCAACAATTTGATAATCTACGATAATTGGTAACATTTTAAGAGAATCATACTGCGCACGGTTTAATTTCACAGATAAGGCGTCATTTCCCGCATCACTATTTACCAACCATTGCATCAATACTTGATTTCGTCGTGATACTGCTCGTGTGCTATCTAGTTCATATTGCGTCTGTCCTTTTTCATCATCCGAATAGTCTTTATACTGAAATTTCAGCGGATTAAACATGCCCGGGTTTTTACACATCCCCACTAACATAGCAGCTTCCTCAATATTTAAGCTATCAGGCGTTTTATTGAAATAAACTTGAGATGCAGAAGAAATTCCTACGGCGTTGTACAAGAAATCGAAATTATTCAAATACATGGTGATAATTTCTTCCTTGGTATAGTGTTTTTCTAAGCGAACGGCCAAAATATTCTCGCCAAATTTTTGTTCTAAACGACCCCATTTGTCTTTGGCAACTCCGCCGTTTGCAGTGTCACCTGCTGTATATAATAGTTTTGCCAATTGTTGTGAAATGGTACTGGCTCCACCGCCATCTCTTCCAATAGCAGCAAATGTTACGGCACGCGCTAAACCTTCTGCATCAACTCCAGCATGCTCATAAAAGCGTTGATCTTCTGTAGCAATTAGTGCTGAAATCACAAATGGAGAAATCTTATTATAAGGTACACTTTTTCGATTGACACTCCAAAAACGTCCCATCTCGGCTCCGTCAGAAGTGTAAATGATAGATGCTTGCTTATCCGGTGGATGTGCTAATTCTTCATGCGACGGAATTCCTGGTCCTGCTGCGCTCAGCATCCATAAAATTCCAAACAATGGAAGAAATGCCCCAATCCAAACAATCATTAAAATTATTCGCCTGGTGCGTTTTGCTAGTTTTTTTTTGGCTGGTTGTTCCTTTTTCATAACGTATTTCCCAATGGGTAAAATTAAGAAATTTACCCTCAATTGAAACAAATTGGACAGGATTCTCCCTAAAAATTTATTATCCACTAGCGATATGACATGAATAAGATGCCCCTCAACTATTATTCGAATAATCAGATTTAACGTTTTAACAGGAGTTTATTAAGAAATCACTGTGAAAACTGCGTTGTTCTTGACTGAATTTGCGTTGTTTGTTTCGGTAGTTTTGTGAATTAATCCCATTGATTATCAAATTTTAAGATATGCAAGATTCACTAGGTACTAATATTCAAACATCAATTATTGATACGGTTCAAGCCGCAAATTTGGCTATTGCTGATGATGCAGTGCTGAACGAATCGCTTGGTGTTTTTGAGAAACTCTATTATGGCAATACAATTTATCAATATTTGATTGCATTTGGTATTATTTTAGCTGCTCTTGTTGGCGGTAAGATATTGTATTGGGTTTCAAAACGTTTTATTTCTAAGTTAACAGCACGTACCAAGTCTAAATTGGATGATATAATTGTTGATAAAATCGAGGAACCAGTGGTTTTTGCGCTTGTACTGGGTGTTTCATGGTGGGCGCTAAGTACTAAGTTGAACTATTCTGATGATGGAGCCTTTATGGGGAATGTTTTCGGGTTTTTAACTGTGATTAATATTACTTGGCTGATCGCTCGATTGTCGGATGCGTTGATTGAGGAGTATATCGTACCAATGACAGAGAAGTCTGAGTCAGATTTGGACGATCAACTATTGCCCATTTTTAGAAAAGGATTACGGATTATCATTTGGACATTGGGAATAATTGTAGGGTTAAACAATGCAGGATATGATGTTGGTGCTGTAATTGCAGGGCTTGGTATTGGAGGTCTGGCATTTGCTTTAGCGGCGCAGGATACAGTTAAAAACTTCTTTGGTGGAATAATGATTTTTGCTGATAAACCATTCCAGTTGGGCGATCGAATTCAGATTGGTGAAATAGATGGTTTTGTAAGAGAAATTGGAATCAGAAGTACACGCGTTGAAACACTTGCAGGGCGAATTGTTACGGTACCCAACTCTATGTTTTCGGATGACGCCGTGGAAAATGTTGACGTAGAACCTACTCGAAAGGTAAACATTGGTTTGGGCTTAACTTACGATACCACTGCCGATCAAATGGAAGAAGCAATTGCGCTGTTAAGGAAAATTGCCCTTGACAATAAAAAAATTGTTGGGGATGATGTCTATATTGGTTTTAATTCGTTTGGCGATTTCTCTTTAGGAATAACTTTCATTTACTTCATTCGTAAAGATGCCGATATTTTTGATACGCAAACAACAATAAACTTGGCAATATTGCGCCAGTTTGGGGAACATAATTTAGATATGGCATTCCCAACGCAAACTGTATATCACCAACCATTAACTGTCTAATTCTTCAACTGAAGTTCAATAGCTATATACTTTTTGCGTTTAAAGCTTTGCCACACATTAAGATTATTTAATTTAGCGTTTTCATTCAATAATGGTGCATCAGTGATTAAAAATCAGCGTAGCCTTAAAACGATTATAATTTGTCTCTCGGCAGTATGCCTTGTTCTTTCTTCTTGCGGAACAAAGGAAGATGTTATGCCTGATTCTGAGGTGCTTTATTTTTGTGACGCAGAAGTGCAAACCAAAACGGAAGATGGTCGTTTGGTTTTTGAGAACGGAAATATTCAATTCAAATCCGCAGAAACGCAGAGTGCCGAATATGCTTTTAACGGAGACCATTCGGTTAAGCTAGATTCTATTCATAAATATGGCATGTCTTTTATCTTAACGGATATTCAAAAGGGAGAATTTTTTGAAGCGTCTGTTTGGCAAAAAGAAACCGAAACGCCGGGTGCATTAATTTGTTCCGTAACAGGTAATGCCAATTTCACATTAAGTTCATTAGAAAATGGGTTTTATGAGCATAAAGATGGTTGGATGAAGCACGTACTGCAATTCAAAGCAATAACTGATTTAGATTCAGCTACGTTTTTCATTTTTGCGGGTGGTGATGGCGAAGTTGCTTATTTTGACGATTTACAGGTTATTCGTCATAGTAGCAGATCAAATATGGATTGGGATGCAAGTAATTCCATTTCAATTCATTTACCAGACTCTAGTCAAGCCACAATTGATAATTATATCAGCAAAGCAATAAAAGAAGAAATTATTCGGGACAAGTATAAAGGCTATGTTTCAGGAAATATTATTATGGACGGTGATTCAATTCCAATTGAATTACGCTTAAAAGGTGATTGGACGGATCATTTAATAAGCGGAAATGCATCATATAGGATTAAAACGGCAAGTGGGACAGCTTTTAGAGGATTGCGCAGTTTTTCAATTCAGCATCCGAAAACACGGAATTATATGCACGAATGGTTTATGCATAAACTGAGTGATGAGCAAGATTTATTGTCCACCCGTTATTCTTTTTTATCCGTCAATTTGAATGAACAATATCAAGGAGCGTATGCCTTAGAGGAACATTTTGACAAACAATTATTAGAAAGTCGGAACAGAAGAGAAGGGCCAATATTAAAAATGGACGAAACCGCCTTTTGGGCTTTAGCTGTTTTAGCAAGGGAGCAAGGTTTAGATCGGATTTCGGCTGCCTATTATGAAGCGGCTACGGCGACTTGTTTTAAGGTTAGTAGAACCATGAAATCGGATGTTTTAAAGGGTCAATTTATGAATGGCGCTATTTTATTGAATCACTTTAAAAAGGGCTATCAACATCCTGAATTGATTTTTGATATAGAACGCATTGCCACCTATTATGCTTTAATGGATTTAGGAAATGTACATCACAGTTTAGCTTGGCATAACCGCCGATTTTACTATAATCCTATTACAACAAAATTAGAGCACGTTGGTTTTGATATGATTCCAATGGTGAAGCCATATAATCTACTTATTGCAACCTCCGAGTTTAATAAAAAGCTTGACCAAGTTTCTGCAGAGGGTGGTTTGAATCATTATTTATTCTTAAATCAAGATTTTCGCGAAGCATACACACGCAAATTGACCGAAATTTCAAATGAGGCTTATTTGGATAGTGCTTTTGCAAGGCTAAATAGTGAAATAGCCGATAATGTAGCATTGATTGGTTCAGAGTTGCCAGGTTATAGCTTTGATCAAACAGGTTATTACGAAAAAGCCAAATTAATTCGGACAGAATTAAAAACATTAGACAAACGTTGGGACGTTTTTATGTCGGATCAAACCAAACAGCAAGTTGATTTTGAAGCAAAGCCAAATCAGTATGATTTAGGAGATCAACCTTTTTATTTAGAAGAGATAGGCGTAAATGCCTACCGTTCAGAAATTGATTCGTTACATTATTTAATTGAATTGGAAAATTTTCATTTTGCTACTGCTGAGATAATCGGCTATTCAGTCAAACCAGCGAAGGATTCCATCATTTACCTTGAGTTGCCAATTTTATTGGAGGGATTTAAGGGAGGTAGTTTTATTGATACTTCCCATTTGGTCTTAAATGAAAAACCATCTCGTATCTTTTTTAAACTCAATAATATTCCAGAAAAAGTCTTTAAAAAGAAATTCATAAAATGGAAAAAACCACAAGGAGAGCATCCACGAGTGCGTTTGCATAATGATTTTAGCAGAACTTCAAAATATTATAAGGTTGCAGAACAGCGCGTAACATTTAATGCAGGAAATTATCAAATTAATGAATTGGTTTATATCCCTGAAGGTTATGAAGTTCAATTTAATCCAGAAACACAGATAGATTTTGTGGAAAATGGCGGATTAATATTGAATGGGACGACTCGCATGATGGGGACGGATGAAGCCGAAATAAAATTTACATCATCAGATTCAACAGGAATGGGGATCACAATTTTACAAGCCGATTCTGTTATTGTGCGCAATGTTGTGATAGAGAATATGAACACATTGGATTATGAAGGATGGGTATTGACAGGAGCTTTTAATATTTATGAATCAGGAGTGGATATTGACGGTTTAACGATTAGCGGAAATAATTGTGAGGATGGTTTAAATGTGATCCGGTCAAATTTTAAAATTCAAAATTGTTTAATTGAATTCACTAAGAGTGATGGGTTTGACGCTGATTTCTGCACAGGAGTATTTTCTAATTCTACCTTTCGCAATACTGGAAATGACTGCATAGATTTTTCTGGAAGTACGGTTACAATCAATGATATTGAGATTTTTAATTCTGGAGACAAAGGAGTCTCCGCAGGAGAACGTTCAATGTTGTATTTAACTAATATTACAATTGACGGAGCGTTAACGGGACTTGCATCAAAAGATGATTCACACATTAGAGGAAAACAAATTTTGGTTAAAAATGCTGAGGTTGGTTTAGCTGCTTTCCAAAAGAAACCCGAGTATGGAGGATCAACAATAATTTTAAATGATTCGCATTACCAGCACATTAAAACCTTAGGATTAATTGAAAAAGAATCTGAAGTTAAAGTTGCTAAACAAACCTTCAGAGGTTATCAAAAATTCGACATTGATGCCATGTATGCACGGTTTGAGAAAAAGTAACTTGCTCTTGGTTTGAGTTTATAAGGCCATTTCATTCATTCTTCCCATAAATAATATAGCGTTTGACTCATTGTCTTTTATAAAATAATAAAATGGTTTATCAACGGTTATTTTTAAAATTGGTTGCGGTTTGATAGATACTGAAGTGGTTTCCACCATACCAATTATTGTTGCTGCCGCAGCTTCTGTTCCTTCTTCGTTAACAATGATTTTAGCTTTGTGCAAAGCGGTTCCAATTTTTAAATCTTTTTCTTTCCGTATGTCAGAAAAATTGGCAGCATTTGAAAAGGCAATTTTTAAGCCCATTTTTTCTAAATAGGGCTTGAGTTCAAAAGTGGGAGTTTCGTGCGTGAATTTAGGGAAATCCAAATTTACTTTTTGGTGAATCATTTTTGAAACGAGTTCGTCATAAGCTTCATTTGATATTTCATAGTTCTTCATTTTATTCGGAAGAATTACTACCATTGAAGTCTTGTCATCATTATAAGGCAATTCAATTATTTTTTCATTCTTCCCATCAAAAGACTTGAAGCGATCTAGTGCATGCATCATGTCAACTTCTGTCACAGATCCAGATGCGTTATTGAATTCGGCCTTTTTAGATTTTTCTTTGTCAAATGTTTTTTTCCAATTTTGTTTGAAATAAATCGCATTGACAATGGCCAATTTGAAATCAGCCACGGCATCAGCAGTTACCATATCTTTAATCATGCCATTTGTGTTCTTTTCAATCCATTTATTAATTTTCTCGGCACTTCCTTCTGGATCTTTTTCAAAGTCGGTTTGATAGGGCTCTGAATCAAATAAATCCTTTAATTTCTTTCTGTAGCTAGAAAGTGTTTCATAATTCTTTAAAATCCAAACTGAATTAGAGATTTGAGCCACCTTTTTTAGTTCTGCTATTTCTGCTAAAAAAACGGCGTTATTTTCAGTGAAGTTGAACACCTTTTCAAACTCTTCTTGCGTTGTGCCACTTGTTCCTTCATAAGCCATAGCAAAGGCCATTTTTATGCTGGTTGGAGAAAATAAAATATTTTCCTGATCCTCAATTGAATTGAAGAATTCAAACGTAAACTCATTTTGAGAGAACCCAAGTGTTGAAAGAAGAAGTGCCGTTGAAACGAGTGCTGTTTTAAACATAAAATTATTTGATTATAACGTGTTTTACTTTTGTACAACTTTCAGACCAAATGGTTCAGAATTATTAGCCAATAAATTTTGGAGCAAAAAAAACGTCCTGACGATAAATGTCAGGACGTTTTAAATTTTATAATTAGGTTGATTTTATTTCTTCTTTCCTTTGATAAATTGCTCAATGGCCATAGTCATACTCGGCGCTTGTGGCAAAGGGGCATGAATGTCAAGCCTTAAGTTGTTTTGTTTTACAGCATTTGCTGTTGTTGGTCCAAAAGCAGCAATCATAGTCTTGTTTTGCTTAAACCCTGGGAAGTTTTTTAATAATGATTCAATTCCAGAAGGGCTAAAGAATACCAAAATATCATATTTAACATCTTCCAAATCTGAAAGGTCAGAAGCTACAGTTCTATAAAGAACCAATTTAGCAAAGTTGATATTATTTTCTTCGAGTGTGTTTGGAATAGTTGCTCTTAATATGTCAGAACAAGGTAATAAGTACTTTTCACCTTTGTGCTTTTTCAGCACCTCCATTAAATCAGTGATATTTGTTCTTCCGTAAAAAATCTTACGTTTTCTGTAAACCACGTATTTTTGAAGGTAATAGGCAACCGCCTCAGACATGCAAAAATATTTCATTGCGTCAGGCACTTTAAATCTTGTTTCTTCAGCAATTCTAAAAAAGTGATCTACCGCAGTTTTACTTGTTAAAATAACCGCAGTCATTTTAGACAGTTCAACTTTTTGTTCTCTAAACTCTCTTGTTGTTAAACCTTCAATATTAATAAAGGGTCTAAAGTCAATCTTCAATTTATATTTGTCAGCCAGATCAAAATATGGTGATTTTTCAGTTTCCGGTTTTGGTTGAGAAACTAGTATCGTTTTAACGCTCATAAATCCTACCTCATTGTTTAGTTCAATACCCCATTATTCAGGATAAAAACTCGAATTCCAACTACTAATGGGAGCAATTCGAGCGTGCAAAGGTACACAATAATATAGAAAAAGGAAATTTTATGTTGCATTGCTCGCGTCAAACTTTGAAATTCCCTAATGAATATGATTAAGGCAAGTAGAATCAAAATTGCAATCAGTGTAATTTCACGGTAACTCGTTGGTATATATTGTGTAAAAATTAAAATTGGTGTCAAAAGAATGCCGCCAATCTGAAAAAATAAGAGGTGATTGATCAAGTGTTCTTGAAATCCGATTTTGGCCGAAGTGAAAAACATTAATAATTGAATGATTATTAGTTTTATGAACGCCCCAATAAACAAAGCTGCTACTAAAATTAGGATCGTATTATGAATGTCTGAGCGGGTTGTTTTCCAGGCGATTACTCCTGCGCAAGTGAAATACGTCAGATTCAAAAGAATTGAGGTGATTCCTCTGAGATTCAAATCTTCACGAATGTTATTAACCAATTGCCTATTGTTAAAAGCTGTTCTAAATAAAAGGCGCAAATAACCGGGGTTAAGCGTTCGCACAAGTGCAAAAACAACTAAATTAAATGCCATCAATGCCCAAAAAATCAAATTAAACTGGTTTGACAGTTCAATTGGTTCGCCTAGCTGGCTTATTTCATTTATAAAATTTTGCGGTTCCACATCACAAAAATAGTTGAATTCGGTTTGAATTGAATTTCAAAGCTAGAATAATATAACATCTTTGATTATATGCTGTTAAATTATTTACTTTTGTAGCAATACAAAAAAATTAGATAAATGGCGACAGATTTATATACGCATCCAGATTATTTTAATATGGATGATTTGTTAACAGAAGAGCACAAATTGATTCGTGGAGCAACACGCGATTGGGTTAAGCAAAATGTATCACCTATAATAGATGATTATTATGAGAGAGCAGCATTCCCTGAGCATTTAGTAAAACAATTAGGTGAGATTGGTGCTTTTGGGCCTTATATTCCTGAAGAATATGGTGGTCCTGGTTTGGATCAAATATCCTACGGATTAATAATGCAAGAGCTGGAACGTTGTGATTCTGGTTTACGTTCAACATCATCTGTTCAAAGTTCTTTAGTAATGTATCCCATATGGAAATATGGAAATGAAGAACAAAGACAAAAGTATCTTCCAAAATTAGCTACAGGCGAGTTTTTAGGATGTTTTGGATTAACAGAACCTGATCATGGATCAAATCCAGGTGGAATGATCTCGAATTTTAAAGATATGGGCGATCATTATTTGCTAAATGGAGCAAAAATGTGGATTTCCAACGCTCCACTTGCTGATGTAGCTGTGGTTTGGGCAAAAAATGAATCTGGAAGAATCCATGGCCTAATCCTTGAAAAAGGAATGGAAGGATTTTCAGCTCCTGAAATGCACGGTAAGCATTCATTGCGTGCTTCTATTACTGGGGAACTTATTTTTGATAATGTTAAAGTACCAAAAGCGAACCTTTTACCAAATAAAAGTGGTTTAGGTGCACCGCTCGGTTGTTTAGATTCTGCAAGATTTGGAATTGCATGGGGCGCGTTAGGGTCTGCAATGGATTGTTACGATCAAGCTTTAAGGTATTCTAAGGAGCGCACGCAATTTGGGGTTCCAATTGGAGCTTTCCAATTAACGCAAAAGAAATTGGCTGAAATGGTGACTGAAATCACAAAAGCCCAATTATTGACTTTGCGCCTAGGACAGCTAAGAAACGAAGGCAAAGCTACTTCCGCTCAAATCTCAATGGCCAAACGTAATAATGTAGAAATTGCACTTAATATTGCGCGTGAAGCAAGACAAATTTTAGGAGCAATGGGAATCACAAACGAGTTTTCTGTCATGCGTCATATGGCGAATTTAGAGTCTGTTGTAACGTACGAAGGTACACATGATATTCACCTCCTAATTACTGGAATGGATGTCACTGGAATTCCTGCTTTTGAAAGAAACGCTCCGGATTTGAGTAAAATGTAGACGAAAAAATATAGAATTATAAGAAAACCTAGTCCGTCAACTGTCGGACTAGGTTTTTTGCTTTTTATCAAGTCGATTGACCGATTAAATATATTTTAATTAGGAGTCAATTATTGTATCTATTTTTATAGTCAATGAGAGCCGCACTCACATCTTTAATCCTATTGAGCATTTTTTCTGTTTGGTCACAGAGAGAAAATGTCGCAATTCAGCGAATTACTGAAAAAGTGGATATAAACGGTGAGTTAAATGAGCCATTTTGGGATGATTGCCAAGTGCTTTCGAATTTTATTCAACACACACCATTAGCTGGTTCGGCTGCTTCACGAAAAACAGATGTGCGTTTGGCTTACGATAATAATGCGCTCTATATTTCGGCGGAGCTATTTGATGAAAGAGATAGTATGTCCTTGACTTTATCGGAAAGAGATGAATATGGAAATGCAGATTATTTTGGGTTGATTTTTGACCCTTATGATGCAGGTACAATTGGGTTTGCCTTTTTGGTGACAAGTGCTGGCGTTCAAATTGATGAATTACATGAAGTTAATAATGTTGATGATAATTGGAATGCCGTTTGGCAAAGTAACGTCACTGTAAAGGATGACCGGTGGATTGCAGAAATAAAAATTCCTTTTTCGGCCTTGCGCTTTCCTAAAAAACCCATTCAAACTTGGGGGTTGAATTTTGTGCGCAGTATTCGGCGCGACCGGGAGGAAAGCTATTGGAATTTTTACGACCCAAAAGGATTGAATTTAATTAGTCAATTGGGAGTTATGAATGGGATTAAAGACGTTGATCCACCTTTGAGATTGTCCTTTACTCCTTACGTTTCTGGCTATATTGAAAACTATGATGGTAATACAGGGTATACATTAAACGGAGGAATGGATCTGAAGTTTGGTATTAACAATGCCTTTACATTGGATATGACCTTGGTGCCAGATTTTGGACAAGTTCAATTTGATAATCAAGTACTCAATTTGTCTCCGTTTGAAGTGCGTTTTAATGAAAATAGGCAGTTTTTTACGGAAGGAACTGAGTTATTCAATAAACAAGGTTTATTCTACTCGCGCCGCGTTGGAGGTTCGCCTGTAAATCACCGTGCAGTTAATGCTTCACTCGATTCTTCGGAAATTATTGTGAGTAATCCACCCACCACACAATTGATTAATGCAAGTAAATTGTCTGGTCGTACAAAAAAGGGGACAGGAATTGGCGTTTTTAATGCTGTTACAAGTAAAATGCAGGCTGAAATATTTGATACTGAATCTGAAGAGACGCGGCTAATGGAAACTGGGCCTATTTCAAATTATAATGTATTTGTAATTGATCAAAATTTAAAAAATAATTCTAGTATCACACTCACCAATACCAATGTATGGCGAAATGGAGAAACGTATGACGCAAATGTCACGGCACTAGGAGGGACACTATACTCAAGCGAGCAAAAATTTTTCACCGGTGCTTCTGTAGCTGTGTCACAAATATATGAAGCTGGAGCAGTTGAATTGGGTTATAAAACGAACGCAAGTTTGGGTAAATCAAGCGGGAATTTTTTATGGCAAGTGAATTACTCCGAATCGAATGATACGTATAATCAAAATGATTTGGGTTTTCAATCCAACAATAATGTGCGTTCATTTTATAGTCAAGTGGATTACAATATTTACGAATCGTTTTGGAAATTTTATCGCATTCGTTCCAATTTTTCGGTGAACTATAAGCAATTAGTAAATCCAAATGAGTATTCCAGTTTCTCAATGAATTTAGAGGCAAATGGTACGTTTAGAAATTTTACAACCAGCGGTTTTTGGTTAGATGCGAATCCGGTTAAAAATCATGATTGGTTTGAGCCGCGCACGATTGGCCGTTTTTATGAAACTGATGAGTCTTTTGGTGGTGGAGCTTTTATATCTACTGATTATAGCAAACGTTTTGCATTGGATGTAAATGGTTCATTTACCAAGTATAACGAGGATCAACGTTATGAGTCGCAAATATACGTGAGTCCTAGATTAAGGGTGAATGACCATCTTAACTTGATTTATGATTATTCTTTAAGTTATGCGAATAATGATGAAGGTGCAGCTTTAACTAGAACTTTTCGTGTGCCTCATATTGGTGAAGATCCAGTATTTGCACGACGAAATCGATTAACGGCGGTCAATAAGGTCACGGCAGCATACATTTTTACCAATAGAATGGGCCTAACATTTGGCTTACGGCATTATTGGTCTAAAGTGGATTATAACGAGTTTTTTGTGCTGAACCTAGTCGGGCAATTTAATGAAACAAGCTATACAGGTTTGGATGCGGACGAAGTTTCGCTCCATGATAATAGTTTTAATGCCTTTACAATTGATATGGTTTATAGATGGGTTTTTGCGCCAGGTAGCGAACTTAGTTTGGTTTGGAAAAATTCAATTTTCAGTTCTTCAGAAGTCGTCACCACCACTTATTTTGAAAATTTGTCAGGCTTAGGAGATTTTCCTGCAACCAATAGTTTTTCTTTAAAATTGCTGTACTATATTGATACTTGGGAGATGAAGAGTAAGATTCGTACTTAGGTTCTAGTGTTAAGTGGGGAATTCCAACAAAATTAGAACGTCAGTTTGAGTGATTCAAGTACACTGAGGCTCTCGAAGTGTTCTAGAATCGAGAACAAATATGGCTAAAAACCGACTACTAGAGGCTGAAGACAAAGGGCTTAGAAGATTTTTTCAATTCAACACGAATAATTATGATACCGCTTATATGATCAGGAATTCTTGCATCATTCAAATCTAATGTTGCCAATAATTTGCCATCCACAGAATACACCGCAATATTTTTTGCCGGTTGTTCAATAATCACTTGTCGATTAATGAGTTTTATTTCAAACTCTGAATTAACTTCATTTAAACTTCCAACAACCGGATCATAGGTCAATAAATAGGTTTTGTTTGAAACGTATTGTTCCGCTTCCATGCCGCCACAAATAATCCATTCGGTTGGGCTAATTTGAGCTATACCGCGTAAATCCATAACCGCGTATGGTGCACCTTCGCCTTGGTTCCAATTTCCGTTGGTATGATCATAACGCATAATTTGATTCAAGGGAGGAACGCCGCCGCTGCCATTATACGCAACGCCATTATAATTATACGAAATGGCAGATCCACCTGCCCAAAAGACATAATCTCCGTAAGTTAAAGCTGCCGAGCGATACAAGGTTGTTGGGCCATCTTCTAGTAAAGTCCATCCAATTTCAGTAGGGTTTTCAGCATTTATCACTCCTTTTCTTAGAAATTTTTGTGCAGGAAAATTAATTCCAGTAGAAGCGCCACCGTAATAATAAATGGTATCACCAATTATTTCTCCTGACGCTCCAAATGCTTTGTAAGTATTGTCGTTAGGAGTTTCGGTTCCTGTTAGCCATGTGTCTAATTCGGCGTCATAAATTTGCACATTGGGCACATTTCCAGTATTGCTCCAACCTGTTACAACATAAATTAAACTATCGCGCCATACACATTGCACATGGTCATCTATTGGTGTTGGAATGTTCGCGCCATTACTTAAGTAAGCATTCGTTTCTGGGTTGTAACGGATGACTTCATTACTAGAAACTTCACTACCGCCAGGGTTGACATGATAGCCACCAATAATGTAAATCATATTTTTAACATTACTTGCGCCAGATGCAATATTGGTTTGAGCGAAAGGTAATGGTGCAATTTCTTCCCAACTGTCTGTGCCAATGCTGTATCTAAAAGCACGATTGTTTACACCTGTGTGAATTTTGCTTGAATCTATTCCCCCAAAAGAGAAGACATAATCATAAACATCATCTGTTCCATAAGCGACTGCATTATTTGCCGCTCGTGCTGGCATAGAATCTAGCAGTCCCCATGTCCAAGCGGTTTGGCTGAACGATAACATGTGAAATGTGCAAAAACAAAGTAGTAGCAATCCTTTCATAATGATAAAATGTTTGAATAAATATACGGGTTTATTCAATTATTTGAAAGCGTTGAATACCTTGTTAAAAGATATATGTCGTAAAAACGGATAGATAATTAACCTATGATCGCCCTTTTGTGACATGGCAACTACACCCTTTTTGAAGCGATTTTTTTCAAAAGGCATTACAGTAATTACGCGACACGCAGTAAGTGTAAGGCCTTCATTGTCATCACTATTGATAAAATAGGTGGTTTTTATTTTGTGCGATTCTCTAAATTCATATTGAGATTGGCCAGTTTTAATTTGGCTCATGAGTTCCGTTATATTGTCAGGAGACTCAGTTATCACATGCATTAATTCTGTTTGAGAAATTTTCCCAAAAACTTTCCCATAATTTTTAATGTCCTTCGCTTCTCTGTAATCCTCAAAATTCAATAAAAACCTTTTAAAACAAATCAAGAATAAAAGCAACGACAACCACAACGAAGATTAAAATTGCGAGGAGTATCAATAGAACAATAATCAAGGCAACTTTAGCGGCAGTATCTAGCTCTGAATTATCATCAATTGCTTGAAGAACTGTGTTTGATTCTACTTTGTGATCCTCCTCAATTTCTGTCACAGGTTCATGAGTGTCATTAAACGGTAAAGGTGTTTCTTCCCAGTTTTCTTCAAAATTGATTGAACCATTATTCGATTCTATACTATTTTCAACTTCACTTTCGACTTCAACTGATTCTGTAGGCGCTTCATAAGTTTCGACCGGTTCTTGATTCGATTCCGTTTCAACAATTTCGTTTTCTCCTTCAAAATCGTTGGTTGATTCAAAATCACGCTCAATTACTTTGTTTTTTCCTTGGCGATTACTTAAAAAGCTACCTGTATTAAAGGTGTTGCAACTTGATATGAATATGATTAGTAAGACGATTAAATATCCATGTTTACGTTTCATTTCTTTTTTTTAGGGATAAAGATTTTAGGTTCGTTATAGTCTTTCCAATTAAACCAATGTTTCCAACCAACAGAAAGCGTAGTTGCAGGAATGCCTGGTGTGAAGCTGAATGAAAGTTGGTTTATATCTGAAAAACTGTAGTCATATTCAAACTCAAAACCATAAGGAATTAATTTCCATTGTAATTCACCCAATTTCTTTGAATCGTATTCGTTAAAAAAACCAGATGAAGTATATTCATCACCAAATCTATTCCAAGATTCACGCACAATAAAAGTGGGGCCAATTCCGAAATGAATGCGGTGTTTTTTCGTTTTGAAGAGTAATAAACGTGCTCCAATATGACTTATACTTGCTAAGCCGTTGGAGCAATCAGTGGTAATGCCTTGTATGATTTTCACCGAAAATATGTCCTTATATAAATACTTTTCATACCCAACAAAAAGGCCAGCATTTAGAACAAATCGGGCTTTCTTATCCAGTTTAAAAGGTTGTAAATTTGCGGTGGGATCTCCAAACGGATGAATGGCTAATCCGAAAAATTTAACTGTCAACGTTTCTTGCGCCTTCGCGTTAAATGTCAGAGAGAAAAAAACAATTAAAAGGGCTAGTAACCGCATATGTCTATTTGAAAAACGGTTTCAAAATGAATACGAATACATTTAAACCGCCACGTAAAATTACATGTAGCCATCTTTTAGAGCGGTGCTTGGCTACAAAGTCGGGTGAATTCCGATAATACCATTGAATGAAAGAACGGCCCCATCCGTATTTTTGTAAAAATTGATCTCTAAATCGTCGAAGTGTCATTACTTGCGGAGCTTCGTAAGATCCATAGGCCATTGTGGCTACGTAGCAACCAGAGTCAGAATCACTTCCACCAGAACCTGAATCACTTGTACCCGAATCACTTCCGTCAGAAGCTGAAGCAAGAGCAACAAGAAGAATGACAAAGATAAGTACAACCAGTAAGAGTAAACCTAAAAGTACTATACCAAGTGCTCCTATTGCGCCATTATTTTTCTTGGCAGTGATGTTTACTATGTTAACACTTTCCGCGTCAATAGTAACTTGATCCGTAACCTTTGCATCATTAAGCTCAGTTGTTTTATCAAGATAAATATGGATATCATTTTGCTCGCCGGGTTTAAATTTTGCAGTCGTATCAATATTGGCATTGCTAATGTCTTCTGATTCTACTGATTTCAATTGTCCCGTAATTCGTTCCGAATCTAGGGCTTTGGGATCAACTAATTCATAAACTGAATCTGCCTGATGGACAAAAACATCATAACGATCAATATTTTTGATCACCTTATTTCGGCCATAAAATTCACCACCGGATAATGAAATCCGTTTGTAAGGATTACATCCTGTTAAAACAAGTAAGGAGCAAACTATAAGGAGGAGTGTCTTGTTTTTCATAACTTATTAATATTTAGCTAATTATCAATGTGAGGAGAATTTATATTGTATTTCTGTATCAAACGCAAGGGTTATTATTTTACTAGTAATCCTTATTTAAAAAACGGTTTTAAAATAAAGACTAAGACATTTAAGCCGCCTCGCATAACAACATGCAACCACTTTTTCGATTGATGCCTAGCAACAAATCCAGGTGAGTGACGATAATACCATTGTATAAAGGCACGACCCCAAATATATTTTTGTAAAAATTGATCTCTAAATCGTCTTAACGTCATTACTTCCGGCGCGTCATAAGACCCATAAACCATAGTAGCAACATAGCAGCCAGAATCTGAAACACTTTCTGCTGAAGCAAATGCTATTAATATGGCGCCCCCAACAATCACCGCAACTATCAAGAGGACGACTAAAAAGATGGCTAAGATAGATATGCCGGCACCACCTAAAGTGCCCTGGTTTTCTTTACCTGTAAGACTAACCGTTTCAACGTTTTTCGCCTCTAAAGTAATTTGATCTGAAAGCCTTACGTCAGTAACTTCAGCTGCATTGTCTAGATAAATATGAATATCATCTTCCTCGCCAGGCCTGAGCGCTCCAGTTGTATCGACATTAGCTTTTTTAACGCGATCCTTTGATTTTAGTGTTTGTATTTGACCTGTAATTCGGGCCGAATCAAGTGCTTTCGGATCTACTAATTCATAGACTGAGTCTGCCTGATGGACATAGATATCATAACGATCAATGTTTTTAATTACCTTATTCCGGCCGTAAAAATCACTGCCCGATAAGGAAACACGTTTGTAGGAATCGCATCCTGTGAAAAACAACAAGACAAAAATAGTTGAAAGGAATATTTTAGTTTTCATAGCAAGTTAAAGGTATGAAAATAAGCTAATTATTATTATAAAAGAGAATTAATTTCTACATTACAACCCGTGTGTTTTCTGATGTTTAACAAACGATCGTCGTCAAGCATACAAAAGAAAGAAAATCATCAAAACGAAGCTAACTATTACTGCGCCTAAAATTAAAAGAACGACCAATCCAATGTTTACGGATTTACTCGGTTCATATTTATAGTGCTCCGTTTGATCAAATGTCTCAGAAATAATGTTTTGATCCTTTTGAATTTCGATCAAAGTTTCATTCATTTCATTAATTGGCTTATCTGTCTCGTCTAAGTTTTCTTCAAAATTGATTGAGTTATTATAGGAATCTAAATTACTACTTGGATTTGTTTGAGGTTGCGGTAGTCCAGCTAAGGTTTCAATGGCAACTTCTGTAGTTTTGAATGTTTCCGTATCGGCGACTTCGTTTTCTTCTTCAGAGTGAACTGGAGATGCAACATCACGATCAATAACTTTGTTTTTGCCTTGACGCAAATTGATAAGTGCGCTGTTATTAAATGTATTACAGCTCGATATTATGGTAATTAAAAGGATTAAGAAAATTTGGAGTGCATTATTTTTCATAAGTTTTTATTTTGTTTGGGATGATTTTTTTTTGGCTAAACGCAGGTTTCCAACCATTAAGTCTAGCTTTTTAGCCAGCTGGTTGTAAATGTGCTATCGAGTTACCATAAAAAAAGGACGGCCATGAAAATTAAGAAAATTACTACAGCGCCTAAGATAATACCTAAAACAGTGGTGCCTACTACGCCAAATGTCCCCGTTCTGTCTTTAGTAGTAATCTGAACAGTTTCAATGTTTTTTACCTCTAAAGTAATTTGGTCTGTCGCTTTTTTATCAGCTACTTCAATTCCATTATTGACGTAAATATGAATATCGTCTTGTTCTCCTGGTCTAATACTCGAAGCACTATTGATATCGGTTTTTTTAGAGATTTCGTCTTTGTTTAAGGGTTTCAAAACGCCTATAATCCGACTTGAATCAAGCGCCTCTTGATCAACTAATTCGTAAACTGAATCTGCCTGATGCACGTAAATATCATAACGACCTATGTTTTTAATGACCTTATTTCGGCCATAAAAATCACTACCAGATATTGAAACACGTTTATATGGCTCACAACCGGTTAAAACCAGCAGACATAAAATGATTAAAAGTGGGTTAATATTTTTCATAAGCTAATTAAAGATATGAAAATAAGGCAATTAATAAGTGATTTCTACATTATAACCCGTGTGTTTTCTGATATTTAACACACGATCACCGTCAAGCAATAAATATTGTCCTTTAATTCCATTGAGCAGACCCTCAATAACAGGCATTTTATCAAAACCAATACTTTTTACTTTTTCTGGAAATTTAAGAACAGGATAATTAATTTCAATGATTTCATCATCTTCTGTCATATATGCAGCCAAGTCTGCAGGCAATAATTCTTCAATTTGCCATTTTTCCTCTTCTAAATCAAAATCTCCAATCTCATTTTTTAGCATACGCCTCCAATTGGTTTTATCCGAGAAATGACTTTTTAATGCCACCTCTATATCACCTGCTAATTTACGGTGCGGCGTTTCTGCTACGCGAATAGCAAATGTTGCACCTTGGTCAATCCACCTTGTTGGTATTTGTGTACTTCTTGTTACGCCCACTTTTAAGCCAGAAGCAACAGCCAAGTAAACAAAATGGGGCTGGACGTGATGATCTTGTTCCCATTGTACATCTCTTCCTTTTCCAAGATGGCCTTCGCAAAGTTCCGGATTAATGATGCAAGGGCTAGATGCGGGCGAATTCATAAAACAATCATAGCAAAAACCTTGCGCGAATAACTTTTTCAATTTTGCGCAAGATGAACATTTGGTAACACCATCAAAAGTTAACTTAATCGGTTTTCCGATCAAATCATTCATTAGAATTTTTTCAGTTTCGGATACAAGGCTATATTGAACCGTATCACCTAATTCTACCTTCATTTTGTTTAAAAACATATGGACTTTCTATTGCTATATTTTGATTATTTCGCTCGATCTAAAAACAGATACGAAGGTAGGAAAATTATGGGTTTTTATAAAGGCGTTTTTTTAATTCGTAATCGTTGCCGTAGATGCAAGGCTATGAGCAAAATATTAATTATTTTAGCAGCTTAAATGAATCTATTCGAACATATAGGACGTTATTTTGTGATGTTGAAAGCTGTCTTTTCACGTCCAGAAAAAGGAAAGGTTTTCCGGAAAATGTTTTTTTCGGAAGTAGATTCAATTGTGATTAACTCCATTCCATTGGTGGCATTCTTGTCCATATTTATGGGAGGCGTAATTTCACTGCAAACGGCGGCCAATATGGGCTCCCCATTATTACCTGAATATACCATTGGATACATAACAAGATCGTCCACCATTCTAGAATTTTCACCAACCATTATCTCACTAATTTTAGCGGGTAAAATCGGATCGAATATCGCTTCAGAGGTAGGTACAATGCGCGTTACTGAACAAATTGATGCCCTTGAAATAATGGGTGTTAACTCCATTGGTTATTTAATGTTTCCGAAAATTTTAGCAACAACTTTATTCTTACCATTTGTAGTTGTAATTTCCATGGCACTTTGTCTTTTTGGTGGATGGATTGCAGGAATTCAATCTGGATTATATTCAACTGAAACCTATATGATTGGTATTAAAGCGTTTTGGTATGAAGATCAATTTTACTTGTATTATGCGCTGTGTAAAACAATGATTTTCGGATTTTTGATTACCTCAATCCCAGGCTATTTTGGTTATTATACCAAAGGTGGATCATTGGAGGTAGGCCGCTCAAGTACGTCAGCGGTTGTAGCTTCTTCGGTTGCAATTTTGGTTGCAAACTATATTTTAACACAATTAATACTCGTTTAGTGATTGAGGTTAAAAACATATCAAAATCATTTGGAGACACGCAAATTCTATTTAACGTTGATGCCACATTTACAGAAGGTCAGGTCAATTTAATTATTGGTGCGTCTGGATCGGGTAAATCAGTTTTAACCAAATGTATTGTTGGACTTCATGAGGTAGATGAAGGTGGAGCTGTATTGTATGACGGTAGAGATTTTACTGCCATGGATCGGAAAGAACGAATTGAAATCAGAAAAGAAATCGGGATGCTTTTCCAAGGCAGCGCGCTTTTTGATTCTTTAACTGTAGAAGAAAACGTGATATTTCCGTTAAAAATGTTCACTGACATGTCTGTAGAAGAAATGCGCGAACGGGCAAATTTTTGTTTGAATCGGGTTGACATTATTAATAAAAATGAATTATTACCAGCTGAATGTAGTGGAGGCATGCAAAAACGAATCGCTATTGCTCGTGCCATTGCAATGAATCCAAAATATTTATTTTGTGATGAGCCAAATTCAGGATTAGATCCTAAAACATCTATCTTAATTGATAACTTGATTAAGGAAATTACGTATGAATATAATATGACAACGGTTGTTATTACCCACGATATGAACTCAGTAATGGAAATTGGTGATCATGTTATTTTTATCAATCAAGGTAGAAAATGGTGGGAGGGAGACAATAAAGGAATTATTAGAACAGACAATAATGAGGTGGTAGAATTCGTTTATGCATCATCATTCATGAAGAATTTAAGAGAGAAATTAATTAGCGGTTAAAACTGAATATTATGAGCGAAGAAGAAGGAAAAACAGTTATTGACACATCAGCAAGAGATAAAAAGCCAGTTAAGCCGGCAAATGATGGTGGAGGTAAAAAACGAGATGGAATCTATATTATTATCATTATTCTTTTGCTTTTAGGCGGAGGGTATATGGGTTATTTATTGACTGAAAAGAATACGGAGATTAACCAATGTGGTAATGAGAAAATTGAATTGGAAAATGAAATGGTTTCATTAAATGAAATGATGTATGACCAAGGATTGGACATGGGGAATGACGTGAAGCAAAATTTGCAGAACATGTTAACTATGTATGATAAAATGGGGTCAGACAACAATGAAATGAACGACAGCATTGCAGCGCAAAAACTGAAAATTGAAACTTTAATTCTTGAATTAGATGATGCTAAAGGTGACAAGCAACATTATATGAGTAAAGTTTATAAATTGGAAAAAGAAACGGAAACGTTACGTTCAATTATGAAAGATTACATCCGAACAATTGATTCATTGAATACGGCGAATGGTATTTTAACAGAAAATTTAAGTGCTACTATGCTTGATTTAGATAATATGACTGAATCGCGTGATAATTTCCAAACAGAAGCTTCAGAATTATCTGATAAAGTAAATAAAGGCTCTAAATTAACGGCATTCGGATTTGCAAGTGAAGGGATTAAGGAAAAAGGTTCAGGTTCATATAAAGAAACAGAACGCGCTTCAAGATGTACACACATTAGATCTTGTTTTACCTTAGGTGAAAATTCAATTGCAACTGCTGGTAATAAAACGGTGTATATGCGTGTCATAACTCCAGGTGGTTCTGTACTCAACTCAAGCAATGCAAATACGCTTACAAATGAAGGGGGACAATCCTTACTTTATTCTGATAAGAAGACGGTGAACTATCAAAACAAGGCGGTTGACTTGTGTATTTTCCATGAGCTAGCAACAGAGTTGGACGAAGGAAACTACATCACGGAAATTTATTGTGAAGGCGTAAAAATCGGATCAGATAGTTTCGTTCTTAAATAAGTAACTATATGACTGTTTTAGGCAAATTGGAAAGTTTTAAAGGACTTCTTTTCACCTTAGCTGTGCTTTTTGCTTTTAATAGTTTTGGTCAGCGGCAAGCCGCTGGTGACACAGAACTTTACAAGTCGATTGAGGAATTTCAAGCCGAACAAGATGAACACTATTTCAATAAAAAAACATCTCCTCTCACAAGAAAAGAACGCCGTAACTTCAAGGGACACAATTTCTATACTGTTGATCTAAGTTATGTTGTTGAAGCAAAGTTCAATAAAATTGTAGAAGAAGATACGGTTGAGTTAATGAGTTCTTCTGGTAATGTCAAATATTACCGACCATATGCCACCTTAACGTTTAAAATTGCAGGTGTTGAATGTGAATTAATTGCCTTTCAAAGCATGCGTTTACGAGAAGTCGAAGAATATAAGAACTACTTATTATTGCCTTTTAGAGATGTCACAAGTGGGTCAAGTTCTTACGGTGGTGGACGGTATTTAGATATTGAAATTCCGAGTGCGAATACGATAACGTTAAATTTCAACTTGGCGTATAATCCTTATTGTGCCTATACAAGCGGCTATAATTGCACTGTTCCACCAAAAGAAAACACATTGCCTGTTGCAATAAAAGCTGGCTTAAAGGCTCCAGCTGATCATTAAAATTTAGGCTTTTCGATACGCTGAGCTACTCGAAGTGACGAATCTATTCTTGGAAGCCTATTTGATGCTTGTCTGAGACACAATTGTGGTTTTAACAAAAGATTAACATCCTTTCGGATCTTTTTTTCGTTTCTTTATGGAGTTGGTTTAATTTTTGCCAACTCAAGACAAAATTAAATACTTTATTACAAAGCAAAAATATATGAAATTTATTTTTTTTATCGCCTTTTTGGCAACAATGGGCACAGCACAAGCAGCAACAACAGATGAGGTTGCAGGTTTAAAATGGTATACTGATTTAGACAAAGCACACAGTGAAGCCGAAAAAACTAATAAACCTATTTTTGGGTTTTTCACTGGAAGCGACTGGTGCGGTTGGTGTATTAAGCTGCAAAAAGAAGTGTTTGCAAAACAAGCATTTATTGATTGGGCCAATGAAAAAGTCGTGTTATTAGAACTAGATTTCCCAAAAAGAACGCCACAATCACCAGAATTGAAACAACAAAATCAGAATTTACAGCGCGCTTTAGGTGTTAGCGGATATCCAACAGTTTGGTTATTTAATTCTAAAAAAACTGATGCTGGCGGATTTAACTTAACCCGTGTGGGTAAATTAGGTTATCCAAGAGGAGCTGAAAAAGGAAAAGAAGAAATTAAATTCTTATCTGAAGCGAATAAGCTATTGGCAGCAATGCCTAAATAGTAATTACTCTATCTTCAATTAGAGGACTATTAAATTGAAAGCATTGACATTTATCGTCAGTGCTTTTTTTATTTCGCATACTATAATAGTATGGAGCTAGATTGCATAAATTTTCTATCAAGCAATTAATAATCATTAGTTCATTTTGTTACTAATTATTATTTCGCTTATTTTGAGATAAATATAAAACAGATTAACCTATGTTAGTTAATTACACCCTTTGGATTACACTTGCAATTGTTGCATGTTTGGTATTAATTTTTGGATTGGCATTTCTTTGGAAAAAAATGAAGAAAAAGATGGTAGCTGGAGGAACGATTGGTTTCTTTCTTTCTTTCATTTATTTTGTTTGCTGTAATGTTCGTTATGCCAACTAATGTTTATGTGGTTGACGGAGATAAAGAATTCACGAGATATGCTTTGCTAGGAGACGGGTCTTTTACCTGCAATAATGGAACAGAAATTAAGCTTACGGGTGTCCTTGCCGAATGCGATATAATTAATGATGCTGATGAAGGTGTTGTTGTGGAACAGGTTATCTACGGTTTTGCTTTGGCAAATAACAAACTCATTGGGGTAGGTGAGGTGATGCACTTTGAGAGCACATCAATCGAGTACTTTTTTGATAATGAACCGCCAGAAACAATAGAAACTTCCTCTACAGCAAGTGGTGTATACAAAAACTGGATTCAAATGGAATCTGATTTTTCAGGAGATTTAGGAGGGTTTGATTTTGACAAAATGCATGAATTATTAGATGGAGAATAGAGCCTGAAAGAAGTGATGACTTGAATGCGTGACTTGCAGGAATTAACTCAGCTTATCACTCAAAATTCTAATTTCAATTACAGGAGAAATGCGTTCGTAAATAATATTATTAACCGCTTCTAAAATTGGCATTTCAACACCGTATTCTTTATTGATCTCTACTAAACACTTGGTAGCATAATAACCTTCGGCAATCATATCCATTTCTAGTTGGGCGGTCTTTACCGAATAACCTTTGCCAATCATATAGCCAAATGTTCTGTTTCTTGAAAATTTTGAATAAGCCGTAACCAATAAATCACCTAAATAAGCAGACGAATTTACGTCACGGTGAATAGGATGCACTTCATCAATGAAATTTTCAATTTCTTGAATGGCATTTGAAATTAATACCGATTGATAATTATCACCATAACCTAATCCTGCACATATTCCACTCGCAATAGCGTAAACGTTCTTTAATACAGCCGAGTATTCAGTTCCGAAAATGTCGTCAGAAACGGTAGTCTTGATATAACGCGATTGTAAACGGCCGGCAACATATTCTGCCATATCTTCATCCTCCGAAGCAATGGTCAAATAGGATAAACGCTCCAATGCAACTTCTTCTGCATGACAAGGGCCACAAATAATACCAATATTATCATAAGGCACACCCAACTGCGAATGGTAAAATTCGCCTGGAATCTCATTTAATTCTGGAACAATCCCCTTCACTGCAGAAAAGACAAATTTACCCTTCAATATTTCTTTCGGAAATTTTTCAAATAAACCGTACAAAAAAGCAGATGGCGTAGCAATGATAATAATTGTTGATGGTTCTATAATTTCCACCAAATCGTTGCTGACATTGATGCGTTCCAAGTCAAATTGAACTGATTGTAAATATTTTGGGTTATGGCGGTATTTAATAATATGCGCCGCGGATGACTCGTTGTTCATCCACCAATTAATAACGTGTTTTTGACTTGTCAATATTTTGACCAAAGCTGTCGCCCAACTTCCTCCACCTATCACCGCTATTTTATGCTCTCCGTTTACCATTTGAAAAATCTGAAGCTCCGCAAAAACTCTTTTGTAAAATCCCGTTTTTGCTTCCTTACGAATTAAACAAAAATATAAAATTCTGGGAATAAGAAGGTGCATAATAGACAATAAAGCACGTTTAGATGAGAATCACTTTTGATTCAAGCAGTTGAAGCCTTAAATTATTGAAGTCGGCGAACTAGAAAGTGAATTTAATACCAAAATTTAGGCCGATACTATTAAAGTTTGCTGATCGACTGACAATTTTTCTTGGTTGGGTAGGATCTAAATTGTCATTTCATCATGTTAATCCTACAATTCAGTTAAAAAAAACAGACAAAATGGATTTCTCCTATTACTTTTATGCTTATAAATCATTATCCAAATGAAACACGTATTCATCTTACTTCTTTTTTTAACCTCAATCTGCTATGGGCAGGGGATAACAAAAACCATTCGAGGTACCGTAACGGATAAAGAAACATACGAACCACTAATTGGAGCAAAAATAATATTACTCGAAAGTGATCCGTTAATTGGAGCTGTAACAGATATTAATGGTGATTTTAGATTAGAAAATGTTCCGGTTGGACGCCAATCAGTTCGGATAACCTATTTAGGTTATGAACCTTATTTATTGCAAAATATTGACTTAACATCAAAGGACATTGTTTTAACCGTTCGGATGGTGGAAGCGGTGAATGTGATTGATAAAGTAGAAGTGACGGCTACAAAAAAAGGCGAAACAGTTAATAAAATGGCTACAGTAAGTGCTCGTTCCTTTTCTGTTGAAGAATCTAATCGCTATGCAGGAAGCAAAAATGACGTAGCTCGAATGGCGCAAAACTTTGCAGGCGTGCAAGGCTCTGACGATTCAAGAAATGACATTGTAATTCGAGGTAATTCACCTTCAGGAGTTTTGTTTCGAATGGAGGGGATTGATATTCCAAACCCGAATCACTTTGCGCGGTTCGGAACCACAGGCGGTCCTATTAGCATGTTAAATAATAATGTCATGTCAAACTCAGATTTTATGACAGGCGCCTTTCCTGCTGAATATGGGAATGCAATTGCGGGCGTTTTTGATTTGAATATGCGTTCAGGAAATAATGAGGAACATGATTTTATGTTTCAGATTGGGTTCAATGGTGCTGAGTTTATGGCTGAGGGACCAATTTCTAAAAAGCGCCGTTCATCTTATCTCGTCAATTATCGTTATTCAACCTTGGGCTTATTTAAGTTAATTGGGATTAATTTTGGCTCCACCGCTGTTCCAAATTATCAGGATGGAAGTTTTAAATTAAATTTTCCATCAAAAAAGGGCTTAACTACTGTTTTCGGAATTGGCGGATTAAGTTCAATTAACATTTTGGCTGCCGAGACGGATAGTTCGGATCTTTTTGCGATTGACTATAGCAATACCTCCTTTCGATCGAATGTAGGCGTTATTGGTGCCTCTCACAGGCAAAGAATTGGCAAAAAATCATACGTCAACATTTCAGTAGGATTACAAACGGCAATAAATCGTGTTTTGAATGATACGGTTGATTTCGATTTTGAGAATGCTTTTACTACCTACGCCAGTAATTCAGCCATTTCGAAACAAACAACAGATGTTTTTTATAATCGAAAATTAAGCGCAAAACATTTGATAAAAGTTGGTGTGCATACAGATTTATACTTTTTGAATTTAAACGACTCTGTGTATGATCGAGGCACAGGGTTATTTAGAGATTTACGCGATTTTAAAGGGAATACCTTCTTATTTCAACCTTATGCTCAATATCAATTTCGACCGACGGAAAACATCACCTTAAACGCTGGGCTGCATTTGCAAAGTTTAACGTTGAATAAAGGATTAGCAACCGAACCACGTTTTGGCGCAGCATGGAATTTTACAAAAACAGATAAACTAAGTTTCGGTTATGGTTTGCATAGTCAAATGCAACCAATTGAACTTTATTTTGTGCAAACTACCGTTGATGGGGTCGTAGGACAACCAAATGAAAACCTTGGTTTTAGTAAAAGCCATCATTTTGTGCTGGGGTATGAACACAGATTTAAATATGGTATTACTGCAAAGCTTGAAACGTATTATCAAAATTTATTTGACATTCCTGTGCAAAATGTCAGTTCGGCTTATTCTATTCTCAATTTTGGAGCAGATTATTTGACAATCATCCCAAGTAATTTAGAATCGACCGGTACGGGTGAAAATTATGGTGCGGAACTAACCTTAGAGAAATTTTTAGACAAAGGATTTTACTTTCTAATCACTGCATCTGTTTATGAGTCGTTTTATACACCAAGTGATGGTGAAAAGTACAATACAGCCTTTAATGGAAATTTTACAACAAATGCGTTGGCAGGTTATGAAATTCGATTTGGTGGAGGGAAATCCGCATTAACTTTTGATGGCAACTTTACAATGAACGGAGGGCGCAGGTATACACCAATTTTATTAGCAGAAAGTATTTTGGCTGGAGAAGAGGTGAAAGATTTTGACAATGTTTTTAGCAGTCAGTATGATAGATATATGCGTTTTGATTTTAGAATTGCATTTAAAACTATCGGTGAAAAGGTGACACAGGAATGGGCAATCGATATGCAAAATGTTACCAATCGTCGCAATGTGTTTTATACACAATATAGCCCTGAGTCAGAGACTGTGAAAACAACTTACCAAACTGGGTTTTTACCAATCGGACAATACCGTATCTACTTCTAATCGGACGAATTTTCATTATTTTATTGGAATCAAAGCAACATGGCAAACAAATAAATATCTTTGCCCCATGGCAAGAGTTTATACTGGGCACTGGAAAGATTATGAATTGATTGATGCTGGCAATAATCAAAAGCTGGAACGTTGGGGTGATATTATTACCATTCGTCCAGAAAGAAATGCTTATTTCAAGCCCGTGTTAAGTTCTAGTGAGTGGCTAAAAAAGGCTCATTTTAGGTTCAATGAGTCATCTAAATCTAAAGGAGATTGGGAGCAATTAAAAGGCGATCAAGCAATGAATTGGCAAATAGGAAGTGGCGACCTTGTGTTTAATCTAAAGTTGACCCAATTTAAACACCTCGGCATTTTTCCAGAACAAAAAACCAATTGGGATTATATTTTGGGTAATTTAAATCAGGGAGATAAATTTTTGAATCTTTTTGGATATACTGGAGGAGCTTCAATAGCGGCCAAGTCTGCTGGAGCAGATGTGTATCATTGCGATTCTGTGAAACAAATTAATGCTTGGGCTAAAGAGAATATGGAAAGCTCAAATTTAGCCGATATTAGATGGGTACATGATGATGCGTTAAAGTTTGCGCAGCGTGAATTAAAACGTGGTAATAAATATTCAGGAATTATAATGGATCCGCCAGCATTTGGTATTGGAGCGAAAAAAGAAAGGTGGAAAATTGAAAATAAATTCCATGAATTACTCGCCACTACTTTTGGTTTGCTCGAAAAAGATGGATTTCTTATTGCAAATACTTATTCGCCAAGATTAAACGCAAAAAGGATAAAGGAAATCACTTATGATATTGTTCAAAATAAGAAGGTAGAAATATCAACGCTTTCTATTAAAACAACAACAGGAAAAATTTTGGAATACGGAGAATTAACACGAATTTCTTAGTTTGTTCTAGATAGACTCTAGTTAGAGACAATGACCTTTTCAGAAGTAGATAAACCACCGGATAAAACTTCAAGGATATAAACCCCATTACTATATTTGTCAAGATCTAACGCTAGTTTAATTTCTTGATTTGCTTCTGCTTCTTCATGCAAAAATACTTGAATTAATTGACCAGTTGGACTATAGATTCGAACATCTGCGTAATCATCAAAGGGTAATTTTATTATGATATTTCCTTCCTTATTGAAAGGGTTCACAATGACTGTGATTGCAATGTCATCTTCAGAAATTTCAGCAACAATTTCTAACGTTTCAGTAGTACGACAATCATTATGGTCCGTTACTTCAACTGTATAAAACCCTGGACATAAATCAGTTTTAACACTACTCGTTGTTCCGTCTTCCCATTCATATGTAAAAGGTGCAGTTCCGCCAGTTGGAATTACGTTCACAGAAGCCTTGCAAATTTTATTGTTTACGGTGTATGGAGAGATTTCTAAAATTTCTGGTTGATTGATCGTGACAGACTCTGAATGCAGACAGCCATGAATATCAATTACATTTACAGTATATGTTCCCGCCAAAAGCTCACTTTTTGTAGAACCATAAGACCCGTCAGGCCAAATGTAAGTGTAGGGCGCAGTTCCACCAATCGCCTGAACAACAGCGTAGGCATCAGCAACATTATAACATGACGCTGGAATAGATTGATCGTGCAATTGAATAGCATTAGGCTGACCTATTGTTAAATCAGATTTAGTAACTGAGCAACCCAAAGCATCCGTAACAGTTACATCATATGAACCAGCAGGGATGTCTAAGATCGCAGCGCCAACTGCTCCATTTGACCAATTATATTCGTACGGTGCCAATCCATCAAATGCATCTACGAAAATTGCTCCAGTCTCGTATCCTGCACATTCTGGTTCAAAATTAAATATTTCCGATATCGAAATTTCAATAGCAGGTTCAACTACTTCAACAGGCGCACTTGTATATGTACAGCCGTTTTGATCTGTAACGATTACCATGTAAAATCCAGCAGAAACATCCGTTAATAAACTTCCAGTAGCATCCGTAAAGATCCAATCAAAAACATAGCCGGCAGTTCCGCCAGCAACTGAAGCGCTTATAGTGCCATCATCTCCACCTTTACAAGTTATATCAGTTGTAGATAATTGAACGTCTTGTATTTCTTCAACAACTTTTTTGGAAACTGGATTAGAATACATCCAAGGTTGATCAGATGATTCACGACATCCTCTTCGGAAAAGTGTTGTTACACTAATAATTCCTGGTTCATAATCCAAACCGTTTGCTCCTGGAATTGGTACCCAATCTTCGCCAATAAATTTTTTCTCCCATTGCAAAACCAAAAAACCTTCGATTTCGCCAGTGGGTTCAGTTTCATTTTTAATAACTGCAGGCACGTTAGCACCACATAATATTTCATTTTCAGATATCGTCCCACCAGAATTAATACCTAGCTCATCTTCATTCTGATCTTCAACTTTGATTTGTGGGATGACAGGAAGTTCAGGGGAAATAGGTAACATATCAACACCACCAAACATAACAATGCTTAGAGAGACGAATGTCCCTAATAATATGGTTTTCAGAGTTAATGTGTTACTTTTCATAACTTGCGTAAGTCCTAAAGTAACATAAATTTTTCAATTACGGAAATATAAGCTAACGTATTAACTTGTATGCGATTATACCGAATTTCCACAGATGCCTTAAAAATGGTGAGATTTTGATTAATAAAACGTGTTCCTTCGCTAAAGCTGCGGCGATATGCGAAAATACTAACTGGTTAATTTAAGGCTTTTTCTGCCGAAAGATCGCGGTCTTCAAAGTTTTCCGGGTCCCGATTTCTTTTGGGAGATTTCATTTTCCTTATACTGCATTGTGGTTTTTCGAAGTGAATATTTCTTCTTGTTTTCACGAAGTTTCGAAAAAGTGAGACAAACTCATGCCTTGCCTAAGAAAAGCGAAATCAACTATGAGTGTTCGGTATAATCGAATAAAGGTTATTCATTCTGAATGCGTAATAGTCCTTTTTCAGAATTTGAAATCGGTCGAAAGTAATTGGCTTTACTAATCTGATTTATGCGAAATCCCAGCCGTATTCTGTATACAACAATTTATGGATCAAGTCGATAACGGCTTCGTTTTCGGTAGAAGAAATAACTTTACCAATAAATGCAGAAACAAGCAGTTTTCTTGAATTTGCGAGGGATATTCCACGTGTTTGCAAATAAAACAAGGCCGATTCATCCAATTGACCAGTCGTAGAGCCGTGCGAACATTTTACGTCGTCAGCATAAATTTCTAGCTCTGGTTTTGAATTAATCGAAGCGTTATCGGATAAAAGAATGTTGCCGTTTTTTTGATAAGCATTAATGACTTGAGCATCTTTTTGAACAATAACCCGCCCGTTAAAAACACCAGTTGAATAATCATCCATTACATATTTATAGTTCTCGTTGCTATAACAGTTCGGCACTTGATGATCTACATAGGTGTGGTTATCAACATGTTGTTTTCCAGCTGAAACAATAGCCCCGTTCATGTATGATTCGCAATTTTCTCCAGCAACTGCAATATTAATATTGTTGCGCACTAAAAGTCCTGTTAGTGTGAAGGTGTTGATTTTGAAAGTTGAATTATTTGCCTGTCTAATTTCTTCAGTTGAAACGCTCAAGTTTGTTGCGCTTTCATTTTGAATTTTATGAATAGTTAAGTGAGCATTTTCTGCCACGTCAACTTCTGTAATTGTATTGTTGAAGCAGTTGTTAGCAGTATCACTTACGTTTGAAATAATAATAGAAGCCTCTGAAGATTTACCCGCTTGGATAAGTATGCGGTTATTCGCCATAATACTGTCCCCCGTGCTAATAAAAACCAATTGCAAAGGCTTTTCGATTACTTGATTGGCCGCAATCTTAATTGTAATAGCTTGATTGTATAGTCCTGAATTAAGTGCTGTAAACACGTTGTCTTGATCTATATTCACAAGGTGCTCAATTTCTGTGGCAGTTTTGTAGGTCACAACAAAATCAGCATTCACCTGACTCAAGTCAGTTCGAATATTACCGTTTTCTATGATGATATAATTGTCACTTACCAAAAAGGAAGTGGCATCAATTTCTTTACGTGTATTAGTTGTGTTAGAAAATTGCCCGTTTGCAATTTTTCCAACACGTGTGTATTTCCAATACTCATCTCTTGAGGTTGGAAAGTCCATCCCCTTTACACGTTCAATTATAGTAGATTGTATCTCATTGGAAGGAACTGAAAGTTCACCCAAAAAGGCATCCATTTTTTTTGATAAGACTAAAGTCATTTCTTAAACCGTTTTTTCTTCTGTCAACCAATCGTATCCCTTTTCTTCTAATTCTAAGGCCAAGGTCTTGTCACCTGTTTTAACTATTTTACCATCTGCCAATACATGAACAAAATCAGGGATGATATAGTCTAATAAGCGCTGGTAATGCGTAATTATAATAATGGCATTGTTCTCATTTCTCAATTTGTTAACACCAGCTGCTACAATTCTTAAAGCATCAATGTCTAAACCAGAATCTGTTTCGTCCAAGAACGCCACTTTAGGATTAAGCATAGCCATTTGAAAAATCTCATTTCTTTTCTTCTCTCCTCCTGAAAATCCTTCATTCACTGCTCTAGAAGCTAATTTAGCATCCAATTCAACCAATTTAGATTTTTCGCGAACCATAGCCATAAAATCCTTCGCAGAAATAGGATCTTCTTTCCGATATTCCTTGATCTCATTCAAAGCCGTTCTCAAAAAGTTAATGTTTGATACACCAGGGATTTCTATTGGATATTGAAAAGCTAAGAATAAGCCTTCTTTTGCGCGCTCGTCTGGAGCTAAATCCAATAAGTCTTGCCCGTCCATCTCAACAGAACCTTGAGTTACTTCATAACCGTCTTTGCCTGTGACAACTGATGCTAAAGTAGACTTTCCGGCACCGTTAGGTCCCATGATTGCGTGAATTTCACCCGCCTTTACAGTTAAGTTCAGCCCTTTTAAAATTGCTTTTCCTTCATCCTCAATTTCCGCATGAAGATTTTTGATTTCTAATAATGTTTTGCTCATTTCAATATAGATGTTAGATATTAGATCAAAGATGTTAGACTATTCGTTTCACTCTTCGCTCGCTATATCTTATTTCAATTTTTATTTTTTTGTCTATTATTTCTCTTAACTATAATCCCGATAGTTATCGGGGCCAATCTGAACCTGTCGAAATGCTCTAGAATGCTAAGCACCCTGAGGCTCTCGAAGGGCGCCTATCCTACACTGTTTTCCAATGAAATCGCCAATAATTTTTGTGCTTCAACAGCAAATTCCATGGGTAATTTATTTAATACTTCTTTTACATAACCATTTACGATCAATCCAATTGCACTTTCTTCTGAAAGTCCACGTTGTTGACAATAAAAGATTTGATCTTCTCCAATTTTTGATGTGGTGGCTTCGTGCTCTAACTTGGCCGTATTATTTGAACATTCAATATAGGGGAATGTATGTGCGCCACATCTGTCTGACATTAATAAACTATCACATTGCGTAAAGTTTCGTGCATTATGTGCATTCTTATTAATTTGAATCAACCCTCTGTAAGAGTTTTGTGATTGACCTGCCGAAATTCCTTTGGAAATTACTGTACTCTTTGTGTTTTTTCCAAGATGAATCATTTTGGTTCCAGTATCCGCTTGCTGATAATTGTTTGTAACAGCAACAGAATAAAACTCACCAATTGAATTATCGCCTTTTAAGATACAAGATGGGTATTTCCATGTTACGGCCGATCCTGTTTCAACCTGTGTCCAAGAAATTTTAGAATTGGTATGACAAATTCCACGCTTTGTTACAAAGTTGAAGATTCCGCCAACGCCATTTTTGTCACCAGGGAACCAATTTTGAACCGTTGAGTATTTAATCTCAGCATCATCTAACGCTACAAGTTCAACAACTGCAGCATGCAATTGATTTTCGTCACGCTGAGGCGCCGTGCATCCTTCTAAGTATGAAACATAACTTCCTTTGTCAGCAATTACCAATGTACGTTCAAATTGCCCTGTTCCAGATTCGTTAATTCTAAAGTAAGTTGATAATTCCATAGGACATCTAACCCCTTTAGGGATATAACAAAATGATCCGTCAGAAAATACAGCCGAATTTAGTGCGGCGTAAAAATTATCTTTTGTTGGTACAACCGAACCAAGGTGTTTTTTAACTAATTCTGGATGGTCTTTTACAGCTTCACTAAAGGAAGAAAAGATGATTCCTAATTCACCTAGCTTTTTTTTGAATGAAGTGGCCACGGAAACAGAATCCATAACGAAGTCTACTGCAACACCCGTTAGTGCCTTCTGCTCATCCATTGAAATTCCCAATTTGTCCATTGTGGCTTTCATTTCAGGATCTACATCATCCCAACTTTCATATTGCTTTTTGGGAGCAGCAAAATAAGATATATTTTGAAAGTCTGGTTTTGCGTAACGAACATGTGCCCATTCAGGCTCTTTCATTTCTTTCCAAACTTTAAATGCGTTTAAGCGATAATCTAAAAGCCACTCCGGCTCGTCTTTTTTTGCTGAGATTATGCGAATCACTTCTTCATTTAGACCAGCAGGAATTTTCTCTGATTCAATATCAGTTGTAAAACCAAACTTATATTCTTGGTTTTCCAGATCCTGCGCTAATTCTTCTTCTGTATAACTTGCCATTTATTGTCTCTTAGTTTTGCAAAATCAAGTTTTGCTATGCGTTTGAAGTTATTGTATCGGTAATTAAACTTTAAGCGTGATTAAAGTGAGAAACTTTCACCGCAACCACACGTGCGTGATGCGTTTGGGTTAGTGAAAATAAATCCTTTGCCATTTAAACCACCGCTATAATCCAATGTAGTTCCAGCTAAATACAAAACACTTTTTTTATTCATCACCACTTTAATTCCGTTATCCTCAAACTCTTTGTCGTCGTCATTCATGGAATTGTCAAACTCCAATTGATACATTAATCCAGAACAACCACCACCTTCAACACCTACACGAATGAAATGGCCATCATTCTTCTCCTCACTCATCATTCTGAGTGCGGTTTCTTTCGCTAAATCACTTACTGTTATCATATCGTCTTATTTTAGGTCTGATCTAAATTCGGACACATTAAATAATGCTAGCAAATACAAATCATTGTACAAAAATACCCTTTTTGTGGTATGGCGACAATAAAAATGACTAATATTTGGACTTCTGTTTTTTGCAATATCTCTACACCCCTTATGTCTATTGAGAATATGATGGTTTTATTATTTAGAACGATTCTAAACAGGTGTGGTCAAATCAGATAAAATTGAATAATTTGTTATTAATAAAAAACACCATTAATTTTGTAATTGACTATAAGATTTGATAACGTCAATGCGAACAGAGAACTAAACTCTTATCTAATTGTTTATTAAGATGTTTGCTAACGATTAATAGCGTTATTATAAAATTAAATTAGAAACATGAAAACATCAATCGCGAGAAAAGTACTGATGGCATTGTCCGGGTTTTTCCTTATAACCTTTTTGATTTTGCACCTTATAATTAACCTTACTTCGGTGCTGAGTCCTGAAAATTACAATATTGCCTCACATTGGATGGGAACTAACCCCGTAATTCAGTTTGCTATGCAGCCTGTTTTAATTTTCGGAGTTATTTTTCACTTAGCAATGGGTATTTATTTGGAATTGAAAAATAATAATGCAAGAGCTGTAAAGTACGCTATGAACAAACCAAGTGCAAATGCTTCTTGGGTGTCGCGTAATATGATTTATACAGGGATAATGATCTTCTTGTTTTTAGGTCTGCATTTTTACGACTTTTGGATTCCAGAAATTGTCCACAAGTATGTTCACTTCTTACCGGAAGATTCGACAAGATATTTTCATGAATTACAAATGAAGTTCCAAGATCCAGTTAGAGTTGGGCTTTATTGCGTGTCTTTTGTGTTTTTAGGATTGCATTTATTGCACGGTTTCCAATCTGCATTTCAGTCCGTTGGATTCAGTCACAATAGATATACACCATTACTTAAAAAATTAGGAAATGCATTCGCAATGATAATGGCCTTTGGTTTTATATTTATTGCATTATTCCATTACGTTTCACAGTTATAATATTGAATAGATGTCAGTTTTAGATGCAAAAATACCTGAAGGTCCAATTAAAGATAAATGGACAAACCATAAAAACAATATCAATGTTGTAAATCCTGCCAATAAGCGTTTAATAGACGTGATTGTAGTTGGAACTGGCTTAGCTGGTGGTTCTGCTGCTGCTTCGTTGGCTGAAATGGGATATGCTGTTAAAGCATTTTGTTTTCAAGATTCACCGCGTAGAGCGCATTCAATTGCTGCCCAGGGAGGAATCAATGCCGCAAAAAATTATCAGAATGATGGAGATTCTGTCTATCGTTTATTTTATGATACCGTAAAAGGTGGCGATTATCGTGGACGTGAAGCAAATGTTTATCGTTTAGCTGAGGTTTCTGCTGATATTATAGATCAATGTGTAGCACAGGGTGTTCCTTTTGCACGTGAATATGGTGGATTATTAGATAATCGTTCATTCGGTGGTGTACTTGTTTCAAGAACCTTTTATGCAAAAGGTCAAACAGGTCAACAACTTTTATTAGGTGCTTATTCAGCAATGAATCGCCAAATTGGTAAAGGAAAAATTAAAATGTACAATCGCCACGAAATGTTGGACGTTGTTGTAGTTGAAGGTAAAGCGAGAGGAATTATTGCTCGTAATTTAATTACAGGTTCAATTGAACGTCATTCGGCACATGCAGTTGTAATTGCTACAGGAGGTTATGGAAATGTATTTTTCTTATCGACCAATGCAATGGGGTCAAATGTAACGGCAGCTTGGAAGATTCACAAAAAGGGAGCTTTCTTTGCAAATCCATGTTATACGCAAATTCACCCAACGTGTATTCCACGTTCAGGTGATTACCAATCGAAATTAACATTGATGTCTGAGTCATTAAGAAATGACGGAAGAATTTGGGTTCCTAAAAATAAAGAAGATGTGGAAGCGATTCGAAATGGTTCTAAAAAACCAGTTGAATTATCCGAAGAAGAAAGAGATTATTACTTAGAAAGAAGATATCCTGCTTTTGGTAACTTGGTGCCGCGTGATGTGGCTTCAAGAGCTGCAAAAGAAAGATGTGATGCTGGTTATGGTGTAAACCAAACAGGCGAAGCAGTATTCTTAGATTTTGCTGCGGCCATCCAACGTTATGGAAAAGAAGCGGCGACTGTGGGTCATGAACCCAATGCATCTAACGAAAGAATTATAGAATTAGGAGCTGCGGTTATCAAAGATAAATACGGAAATCTTTTCCAAATGTATGAGAAGATCGTAGATCAAAATCCATACAAAACACCAATGATGATTTACCCTGCGGTACATTATACAATGGGCGGGATTTGGGTTGATTATAACTTGATGACGACAATTCCTGGTTGTTATGCTGCGGGTGAGGCAAACTTCTCAGATCACGGTGCAAATAGACTAGGCGCATCTGCTTTAATGCAAGGTTTGGCTGACGGCTATTTCGTATTACCATATACAATGGGAGATTACTTGGCGGATGAAATTCGTACAGGACCAATTCCAACTGATTCACCTGAATTTGATGCTGCAGAAAAAGATGTTCGCGGTATCATTGATACCTTAATGAATATTAAAGGAACAAAATCTGTTGATCATTTCCATAAACAATTAGGAAAAGTGATGTGGGATAATGTTGGGATGGCACGTAATGCAGCTGGGCTTGAAGAAGCACAGATTAAGATTCGTGAAATTAGAGCGGAGTTCTGGAAAGATTTACGTATTCCTGGTGAGGCAAATGAATTAAATCCTGAATTGGAAAAAGCAATTCGCGTTGCAGATTTCTTAGAATTAGGAGAATTATTCGCTAAAGATGCATTAGATAGAAATGAATCATGTGGTGGTCACTTTAGAGAAGAGTCTGTTGAATTAGACGGCGAACAAAAAGGAGAAGCAAAACGTGATGATGTTAACTATAAATATGTTTCTGCTTGGGAATGGACAGGAGATCCTGGCACATCTAAATTGCACAAAGAAGAATTAGACTTTAAAGATATTGAGTTGAAAACGAGATCTTATAAATAGGTGGCGCGCCACTTTTATTAAAACAAGTGAAGGAAAGACTAATCATAAAGAATTTTGGGCCAATTAAATCGGTTGATTTAGAGTTGGGTAAAATGTCTGTGTTGATTGGGCCTTCGGCAAGTGGGAAATCTACGATACTAAAGGTATTGGCGATTTGTAGGTATTTTTCTTATTTGGTAGAGGGTTCTGATCTATCTAAAGGAAAGGGACTTGACAGTGTTAGTACAGCTCTGGATGACTGGGATATTAAAGGTTTTGCCAACAGAAAAACACAGATAAATTATGAAAATGATGATTACTTTGTAAGTTTCAAGGTGTTTGACTTCGATTTATTTGGTGAAACAATTGGCGCTTTAATTCCCAATTTGAGTCCTAAATCAGATAGATTTAAAAGTTTAATTGATGGGTTTTATAGTTTGATTCCAAAGAATAAATTAGATTCCGCATTGTATTGGGGTGGGATTCCACATAACTTTTTGACAGGACATGTGAAAAAGGTAATGGATAACCCTTTTTATTTCCCTACTGAACGAGGATTGCAATCAATTTTTTCTCTTGGTAAATCCTCCATTCATAACTTGTCAGATTCCTTATTTAATCAATTTGCATTATTAGATAAAGTAAGTAAAGGTTTTAAAGAAGAAGTAGAGATTGAGCCACTTGGAATAAGTTATTTCTTTGATAACGGACAAGGTTTTTTCAAACACAAAGGTGTGGTTCACCCCTTTAAGCAAGCGGCGAGTGGTTTTAAATCTGTAACCCCAATTGCTTTGGCCATAAAGTATTACAGCACCATTGTAAGGCGTAGAAGAACATTTTTAGTAGAAGAACCTGAACAAAATCTTTTTCCAGAAACTCAAAAAGCATTAATAGAATATTTGTCCAGTACCATTAAAGAATTTGGACATTCAATGGTTTTAACAACACATAGCCCATATATTTTAACTTCATTGGAGAATTTAATGTATGCCGATAGGTTGGGCAATACGGAAGAGGGGAAATACAATGAAGAAGTTAATGCTATTGTAGATAAGAAATATTGGATTAATCAGGATGATATTAGCGTTTACTATCTAGGAGAAACGGCAATCGATCTTATGGATCGTAAAGAATCCTTGATCAACAAAGAATATATTGATAGTGTATCAAAAATTGTGAATAATGTTTTCGATCAATTATTAGATATTGAGTTGAAAACTGAAAATAATACGGAGGCTGAATGATTTGTAAAAGAATTAAAACATATCAGAAAGAATCCAGCAATCCAAAAATGACACTAGTTGATAAGTCAAGAGGAAGCGGGAAAAGTAAGTTCATTTTAGAGAACAAATCGAGAGGGACTTACTACGCATTAAACTTTGAGAAGGATGTTTATCAAGGCAACGCTATTGATACAAAATGTGATTTTGGTCTTAAAATCGAAAATGAGAAAGTAAAGACTATTTATTTTATTGAATTAAAAGGTACAGACGTTAATAAAGGGATAGAGCAATTGCTTGCAACGTTAGAAGACACCCAGAAGTGTTTTAAAGGTTTTGAAAAAAAAGCCCGGCTAGTTGTCTCACGATTTCCTAAACCAGAGTTAACATACAGAACAAGAGCTTATAAAGACCTTGTTAGGAAAACGAAGAAAGAAATAATAATTAAACAGCATCAAATTGTTGAAGTAATATAAAAAACATGTCTGAAAAAGGAATGAACTTAACATTGAAGATTTGGCGTCAGAAAAACGCGACTTCAAAAGGTAAAATGGAGACGTATAAAGTGACAGATATTTCTGAGCACATGTCTTTCTTAGAAATGATGGATGTTTTAAATGAACAATTGGTCAATGAAGGGCAAGAGCCTGTTGCATTTGATCATGATTGTCGTGAAGGAATTTGCGGGATGTGTTCATTGCACATAAATGGTGAGGCGCACGGACCTGATAGAGGTATAACAACCTGCCAATTGCACATGCGCAGGTTTAAAGATGGTGACACTATCTTTATTGAGCCGTTTAGAGCGAAAGCATTTCCAGTAATTAAAGATTTAATCATTGATAGAACAGCATTTGATCGCATTCAACATGCTGGTGGATTTGTATCTGTAAATACATCTGGTAATACGCAGGACGCTAATAATTTACCAATTCCAAAGGCTGATGCAGACAAAGCGTTTGACGCTGCAACTTGTATTGGTTGTGGGGCATGTGTTGCAAGTTGTAAAAATGCTTCTGCTATGCTTTATGTTTCGGCTAAGGTGGCGCAATTCTCATTATTACCTCAAGGTAAAATTGAAGGAAAGGATCGTGTTTTAAACATGGTTGAGCAAATGGATAAAGAAGGATTTGGTAACTGTACCAATACTGGTGCTTGCGAGGTTGAATGTCCTAAAGGGATTTCTTTAGAAAACATTGCTAGAATGAATAGTGAGTATTTGAAAGCTTCAATTACAAGAGAGGCGTAGAAATAACCAATAATAGATTTATATAATCCCGCAAGTACATTGAGGCTCTCGAAATGCACTTGCGGGATTTTTTGTACTTTACATTTTGATTCAATATGAAAAGGCGAATTATTCTACAGACGAGTGCACTTGTGTTTCTAGGCTGTATCGTGCGTTTTATCTACGGAATCATTTATCAACCTTGGACCGTTGCCCCCGACCACATTGCCATGGAAATCTTGGTAGAAAATGGGGGATGGTCTTATGCCCATTTAATTCATTATCCGCATGAAGGAGGAACCATTATCACTTCAATTTTAGGTAGGTTTGTCGCGTTGTTTACCTCCTTTAATTCGTTGGTAGTTGTAGCATTCATTCTGGATTTATTATCGCGTTTTTTTCAGCTTATTATTGTCAGAAAAATCACGAATCCAACTATATTTTGGGCCTTTGGAATATGGACCATTTTTGCAGTGCCAATAATGATTCCTTGGGCAACCGTTAACTTTGGTCTGCACGCGATTTCCGATATTTTTCCATTCTTGTTGCTCTATATGGTTTACCTTAAAAGAGATGATAAAAAGCATCTAATCTTGATGGGTGTTTTTATCGGTTTATCAGTTTGGTTTTCTTATAATAATGTAATCTTGCTGCTTCCCTTTTTCATTCTTCCATTAGTAAGGAAAGGTCTTTGGAAAAATTGGATGTTGGGTTGTGCAAGTTTTATTGGAGTCATGCTCTTGCATTACCTTGTTCGAATGAATTTCGATTACGGTTTTGAATTAACAAAACTGGATTTAGGAAGTATCCGTGGTGCAGATTTTCAATGGTCAGATCCAGAAACATACCACAGATTATACAAAGTTTGGACCAATCCCTTGGCAGAGTCGGCTGTTGTTATTCAAAACACGCCCTATGTTTTATTTGCGTTTAAATATATTTGGCTGGGCTTCGTCTGTCTTGGTATTCTTGGCTTTCTATTCAGGAAAAAAATCGTTGAAAATGCGAGTCACTTTCTGATTGAAATACTCATGGTTGTGTCATTTGTAATGCTTTATGCAATTAGTCCATTTTATTATGATAACGACAATTTTGGTAACCAAGTCAATTACCGGCATTTTTCATACATCATGCCATTAATAGCGTTTATAACAATCTGGGGCTTGTCTTTTCTGCCATTTAAAAGAATATTTACAACGATTTTTCTCGGGTTTAGTATCTATCTGGGAATAATAGTGTTTACCATTGAACCCTCCAATGGTAATGCAGACATGGCAGCTGGATGGGTGCTTTCGAAAAAATTTGGTGCGCACCCTCAAGAATTGCAAACGCTAATTGTGCATTCGTCTTATGACCAATCAGAGCTAATAAAAGGTGTTGGTTGGGGTGTAACTTCTGTTTTCTTTGGGCAAGTTTCGAGTAGTGATACTGCATTAGTAAATGAACGAGTGACCGAATTAAAGCATTGGAAGGACGATTTTTTGATCGATCATGAAATGGAGTTTAATGAGGGAGTCGAATTTGCCTTTGATCCCTACATTACCCCTGCGTTAGATCCTGCCTTGCTTGCTATAATTAAAGCACGAATTCCTTAGATTTAGAAATCGTTGTTTCATTAGCCTATTGCTTCGTCGCTTACTACATAATAAACATCACAGACGGTTGTTTTGATTTTTATTTCTAATTGGTTGAAAAACTGACTGTTGTCATGGTTGAATCAATTCATCCCCCTTAACTTAGCGAGAAAGAAACCCAAGTTTATGAAAAAGAATACTCCATATTTTTATTTTGTTCTCTTCCTCCTAGCTGGATTAACAGCTTGCAAAAAGCCACCCGTTGAACCCGAGCCAACTGAGCCAGTAATGCCGCCTTTAACGCATCAAGGGTTAAATACTTTTGGTTGTTATGTTGATGGGGAGCTGTTTGTGGCTGGTGGTGCAGAGACACATTGGGATTTGCCCCCAATACTCGGGAGTTTTAATGAGGGTACGAAGAAATTAATAATACGAGCTTCGAGTTATTCCAATGTTGAAGATGATGTAAGTGAGCATATTGATTTTAGAGCATATCTTACTGATAATACCGCTAATTATAATTACACTTTTAATGAGGAAGATGGTTCTGACGGCTATACAAATTTATGGGGAGATAGATGTGATTACTATTTTAGGACTATAAGCGATTTTGATCACGGTCAACTCGCCATTACTTATTTAGATGAAGAAGAAAATATTATTGCTGGAACTTTTTATATGAATTTAGTCAACGAAAATTGCGAGAATGATACCCTTATGAAAATCACAGATGGTCGTTTTGATTTTCACTACTAATCATTTGAAAAACTGACATTTATCATGATTACTTCAATCATTTATACTTAAGCTTATAAAACAAACGCCCAGTACTATGAAAAATAAATCGTTATATTCTTGCTTAGCTTTCATCTTATTTGTTGGCCTTTTTTCCTGCAAAAAGCCACCTGTTGAACCCGAGCCGACTGGGCCTGTAATGCCACCATTGACACATGAAGGTTTAAATACCTTTGGTTGCTATATTGATGGGGAGTTATTTGTGGCGAATGATGGTGAATCTGTTTGGGCTATACCTCCAGTTAGTGGTGGTTTTGATGAAAATACAGGTGATTTTATAATTCAAGGTACCCGTTATCGACATGGGATACTGCCAGACGGAGATGCTTCTGATGATGTTCGAATATTCGTGGAAGAGATTACTAACACAGGTAAGTATAATTATAAATTTTTGGAGGATGGAACACTGGGGTATGGCAACCTATACGAAGAAAATGTATGTGATTATTATTATTTCGACATTCCTAATTTAGGGGAAATTACCATAACTTATTTAGATCAAGAAGAAAACATAATAGCTGGAACTTTTTACATGACATTAACCAATCAGGACTGTGAATACAGTAAAACCATGAAAATTACTGATGGGCGTTTCGACTATAGGTATTAAAAGAGACGCCAAATAACCTTAAGAATTAGTACAAATTAATTTCCTTTTATTCATTAATTAAATCTCAAAACTTATGAAACGCAAAGCAACGTTTAAGCTGCTCATGCTATTGGTATGCATAATAGTGATCGCCCCATTAGCAGGTCGAGCAACAAATACCCCTGACTCAACCTATCAAGCATTTGTCAATAAAATGAACGCTATTTTTGAGAATGTGGATTTAAGTTTGGTGGCGTTAGTGCTCTTTAGCGCTATGTAGCTGGAAACCTGATCTTTATTATAGGTTGAGGAATTGATTATGCGTACATTTGACTATCAAACACCCAAAGTTATGAAAATATGAAAAATAAATCCTTTTATAGTATTCTTGTTTTTACTCTGTTTGCTGGATTTTTTTTTCTGCAATAAACCGCCTGTTGAACCCGAGCCAACTGAACCAGTTATGCCTCCTTTAACACATCAAGGGTTAAATACTTTTGGTTGTTATATTGATGGGGAGTTATATGTTGCCAATGATGGAGATAATTATTGGGATATTCCAGCGGTGAGTGGAAGCTTTAACGAGGCGACTAAGAGGCTCGGATTACAAAGTACCCGATATCTTAATAATGAAAATGGCGAAATTGATGATATACACGTTGTGGGATATGTGACTGATGGTATTGGGACTTATGACTATTTATACAATGATGAAGGTAAGTCGGTAGGTTACGTGAACTGGAAGGGTGAGAAATGCGATTATTATTATCGAGAATATCCGGATTTTGACATAGGAGAACTCACTATTACTTACTTAAACGAGGAAGAAAATATCATTGCCGGAACATTTTATCTGAATTTAGTCAGCGAATATTGCGAGAGCGATACCCTAATGAAAATAACTGACGGCCGTTTTGATTTTCACTACTAATCAGTTGGGAATCTCATGTTTATCATAATTGCTTCATTCATTTATACTTAACTTTATAAAACAAACGCCCAGTACTATGAAAAATAGATCTTTATTTACTTAGCTTTTATCCTATTTGTTGGCCTTTTTTCCTGCAATAAACCACCCATTGAACCTGAACCGATAGAGCCAGTAATGCCACCTTTAACCCACCAGAGTTTAAACACCTTTGGTTGTTATATTGATGGAGAGCTGTTTGTAGCTGGTGGTGGTGATTCTTATTGGGATTCCCCTCCGATAAGTGGGTCTTTTTCTGAAGTAGATAAATATTTAGGAATACAGGGTACTAGATATAAAGAAGATTTTAGTGACAATATACGTATTAGGGACAGTGATATTAATGCAACTGGCGATTATGAAATTGAGATGTTTGGTGATAATAAATTATTAGGGTATAGAAATTGGCACGGCGAAATGTGTGATTATTATTTCGATAGTTTAACACCGAATATGGGTATAGTGAGCGTCACCTATTTGAACAAAATTGAAAATATTATTTCCGGGACTTTTTCGTTGAATTTAACAAACTCTGATTGTGAGAGTGATACATTATTGAAAGTTACCGACGGCCGTTTTGATTTTTTTTATTAAACAACGTTCCTTCCCCAGTATTATGTTATTATTCTTTTTTGTAATTCACGGAATCCTTAAAACAAAACTTACACAGTCCTTGTTGACGGTGTAGTTATGAAAACTGGTCGCGTTTCTATCTTGGGAAATTAGAAAGAAACTTTAGCGTATTTAATATTAAATTTGGGGTTGATTATGGTCAACCCCATTTTAATTCCAGAAACAATCAAAAATCAAAAAGTGCTTATAGCCGCTTTAGATTGGGGTATGGGTCATACCACTCGTTGTGTTTCAGTTATTCGCACCTTAATCAAGGCGAATAATGAAGTCGTTTTTGCAGGGAATGAACAGCAATTGAATTTCATTAAAATAGATTTTCCTGGGATTAAAACCGAAACCTTGCAGGGTTATGATATTCAATTAGATTCAACAAAGTCGACCTATTTGCAAATGGCGCGGCAGCAAAAAAGAATAATGAAAGCCATAAAAAAGGAAAATAGCTGGCTTAAAAAGTATGTCGAAACAAACAAGGTGGATTACGTAATCTCTGACAATCGTTACGGTTTTTATCATGCAGATATTCCATCCGTAATAATAACCCATCAACTCAATTTGCAAGTCCCCACTTTTAAAATGATTACCAATTGGATCATTAAACGGTTAATCGAAAAGTATGATTGCTGCTGGGTGCCAGATGATGAAAAGCGAACCTTGACAGGAGAGTTGTCAAATGCTGAAATTAAAATTCCGGTTCATTTTATTGGGCTATTAAATCGATTCGAAAAAATAGAAGTCCAGCATAAATATGACTTTTTAGTGATCTTGTCAGGACCTGAACCTGAACGTACTAATTTTTTGAATGATTGTAAAAATAAGGCGGCCGACTTAGGAAGTAATATTGCATTCGTAGGAGCTAAAGTCGACCAATACGATTCGTTCGTCAATCCAACTACTGCAGAATTATCATTGCTAATTGCACAAAGCAATTGTGTTTATTCAAGAGCAGGTTACACCACAATTATGGAAATGGTTGGGTTAAATAAAAAAGCAATATTAATTCCTACTAAAGGGCAGTATGAGCAGGAGTATTTAGCAACTTATATTCAACATTCACAATTGAAATTTTCAATTACTGTGGGACGTAACTAAAAATGACAATTATGAAGTCAAAATTTGTAGGAATAATTCACACAGGAATTATACAAATAACATTTGGGTGCCGTCGGTATCGGCACGATTATAAAAATCGCCGACAGTAATAATACCATCTAAGTCATCAATAAGGTCCTCTTTTTTAAGGTGAAACATATCCACGGCTAACTTGCAGCCCCAAAGCTTTACACCAGAATCTGAAAGAATTTCTAGAAATTCACCAATAGGCGGCATGTCCAATTTTTCCATTTCCTTTTTCATCATTCGCGTTGCCAAAGCTTCCATACCAGGAAGTCCACCCAGTAGTGTCGGCATGTGCATTGCTGGATTACCAACTGTGGCCACATGTAAATGTTCTAACTTCTTTTTTTGAATTGCTTCTAATCCAAAAAATGTAAAGAATATTTCTGATTCTATCCCTTCCATTCTAGCGCCATTGGCCATTATAAAAGCGGCGTATACATTCTCAATTGTTGCTTTCGATAGAATAAAAAGCATTTTTCTAACTGTTGTAGGCATAATTATCTATTTAGTAAAGGTTAAATACAACTTTTAGGTTTTGGAATTCCGGCAATCATTGTTGATACTTTTAAAGGGCCGCCTGGAAATAATCCGTAAAATTCTTTCACGTTAAAAATGCCACTTTTTTTAATTCCTCTAATTGAAAGTGCTTCTTCCTTTTTGTGTTTGTCTTGTAAATAATCAACAACTTCCCAATGTCTGTCAGTCATTTCAATACCTTTTTTAGTCGCTATTTCAAGGCCAATACTTTTGTCCCATTGCGCAAAATCAGTCAGGTATCCTTCTTCATTTACTTTTATCGATTTGTTCGCTATTACCTCTTCCATAATTATTATTTATTAATCTTTATTTTCAACATTTTCAATATTCTTTCCTTTTTTGCTCATTGCGTTCGATACAAAGGGGATCGCTGTCCCTTTTAATAACATATTCCAATAAATCCATCTAAAGGCTAGTTTTCCCATGTGGTTCATTCTGGTTTCTTTTAAAAGGGATAATGGACCTACGCCTGGAAATGGAAATTGTCCCGTTACAGGTTCCTGTGTGTAGTTGAAGTCTATTAAAAGTGCTTTTCCATTACCTGTTTCAATAAAGCAATTTGAATGTCCATCAAATTCTTCTTTTAGCGGTTTTCCTTCAATAAATCGCATGATATTGTCTTCAAGTATTTCACCTTCGAAATGGGCTACAGACCCTGCTTTTGAAGCCGGGATATTAGATGCATCTCCAATAACAAAAATGTTTTCGTGCTGTTTAGATTGAAGGCTCCCTTTATTTGTCGGTACAAAATTCATGTCGTCACCCAAACCTGACCTTTCAATCATTTCATCTCCTAAATTTGTTGGGGTAGTGACTAAAAGGTCGTATTCTACCTCTACGCCTGCGTAATCTATGATTTTACCGTTTTCAGAATCTACTTTTTCAATATTGAAATTAGTAACCTCTTTAATCTGTTTTTCTTCGAGTAAATAGTGTAGCGTTTCAGTAGCTTTTGGTTTCGTGAAGGCACCGTCCAATGGTGTAACATAAGTGATGTCCACTTTGTCACGCATTTCTTTGTGTTTGAAGAATGAATCAGCTAAAAAAGCAAATTCGAGTGGTGCGACCGGGCATTTAATTGGCATTTCTGTAATATGTACAACTAATTTCCCGCCTTCCCACTCGCGCAGTTTGTTACGTAAGGCTTTAGAGCCTTCATAAGTGTAAAAGTCAAAAATGCTTTTATGCCATTCGTCACCTAGCATACCTTCAGTTTCTTCAGGAGCAATTTTGGTTCCTGTTGCAATGATTAAAATATCATAGTTCAAGGTTTCATTCTCTAAAATGACCTCGTTCTTTTCGGGAACAATCTTGTCAATTTTTTGCAAAATATAATTTACCCCCTTCGGAATAAATTTTCCACCTTTTTTCTTCACGTCTTTTGATTTGTACATATCAAAAGGAAGAAATAAAAACCCAGGTTGATAATAATGTGTTTTGTATTGATCAACAATTGTGATTTTCCAATCCTTTTTTGGCAATCTTTTTATCATATGATTTGCCATCATTGTTCCACCTGTACCAGCACCGAGAATCACTAAGTTTTTCATTTTTCTTTAGATTTAGGTGTCAAAGGTATGCTCTGACATACACCCAAATTATGATAAAACTCAATTTATGGAATGAGGTTAGACAGGTTGTAGTGAATTATTTTATTGTGAATGATACATTTACAGGTGTTGTAGGGCTTAATTTAACTTAACACAAACACTACCTCCTAGATCAAATTCCGCAATCACAACCCACATCAAACTGAATCGTCACCCAAGGCAATTTATCACGCCATTCTTTTTGAAATTCGTCACTATAATTCATGCCGCGCAAATCAAAAGATCTTAGTTTCCTTAATTTTGTAATTGAATCTGGGATAACGGATATGGTATTGAACCAAATGTCAAAAATCACCAATTCACTCAACTCACCAATACACTCAGGAATTTCAGAAATCCGATTTTTACCTAAAAAGAGCTGTTTTAGGTTTTTGTTTTTACAAATTACTTTTGGAAACTTCTCAAGTTTATTCTTAGTTAAGTGCAGTACTTCCAGCTTTTCAAAAACAAATTGATTCGGAAGTTCCGTTAGTTTATTTTTTGAAAGATCTAACTCACGCAAATTTTTAAAATTGAAAATTTCTTTTGGAACCTCTTTTAAGGATGCACGACTTAAATCCAATCTGTAAACAGAATCTGGATGCACTTGCAAAGCCTCTTCCAATGATTCAAACAGATGATTGGTTTGTGAATAACCAATAACTTGGAAAATACTAATGCAAAATATCGTGACAAACTTCTTTATCATAATGTAATTGTTCCTTCAAGGCCTCAAGCGATTCAAAGCTTTGCTCTGAGCGTATCCTGTTATAAACTGACACGGCAAGCTCTTGTCCATAAATCATTTCATCAAAGTCAAAAAGGTTGACTTCAATTCGGCGTTCGTCCGATTTGCCAACCGTTGGGCGCGTACCAATATTCATCATTCCGCCATAACGTTTGTTATTAACCCTTACCTTAACAGCATAAACGCCATTTTTAGGAATAACTTGATTCTCGTCGTGCGGCGCTATGTTTGCAGTAGGAAAACCAATTTTAGTGCCAATTTTATCGCCATGCAGCACCTTACCCTCAAATTGAAATGGTTCGCCTAAAAAAGTGTTCGCTTTTTCAATGTCACCATCTAGTATAGCTTTTCTAATTTTTGTTGAGCTGATATTAATGTCTGATTTACTAAAAGCTGGTATTTCTTGAACCTGAAAATCATAAGTCGTGCCCAATTCTTTCAGTAATTCCAAATTTCCTTCGCGATTACGTCCGAAATGATGATTATAGCCAATTGTCATTAATTTAACATTGATTTTGTTCACCAAAATATCCCGAACAAATGCTGTGGCAGACAATCTTGAAAAATCTACAGAAAAAGGATAAAGGATTAAATGATCAATCCCAAACCGTTCCAATTTTTTAATTCGCTCATCAATTGATTGAATCAATGTCATTCCATGATCAGTTGGGTTTAAAACAATTCTTGGATGCGGGTGTAATGTGAACAAGACAGTCTCGCCGTCAAGCTCTTGCGCGCTTTTCTTTAAAAAGTTAATAATTTCCTGATGTCCTAAGTGCACACCATCAAATGTTCCTAGCGTTAGAACAGCATTTTTTATTTGGGGAACTTCGTCAATTGAATAATAAACGTTCATTGATTTATTTTAGGTCAATTAAGAAATTCAAATTAAACACACTTAAGGTCATCTTTTGGAATGAAAATAATTTGCACTTTTCATTCATTCTAACCCGAATAAATGAAATTGTTTATAAATTTTAATCAAAGTTATGTAAAAAACTAGCATCAAGCCCTTGCTAAAGAATAAAAAGAACTAAATTTGCACCACGAAAATTAAATAATTATTCAAAAAAATAAGGTAATGTCTACTATCAAAGGTAAGATTTCAAGGGTAATAGGTCCTGTAATTGATGTGAGTTTTGAGAACGGGGTTGAACTTCCGGAAATCATGGGCGCATTAGAGGTTGTAAAAGAGGACGGCACAGTAGTCGTTTTGGAAATACAGCAACACATTGGTAATGACTCTGTAAGAAGTATTGCAATGGATTCATCAGATGGCTTTAGAAGAGGTATGGAAGTTGTTTCTACAGGTTCACCTATTTTGATGCCAAAAGGAGAAGCAGTTAAAGGACGTTTGTTCAATGTAACTGGTGATGCGATTGATGGTATTGGGCCAGTTTCAAAAGAAAATGGTTTGCCAATTCACAGAGAAGCACCAAGATTCGAAGATTTATCAACAGCAACTGAGGTTCTTTTTACAGGAATTAAAGTAATTGACTTAATTGAGCCATATGCAAAAGGTGGTAAAATTGGTTTGTTCGGTGGAGCTGGTGTTGGTAAAACAGTATTAATTCAGGAATTGATTAACAACATTGCGAAAGCATATGCTGGATTATCTGTATTTGCTGGTGTTGGTGAAAGAACAAGAGAAGGGAATGACCTTTTAAGAGAGATGTTAGAGTCAGGAATTATCAACTATGGTGAAGATTTCTTACATGACATGGAAAACGGTGGATGGGATCTAGATAAGATCGATACTGAAAAATTAAAAGAATCTAAAGCAACATTTGTTTTTGGACAAATGAATGAGCCTCCTGGAGCAAGAGCTCGTGTGGCACTTTCTGGTTTGACTTTAGCTGAGTACTATAGAGATGGTGAAGGAGACGGACAAGGAGCAGATATCCTTTTCTTCGTTGATAACATCTTCCGATTTACGCAAGCTGGTTCTGAGGTTTCTGCCTTATTAGGTCGTATGCCATCAGCAGTAGGTTATCAACCAACGTTGGCAACTGAGATGGGAGCTATGCAAGAACGTATTACTTCAACTAAGAATGGATCAATTACATCAGTACAAGCGGTATATGTACCAGCGGATGATTTAACGGATCCGGCTCCGGCTACAACGTTTGCTCACTTAGATGCAACAACAGTATTATCTCGTAAAATTGCTGAGTTAGGAATTTATCCTGCAGTGGATCCATTGGATTCTACTTCAAGAATTTTAACAGCTGACATTGTTGGTGTCGAGCATTACGATTGTGCACAACGTGTTAAGTTAACACTACAGCGTTATAAAGAATTGCAAGATATTATTGCGATTTTAGGTATGGATGAGCTTTCTGAAGAAGATAAATTAATCGTACACAGAGCAAGACGTGTTCAACGTTTCTTATCTCAACCATTCCACGTTGCTGAGCAATTTACAGGCTTAAAAGGCGTACTTGTTGATATTAAAGAAACTATTAAAGCGTTTAATATGATTATGGATGGTGAATTAGATCAGTATCCAGAAGCTGCTTTCAACCTTAAAGGAGGAATCCAAGATGTAGTTGAAGCCGGGGAAAAAATGATCGCTGAAAATTAAAAAATAGAATAAAATGTTATTAGAGGTAATCACACCAGACGAAACATTATTCAGAGGCAACATTTCTCATGTTGTTTTACCTGGCATTGACGGTTCTTTTGGAATCTTAAATGGCCATGCTCCAATGATTTCTGCTTTAGCAAAAGGTTCAGTAAAAGTGGACCAATTAGTAACTGAAAACGAAAGCGAGGAGTTTGTAGGTAAGTACAATGAGGAATTCAAAGGCAAAGAAAGTTTTGAATTTGAAATAAACGGTGGCATTATTGAGGTAAAAGACAATAGCGTTATTGTATTGGCCGAATAAACTAGAAACGAATAATTTAAAAGGGGTCCCAACTAAAGGTGATCCCTTTTTTTGGTATTATACAGTATGCATGAGCAGCTCAGTGTTTGCGTTCGAAATTGAACTAGGCGCTGTTAAGCTTTGTTAATAAAACAATTTAAAACACATAATCCCGTTTAGAATGCGTGGATTTGTGGAAAAAATCATGCAAATTTGTTCTTCTCAATAGAAATGGACTATAAAGACAAATTAGATAAAGACAATATTCCGGAGCACGTAGCCATTATTATGGACGGCAATGGACGCTGGGCAACAGAAAAAGGGCAAATGCGCCTGGTTGGTCATGCAACTGGTGTTGAATCAGTTCGTGAGGCATTAACGGCAGCAAGCGAGATCAATGTTAAGTATTTGACTTTGTACGCTTTTTCTACCGAAAACTGGAATCGACCAAAAGAAGAGGTTGATGGTCTAATGGATCTTTTAGTCAACACCATTTCAAATGAAATTGAATCATTAAATAATAATGACGTTCGCCTTTTAACAATTGGTAATACAGCTGATTTACCAGACAGTTGTAGAAAGGAGTTGTTAAATGCGATTAAACGAACAGAGACGAATAAAGGAACTGTTTTAGTCTTAGCGTTAAATTATAGTGCCAAGTCTGAAATGAAGCAAGCCATCAAACGCATAGCTGAAAAGTATAAGTCGGGAGACATTGAGTTGGACGATATTGATGACAACCTCGTTGCAAATCATTTATATACTGCCGGAATACCTGATCCTGAATTAATGATCAGAACAAGTGGCGAAATTAGAATTAGCAATTTCTTATTGTGGCAGTTAGCTTATAGCGAATTGCATTTTACGCCCGTCTTTTGGCCAGATTTTAAAAAAGAAGATTTTTACAGAGCTGTCTATGAATACCAAACGCGAGAGCGTAGGTTTGGTTTAATAGGTGGACAGTTGAACGAATTAGACAAGAATGATTAAATATCTTATAGTACTCGTTTCCATAGCCTTTTCTGGTGGAATTTTTGCCCAAATTAAAGGGGAGAACATCATTGGTGGTGACAATTCTTTTTTAGAACCCAAAAAGTATACCATTGCCGCTTGCCAAATTGTAGGCGTTGATCATTTGGATACAGATGCCATTCGACTAGTTTCTGGTCTGACTGTAGGGAAAGAAATTACTATTCCAGGACAAGATATTTCTAAAGCGATTCAAACCTTATGGGAACAAGAGTATTTTTCTGATGTTCAAATTTTGTCTGACAAGGTTATTGGAGATGATATATTTCTGACAATTAAATTGCAAGGACGTCCCAAATTAAACAAGTTTAAATTTGCCGGTGGTATTCGTAAAGGAGAAGAGGATAATTTGAAGGAGATTATTGATTTGTATGAAGGAAAAACCATTACGGAGTCTTTAATTCAGAATACAAAAAACATTATCAAAGGATATTATAACGAAAAAGGGTTTTATCGTGCGAAAATTGATATCATCCAAGAGCAGGACACTAACAATTTTAATTCTAGAAATTTTATTATTAAAGTTGACAAAAAAGAGCGAATTAAAATCGCGCATATTAATGTCTATGACAATGAGGTAATAAATGAATCTTCGGATGCTTCAACCTACACTAAAATTAAAACTAAAGTAAGTTATTCTGATAATGGTATCAGAAGAACAATGAAGGATACGAAGCAGAAGGGGATTATGCGCCTTTTTAAACGCTCTAAATTCAACCTTACAGCTTACGCACGTGATAAGGCAGCAATTATTGATAAATACAATGCCGTTGGTTTGCGTGATGCAGCCATTGTGAAAGATTCAGTTTATGTAATTGATGAAAAGCACATGGGAATTGATATTTACATTGAAAAAGGAGAAGAATATTATTTCGGAGATATTACATGGGTTGGTAATTCAAAATATAGAGACGGACAATTAGATACCTTAATGGGGATTGATAACGGAGATGTATTTGACAGTGGATTAATTGAACAACGTTTATTCGGAAGTCAAGATGGGCGAGACATTACATCATTGTACATGGATCGTGGACACCTTTTCTTTAATGTAATTCCAGTAGAAACAAGTATTACTGCTGACAATAAAATAAATTATGAAATGCGAATTAATGAGGGGAAAGAAGCTCGAATTCGTAACATCATTCTAAAAGGAAATACAAAAACGAATGATCACGTAATTTTAAGAGAAATTAGAACTAAGCCTGGTGACCTATTCAACCGTAATGACATTATTCGTACACAACGTGAATTGGCAAACCTTGGTTATTTTGATCCAGAGCAATTTGGTGTTAACCCAATTCCTAATCCAGTAGATGGAACGGTAGATATTGAGTATACAGTTGTGGAAAAATCATCAGATCAAATCGAACTTTCTGGTGGATTTGGTGGTGGTCGATTAATTGGTACGGTAGGTCTTTCATTTACGAACTTCTCAACAAAGAACTTCTTTAAAAAAGGTGCATGGCAACCATTACCTGCTGGAGATGGTCAACGCTTGAGTTTAAGAGGTCAAACTTATGGACGTGGTTATCAATCTTACAACTTATCATTTACTGAGCCTTGGTTAGGTGGTAAAAAGCCAACGTCATTTACTGTGTTTAGTTCTTATTCATTGTTAACAAACAGTGTTGCTAAGGATGCTGAGACTTATAGTGGAACTTCAATTACATCTGTTGGTGTTGGTTTAGGTTCGCGTTTAAAATGGCCTGATGATTATTTCCAAATCTATGGAGAGTTCAATTATCAATATTATGATTTAACAAGATCGCAATATTTTATCTTTACAGACGGATATTCAAATAACATCTCTTTAAAAGGCGTGTTAACTAGAACTTCAATAGGTGATCCAATTTACCCAAGAAATGGTTCTAAATTTACCTTAACTGCTAAAGCAACACTTCCTTATTCTTCGTTTGACGGATTAGAAGATGCTGATTATCCTGGGCTTTCAGATCAAGAACGTTATAAATTTGCTGAATATTATAAAATTAAATTTACGGGCGAATGGTATGCGCCATTGGATAAAAACAAGAAGTTGATTCTACATCCTAAATTTGGATTTGGTTTCTTAGGAGCTTATAATTCAGCGAAAGGTTATTCACCCTTCGAACGTTTTTATTTAGGTGGAAGTGGCTTAAATGGTACATGGCAATTTGATGGAAGAGAAATTATTTCTTTAAGAGGATATACAGGACAAACACCAGTTTCAGCTGAGACAGGAGGGACCGTAATCGCCAAGTACTCACTAGAGTTACGTTACCCACTTTCATTAAATCCAAGTGCTACTATATATGGGTTAATGTTTGCAGAAGCAGGAAATACTTGGGACGCATTCAATAAATTCGATCCTTTTAACGTTAAGAGGTCTGCAGGAGTTGGTGTACGTCTATTCTTGCCAATGTTTGGAATGTTAGGAGTTGATTTCGCTTGGGGATTTGATCCGTTAGATGTAGGAGCTTTAGGAGCTGGTGACCCTTCTGCTGATCCAGGATCAAATATAAAAGGGTATACTTTTGGATTCTTCCCAATCATTGGTATGAATATTGGAGATTTATAAGATAAAATATTAAATTCGCCGAATCTTTTGATCATTGTATTGAAAGAACAGGCATAAAATAAGATAAATGAAAAAAGTAGTTTTAGCATTTTTCCTCTTAGTTGGTATGATGAGTAGTGCCTTTGCACAGCGTTATGCTTATGTTGATACGCAATACATATTAGATCAAATGCCAGAGTATGGTGAAGCGCAGGTTGAATTAGACAATGCTTCAGAGCAATGGCAAAATGAAATTGAGGTATTGTTTTTAGACGCTGAGAAAAAAAGAAAAGACTTTGCTGCGGAAGCAATCTTACTTCCAGCCGAAATTAAAAAGCAAAGAGAAAAAGAAATTCAAGAAGCAGAAACTCGTGCAAAAGACATGCAGAAGAAACGTTTTGGTGTGGGTGGAGATTTATTTGCAAAGCGTGCAGAGCTGATCAAACCCATTCAGGATAAGATCTTTAATGCCATTCAAGAAATCTCTTCGGAACGAAGTTATGCATTCGTATTTGACAAAGCCAATCAGTCTAATTTATTGTATGCTGACCCAAAATATGACATCAGCGAACAGGTGCTTAGAAAAATGGGCATCAAAATTGATAATAAGTAAAACAGAAACAAGGAAACAATTAAAAGATGAAAAAATTAATAATAGCAATAGTAGCACTTTTTACTTTCGGAGCATTTTCAGCTTCAGCTCAAAAAATTGGGCATTTGAATTATATTCAGGTAATGGATAGCATTGATACATATCAATTGGCGAATAAAAAAGGGGAGGACGTACAAGCCGAGTTTGAAGAAACTATGAAGTATCTTCAAGATGATTATCAAAGAAAAGCTACGGATTATCAAAATGGAATGGATACTTTACCTGCAATTTTAAGAGAATTAAAAGAGCAAGAATTATATCAGATCCAACAATTAAGTGAAGCGAAGCAACAAGAATACCAAAGAAGCTTGCAGCTTATTCAAGAACGTTACTATACGCCACTTGAAGATTGGTTGAAACAAGCAGTTGCTATTGTAGGTAAGGCAAAAGGATTAGATTATGTCCTTTACTATGACGAGCAAAGTTCAGTGTTTTGGGTAAATCCTGATAAAGGAGTTGACATTACTATGGCTGTAATTGCCGAGATGAAAAAAACAGAAAAGGCAAACCCAATTTTAACGCCTGGAGGATAATTAGTTATTCAAAAAATAATAAATCAATTACAAGTTTTTGAAAAAGGTCGCCATTGAGCGGCCTTTTTTTATAATTTAGCGTTGTGGAACGACCAATAGGTATATTTGATTCGGGTATAGGAGGCTTGACGGTGGCAAAAGCTATTTCACGAATCTTGCCAAATGAACGTTTTATCTATTTTGGAGATACCGCTCATTTACCTTATGGCGATAAGTCAAACGAAGCAATTCTTAAGTACTCTAAGGGCATTTCAAAATTTTTAATAGCCAATAATTGTAAAACGATAGTTATTGCCTGTAATACTGCTTCGGCGGTCTCTTACGAATACCTACGCGATAAATATGCGGGTAACGTTCCAATTATAAATGTGATTGATCCCATAGTAGAAGCTGTGGCGGAGAATGGCACGCATAAAAAAATTGGTTTGATAGCCACTAAGGCGACAGTGAAATCAGGTGTTTATCAAGAGAAAATAAATCGTCGCAATCCCGAAATATCCATGGCGGTATTGCCAACGCCTTTGCTTGCACCAATGATTGAAGAAGGATTTAGCAAGGATAAGATCAGTAAAACGGTAATTGAGAATTATTTATCTAACCCTGTTTTTGAGGGTATTGATAGTCTAATTTTGGGATGCACGCATTACGTATTGATCAAAGATGAAATCAATGATTTTTTTAATGGCAAAGTCACCCTATACGATTCTACGGATATTGTAGCACATAAAATCCTTGATGTCTTTGAATCTGAGAATTTGATGAGTGACAAAAAAAAGGCCGATAATCATTTTTATGTATCAGATATTACTGAAGGTTTCCAAGAATCAACAAGTCGCTTCTATGGCGATAAAATTAAATTAGAGCATTTAAAATTATAACCATAGGAAAAAAGGCTGTTAATACGCAGAACGCTTTGCTATTAGACTGATGTTGGGGAGATGAAATATATTGCGTATTTTCATTAAAAAATTGATAATTAGCCATTGAACCACTAAAACCACCAAATAATCAAACCGGAGTTAAATAAAAATTTAAACTATGGAAGAAGTATTAGACAACGATATGAGCGTAACAAAGACAAATGCGCCAGTTATTGACAAGAGCAAAGGAGTTTTTAGATTTTCAAAATTGACTAAAGATGAATTAGCAACAAAAGTAGAGACTTTCCTAAAAAAGAAAGGCTACAAAATTGAAGAAGGAACTGTGTTTGATGCAAAGTATGGCAAAGGAAGTCGTGTTGGGCGGATACTATTAGGTGCTTTTATTAAAAGATTTGCTTGGAAAGTTACAGTTGAATCAGACGGAGAGTATTCGAAACTTACATTTTACAAAGAAGCTTCAGGAGTAGTTGGCGGAGTAATTGGCGTTAGTCAAGTCAATAAGGAATTCAATGCAATTATAGGGTCTTTGGGGAACTTTCACGCCGGCCAAGAATCTAACTAGGCTTGGAAGTGAATAAGCCATTAGCAAAAATTCAAATTCTTGTTGGCAAAGAGAGCGATTTCAGGCAAGAAAAAAGATCAAACAAAGTAAACTATCTTGTGAAAGATGATGTTGACCTGGCAGATAAACTTGGATTAGATGGAGTGCTCATTTCTGATCTTGAAAGGGATCTTTCGAGTATTCGCATATCTCATCCCAATTTATTGATAGGTGGATTAGCCTATGATCTTGCAGATTGTAAGAATTGGGAAATGAAAGGAGTTGATTTTATTCAATTCTTTATGCCAGAAAATGGTTCACAACAAGTTGTTATTCTAGGAAGTGAACTTTTACAAGATATCATTCCGCGTGAGGAAGAATATGGTTGGATGGTTTTAAGTCTAAATAAACCGGTATTTGTATTGGGCGTGGCGGATTTTGAAGAGCTAAAATTAGTCTATGACAAAACAAATGTATCTGGCGTGGTTTTCACCAAACATTTTGAGCAAAAATTCAGTTTGGAAGAACGGATTAAGCAGGTTTCAAATATTTTTGAATAAAAACGTAGCTTAGAAATAACTGCCATGTTAAAAATTCTATTCACATATCCAGAGGCCTTGCCGCATGAAACACTCCTTTTGCAAAATTTAATGGAGGAAGAGTGGGATTTTTTGCACGTGCGTAAACCGGATTATTCGAAAGAAGAAATGGTTAATTTTTTAGAACTTATTCCCAGTCACCAACATAAAGTTGTATTGCATTCGCATTTTGAATTGGTCCATGAGTTTAATTTGGCTGGAATTAATATCAACGCAAAGACTATGGCCAATTTGTCCTATCCAGATGAGTTGACTTCTGCATGTGATATGCGGGACTTATGTTTACGAGATGGACAGATTTATGTACATGGAGAACGCCCAGACTTAATTTCATACTCGGCACATAGATTTGGCGAAATTCAGCAGCTCCCTTTTCAAACGGATTATGTTTTTTTAAGTCCAATATTTGATAGCATTTCCAAGCTTGATTATCACTCGGCTTTTGATGATCATGAAATTTTAACGGCATTTTTGAAGGAAACAGATCACAAGATAATTGCGCTTGGCGGAATCGATAATAATCGGATTGAAATGTGTAAAGATTTGGGGTTTGAAGGATACGCTATGTTAGGCAATATTTGGAGAAAATATTTCACATTTGTAGAAACCATTCAATGATTAAAAGGCCATTCATATTATCAATTGCTGGCTTTGTCCCTTGGAGCGGAGTAGGTGTTTTGGCAGATGTCAAAACATTTGTATCACATACATTCAACGGCTAATACAATTCAAACTGAAGACGAATTTTCATGCTATTTAGTGATGCGATTTCTATTTATCGAATCTGTAATCACTTTATTTCACACGCGCTATACTCCGCCAAATCTTGCTAAAATTGACACTTTTGGCGGAGTATAGAGTTGTTTTTTTGCTTGTGTATCTATACTCAGCCAAAATTCACTAAAAAATTCACTTTTGGCTGGTTATAGGTGCCATTCGAATTGTTATTAACACCTCTATACTCCGCCAAATCACCTTAAAAACTATACTTTTGGCGGAGTATAGCGCTCTAGTCTTTAAATAAGCAAGCAGAAGTTAGTTCACTTTCAACGATTTCAAGACTGTATTTATTTTGTTTAATACCGGCAGTTGTAAGCATTGTTAAGAATATATTTTTATTGGTTTCGGTGTCTAATTTGAATGCATTTATTTTGTTTAGAAGGTTTTTGTGGTAGCTCTTTGTAATTTCAAATGGCGCTTGAGTAAATTTTATTTCACATAAATTAATTACTCTGTCTTCACGGTCGATTAGCAGGTCAATTTGTGCATTTTCGTTAAACCAACTGTTGTTTGAAGACATTATACCTTCAATTTTCAATCCTTTCTTGATGTTTTGAATATGCTTGAGGCAGATAGTCTCAAAACTAAATCCCGACCAAGAGGTGTAAGATTGTGAGGTAAATAGGTTGGTCCAAGTTCCTGGCCCAGTATGTTTATTTGGTTCTATAAATTTCAGGTAGAATAGGGTGTACTCATCTGAAAGGCGATAAAGCGTTTGTTTTGTCTTTTTTTGATAATAAGTGGACTCTGAAATGAATCCGGATTCAATTAATTCCGCTAGTTTTCTGCTAAAGTCGCCGCCACTGGTAATCTTTGTGCTGTCAATGAGTTTTTTACGCGTAACTCCTTGCCTAACTTTTGCTAAAGCTTTAATAATAATGATGTGGCGCTCTGAATTGTCAAATAATGAAGCAAATAGTTGATTGAATTCATCATTAAGTGGCCCATTTTTCTCAAAACAGAGTTGATCTATATTTTGAGCAATACTAAGCCCTCTTTGCACATGTTCCAAATAATGAGGAATTCCTCCAATGGCCATGTAAAGTTGAAGGATGTCATATTGAGTATAATTGATGTTTCTGCTTTTTAGAAACTGCTGTGTTTCTCCTAATGTGAATGGTTGTAGCCTTATTTTAGTTGAAATTCTGTTATGAAGTCCTCCTCTATTTTTAATGATTTTTTGTACCATATATGATGCTGCGGAACCACAGATAACAACAATTAAATCATCTCTTTTTGTGGCATAACTATTCCAAAAGTTTTCAAATGCCATTAAGAATTTTGAACGCTGAGTGGCAATCCATGGAAACTCGTCAATGAAAATGACTTTCTTTCCCCTTTTTGGAAGTTGTTCAATGTAATGTTGTAAAAGGACAAAGGCTTCAATCCATTTTTTAGGACGCTTTGTCTCTGGTTTATTTGTTCGTACACGAATTTCGTTGGTGAAATTCTCTAGTTGATCGGCAAGGTTGCCTTCAAACATTCCAGTTATTTCAAATTCTATTTGTTTTTCAAACGTTTTTCGCAATAAAAAAGTCTTCCCAACACGCCTGCGACCATACACAACTACTAATTCTGAACGGTCGCTTAGTAATGTGCCTTTAAGTAGTTTTATTTCTTTTTTTCTGCCTACAATTTCCCTCATATCTTATCCTATACTACGCCAAACCTACAAAAAAAAATCACTTTTGGCGGAGTATAGGATGCTTTTGTTTCAGAGGAACATGTGCTATACTCCGCCAAATCACCTTAAAAACTATACTTTTGGCGGAGTATAGAGTGGTTGTGTAGCTACCAATATTGGATGTTTAATAAGTGGAGGTACTGTCTTGCCTTCGATAAATAAAGGGGTAGTGGAGGTTAAAGTCAGACACTACTTAGTAATTCTGATTTTAGAATAGCTTGTTTTTCCTTCTGAAATTATGTGAACAAAATAAATGCCATTGGCCAAAGCTGAAAAATCAAATGTAGCTGTTTTGTTTTCGATATAAACTTGAGAAACAATGGCACCAAGGTTATTATAAAGTGTGATTTGACCGTTTTCCATACCCTGTGCTAATTCAATCGTTAGTTGCCCCTTACTAGGATTGGGATAAATGCGCACTTCATTGAACAATGAAACTTGAATGCCTACACCTTCAACAGAATAACATGCTGAAGTGTCAATACAAAAGTCTTTTTCAATAATAACCGCATATTCACCGTCCTCAGTTGGTGTATAGCTAATTTCCGTAGCACCATCAATTATTTCAAATGGATCGCATTTTATCCATTGATAACTCGTAGATCCGCCCTCGGGTTCATTAGAAGTTAAGTCGGGTAAATCAGAATCATCAAGCGTGATGTCAATGTCTGTAATTACATCAACTGTCGTAATTACAGTACTATCACAGGCATCATCAAATTCAAATATATCTGTGTATGTTCCAGATTCTGTATAGACGGATTCTCCAACATTCACTGATTCGCCAGAACAAATATTAAATGATTGCTCAACAAGATTATCCGCTGCAATAGTTAATTCGGTAGTGACAAGGCTATCGCATCCTATATCGCTCATAAGTGTGTCGAGATATGTGCCTGATTCGTCGTAAACAGAGCCACCAATTTCGTAAGTCTCGCCAAAGCATAAATCAACAGTTTCTGAACTCGTAATTACAGGAGCTACAGATAGGTTAGTGGTGACAATACTATCGCAGGCGTCACTATTTAATAAAGTATCTACATAAGTTCCTGTTTCGGTATATACAGATAAGCCAACCTCAATTGATTCTCCAGCGCATAGGTCAACATCTTGCGTAAATGTTTCGGCCGTGCATGTTATGGAACTAAAGAAATAAGCTGCACCTGCATCCTCTGTATAAAGCAATGAAGCTGAATCTAAATCCTGTTGCCAAGCTCCAACTAAAATGGTATGTCCTGAAATAGCGACTGCATCACCAAACACATCCAGGCTATCTCTATCACTAGCATCTATTTTTTGAATCTCTTCCCAGGAGTCATCCCCAGCTTTTTCAAAAATATATGCGGCACCAGCATTGCTCAATTCGTCTGCAACGTCCTCATCATAATTTTGCGCATCTGCTCCAATTACCATGTAATTGCCATCAATAGCCACTTCAATTCCAAAATGATCACCCACATCTCTGTCGCTAGCATCAATTTTTTGCACGCCCCAAACTCCAGCTATGTCTCTAGTGTAAATGTATGCCGAACCTGCATTATGTAAAAAAGCACCTTCAAATTCACTATGATCTTCTGCTTTTGCCCCAACAACAGCTACATTTGAATCAATGGCTACTGAATAGCCATAACGATCCCATCCGCCACGAACAGTAGCAATTACTTTCTGATCTGCACCCCAAACACCTGCATCACGTTTAAAAATATACGCGGCTCCGGCTTGATCTATTCCCCACACTCCATCTACATTATAATCGCCATTATGTGCCCCAACAATCATATAATCGCCAGAAAGACCAATTGAACATCCAAAAAGATCGCCATAATCAATGTCTTGATAATGCCAGATGTCTAAATCCTCATCTCCGCCGCCTGAATCTGCTTGACGATCCCATGCTACAACTTTTTGCGTTTCTGTCCAAACACCATCATCACCACGATCATAAACGTAAACTGAACCAGATCTAAAAATAAAATCTCCTCCAACTGCATCATGGTCTTCTTGATGAGCACCTACAATAATTGTATTGTCAGACACGTCTACTGTCCACCCATATTCATCACTTGTGTCACGATCCGAAGCAACAATTTTCTGAACTTCATTCCAACTGCCAAATGCGTCTCGTTCAAAAATATAGGCTGAACCTGCCTTAGACATTGAATTATCGTCATCTACATCATGATCTTCTCCATACGCGCCTACCACTGCATAATCACCATCAATGGCAACCGACCAACCAAAACGGTCATAATCATCTTGATCAGAATTGTTTATTTTTTGGACAAAAGCCCAATCCTCGATCCCTGTTTTTTCAAAAATGTATGCTGATCCCATATTCGGGTCAAACTCACTAAAATCGTCTCCATAGGCTCCAACAATAGCATAGTCGCCAGATATGTCTACAGCGTATCCCATTCGGTCTTCCGCCGAACGATCGAATGCAGAGGCCTTTATGACCTCAGTAAAAGTTTGCGCCTGTGTAAGAATAGAAGCGGTACTTAAAATGATAAGTGTGAATAATTTCATAGTAGTAGGTTAAAAAAAATAGGATTTATAAACTAATTCATAAATCCTACCTCGTTTGTTTTCAAATCAAATATATGGTAAATTTCACAAACCTTTGGATGCGCATTCGTTATGACTTTATTTATTCGCTGTTTTTCGTGAGAACAAAGACATCAACTACATCCCTTCCCTTTTCAGCTTTATTATTTTATCATCAATTAATTTATACATCTTAGATTTTTCACTAGCAGTAATTCTCCCTTGCTTAAATAATCGATCGGTCGTTTTCTTTTCCTGATTTAAAAGTGTTTGAGTTGCTTGTTTCGTTGAGACATGCTTATAAATCTCTAAAAATTCTCTTTTGAAATTTCTTAAGTAAGTTAACGCTTGAATTTTATTTTCTTCAATCTCATCTTCAATCTTTTTTAAGATCACAATTTCGCTGTCATTAGCTGTTCTGTACATACTTTCTAACAAATTTATACAGGCCATTTGAGCTGTGTAAAAACCTTTTGCTGCATCAAAACTAGTTTCCAACTTAGCAATATTTGATTTTTTAAATAATTTTTGAATAAAACTACCTTTCATTTTGGTTCTAGTACTTAATAATTCTTCCAAATCTTCTCTCGCTGACAAAGACTTTTCACCTTGAGAATCTAAAATACCATTAACCTCTTCCATCAATAAAACGTAGCCACCTTCAGAAAGAGTCCCATCCTCAAACTGTGCCCAATAGCTACTTTTTTCCTTTTCAAGCATTCTTATCCTAAACTCCTTATCTTGAGACAAGCCTTCAGAATTTAAACTATCAGATTTTAATACACTTAAATCTACATAGTCTTCTACTTTTGTCCAGTCTACTTTTTTAAAGAATCTATCCTCTTTTAATCGGTTCACTGCTTTATCTTTACTCGAATCAATATAAGCTTGTGCTTGTATTAGAACATTTCTCTTTTCAGGAGAGACTTTAGTCATTCCTAAAAAATTAGCTAGAGCTTTCATTGTAGTGGCGTTAATTAACAACGTTAAAGTCACAATACCAGCGGTTAGAAATAAAAATTCTTCACCTACTTTTTGATCAATATGTGGGCTTGACTCAACAATCAACGCCAAAGCCAATCCAATTGCTCCTCTTAACGCGCCCCACCACAATACCTTAGCATCAGTCACCGTCATTCCGTATCCATTTCTTTTCATTAATGGAAACAATAAAGCAATCACTACAATCCTCACAAGATGAATAATCACATATAGTGCTAACAGCATCCACACATCATTCATAGTGAAAACCGTACGCTTTGCAATCACAACTCCAACAATCAAGAAAATTAAAGTATTAGCGGCAAATGCTGTAAACTCCCAAAACTCGTGAATAAAGTGTTGTACCTCTGTACTTATCCTTGTTCTTCCTGGTCCTGACATTAAAATACCCAAAGTAACTAAGCCTAACACTCCAGAAACTCCAAAAACATGCTCACCTACAAAGAAGGTTAAATAAGCAGACACTACAATTATTGTTGCCTCTACCAAAATATCTTTATTCACCCTTTTAATCCAAAACAATGCAATTTTACCAATGATGTACCCAATTAATACACCTCCAAAAGCTACTCTAAAAAACTCGAGAATTGGTGAATGGTCAATTGCATTACCAGTTAAACCTAAAAAGATTACCATGAAAATAACAATAGCAGTCCCGTCATTCATTAAAGACTCTCCTTCAATTAATGTGCTTATTTTTTTACTTGCTCCTAATTCTTTTAATATTGACACTACAGCGACTGGATCGGTAGCGCTTATCACTGCTCCGAACAGTAACACCACTTCCCATGACCAAGTTGTTAGTCCAAATCCATAACTAACAATCATCCAAATTATTCCTGCTGTTAAAAAGATAGCCACCAAAATACCGGGCACAGCTAATAAAGCAGAATTTGTAAAGGTTTTTTTAAATGTATGCACATCCATTGCAAACGCCGCTTCGAATATCAAAATCGGTAAAAAAATATACAATATGAGATGTGGATCAAAATTAGCTGCCCAATCTATTGATTGATCAAAAATTGATAAATCAACGACCCCATCAAACATATTAAATCCTTCAAAAACGCCTGTTCTTCCTAAAACACCTAAACCAATACCTATTAATAATAATACAACCGTATAAGGCAGACCAATTTTTGATAAAAAATGACGAGTTGCGGCGCCAATCACCAATGCAAACACAATAAACAGCAATGGACTTACATCAGTATGATGTTCTTCATGAACACTTGCTCCCTCATGAAGAGAGTCATCAGTTGAAATTTCTGTTTTAATTTCGTGATCGTCATGATTAACCGACTCAATTGCATAACTAAAATTAGGAGGCGTAAACCAACTTAATAATAGAAACAAAGCCGTCAATTTTAATTTCATGCTAGTTAAGGTAAAAAAAAATAGGATTCATAAACTAATTTATAAATCCTATTTTTTTTACTTTTAAGGTATATTCCTTATAATTTACTCAACTTTTTAAGAATAGTTCGTTCACCGTCTATCAATTTAATGATATAAATACCGCTTGATAGGTGGCTTAAGTCTATGTTTGTTTTAGATTTTGATGTGGACAAATGATAAACCAATTCACCAACTTGGTTGGTAATTGTTATCGTAAAGTTCGTGTTAGCCCAACCTCCAGCGTCAACAATAAACTGGCCAGTTGTTGGATTTGGATAGATAGCTACAAGGTCTTGTAAATAGCTGTTAATACCTACGCTATTAATATCCATGCATGCCGAAGTGTCAACACAATCGCCATCAGTTATAACAATGGCATAAGAACCATTTTCAGTTGCTGTGTATGTATCTTCTGTTGCGCCATCTATAACCTCAAAAGGATCACATTTAATCCATTGGAAGGTGGTTGTTTCAACACCAGGATCGCCACCTGTTAAAGTCAATTCATCTACCATTGAAATGCTTACATCAATCGCTGGTAACACTGTTAATGTAGTAAGAACTGTACTATCACATAATGTGGCTGAGACCAAAACATCTTCATATGAACCAGTCTCGTCATAAGTTGAAGCTCCTACTGATACTGATTCGCCTGCGCAAATAGTCATTTCTTGTTCAAATACATTTTCTTCTTCAATGAAAAGTTCTGTATGTACTATACTATCGCAACCTTCAATAGTTGACAAAGTATCTACATATGATCCTGTCATGTCATAAGTGCTGCCTCCAATTGTGTAAGTTTCACCAAAGCAAAGTTCAATAGTTTGGGATTCAGAAATAGAGTCATTCACAACAAGAGTTGTCGTTACAATACTATCACAGGCATCAATATTCAGAAGGGTGTCAGTATAAGTGCCTGTTGCATCATATATATTATCTCCAATTTCATATGTCTCACCATAACAAACAGTAATATCTTGCTCACTTGTTTCTTCTTCACAAACCACGGCACTATAGAAATACCCTGCACCTGCATCTTCAGCATAAGCCGCACCAGCAGAATCTAAATCTTGCTGCCAAGCTCCAACAAAAATGGTGTTTTCAGAAATTGCAACGGCTTCTCCAAATAAATCTTCAATATTCCGATCGGAATTCGCGATTTTTTGAATTTCTGACCAAACACCATCAACATCTTTTTCGAAGATATAAGCCGCGCCAGAGTGAATAAGCTCATCTCCAGGACTTCCATCTCCTAAAAATTCATCTTCATGTTCTGCGCCAATTACAAGGTAGCTATCATCAATAGCAACGTCTTTTCCAAAGTGATCTCCGGCAGTTCTGTCACTCGCATCCAATTTTTGGATTTGTGACCAATCGCCACCACCATCTCTTTCAAAGATATAGGCTCCTCCAGCATTCATTAGTGATGCACCTTCGAATTCACTTTCATCTTCAGAATAAACACCTATTACAATTATACTGGAATCAATATCTACCGCGTAACCAAATCTATCATAAGGATTACGGATAGCTGGTAATAATTTTTCCACTTCTGTCCAGGTATCACCCGTTCTTTCAAAAATATAAGCAGTTCCAGCATTCCAAGAATATCCTGTTCCAACTCCACCAGCACCATAGTCATGCATGTGGCAACCTGCAATAAGGTAGTCTCCCCAAATGGCTACACTTCCGCCAAATAAATCAGAAAAATCTTCATCAGTAGGATCAGGTCTTCCAGAAGGATAGACATGATCATCAGAGCGGTCAGATGGCACTAGCTTTTGTGTTTCAGACCAAATACCACCATCAAGCGTATATGTGTATACTGCGCCTGCGTGGTATTCAAAATCTAATCCGGCTTCATCATACCCTTCATGATGTGCACCAATAATAACTGTTGTTTCATAAATATCTACTGACCAGCCAAATTCTGCATCTGCAATTCGGTCAGAAGCAACTATTTTCTGCATTTCTGTCCATGTACCATCAATACCTCTTTCGAAAATATAGGCTGAACCTGCTTTCGACATGGAAGCTCCGTCGTCAGTGTCATGATCCTCACCATAGGCACCAATTACGGCATAGTTTCCATTAATGGCAACAGAATAACCAAAACGGTCATAATCGTCCTGATCTGAATTATTAATTTTTTGTACAAATTCCCAATCTTCAATTCCGGTTTTTTCGAAGATATATGCTGATCCCATATTTGGGTTGGTAGCTCCAAAATCATCACCGTAAGCGCCAATAATTGCATAATCACCTGATATGTCCAAAGAATAGCCCATTCGATCTTCCGATTCGCGGTCAAATCCAGCGGCTTTAAAAATTTCGGTAAACGTTTGAGAAAATCCGATAGCGCAAACTATCATTAGAGTAGTAGAAAGTAGCAATTTCATCTGTAGCGTATTAAAATGAACCATCTTTTAACTGAATAGGGTTTCAATTAAAAGATGGACCTCACGTGGTTACGCAGCAAATATAGTTAAGTCGCAAGAAAGAAAAAACTATTTAATCGATTTAAACGTGTGCTTCACCGATAACAGAATCTATTTAAGACTGATTTTTTCAATTTTTGAACCATATTCGCTCGTTACTTTTAATACATAAATTCCAGCAGCTTGATTCGTTAAAGTAACAGACTGAGTATTTGAATTTGCAATAGTTTCGTAAACTAATGCCCCAATCGAATTATAAATTTGAATTTGAGAACCAACTAGCATTTCACCATTAATTATGAAAGTTCCATTACTTGGATTCGGATAAATCGTAATTGAAGCACTAAACGCGGTTTCCTCAATCCCACTTCCTGGATCATCATCAATAACAATAGTATAGCAGTCAGATGTGTCAGCGCAATCACCGTCCGTAATGATTACAGCATAGTCGCCACTTTCGGCAGCGATAAACGCTTGTGCTGTTGCACCGTCGATTATCTCAAACGGATCACAAGTAATCCATTGGTAATCCATGCCAGACAAAACAGCCTCTAAAGTTGCCTCATCAACAGTAACATCTGTATCAATAGCATCTCCAACTTCTAAATAGGTAAATACAAGACTATCGCAACCATCAACCGATTCAAACATGTCAATATAAGATCCTGTTTCATCATAGTACGAGTCACCAACCCAAACGAATCCACCATTGCAAACAAATAATTCTTGTTCAACCTCAATTTCTTCAGCTATATCTAAAATTGTTGTGATAACACTATCACAACCTAAATCTGTGGTTATAACATCTGTATACACGCCTGATTCATCATAAACACTTTCGCCAACTACAATTTCTTCGCCTGCACAAAGGTCTATTTCTTGACTGAAAAATACGTCGTCACAACCGCCGCCGCCATCTAGATTGGTGTAAAAATATGCTGCACCAGCATCCTCTAAATAGGTGCCACCATCTGGGTCTTCGTCTTGTTGAAATGCACCTACAATAATTGTGCTTTCCGAAATGGCAACGCTTATGCCTAATTCATCATCAATCGCTCGGTCAGAAGCATCTAATTTGATTAATTCATCATAAGTTCCATCATCTTGTAATTCAAAAATATAAACAGATCCTGTATTTTCAATTTCTGCACCGCCATCTTCATCATGATTATCAGAGTGTGCACCAACAACAATATAATCGCCATCAACTCCTACACTTATTCCAAAATGATCACCTGCATCACGGTCTCCAGGAGAAAGTCTTTGTAAATAGCCCCAAGTTCCGTCTACTCTTGTAAACACGGCAGCTCCACCAGAATTCAAAATTGATTCTTCCATGTCTGCATTTAAATCTTCAGTTTGGGCTCCAAGTACTATTGTGTTATTTTGAATATCAACTGGCGCAGCACGATCTAACCACGAAATCCCAGGGTATGTCAAAAATGCAACTTGTGTCCAAGTATCTCCAGTTCGCTCAAATGCGTATGCTTTTGAAGCGAATGGGCCGCCAACCACTAAATAGTCATCCCAAATAGAAACTGATTCCCCAAAACGATCATTCCAATCTTCATGGTCTGGCGCATAAACCGTTCCAGGGCTTCTGTCAGAAGCTACAATTTTTTGAGTTTGTGTCCAAGATCCATCATCTTCACGATCGAAAATATAAGCCGATCCTGCATGATAAAATGAACCCATACCAAATGCGTTTTTATCGTCAATATGTGCGCCAACAATTGCTGTAGTGCCATAAATTGAAACAGACCATCCAAATTCATCATTCGCAGCTCTATCTGCAGCAACTAATTTTTGAACTTCCTCGAAAACGCCATCAACACCTCTTTCAAAGATATATGCCGAACCTGCTTTCGACATCAAAGCACCGTCATCCGTATCATGATCTTCACCATAAGCACCAACGATAATGAAATCACCACTGATTTCAACATCCCAACCAAAACGGTCATAATCGTCTTGATCTGAATTGGATAATTTTTGAATTTGAATCCACTCACCACCAGTTCTTTCATAGACGTAAGCAGAACCCATATTAGGATTGGTTGCGCCATAATCATCCGCATAAGCACCAACAACGGCAAAATCGCCTTCAATATCGCATGACCAACCTAATCGGTCTTCCGTATCGCGATCATCCGCGACAACCATCATTAATTCTTCGAAATCTTGTGCAACAGCACCTAACGAGAGTAGTAGCGTTACTGTGCAAATAATATTTTTAATCATAGTAGTAAGAGTTGCAATTAATTAATTTCTTTAGTAGGTAAAGGTTTATTTATTGGATGACTAACCTATATGAATCGGCGGAATCATCTCCCACAATACTTAAAACGTAAACTCCCTTTGGAAGGTTGTTTAAATCAAAAGAATTGGTAGGTTTTTTTAATTGAAATTCGTGAATAACCTCTCCAAGTGCATTGAAAATGACACCTTCATATTGGTTCGAATTCGGATTTTCAAAGGAGATCGTAAAGTTTCCATTGCTTGGATTGGGATAAATTTTAAAATTCTCATCAACCAAATATGAGGGGTTGGACAGAATATCAACGTACAGACAAGATGAGGTGTCAGAACAGACTCCTTCAGTTACAATAACTGCATATTGACCAATTGCTGGCGCCACGTAAGTTTGATCTGTTGCACCTGGTATTTCTTCAAACGGACTACATTTAATCCATTGATATGTAGCATCATCAGATCCCGCCATTAATGTGTTTAAGCTTTGACTCACAGAATTATCAACCGGTAATTGTACCATCAAATTTGTTGTTATGGTGCAATCGCATAAAGCCCATGAGGTAACAACGTCAGTATAAACTCCAGCTGCTTCATAGGTTGAGGCGCCAATTATGTATGTTTCGCCCCAACAAATGGTAACATCTTGTGTAACGGCATTTTCTGGACTAATGGTTAAGATTGTTGTAATCAAACTGTCGCATCCATCATCAGATGAAACTGCGTCAACATAAGTACCAGATTCAGTATAGGAAGAACCACCAATTTCATATGAATATCCAAAACAAATAGAAGCTTCGTAAGATGCACTAGGTGCAGGAGTGATTGTTAGATTTGTTGTAACGGTGCTATCGCAGCCACTTTCAGAAAATATAACATCCGTATAGGTACCTGTTTCGTCATGCGTGTATGGGCCAACTTCAACAACTTGACCTTCGCACAATGTTAAGGTTTGACTACTAAAACTTGGTGTGCATTCTTCTTGACTATAGAAATAGGCTGCTCCTGCATCATGAATATCACCAGCGCCGGTCTCGTCGAAATTTTGCTGATAAGCGCCTAATATTATTCCTGTGCCAGAAATGGCAACACTAACACCTAGTTCATCATCAATTTGGCGGTCAGAAGCATCCATTTTATTAATCTCTATCCACGTGCCGCTATCGCCATCATAAGAAAAAGCATAAGCAGCACCAGCATTTGAAAGTGGACTTTCGTCGTCCTCGTCTCCATTCGTTTCTAGTGCTCCAGCAACTAATGTTTCACCATCTAAATAAATATCCCAACCAAAACGATCTCCGGGACTACGATCACTCGCTACAATTTTTTGCGTTTGAGACCAACTACCGCCTCCATCACGTTCAAAAATGTAAGCCGATCCTGAATTGGCCATAGTTGTTGCGCCACCAGCATTTTGATCTTCGCTATAAGCACTGACTACTGCAAAATCGCCATCAATGCTTACTGAAAACCCAAAACGATCTTCGGTTGCGCGATCCGAATTATCTAATTTAGCTACTTCAGACCACGTTGGACCCGAGCGCTCAAAAATATAAGCTGCACCTGCTTCATTCAATGGTGCGCCATCAAATTCATCAAAATCACTGTGATGTGCTCCTATGATTAAGCGATCGCCTGAAATTGAAACAGAACCACCGAATAAGTCTGAAAGCTCGTCGCCTCCGCCGCCATCAGGAAAATCTATATCTGGAGCACGGCCTGAGCCTACTATTTTTTGAGTTTCTGTCCAAGTGCCATCAACTTCACGATCAAAAATGTAGGCTGAACCTGCATTGTAAATAGATGCACCTCCTCCAGCATTTTCATCTTCGAAATGAGCGCCAACTACTAGCGTAGTTCCTGAAATGTCAACAGACCATCCAAATTCGTCACTTGCAGCGCGATCACTCGCAATAATTTTTTGAACTTCGTCCCAAACACCGTCGCCTCCACGTTCAAAAATATAAGCTGATCCTGCTTTTGATTGGTTATCTGCATCATCTAAATTATGATCTTCTGCATAGGCACCTACAACAACATAGTCCCCATCTATTGCTACTGACCACCCGAAACGATCATAATCGTCCTGATCGGAATTAAATATTTTTTGAACCAATGCCCAATCTGCAATACCTTCTTTTTCAAAAATATAGGCCGAACCCATATTTGGGTTTGTTCCTCCAAAATCATCTGCATAGGCACCAACAATGGCATAGTTCCCTGAAATATCAACGGACCATCCAAATCGATCTTGAGATTCACGGTCATCCGCAACAACCTTAATTAATTCGGAAAAAATCTGCCCAATACTGAGGCCAGATATTGTAAATGTTAGAAGTAGGATTAAATATTTCATGGTAGCAAAAATCTAGACTATTGTACAATTATTTTTATTGTCTCAAAGTCGTCTGTCCTTATAATATAGACACCTTTTTTAAGATTTGAAACATTAAATTGTTGCTGGTTGTTACCAGTCATAATCAAATCGCCTTTTAAATCATATAGTTCAAAATTAACAACTTTATTTAGAGTAACCAATTCACTTGCTGGATTTGGATATGCCGTCAATGGTGTTAAAATTGTTACCGTTTCATTCAAGCCTGAAATATCATTATTTGCCAATGGAGTAGGGTAGGTGAAGCTTGAAAAAGTTTCACTTCCATTAGGATACCTTCCATATGAATTGTCAGTTGTAGTAACAGGGTAACGCATATTATCCATTTCAATTCCCTGTGGAGAGATTAAGAAAACGGTATCTATTATGTTGGAAAGTTTGAAATTGACATGATTATTTCCTTGGTATGTTTCGTTGTCATGCCAAAAGATGAGATAATCATTGGGTGGAATAATGAAATCGTTTGGTAAAGTCCATAAAATACCGTCACGGCGTAATTTACATCCAGAAAGGTTCACCGCATAAGTATTTGGATTGTAAAGCTCTAACCAATCATCATTTTGACCAAAATTATCTTCAGAATAATCTTGATTTGCAGGCATCAATTCATTGATGAGCACAGATTGATAATCGGCATCTATGCCAAAAACAGCAGTGTAAGTAACTTCTGTAGATGGATTCCAAGAAATGGTGTCATTCGTTTCACCTGTCTCCATCCATTCAATAAAACGATAGCCAGGTAAAGGAACGGCAATTAATGGCACTGTGACTGTATTAATATAAATACCAGTCCAAGGGTAAATATCACCTTCAACACCAGGTAAATTTCTGTTAATCAAAATTGAATTCACTTTTACGCGTCCCATATCAACATCATTTACATCAATAGTAACAGTTGTGGTATCGTCTGGATATTCCCACTTTTCCATCATGTGTTCGCGTACTTTTCTTCCACGGCGTTCTGCAAATAAATGTAATAAGTCCCATAGTTCGTTCCAACGATCTATGCCTGGTACTTCGTCATATCGATCTTCTAAATTGGACGCGAATGACGGATAACGCCATCTTTCGGCGTTCTCAAATACTTCTGGTGTTGTCATGGCATACATAGAATCCATTTTCGCATCCATTACTTCAGTTCTGAACCATGAATTGGCCAAATCATTCATTCGGTTTATATACTTGTATTTAAACTCATCACTTCCCAACATTCCTCTAAAAAATCTTGAGTAGGAAGAGAAGTCTCCGCCAATAATTGTTGCAGATGCCAAGGTATTAACCGTATAAAACGCGTTAGAACATGAACCTCCAAAGGCACCATCTAAATCATAAATTGCCCATCTAAATTTCCCGTCATGTCCAGCTGGTTTGGAAGGATCAAAATCTCCATTTTTTCTCCAAATGTTAACGTTAGAATAAACCCAATCTTCATTACTTAAGAATATTTCCGAGGCCATATAGTCAATATAGTTGTCTACATCCATTCGGTCTAAAACGTAGGCGTAATTTGTAGGATCATTCATGTCATTGACATCCACAAAGCCTTCTAGATTTTTCATTTTTGCACTATCCGCAGCATGTCCATCACCTTGGATGTCATACTCCTGATCTAACATGGTGATGTCGTTGTCGTCGATTCCATAAAGGTTTTGAATAAAGTAATTATCCATTCTTTCTTTTATCGAGTGGATTCCCCAATATTCTCCATTAATGAATACAATTACATGTCTGAAATGCTGCTGCTCAACATTTACCCCTTTTGTTAACATATTACCTAAATCATCACGCGGAAAACAATCTGGGCGGTGACCACCTGCTTTTAGCAAGATACGTTTGTATTTGTCAATTTCAGTATCTGTAAAAAAGGGATATTTAATGTTCTTTGAACTATCTGTTTCGCCATATATTCGAAACGTTTTTTTAGGAGCATGTCTACTACCTCCTCCATGAATACGAGTTCTTGAATCTTGTGATACAGTCAGGTCTCCGAATTCATCAATATATTCGAAACTCATTATTTTTTCCCAATCCGCACCTTTTTGCTCGTAATTACCATCTTCATGATCGCCATAGACATAAATACCCTCGGCATCAGAAAAAATATCGCGATAATCCATGGCAATAGAAACAATTGGCATTGTATAAAGATCTGTTCCACTTGGGTCAACAATAAATGTTTGTGTAACTGTTGGACTTGGAGCAAAGCCAGGTTTAAAAGCCTTGTATCTAATAATATTTACTTTGTAGCCATCAGTATAAGGTGGGACCCAACCTCTGCTGCTCGCTCTACCGGCACTATACGTTCCGTATGGGTAAGTTAAATTTGGGTTAGTGGGGATTATTGAGAATACGTCTGGTTCATCTTCTATATTATCTAGAACGAGTGGACCACTATATAAATTGTCAGAAACTGTTGGATCGTCTCCGTTTAGTGTGTAAAAAATGGAAACACCACCTTCGATATGAGATAATTCTAAATTAACTGCACTTGTATAAATTCCAGCTTCAATACTTGGAGTTGGCGGAGCAAGCACCTGTGCCAGAGCGGAAAAGTTGGCGTAAATTAAAACGAGTAGTAACGCATATTTTTTATTCATAATCAAATTAATTCATGTTCTTAAGTGAGTAGAATTGCTCCTTTTTCATCAAAGATTTGATGTCTAACAGGAAGTTGGTATCTTCTTCTATTCTATTACCAATTACAACTAAATCGGCACCAGCCCCCAATGCGGTTTCTATGTCTGCTATAGTTTTTAATCCTCCGCCAATAATTAGCGGGATACTAATATTTTTCTTTACAGCTGCAATCATTTCTCCGCTAACAGGCGTGTCTGCGCCACTTCCTGCATCCATGAAAAGAGCTTTAAGCCCTAACATTTCGCCTGCAATTGCAGTTTTTACTGCTATTGTTATTTGGTCTGTAGGAATAGGCGTTGTTTGACTAACATAGGAAACAGATGAAGTTTTGCCACCATCCACTAATAAATAGCCCGTGGGAATTACTTCAAGGTCCATTTTTTTGATCAAATGTGCAGATTCAATTTGGTGACCAATTAAAAAATCTGGATTCCTTCCAGAAATAAGAGTTAAAAACAATATGCCGTCTGCTTTATCGCTAATTTGTTGCGACGAGCCAGGAAATAGAATGACTGGAATATCACATTTCTCTTTAATTGCCGAAACGCAATTCTCAAAATCTACTGGATCTACCGTGCTTCCTCCAACAAATATAATTGCAGATTCGAGGGCCTCAATTTTTTTAATTAAAGGTTCTAAATCTCCAGTCGAATTAACCTTGTCAGGGTCAACTAGAATTGCAATTTTCTTATCGCCTCGTTTCAATATTTCGTCCAAAGACAATTGCATTAATTGAAAATGAATTTTTGAGTATTAACGATTGCTTGATTGTGCATGATATTCAAGAAGTAAATACCGTTTCCAAAATCAGACTTGTAAAGTTTTAATGGCGAGTTAAGCACTTGGCTTTGAAAAATTGTCCTCCCAGTTATATCTGTAATTTGAACCGATAATTGGTCTTGCAATTCAGTGGGGATATCTGCGGCTATTGTTATAACGTCTGTAGAAGGATTAGGGTAAAGATTGATTTGAACCTCGTTCAAAAGAATCTCTTCGATTGATGTGGTAGGTGCAAAAGCCCAAAGGTCTTTTAAGTTTGTGCCGTCCGTACCGCCAGCTAAGTATACAATGTTATCAATTACAAATGTAGTTGCATAATGCCTTTTCGCTCCTCCAAAATCACCAATTTGTGTCCAAGTGTCTGCGTCAAAATCATATTCCCAAACATCACGGAGATCGTTATCTAAACTATCGTCGCCAGTTCCAATATATCCTTTTCCATCAATAACAAACGCCATTGCATCCTGTCTAATTGAACCTCCAACACTTGCTTTGGTGGTCCAAGTATCAGTTGAAGGGTCGTATTCGTAAAAATCACTTAAAGCCGAACCCGTTTTATGGCCAGTCCCTACATAACCTTTTCCATCATGACTAAAACTAACCGCGGCACTTCTATGTTCGCCAGGGAATTCGGACAATTCTATCCAAGTGTCCGTCTCAGGACTATAAGAGAAGAAGTCTATACGATATCCGTCGTCTGATTGCCCTGTACCAAAATAGCCTTTACCATCTATCGCAAAGGCAGTTCCCCCGCGTCTTTCAATTGCTGGTAAATCTGCAATTGGAAACCATGTGTTAACTTCAGGTACATATTTCCACCAATCATTCGTATAAGAATGACTTCCGTTTTCTCCACAACCTACATAGGCCGCATTGCCAATTGTAAAGGCACTTGAATGGTAACGTAAGCCGCCTCCATAATTTGCAATTTGAGTCCATGAATTTGTCGCAGGATCATATTCCCAATAATCTTGATAGGTAATAGCAGTTCCAGAATTTATGTGTCCTCCGCCGTAGTAGCCTTTATTTCCAATTTCAAATGCTGTGCATCTGTGCCTAGCGTCTCCGCCAATATGCGCTTTTTGATGCCAAAACCTACTGACAGCACTAGCAGTCTCAGGTAGAGCGATTAAGGCTAAAAATATGATCAAACACTTGTGTAAATTCATAATCTAATGGTGTTAATAAAAAACGTTCATTTTATCAAATGGTTGGCTGCGAATTGACTAATTATCAAAGATATCAAATATTTTTAACTTATTGATATATTGAAATGGGGGAGATTATTGTTTCCAAAAAGTGTTAGTGCAGTATATAAGGATGAAGCTATCAAAGACGATTCTTGAAAAAGTGAATGCCTTACTTGTTGCGCCTATTTGCACGCTAACACGGTTAATGACCCCAACTTCTAGTACTTCAATGTCTCTTTTAAAACTTAAACCTTCGATATCAAGTAATTTATAGACAGCTTCTTTAATGCTCCATAAGGTCGTAAGGCTTTGCTCGTTGTTTAAATCAAATCGATTTTTTTCTATTAACGATAAAAATTTATCTTGAATGCGCCAAATTTTAGGATTAAAGTGTTCTATGTCTAATCCGATTGGATGTAAAACCGAATAGGATATGGCAACTGTCTTACTTGAATGAGAAATACTAATAAAGCCATTTTCAATACATGGTTTTCCGGTTTTAGTGTATTTGATTGGTTGGTGCACCGTAAATGCACGCCATAAAACACGTGTAAAATAATACTCTAGCTTGCGCTTTTTTGCACCAAAACCTTTAAATCGTTCTCGCTCACCCGCACTCAGTCGTGTTAAATCAATTGAATCAATCGCGCAATCTTTATAAGTCAAGACTTTAACGCTTAATTCGTCATTTTCAATTATATCATCAATTTCAAAATTCAATGCTTTCAATTTAGATGGTGCAAATTAGAAACTTGTTTTGTACTTTTGCACCATCTTTTAAAGAAAAATTTAAAAAAATGAGTAATACACAAGAACAAGTGAAGTATAAAGTTGCAGACATAAGTCTTGCCGACTGGGGAAGAAAAGAGATTCGATTGGCTGAGGCTGAGATGCCTGGATTGATGTCGTTAAGAGAAGAGTTTGGTGAATCAAAGCCACTTGCGGGTGCTAGAATTGCTGGATGTCTACACATGACAATTCAAACAGCTGTTTTAATTGAAACATTAACTGCATTAGGCGCTGAGGTTACTTGGTCTTCATGTAATATCTTTTCAACTCAAGATCAAGCAGCAGCAGCTATTGCTGTTACAGGCGTTCCAGTTTATGCTTGGAAAGGCATGAATGAAGAAGAGTTTGAATGGTGTATTGACCAAACTATCAAGGGATTTGAAGGTGGAAAGCCTTTAAACATGATTTTGGATGATGGTGGAGATTTAACTAACATGGTATTTGATCATTATCCTGAGTTGACTGCTGGAATTAATGGTTTATCTGAAGAAACTACAACTGGAGTTCACAGATTATACGAAAGAATGAAGAATGGTTCGCTTGTAATGCCAGCAATCAATGTAAACGATTCAGTTACTAAATCTAAATTTGATAACAAATACGGATGTAAAGAATCATTAGTTGATGCAATTAGAAGAGCTACTGATACAATGATGGCTGGTAAAGTTGCTGTTGTTGCAGGATACGGAGATGTAGGTAAAGGATCTGCAGCTTCATTAAGTGGTGCTGGAGCAAGAGTTATTGTAACTGAAATTGATCCAATTTGTGCACTTCAAGCTGCAATGGACGGTTATGCTGTAAGAACTATGGAAAATGCAGTTGCTGAAGCTGATATCATTGTTACAACTACGGGTAACAAAGATATTATCAGAGGAGAGCATTTTGAAGCAATGAAAGACAAAGCTATCGTTTGTAACATTGGTCACTTTGACAATGAAATTGATGTAGCTTGGTTGAACAATGGTTTTGAAAAAATTGAAATTAAGCCACAAGTTGATATTTATGATGTAAATGGTAAAGATATAATCTTACTTGCAGAAGGAAGATTAGTAAACTTAGGTTGTGCTACGGGACATCCATCATTTGTAATGAGTAATTCATTTGCTAACCAAACTTTGGCTCAAATTGAACTTTGGACTAACTTAACTGCTTATGACAAAAATGAAGTTTATATGTTGCCGAAACACTTAGATGAAAAAGTTGCAAAACTTCATTTAGCTAAAATTGGAGTACAATTAACTGAATTATCTAAAGATCAAGCTGATTATATCGGAGTTAAAGTCGAAGGTCCTTACAAACCAGAACACTATCGTTATTAGTCGATAAAAGTTTTTATAGAAAGCGAGGATCTAAAAAGGTTCTCGCTTTTTTTATGCGTAAAATTAAAGCTAAGTAATCTTAAGAAGCGCCTCGAACAAGAACTAATTGTACACTGTTACGGTGTAAGCTCCATCCCAGATAGCATTGTATCGTCTCAAACCATATTGCGCTGGTCCAACTAGCACAACTCCACTTAGGATGCTAAAAACAGAACCTGAGCATGTATCAACTAATTCAAAGGGGTTGTCTATATTAACCTCCACAACAGCACACTCGTTTTGCGAATCATAAGTTGAATGTCTATCTAGGGCAACGAACTCATCAAAGTTGCGGTAAACGACAATTCCACGTGATCCTCCATTTACATAAGCATAACCTCCAGGTGAATTTAACGCTGTATATGACGGTAAATCTAGGTTCAAGCTAAGGTTGACAGGTACATTTGGGATAGGATATTCACTCTCTTTACAAGATGTTAGAAATAAACTTGTGAAAAGTAGCCCAAATAAAAAGTATCTTAAATATATTTGTTGCATGGAGAGACGATTGTATAAAACTATAACGAAAATACTCATAATTATTGCATCAGTCATTGTAGTTCCCCAAAATGGGTTTTTGCAGGATCGAGGTGCGAAGAGCGTAAAGTCGGGCGATAAAGGGAGTAAGGGTAAGCGCGTTAAGAGTACCTATAAGAAGCAAAAAAGAACGCGTAAGAAACATTGGAAAAACCAGGATAAAGCAACACGAAAAAGAATGAAACGTGCCGCTAAAAACGCTAGAAGACGTCAAAAGGGGAAGCCAATGAAGAACAATAGACTAGTATAATTTGATCTGAATTGTTATCTATACACCTTTCTTTTTCATTATTGTCAACATATATTTGTGAGTGGGTTTTAACCTATTACACTTTTGTCATTTAATTTTGGCTGTTGAATTATTAAATTGCCTATATTTACGGGCTATTGTATTTTAAGATTTTTTAACAAACACGCTTACTTATGCTTAAAAAACTAAAATTATTACTTGCAATACTCTTGCTTTCAGTGAGTTCAGGTTTTGCTCAAACAGGTACCGGGTCTATTAAAGGTACTGTAAAGGACAAAGCTTCGGGTGAAGGCTTGCCATTTGTGAAAGTGGTTGCTTTCCAAGGTGGGCAACAGAAAGGGTTTGCTCAGACAGATTTTGACGGAAAATTCAAAATTTCATCTTTACCTCCAGGGAATTATGCTGTCGAGGTTCGTTTTGTTGGTTATACATCAATTCGAAAAGAAGGTGTCCTAGTTAGTTCGGACAAATTGACAAGTTTACCACTTGAGTTAACTACCTCTGACGAAATGTTAGATGTCGTTGAAGTAACTTATTATGAAGTTCCTTTAATTGACAAAGATGGTGGTGCTTCTGGAGCGGTTGTTACACGTGACGACATCTCTAAGATGCCAACACGATCTGCCGCAGGTATTGCAGCCACAGTTGGTGGTGTATATAACGCGGAAGGTACCGAAGGTTTAAGTATTCGTGGGGCACGATCAGATGCCACTTATTATTATATTGATGGGATTAAGGTAAGGGGTTCATCTTCATTACCAAAATCTGCAATACAAGAGGTTGCTGTAATTACTGGAGGGGTTCCTGCAAATTATGGTGATTTGACTGGTGGAATTATTTCAATTACTACTCGTGGTCCTTCGGCTAAGTATTTTGGATCATTTGAAGGAGTAACATCAGGTTTTTATTTTAACGGACAAGATCCAATTGGATATGACGGTAAAGTAATTGGTTTAGATAAATATGCTTACAACTTACTTGAAGGTATGATATCTGGTCCTTTATTAATGAAGAAGGATTCTGCGGGTGCACCTCAAAAACCTCTTTTAGGCTTTTTCCTTTCTGCTAACTACACAGACGTTTTAGATGGAAGACCAGTAGCTAATGGCGGTGGTTACCGTGTTAAGCAAGAGGTAAGAGATTCATTACTTGCAAATCCTTTACGCCCAACTGGACAAGAAGGCGGTGGAGCTTATTATAATACAGACTTCTTAAGAAATTCTACTGATCCAGCATTATCTGATTTCGAGCAGGTGCCTTGGAGAATGAACGCTAGAGGAACTTCTTTCTCGGCTGCTGGTAAAATTGATGTGAACGCCGGACCAAATATTAACTTAACATTTGGTGGTAATATGGCATATAACAATAGAAATAATTATAGTTATAGAAATTCATTATTCAATTTTGAGAATTTTGGTGTAGAGAGAAATATTGACTGGAGAGTATATGGAAGGTTTACACAACGTTTTAATAATAATACAGAAGGTTCATCTTCTAAAATTAAAAGCGCATACTATTCATTAATGGTTGATTACTCGCAATCTCACAATAGACTTTGGGATTCAAATCACGAAGATCGATTATTTAACTACGGTCACGTAGGTAAATTTGAGACGTTCAGAGAAACAACATATGAATTCAACGGAAATAGTGATAGTTTAATTCATAATGGTTTCAGAGATACATTGGTAAGATTTACGCCTTCTACAAATAATGCAGCATTTGCATCTATTACAGAGCAGTACTTCGATATCTACGCAGGAAACCCTTTCGGTAACTTTGAAAACCTTTTTCAAATTGAACAAGGGAATGCACTAAGAAATGGTGATCTTCCTCAAAGTGTTTATGGTATTTGGGATAACGTAGGAACACCGTTTAACGGATATAGAGTAAGACAAAATGATCAATTCCGTATTACTGGTTCTGGCACAATCAACTTGAATGACCACGCAATTTCATTAGGATTTGAGTACGAACAAAGATGGGATAGAGCATTCTCTTCAGGAAGATCGGGACCGATTGGAATTTGGACAATTGCACGTCAGTACATGAATAGTCATATTCAAGAGTTAGATTTAAGCAAGTCTTCATTTGATTATTATGGAACTTTCCCAAGAATTACTTATGAGCGTTTGAATGCCTCAGAAGGTGAGTTTGGTGGACAAGAAAATGATGATGCACAGTATTTCTTTGATTATAACGTAAGAAGAAAGTTAATTGAAAATGGCTGGGATCTTGGCGAAGGAGGAACAGATGGAACTTATTATGTTGATATTGATGAATTAGATCCTGATTTCTTTACACTAGATATGTTTAGTGCGGATGAATTATTGAATTCAGGTAATAACTACTTCACTTGGTATGGGTTTGATCATACTGGAGAAAAAGTACGTGGTAATACAGATATCAATAAATACTTCAATGAATTCAATAGTGATAAAAACTATGCAAGAACAATTGGTGCTTTTCAACCAATTTATATCTCAGGATATTTAATGGACAAGTTTGCATTTGACGATATCATCTTCAACGTAGGTTTACGTGTTGATGTGTTTGATGCCAACCAACCAGTATTGAAAGATAAATACTTATTGTATGAAGCTAAAACAGTACAAGAAGTAGATCAATATGAGAGCGGAATTACAATTGAGCACCCTGAGAACATGGGAGATGATTTCGTTGTTTATGTGAATGATGTGGATAATCCAACTTCAATTAACGGATATAGAAACGGTGATACATGGTATGATGCTTCAGGAGTTGAAGTGTCTGATCCAACAGTATTAGAAGGTAGTAAAGGTATTGCTCCTTGGTTACAAGATAATACGTTGACTTCGCCTACTGCAGATGCATTCGAAGATTATCAACCACAAATTAACGTTATGCCAAGGGTTGCATTTTCATTCCCTATCTCAGATGAGGCATCTTTCTTTGCACATTATGATATCTTAACAAAACGACCAACAACTGGAAATAGATTCGATCCTATTGAATACCAATTCTTGCAAGATCGTAACGTAATCATCAATAACCCGAACTTAAAACCGGAAAAAACAATTGATTACGAATTAGGTTTCCAACAAGTACTAACGAAAACTTCATCTTTAAAAATATCTGCTTTCTATAAAGAGCAAAGAGATCAAGTACAATTAGTAAATGTATTCTCTGCATATCCTAACACATATCGTTCGTATGGAAACAGAGATTTCGGAACAGTGAAAGGATTAACTGTTTCTTACGATCTAAGAAGAACAGGTAACATTAGAATGACAGCTTCTTATACACTTCAATTCGCAAACGGTACTGGTTCTGATGCAAATTCAGCACTTACTTTAGTGAACTCAGGTGAGCCGAACTTAAGAACTATCTTCCCTTACAATTATGATCAAAGACATGGTTTCAATATTGTGTTTGATTATAGATACGGAGATGGTAAGGATTATAACGGACCAGTAATTGGTGACTTTGGCGTGCTAGAAAACACGGGGTTGAATATTGTAACTCAAATTGGTTCAGGTACACCTTATTCAGCATTTAAGCAAGCAGCTGGAGAAGCGTTGTTAGCAGGCGGTTCTTCACAATTGGACGGATCATTAAACGGTTCAAGAAAACCTTGGCAGTACAGAGTTGATCTTCAGTTGGACAGAAACATCATGTTGGAATTTGGAGATGATGAGAACAAGAAAAAATCAGCTTATTTGAATGTTTATGTACGTGTTACAAACATATTTAATATTGTAAACGTATTGAACGTTTATAGAGCAACTGGTAACCCTGATGATGATGGTTATTTAGCTGCATCTCAATTCCAATCATCTATTCAGAATCAATTGGATGAGCAATCTTTCAGAGATTTCTATGCGTTGAAGGTTCAAAACCCTTTCAACTATGGATTACCTAGAACGATTAGATTAGGTGTTAAATTTGACTTTTAAGAAGTTTAAACGGAGAAGTTTAATAAAGAAATTATGAAGAAGCTATTATTAAGTATTTTAGTGTTGGGGCTTGCGAACGGAATGTATGCTCTCAAATGGGAGGGACATCACGGACCTTTAGTTGACTCTGACACAGATTCACGTGCAGCTGGATGTTCTCCTGCAAACGAAAAGATTTTCATGGAATTCAACAATGTGAGAGCATTAGTTGAGACTGGAGGGTCACTTTGGCAGGATAGATCTAACAGTAATCCATCATATGAGTATCCTAAAGGAAGTGAAAACCACTTGATTTATTCTGGAGCCCTATGGATGGGTGGAGAAGATATCAATGGTCAGTTGAAATTAGCAGCGCACATGTTCCGTCAAGGAAATGACTTTTGGTCTGGACCTTTGGGAGATTTAATTGAAGGAACAGGAAACTATAATCCTTTTGTTCCTCAAAATGCGGATGCTACACTAATAAGAGATTATGGTGCTGCTGAGATTTTCCCTGACGTATGTACTGAGTATGATAACTTCTTTTCAATTCGAAAAGCAGAAGTTAAACAATTTATATCATGGTGGAAATGTGAGAACGGTATAAGCGAGCCTGAAGATTGTGAAGAAGTAGTACGTCCAAGTGAAGAAACTTTGGAAAAAATTAGAAATTGGCCAGCACATGGAGATGAGTCTTTAGGGCAAGATTTCTATTTAGCACCATTCTATGATAACACAAAAGAAGGTGAAACTCCAAATGGAATTTATGATCCAATGAATGATGGTGATTACCCTTGGTATGATTTTGAAGAGGAAATTGATTGTAGAAACGATAGACGTGTAACGTTATTTGGTGATGAAACACATTGGTGGGTATTTAATGATAAAGGAAATATTCATACTGAATCTGGTGGAGATCCAATTGGGATGGAAATTAGAGCGCAGGCGTTTTCTTTCGCTACTGATGATGAAATTAATGACATGACATTCTATAACTATGAGTTGATCAATAGAGGAACTCAGACATTGTATGAAACGTATTTCGGACAATGGGTAGATTCAGATGTTGGTTTGGCAAATGATGATTATGTTGGTTGTGATGTTGGTAGAGGTTTAGGTTATGCCTATAACGGAGATTTAAATGATGAAGGTGGAGCAGGTGGTCAACCAGGTTATGGTGCCAATATTCCAGCTGTAGGTGTTGATTTCTTTGAGGGCCCTTATTTAGATAATGACAATATTGATAATCCATTGTATAAAGCAGTTTCTGATGATGCAGGACCCGCAGTTCTTTTACCAGAGGTTTTTGCTGGAAAAGGTATCCCTTACCCAGGTTTGGGAATAGGATATGGAGATGGTGTTGTAGATAACGAGCGTTTCGGAATGCAACGTTTCGTGTATCACGATATTGGAGCTGGTCCTTACGCGGATCCAAACTCTGCTGCCGATTTCTATAACTATTTAAGAGGTATTTGGAAAAATGGATCGAATATGCAATTTGGTGGAAACGGTAACACAAGTGGTTCAGGAATTCCAACTAAATTTATGTTCCCAGATGATTCAGATCCATTAGGATGGGGAACTTACCCAAGTGCATTACCTACTACTGATCCATGGTCAGAAATTAGTGATAATAACCCGGTAGGAGATAGACGTTTTTTACAATCAGCTGGTCCATTTATCCTTCGTCCAGGAGCGGTAAATAACATTACAGTTGGTGTTGTAATTGGTCAAAGTTCTGAATCTGATTTAGAAGCACCAGTTAGAGCATTAAAAACAGCAGATACAAAAGCACAGGCTTTGTTTGATAACTGTTTCGAATTAGTTGATCCGCCAGTTGCGCCATTGTTGACAATTCAAGAAATGGAAAATCAATTAATCCTTTTCTTATCAGATCCTGCAGGAATTGATCCTTTAGAGGAGTATACAGAGGAAGATAATATTAATATTATTACGCCAGATGAATTAATTGAAATGGGAATTTTTTACGATAATATTTTCCGTTTTGAAGGATTCCAAGTTTATCAAATGGCTGATGAATTAGCATCAATTACTGAACTTGCAAATCTATCAAAAGCGCGTTTAGTAGCGCAGAGTGATTTAGAAAATGGCATTGGGAAATTGGTTAACTATACCTATGACGAAGAATTGGATATTTCAATTCCTGCTGTAATGGTAGAACCAGTTGGATCAAATGATTTGGATGAAGGTTTACGTCGTTCATTCTCAGTAACAGAAGATTTATTTGCGACTGGTGATAGAACATTGGTTAATCACAAGAAATACTATTACTTAGCTGTTTCTTATGCTTATAATCAATATAAAGAATACGATCCAAATGATCCTACCTTATTAGATGGTCAAAAGAATCCTTACTTACGTTCAAGAATTTCTGCAACAGGTGCAGGTATTGAATCAGTAGTTGGTATCCCACATGATCCATCTCCTGAGGCAGACGGTAGAGTATTTACTACTTCTTATGGTTTCCAACCAGAGATTACGCAAATTGAAGGTGAAGGAAACGGTGGTGAATTCTTAGAATTGACAGCTGGAACTGTAACAGATATTTTAGCGAACAATTCAGTTAAGCATCCAACTTACCAAAGTGGTTCTGGACCAATCGATATTAAAGTTGTTGATCCATTAAACTTAAAAGGTGGAGCATATACTTTAGGGTTTAACAATACGATTAGTGATATTGACGAAACAACATGGTGGTTAGCGAAACTTGCTGATGGTGAAAGTGATACAGTATTTTCTTATGGAGCTATTGACGTTGTTAGAGAACAATTGATCTTAAATTGGGGTATTTCAGTTCAAATTAATCAACAGTATTATACAAATGCTGGTGTGAATGCTTATACTGAACCAATTGGAGCAACTATTGATTTTGCAGATTCTTCAGCAATGTGGTTGTCGTTTATTCAAGATGATGATTCATTCTATCCAAGTAACTGGATCCGCGTTGGTAATAGTGAAGAAGCAAATAATCATGCAACTGATCCGAACGTAAACTGTATTCCAGAGAGTTGGATTTATCAACCATGTCATTATGATGATGGTGGAATAGATGCCGAAAATCAATTATATGAGCAAATGCTTGAAGGTGGAATTGCACCATTTAAATTTGTTGCGAAGGCACCTTACGGAAGTCCATTTGGATTCCCTAATGATAATACCAATACACCTTGGTACGAAGGCACAATAGAAACATGGTTTTCTACTGCATCTTCTCTTCAGAATCAGATTTCAATGGTTGATTTACATAGTGTTGATATCATTCTTACTGATGATCAATCGAAATGGACAAGATGTCCTGTATTGGAAATCAATAACATAATAGTTCAAACAGAACATGGTGATCAGGTAATCACTCCAAGATCGGATGCTTCTGTTGGAAAAGATGGACTTCCTGATGGAGATGGTACAGGTATGGGTTGGTTCCCAGGTTATGCAATTGACGTAATTACTGGAACAAGATTGAACATGGCATTTTCTGAAAACTCTTGGTTAAAAGGAGACAATGGAGATGATATGATTTGGAATCCAACTTCAAGTTTTAATGATAATTCAGGAGCACCATTATTCGGTGGAATGCATTATGTTTATGTTTTTGGTGCTGATGTTGACGGTGATGGAACTGCTTATGATGGCGGATCTTGGTTAAGAACTATGTGGGAGGTAAACGGAGCTGGAAACGGAGACAATGGTGATTACTTAGAATCATGGAAAACATGTATGTGGGTAATGGAACCACGTTTAACGTTTGGACAAGAGTTGTTAGCTACTGATGTTAAAATCAGTGCACGTATCAATAAGCCTTATGAAGAACGTGAAGTGGATCTTGAAAATGAGGGATACCCTCTTTACCGATTCAGTTTCGATAACCCTTCAGAGGTTGGTGACGGTGATCGTTTAACTTCTGTACTTGACAATATTAATATTGTACCAAATCCATATTATGCTTACAGTGAGTATGAAACGGGTAAAAGAGATAACAGAGTTAAAATCACAAACCTTCCAGAAAGATGTGAAGTAACGATCTTCAACATGCAAGGTGCATTGGTTAGAAACTATGTGAAAGATGATCCTTTGACATCTATTGATTGGGATCTAAAAAATCACCAAAGTATTCCAATTGCAGGAGGAATGTATATCGTGCATGTCACGATTGAAATTCCAGACGAAAGTGGAAATATCGTAGAGCATGAAAAAATCCTGAAATGGTATGGTGTATTAAGACAACCAGACTTGGATAACTTGTAAGATATTTAAAGTATTAATTTGAAATTCATTGAAGATGAAAGTAAATAAATTAATTAAAAACACATTTTTAGCAACAGTAGCACTCGGTTTGAGTAGTGCGGCCTTTGCTGGGAATGGTGATAGAGTTGGTTCTGCGGGAGCAACTGAATTGCTCATCAATCCTTGGGCGCGCAGTGCGGCTTGGGGAGATGCAGGAGTTGCTTGTGCAAATGGCATAGATGCCGTGTTCACAAATATCGCAGGCCTTGCCTTTACGGACAAGACACAAATTCGATTTGATAGAACGAATTGGCTAGGCGGTGCTGGAATCAATATTAACTCTGCAGGTTTCGCTCAGCGAATTTCTGAAAGTAGTGTAATTTCAGTAACGGTAATGGCAATGACTTTTGGCGATATCGATATTACAACGGTAGCACTACCTGAAGGAGGAATTGGATCGTTTTCACCAACATATTCAAACTTTAATGTTGGATATGCACGTGAATTCTCTAATTCTATTTACGGTGGAATTAATTTCAAAGTAATTTCTGAATCTATTGCTGATTTAAAAGGTACTGGAGTTGCAATTGATGCTGGAATTAGATATGTAACTGGTGAAGAAGATCAAATGAAATTCGGTATTGCTTTAAAAAATATCGGACCAACAATGAGCTTTAATGGTGATGGACTTGGAATTCAAGTGATGTACCCTAATACAGGTGATTTAGCAACGTTGGAGCAAAGATCAGCTACGTTTGAGATGCCTTCACTACTTTCAATTGGTGGATCTTATGACTTTAACTTTACTGAAACAAATCAGTTAACTTTAGCTTTAGCTTTTTCTGCTAACTCTTTTTCAAGTGATCAATACCGCCTAGGTTTGAATTATGGAATGGAATTAGAGAAAGCAAGATTTAATTTAATGGCTGGTTATGTATATGAAACAGGTTTGTTTCAAAAAGAGTTTGGATATAATTCACGTGTAACAGCGTTGAGTGGTTTAACAGCAGGAGTTTCAGTTGATGCAATTGTTGGAAAAAGTAAAAGTATGTTAGGAATTCAATATTCTTATCGCCAAACAAGATTGTTCAATGGAGTTCACTCAATTGGATTGTCAATAGAAATATTATAATAAGTATTACTTATTCCGCCATCCTTACTAATGCGAATGTAAGGATGGCAGAATAAGAATTAAAACAATAACCGCCCCAAGGTGGTCATTAACCCAGAAGTGCATTGAGCACGCTTTCACGCTAGCATCAGGCTAGCATCCTTTACAGTTAGATCAGGTGTATGTTCGACTTTTAATTGAAATAGATTAAAAGGTATTCGTTTTATTGCGATAAGCGAATCAATTTTTGGAAATTGCGATCATTCTTTCCTAAATTCTTTCTATTCCATTTAAAGAACTAACGCTCTTCTGCGATTTTATAGAGGATTATTTAGCGTTAGTTTGCCCATTTTTCAATCTAGGTGTAGGTTCGACTTTTATCTATTAACTAAATATAAAGGTTATGAAAAAGTCGATTTTAATTGTTTTTGCCATTTTTAGTGCAAATCTGGTCTTTGCGGACATATTTATCAATTCCCGAAATTCAACTCCGTCAACAGATTCAAGGGCAGCGGTTTGTTCGCCAGCAAGCGAAAAGATCTTTCTTGAATTAAATAACATTCGTGCCGTTGTTGAAACCGCTGGGTTTCTTTGGGAAGATCGTGCTACATCTCAGGCAGGGTATGAATATCCAAAGGGAAGCAATAGCTTCGTTATTTTTTCTGGTGCCCTATGGATGGGGGGAGAAGATCCTAACGGTCAGTTAAAATTGGCAGCGCACAGATACCGACAAGATGGAAATGACTTTTGGCCAGGACCCCTACAAGAACTGAATCAAAGTGATGGGAATTACGATCCTTCTATTCCGCAAGACTCTGATGTAAATATGGTAAGACCCTTCGGATCCGCTATAATTTTTGATTCATTTTGCAATGAATATGACAAATTTTTCTCAATTCGAAAAGTAGAAGTTGAGGAATTCATCCGTTGGTGGAATTGTGATCGCGGACATTCTAGTTTAGAAGATTGTGAGGAAGTACTATACCCTGATGAGGCATTGATGGACAAAATAAGAGACTGGCCGGCACATGGCGACGAATCAATAGGACAGGATAAATACCTTGCACCTTTTTACGATAATTCATCACCAGGTCAACCAGCAAATGGACTCTATCGGCCAATGGAAGATGGAGATTACCCTTGGTTTGATCTCGAAGGAGATGTGAGCTGTAAAAATGATCGTAGAGTGACACTTTATGGTGATGAAACACACTGGTGGGTATTTAATGATAAAGGAAATATTCATACCGAAACAGGTGGAGATCCTATTGGGATGGAAATACGAGCTCAAGCCTTTTCCTTTGCAACTGATGATGAAGTAAATGATATGACCTTCTATAACTATGAATTAATCAACAGAGGAACACAAACATTAAAAAACACCTATTTCGGTCAGTACGTTGATCCAGATATTGGTTTTGCCAAAAATGACTATGTTGGTTGTGATGTGAAACGAGGACTGGGCTATTGCTACAATGCAGATGTAACTGATATTGGACAAGGTGCACAAACTCCTTACGGAAACAATGTGCCTGCTGTAGGGATTGATTTTTTCGAAGGTCCTTATCAAGATAAGGATGGCATAGATAATCCACTTTATAAAGAAGTGCCTGACTCGACAGAACCTATTGCGCTAATGCCACTGGTATATGCGAAAAAAGGAATGCCCTACGCTGGTTTAGGAATTGGTTATGGTGATGGAGTTCCAGATAATGAACGATTTGGAATGCAACGCTTTGTTTATTATAACAATTCAACTGGCAATAATGGTGATCCGACAACTGCAGCAGAACATTATAATTATATGAAAGGTTTATGGCGGAATGGCCAACCTATGACTTATGGTGGTGATGGTTTTAACGGAGGTTCTTCAGATGTGCCTACGCGCTTTATGTTTCCCGGTGATTCAGATCCATTGGGCTGGTCAACCTATCCAGCGGCAGTTCCGGCTCCGGCAAATTGGTCAGAAATAACGGCAGATACACCTCCAGAAGATAGAAGGTTCATTCAATCTGCAGGACCGTTCGAACTAAAACCAGGTGCTGTAAATAACATCACAGTTGGTGTGGTTATTGGCCAAAGTTCCGAAACGGATGTTGAAGCACCAATTCGAGCATTAAAAAGGGCAGATACCAAAGCACAGGATTTATTTGACAACTGTTTTGAGGTACTAGAGCCGCCATTGCCCCCCGTTTTAACAATTCAAGAAATGGAAAATGAACTTATTCTATTCTTGTCTGACCCGAATGGTGTTCCCGCAATAGAGGATTATGTTGCTGAAGATTTTAGAATCAAAACACCAGACGAGTTACTTGATTCAGGAATTGTATATGATAATAAATTTAGATTTGAAGGATTTCAAATTTATCAAATGCGAGATGCTGTATCATCCATTACTGATATCGGTAATTTAGATAAAGCAAGATTAGTGGCCCAAACTGACGTTAAAAATGGTGTTGGTAAATTGGTCAACTATACCTTTGATGAAGAAATTGGATTGTCGATTCCAGCTGTTATGGTTGAGCCTGCTGGGGAGTTTCCATTGGATGCCGGTATTCGTAGATCGTTCACTGTTACTGAGGATTTATTCGCTTTTGAAGATCGCGTCTTGGTGAATCATCAGAAATATTATTTCCTTGCAGTTTCTTATGCGCAAAATGAATTTTTAAAGTATGTGGCGGATGATCCAATTGGGATTTACGGTCAGAAACAACCCTATTTTAGATCGCGTATAACAGCAACTGGATCGTCAATAGAATCCGTGGTTGGAATTCCACACGATCCTTCACCAGAAGCTGACGGACGAGTATTTACAACTAGTTATGGTTTCCAACCCGAAATCACACTAATTGAAGGATTAGGAAATGGTGGTGCATTTACAGAGCTGTCTCAAGAAACAGTTACACAAATTTTAGCCAATGGGCATGTGGATCATCCAACCTACAAAAGTGGTGCTGGTCCAATTGATGTTAAAGTAATCGATCCCCTAAACCTTAAAGGAGGACAATATACTTTAGGTTTTGGTAAAGATTCAGCTAGTATAAATGAAGATCTTTATTGGATTGAACGCTTATCAGATGGACAACGTGACACCATTTACTCTGAAAAAGAAATTTCGGTTTCGCGTGAACAGCTGATTTTGGAATGGGGAATCTCTGTTCGAATCAATCAGCATTATTATATTGGCAACAAATCCTTGGCATATACTGAACCAATAGGAGCAACAATCTCCTTTTTAGATTCTTCAGAAAGATGGGTGAGTTTCGTTCAAGATGATGATAGCTTTTATCCATCAAATTGGATTTTAACCGGGAATAGTGATGAGTATCAATCAGATCCTGACGATAACCCGGAAAATATTCCAGCGAGATGGATTTATCAGCCAGGGCATTATGATGATCATACAACCTTGGATAAAACCGACCAGTTGTATGAACAAATGCTGGATGGAGGAATTGCGCCATTTAAATTTGTAGCAAAAGGCGTTTATGGCAGTCCATTTGGTTTTCCTGGAGATGATCCAAGTACATCTTGGTTTAGAAATAATGAATCGTGGTTTTTAGGGGTAGATGAAATTCAAACAGCCTTGTCTTTAGAAGAATTGCATGATGTAGATATTATCATGACATCAGATAAGTCAAAATGGTCTAGATGTCCAGTGATAGAGATTAATGATAATCCGATTAATACAGAACACGGCGATTATATTTTGCAGCCGCGTAGTGATGCATCTGTCGATAAACAAGGATTGAGTGCGGCCCAAGGCGGTGTGGCTAGCGAAGCAAATTTAACAAATGAAACAGGTATGGGTTGGTTTCCAGGTTATGCTATGGATGTAAGCACAGGTGCTCGTTTAAACATGGTATTTGCTGAAAATTCATGGTTAAAAGGTGACAATGGCGACGACATGATTTGGAACCCTACCTCAAATTATAGCGACAATGCGGGTAATCCATTATTTGGAGGGATGCATTATGTTTATGTTTTTGGGGAAAAAGCCGAAGGCGTTAACAGCGCGACGGCCTATGATCATGGAGAATGGCTACGTGCACGTTTTGAATCTGAACTGGATGATGATCTTAAAAGAGTAGAGTACAGAAAAGCGTGGAAAACGTGTTTGTGGGTAACGGAGCCAATGTTGGCAGAAAATCAAGATTTATTGGCAACTGATGTGAAGATTAGCGCAAGAATTAAGATGCCTTATGTTGAACGTATGGTCAATGGTGAAAATGAAGGCTTTCCAATGTATCAATTTGGATTTGAAAATCCTTCCTATACAAATGATGCGAATCGATTGATCTCAGTAATTGATAATATAAACGTTGTGCCAAATCCATATTACGCGTATAGCTCTTATGAAACTGGCAAACGGGATAATCGCGTAAAATTCACAAACTTGCCTGAGCGCTGTGAAGTGACGATTTTCAATATGCAAGGTGCCTTAGTACGCAGGTTCGTTAAGGACGATCCATTAACCTCTCTTGATTGGGACTTACGGAATCATAGAAGCATACCCATTGCAGGTGGAGCCTACATAATTCACGTTAAAATTGAAGTACCAGATGAAAATGGAAACATGGTTGAGCACGAAAAGATTATGAAATGGTTTGGTGTGCTGAGACAACCAGATTTAGATAACTTATAAAACAATAATATTGACCTGCATGAATTTGATTCTGAAAAATGTTTTATTGACCACCGCCTGTTTCTTGACAAGCGCAGCGCTATGTCAAGGGAATAAAGTGGGTGCTATGGAGCTTTTAGTCAATCCATATTCGAATTCAGCGGCATGGGCAGGTGCAAATGTGGCAGGAGTCGAAGGATTAAATGCGGTTCATTTGAATATTGCAGGTTTAACCTCAGTTAATGGAACAGAACTAACTTTTGATCGAATTACTGGACTAGGTTCGTTCGGAATTCGATCAAATAATTTGGGTTTTGCGCAAAAAATAGGCGAAAAGAATACAATCGCTGTAACTGGAATGACGACAAGTTCTCGCAATGAGGAAACGGTTAACCCAATTGGTCAGTCATTGATAACGACGTCGCATTATTCCAACTTGAACATTGGTTTTGCCAGACAGTTCTCTAATTCAGTTTCCACCGGAATCAATGTGAAATATATTTCTCAAACTGCGTTTAATATCCGTGGAAGTGGAATAGCATTTGATGCAGGTGTGCAATATGTGGCAGGTAAAAACAATCAGTTTAAAATTGGTGCCACCGTAAAAAATATTGGTCCTGATCTGAGGTTTGGAGAAAAGGGAAGTTTCTTTGTCCTTGGCAATACGCCAGATTCATTACAAGGTTTGGCGGCAGAAATGCCAGCACTTTTTAGTGTTGGAGGGAGCTATGAATTTAAAATGCAAAGGAGGCGGGAAGTAACAGTTGCGGCAGCAACTTCGCTTACTCCCTTTTATAAGAATCAGTTTAAACTAGGTTTTCATTACAAAAAGAAGCTTGAAATAATGCATTTGAATGCTATGGTAGGTTATGTATACGAAAATCTATCCCTTGATTTTTATACGCATGGGAGTATTCCCAATTTAAATGGGACTGGTTTGACGGCTGGATTTTCCATAAATATTGTGGATTCAAATGATCAGAATAAATTAGGGCTTCACTATGCCTATAGGCAAACGAGATTATTTGCAGGGATGCATTCATTTGGGCTTAAATTTCAATTAGAGTAACTAGAATTCGTTGTTGAAATCTAGCAATTATTGACAGGGAGAGCGATCCATTAAATGCTAGGATAGGTAAAATTTATTTCATATATTTGTTATTCAAGAGAGTCTTAACAAAGGCTCTCTTGTTACGTTTTAAAAACAATAAAGATGTCAGAATTAGACTATTATACCCAAGAGGGATACGATAAATTGAAGGCTGAATTGAAGCATATGAAAACTGTGCTTCGTCCTAGTCTTTCCGAGCAAATTGGAGAAGCAATTGATAAAGGAGATTTATCAGAAAATGCCGAATATGATGCAGCGAAAGAAGCCCAAGGCTTATTAGAAGCTAAAATAAATAAATTAGAAAACATTGTTTCCAATGCCCGAGTATTAGATGATTCGGACTTAGATACATCCAAGGCCTTAATTTTGAGTAATGTCAAAATTAAAAACGTTGGAAACGGAATGGAATTAGTTTACACCTTGGTTGCTGAAAATGAAGCTGACCTTAAGGCAAAGAAAATATCAGTAGACTCTCCAATAGGAAAAGGACTGTTAGGTAAAACTGTTGGTGATATTGCTGACATTCAAGTGCCAAATGGCATAATGCAATTCGAAATTTTAGAAATCACGAGATAATGGCCTCAATTTTTACAAAAATCATTAACGGAGAGATACCGGCGCACGTAGTTGCGGAGAATGATAAATTTTTCGCTTTTCTTGATATTTCACCTTTGCAGAAAGGGCACACCTTAGTGATTCCTAAAAAAGAAGTGGACTATATCTTTGATGTGGAAGATGAATTATTGGGAGAAATGATGATTTTCGCAAAACAAGTTGCACACAAAATTAAACTCGTGTTTCCATCATTTAATCGAATTGGTGTAACGGTTATCGGGTTAGAAGTTCCACATGCACATATTCATTTAGTGCCAATTAATCAAATGGCTGATATGAATTTTGCAAATGAAAAACTCACACTTTCACAAGATGAATTGAAGAAAATTGCTTTCGATATAAGCACAGCAAAATAATTTAACTCAGATTAACATCAAATTTCACAGCATAAAAAAAGCCCAGTTTCAAACTGAGCAGGTATATCTATTTCTAAGATTTAAAAAAAGTACTAGTAGCGCATTGACTTTAGGTTGATGAGCTGCGCCGTGCTAAGTTTATACAAGTGTTGAATAAAATCCCGTTGCACATTGAGGTTGAGATGATTAGCTGTGTCGCGTTTATAGAACTATTGATTAAGTGCCCGTAGCACATTGAGGCTCTCGAAATGCGCCGTGCTAAGATTATTAAAGTATTGAATTAAGTACCAGTAGCACATTGAGGTTAGGTTGTTGATCTGCGCTTTGCTAAGAATATTAAAGTGTTGAATTAAGTGCCCGTAGCACATTGAGGCTCTCGAAATGCGCTACGTTGTGCTAAGTTTATAGAAGTATTGAATTAAGTCCCAGTAGCACATTGAGGTTCTCGAAATGCGCTACTGGGACTTTTCTATTTTCTTACTTCTTCTTTTTCTTCTTGTCGTCTTTCTTGTCGTCTTTAGTCGGAACTACAGGTTTTTTGTTATCCTCTAATTCGCCCTTTTCAATTTTCTTTACCATTAATTTACCCGTGGCATTATCAACATAAGCCGCGTAAATTATGTTACGGTATTCGCAAGATGCAAGTGACTTAGCTTTCTTATCTGAAAGATTTGTTACTGCACCCCAAACACCTCTTTTGTTGTTCTTAACGTATTGTGGAATTCCCGTACTGCTCATTGAAGTAAAGAAATGGTATTCAGAAATATTCAAGTTATAATCTGCTTTACCCAATTCAAAAGGAACCTCTGCATCAGCTGCATCTTCAATAGTTTCCCATTTTTTCGACAAGTCTTCTAATGAAATAATAACAGGGCCAGTAGTAGTTGAATAAGTGATATAAGCCTTGTTTTCAACAAACTCAAAATCATCAATTCTTGCAATATCCTCTAGTTTGATTTTTTTAGTCAAATCGTTCCATTCATCCATAGAGGCGATCAATTGATCAACTTCTTTGATGATAATGCCCTCTGCATCCATCACCGCCATAAATAAATCACCACGAAAATTTGCAGCAAGTTTATACGATTTTACACCTTCCATAGGCATAACATCAACATCATACCATGTCTCGTCTAAAAGCGAAAACATACGAATCATTTCATAATCCTTGTCTTCATAAATAACATATGCCTCTTCACCAATTACCGAAAATTCAGGATTATTAATACTTCCAACTCCAAAATCTTTTTCACCTACATATTCCCATTTATCATCAATCGCTCTTATTACTGACATTTTATCATCATAATAGCAAAACACATAAGGAACTGCTTTGTATGCAAAAATTTCCAGTGCTTTCAATTTGAAAATGCCCTCAATTGGTGTTTGATCAAACTCTTCCCATTTCCCTCTATAGAAACGTCTCACTCTTAATTTGCCTTCCTCTACAGAAGCAACATGAATGGATCTGCCTACTTCCTCAATGTCTATTTTATCCAATACTGTATTGTCTGAAACATACCCACCGCCATACTCTTCCACGATTTGAGAATTTGCATTTATAAAGCCAAAGCTTAAAATTAATGCGAATAAAATCTTTTTCATTTTTATTTTTTTTTCGAAGATAATTAAAATACTTAAAATTGAGTTCATCCCAATTTTGTTTTTACTTCATGCGTGGTCAGAAACAGACTTAAAAAGTTCATTTTTAATTTCGGTGCATTTCCGAACAGACACGAATTCTTAAAACCCTAATTGCAATCCTCATACCAAACTCCTACAAGTCCGCATTCTTCTTGAATAGGTCTTCAAAATTTGGTTTCTTGTATTTTGACAGTTTGCAACTCAAATCATTTTCTAAAGTGATCGTTAATTGAGATTTTGAATAGGTTTTAACACGACTGATATTGACTAACCAAGATTTATGCGATCTAAAAAAGGTTCCATTTTCCTCCAATAAATTCTCGAAGTGCTTTAAATTCTTACTCACCATATATTTTTCACCGTTCAACAGGTGTATGGTTGAATAAGCTTCCTTCGCCTCAAAAGCCAATATAGTTGAAATGGGGATTATCTTTTGCGATCCTAAATGCGGAATAATAATTTTAGATAATATAGGACTGTTGATATTATCCTTTAAAGCCGTATAAGATTTATGCGAATTCGTTCGCTTTTGTTTCTCAACAAAACGTGCCACTGAAGCCTTTAAGCGGTCAATTGTTACTGGTTTTAATAAATAATCTACCGCAGACACTTCAAAGGCCTTAATCGCATATTGATCGTAGGCCGTCACAAAAATAATTTCAAAATCTATTTCTTCAAAAAATGAAACAATTTCATAACCGGCATAATTCGGCATTTCTATATCCAAAAAAACTAAAGCTGGTTTATTTTTTTTTATCGATTCAACAGCTTCTTTTAATCCTGTGCATTTATCCACAATCTTCAGTTGCGGGCAAAAACGTACAACTAATCCCGATAATATCTCCCTTGCGCTTCTCTCGTCATCAACAATAATTGCGTCGTATATGGTCATTTGTTAACTTGTTTTGTATGCGTGTATGTCTTGTTTTGCAATTAATCAGCTTTTTTAAATGGCAAACTAATTACAACCGTAGTTCCTGCAGCCTTATGATCAGATTTTAGGTCGATATAAGTAACGCCTAAATTATTACCATAAATTTGTCGCAATAATTTAAACCGTTGTTCAATCGAATCTACCGCGAATGAAGTATGGCTTTTTATCCGTCTTTTTTGTATTTCTTGTGAGGCTTCTCGTCCAATTCCATTATCACTAATCGTGCAAATCAAATCTTCTTTCAATTTAAATTGTACCCGCAAATGTTTCGGGCCTTCTTTATGAAATAGGCCATGTTTAATAGAGTTTTCAATAAAGGGTTGAATGAGTAACGGTGGAATTAATACCTTGCTGATTCCGTTGGTCTCAAATTCAATCGTTAAATCATTGTCAAATCGTAATTTCTCTAACTCTAAATACAATTGCAATGAAGCCATTTCATCCTCAATCTCAATAAACTCTTGACTCGAATGATTTAAAGTTTTGCGGATCAGATCAGCAAATTTGGCGATATAATTATACGATTCTTCCGAGTCTTCTTTTAAAATCAGGTCCTGTATAGAGTTCAAGGCGTTAAAAGTAAAATGCGGATTCATTTGCGATTTCAAAGAAGTTAATTGGTGGTGAGACATCTCTTTCTGTTGTCTTTCAATTTGGATTTTACGATTTAGGCGATAACGATTAAATATTAGAATAATGATAAAAATAAGGAGGACAGAGGCGGCAACAGTAATTACAATGGCTATGGTAAGTAGCTTATTTCGATCAGCTTCGTAATCATTTTCGAGGGCTAACGTATTAATTTGAGATATTTTTTCATCCACTTTAAATTTAATGTTCATCATTTCTAAGCGCGAATCTCGATCCTGGGCTGCAACTTCTGCAGAAAGATTGATATACCTGGCTTGATATTCTGAAGCTTTTTTAAAGTCTTTTTTTTCTGTATAAATTTGGGTGCAGGCTTTATAAATACCAAGTAATCTTGAATTAATATTTTGTTCAAGGCCAATTGTTTCAGCATTATAGTAATAATAAAGCGAAGAATCAGGCTTACCCATGTCATAATAGATCTGACCTTTTCTGTACTGTCCAACGCATGCTAGATTTAAAGCACCCGCTTCATGTGACAAATCAATTGATCGTTCGGCCATTTCTAAAGCTTCCGGAAACTTTTTTTGAAGCCGATAAACATCTGCAAAATTTAAATAGCAGGAATTAACAGATAGGTCATATCCAATTTTAAGACCTAAATCCAAACATTGCTCCATATAGATAATTGCATTTTCATAATCCTCGGCAAGAATATAGATATAGGCCGTAACAAGTAAATTATCGCAGTGCATATACGAATAGCGAGGCGCCTCTTTAAAATGTTCACAGATAAGATCAGCTTTATTCAAATATTCTAAGGCTGTTTCATAATCACCCTGCCCTGCAGTCATACTACCCATAGTGTTGTAGCAACGCGCAGCTTCTATTGTATGATACTTTGAAAAAATCACCAAGGACTCATTAACCATTTGCATGGCCACTCCTATGTCTCCATGCACCGTGTTAATGATAGATTCGTGAAATCTAAATTGCCCATGCAAAAACTCAAAGTTCAACTCCTTTGTGCGACTTGAACAGTATATAATAAGTTCTTTAGCCGCCGCTGTGCTATACTCGTTTTCTTCAGTTCTAATAACAGATTCGATTATAATAAAATCGGCTCTGTCATCTGAATTCTGAGCAATAACTAATAAGCTGTCATAATTAATGGCACCCGCTAATGAATTGAGAGGCAAACCAAAAATTAAAAGGAAGAAAAGATATCTGTATAGCATCTAACTTTTCTTTAAGCGTTTCGGATTATCTGAGACAAAGGCTTTCCATGATCCAGATTTTGATTTATTATGTTCACCAACACCACCTTGAAAATGATGGCAAACTGCTGCAGCTAAACCGTCCGTAGCATCTAAATGTTTAGGGAGTTCTTTTAAATTGAATAAACGCATTAACATGGCAGCCACTTGCTCTTTTGAGGCATTACCACTTCCCGTAATGGATTGTTTTATCTTTTTCGGAGCATATTCTTCAAAAGGTAGATTTCTGTTTAAGGCTGCCGCAATTGAGACGCCTTGCGCTCTTCCCAATTTTAACATGGACTGAACGTTTTTACCAAAGAAGGGCGCTTCTATTGCCATTTCGTCTGGTTTATATTCTAAAATGAGCTGATCTACCCGATCAAAAATTCGTTTCAACTTATCGGGATGTGTAGCCAGTTTACTGAGATGAATAACGCCATAAGTAATGAGTCTTAATTCTTTGTTGCGGACATGAATAATTCCATACCCCATAATAGAAGTACCTGGATCTATTCCCAAGATTATTTTATCGACAACGGTTTTTTTCAAAAAGAGTGTACTTGTGGTTCAATTATTTTTTCAATCGTGCCAGTATTTGCACCTAGTAATTTCCAATCATCAAAGTTAAAATTAATTTGCACTAACATGCCGGTAGACATTACAAGCTGATCATCCACCAAATAATTAACAAAATCTGATAAGCCAAAATTATGGCCAGTTAATAATATGTTTTTACCATTGGCTTTTTCTTGCAACACTGCTTGAATCTTTTCACGGCTCGCCAAATAGAGTGAGTCATCAAAAATTATGGGTTTTCTCCATAAATAATAATTCATTATTTCGGCAGTTTCTTGCGTTCTTTGAGCACCAGATGCTATGATCTGATCAACCTGAAATTCATCTCGTTTGAAAATAAATCCGATTTGGTTGGCTTGCGCCGTACCTTTTTTGTTTAATTTTCGTTTAAAGTCATCCGTCGACTTCTCAGGGTTTACGGCCTTTCCGTGCCTTAATAGATATAGTTTTAACATAGACTTAAAAAAAAAGTGCGATTTTCACCAACCCTAAATTAACAATTCCCGTTATATTAATTGAGAAGTTTATCATAGTTATGGGTTTATTATGATAAAGTGAATCAAACTACTTATTCAGACCAGCTGGGCTTGCCCGGCTGGTCCTTTTGTCAACAAAAGTGAACGTATGATTGACCACAAGATAATTGAGGCCTGTAAGAAAAATGACCGTCGAGCTCAAGAGAAGCTCTACGAGTGGTGTTATGTGAAATTAATGCCAACTTGTATGCGCTACCATAGAAATGAGGAAGACGCTCGTTCAATTCTTAATTTAGGCTTTGTCAAGATTTGTAAAAACTTGGATAAGTTAAAAGAAGCTACGCCTTTTGAGGCGTGGGTAAGAAGAATTGTGATGAACACAATTATTGACGAATTTAGAAAAAACAAAAATTACCTTCAATTAGTAGATTCAAAAGAAACCGATCGTGAATTAGAAATTCATGTGACTACGGTTGAAAATGGTGTTTGGTCAAAATTAGAAATGGATGTTTTAATGGGCTTACTAAAACGCCTTCCAGACATTTCACGTAAAGTGTTCAACTTATATGTAATTGATGGATACACACATAAAGAAATTGGTAATTTATTAGATATTTCAGACGGTACTTCAAAATGGCACCTTTCAAATGCACGAAAATTGTTAAGAGAAATGGTGAATAAAATTAAACTCTCAGAAAATAGAGAAATGTGGGCGTAGACAATGAGCGAGGAGAATAAACATATGGATGATAGCTTTAAAAAGATGAGTGAGGACTTAAATGCTTCTTACGATAATTCTTTTTGGCAGGATGCTCAAGCAAATTTAGAAAATGATGCTTTAGATGAAGCGTTCCGTAATGCAGCTGACCAATCTGGCACAACGGCGGGTATCGCTTTGGCGTCTGCTTCGCTGGGTGATGCATTTATGGATGATGCTTTTCAAGAAGCCGCTACTGAGGCAAGTGCTACTTATAGCAGTGCACATTGGGCAGCCTTGCAAGCTACTTTGCCTGATTTGCAGATGGATGATGCTTTTATGGATGCGTCAAAAGAATTAAAAGCAAGTTATAATCCTGTTTATTGGGGTGCTGCTAATTCGGCGCTTGAAAATGAAGGCCTACACTATGAATATAACTCGGCGTATTGGAATGAGGCAAAAACCTTGTTGGATAACGCTGATAAAAAATCTTTCTTTACAAAATGGACTGGAGCTGCAGCTCTTTTATTATTGATTTCAATGCTTGGCATTTATGGCGGTAGTATTGGAGGTGATGTAATTTCTGGTCAACGGATGTCAAATGGCTTGAATGATTTAAATGAAAATAGATTAGCGCAACTTATCGAAAATCAGAGTAATGAAAATGATGCGCTTGTTCAATTGAATGACGATCAAATGAATGTTGTTGATGCGATCGCTGATGACAATGAAAACAATTTGGATATTAATAATGCACTAGGACATCACAGCTTAGTTGCAGATAATAGTGATGAATCTAACAATACTGAAAACAATAATGCAACTTCGGATGACGCGAATAATACAGCCGTTAATCCAGATGAGCCGAATAATGCGAACATTCAAGATAGGATGCCTGAGGATGTAAATCCAGACGCGATTCGTCCAAATCCAATAGTACAAATAAATGATGGTACGAATATTAACAATCCTTTAGATAGAGGAATGGAGAATAATCTGGCGAATCAAAATATCGGATTGAACAATGGTAATCAAGAACCACGACCTGAACAGCCGGAAGTGAATAATAGTTCAGAAGCCGGTCATTATTTTATTAATCGATTGGCTTTGCCAAGATCGTTGATTGAATTTGAATCAAAGGAAATGCCAAATACATTATTGGCAACAATCGAAGCGCCAAAAACGCGGAACGTACATACATTCTCAATACTTGCTGGTGGCGGTAAAGGAATTGGTTATGGTTCAGAATCACCCATTTGGACAAATAGAATGTACGGCGGATTAGCTTATAATAGAAATGGGCATGGCAAATTAAGAAAATTCGAATTTGGGGCAAATGTATTGTTGAACTATAGCGACCATGAAGATTTGAGACAAGAAAAGACGACAGCATTTTATTTACCGAATACACTAAAAGAAACTCGTTATGTAAAGGTCAACGTGCGTCAATTGTATTACCTAAACTTAAATTTAAATACCAGTTATGAATTTGTGGCTAAGCACAAATTAAGATTTGGAATTGGATTATCTAGAGTCCTTAGTGCTCATTCAAATGTAGCGTCAAACTTTAGAGGTGATAAAGAGAGTAATGATTATGTTTATTTAGGTAGCAAATTCGATATTAGAAATGGTAATAACGGAATACCGGATGGTCTTAATCAATTGGATTTAAGCTTATCATTAGGATATGAATTTCAAATAAATAGAAGGTTTAGTATTCAGGTTACGGGGAAATACGGTCTGTTTGATCGTACCAATGACGTAGATTTTCAAAATAATAACATTTCTGCTGATTACCAATCGGTATTTGATAATGAGCGAAATGTAACAATAGGATTAAAATATAATTTATTTAGAATTGTAAAATGAGGAAGATGAAAGTGCGGTATATCATACTGATATTTGTGGGGTTTGCTTTAACAGCATGCAATAAAACGCCTATACCAGAATTGCCAGAGGGGAACGATCCAATTTACACGCTTAAAGGGCAAATAGACGGAGTGGAAATAGACTATAGCGTAGGATTAGAATCTGTTGTGTTGAACAGAGGGGTGAAGAATGAAAGTGGTCTTGTATCCTATTACGGTGAAATGGAATCTGTTACTAATAATGAAAAAATTAGAGTTGAATTTATTCAATTAGAAACGCCCTTGGCAGCTGGTCGAACAGAAGTGTTTAATGGATTAACGGTTCCGTTTATGGTGCATGAACCGACTAAAATTAGTTTTGATTTTGGTGCATTTGGAGGAGGACAGGATGGTTTCTTTACCTTTGAGCCTGAAGGTGGACCAGAGGTGAAAAATAGCGGAGAACATGAATTAGATGAATTCGGATACCTGCACTTTAAAGGACGGTTTCGTGATGTTGGACTTCAACAATACAATTTTACAATTAAAAATGGTTTTGAGAATAGCGAATTGGTTTCAATGTTCGGAAGTTTCGGAGGCGAGGATTCAATTCATTTAAATTCAGAGGGGGAATATCCATTTAATGAATGGTATATTGATGGTTTATTAGTTGGTACAGATAAGAATTATGATGGCCCGATTAGTACAGGTATTCACCGTATTAATCACCGTGTAATGGATATAAATAGTAACCAAAGTGAAACGGATCGTTTGGTGCGTTTTAACGGTGGTAAACAAATTTGGGAAATGAAAATTGTTTATAAAGAAGAGTACCCATTTGAGACATACAACTATGGAAGAGTAATTGTTTCCATGTTTAAAAACGGAGAATGGTACAGTTCTGATCGCGCAGTTGGAAACAAAGGGAGCAATGCAAAAATTGAAAATGTTGAATTAGTGTCCTTAGGGCAAGGCGAACTACCTTTAGTTGCTTTTGATATTGATTTTGACGCCATGCTTTTAAATGATAGCATGTCGGATTCTTTGAGCCTATCTAATATGGGTGGAAAATTTGTTGTAGGTTTAGAGTAAAATTAGCATACCATGAAAAACAGTTTACTATTCGCTTTTTTAGTTGCGAGCATTCCATTATTTAGTCAAATTACTGTTACCTCGTCTGATTTTCCAGAAGGCGGAGACACTGTTCTTGTTAGCGTCTCTAGTGATTTTGAATATGATTTTGTTTCCAGTGGAGCAGATTATGATTGGAATTATGATGCTTTGAACATGACCGATCAAAGAATCGATACTTTTTTTGACATTGATGATGCAGATATACTTTACCAGATTATTTTCAATAACGGTTGGTTTGATCCCGATTATCAAGCAGATTATTTTACGCCCTTATTAAATTTTGCCTTTCCAGAAACGGACGCTGTTCCAATAGGAAATCCTGTAGGTTTTACAAAAATTGAAACAGATAAAGTTGAAATTATTGGTGTAGGCTTAGAAATATCCGGAATCAAAGTGCCAATCAAAAATGAAATAATTGATGTAGAATACGAATTACCAATGAGTTATGGTGATGAGTGGGAGTCCACTTCATTTTTTGAAGTTGATTTAAATCCTGCATTTGACGGGATTTTAAGAAGACATCAAGAAAGAACCTCAGAAGTTGATGGTTGGGGAGAAGTGACGACACCTTTTGGAACTTTTGAAGTAGTCCGCACAAAATCTTTTCTTGATTTTACAGATTCTTTACGCATTTCATTTGGAGAAATTACAACGTGGATTGAATTACCAACACCAAGTCAAGTTGTTTACTCTTGGTGGGCCGAAGATCAAAAGATTCCTGTACTGCAAGTAGTTGCTCAGGATATTGGAGGGACAGAAACCATTACAAGCGTTGAGTATAAAGATCGTGACCTAAGTGATGTTGGTATTGCTGAATCACCAACTAATCAACCAAATATTACTTTATTCCCTGTTCCATCCGCCGATTTCATTAATATTATTAGTGAATCTGAAATTCAAAACATTCAAATTTATTCGCTTACAGGTGCAATCAGCATGCAAGATATTTGGACTAAAAAGTCAGGTATTTTAAATGTTTCACAATTGGCCCCAGGCAGTTATATTGTCCTCATCACACAAGCGGATGGCGTATATACCGAGCAAATTATCATAGAATAGCGTTCAGAACCAACCTTACATTTCTAAATCCGTTTATCTTTGCTATTAGTAAACCGTCTTGTCGCGCAGACATTAATTGTCTTCGAGGAAAGTCCGGGCAACAAAGAGCATCATACTTCCTAACTGGAAGGATTCGCCTTAGGCGAATACAGCTAGTGCCGCAGAAAATATACCGCCTCGGCCGCAAGGTCAGGGTAAGGGTGAAAAGGTGAGCCCTCCTTTGTGAGGGATAAAGCCACTTCGGTGGATGAAAGTAAGAGCTCACCGCGCTCAAGGCGACTTGGGTGGCAGGGTAAACCTTATGAGTTGCAACATCATGTAAACCAAGGCTTGAAGCTTGCTCGGCTGAACTTGGAGGGTAGATGGATTGAACCCCAGAGTGATTTGGGGTCTAGATAAATGGCAAGATTTTCAGACGCAAGTCTGGAAAACAGGACCCGGCTTATAGGTTTATTATTTTTAAGTTCTCCGTTAGATTAAGTCTAGCAGAGAGCTTATTTTTTTGTCGAGTTGAGGATATTGACTCAGGTTATCAAGAATTTATATCTTTGCAAAATAATTTGGCAGAATGGAGAAAAAAGAAACAGTAAAGCAGAAGAAAACAAAGGAACTATTGTCAGACCTATTAAATGGAGACAATAAGGAGCAGGTAAAGGCTGTGCAAGGATTAAAAGTGCACGGTAACGAAACAATAATTGAATCACTCTTGGTTGTTTTAGCCAATAACCCTAGCGACACAGTTTATAGCGAAATTGTTGATTTGTTAAATACACCGAAATCAAGCAAAGTACCAGCAGAAATTGCGAAAGCTTTAGTGGATAAACGTTTCGTGGACATTCGCCATACTTTATTGACAACCATTTGGAATTCAGGCTTAGATTATCGCCCTTATTTGGCAGAAATTGTGACTGCTGGAACAGAAGGAGAAATGATGGATGCCTTAGAATGTATTACAATTATCGAAAATATTGAAGGTGAAATGACCGAAGATCAACTTTTTGAGCCTTTAATTGTTTTGACAGAATATTTGGGAAGCACACAAGATGATGGCCCAAAATTAGAATTGATTAGAGAAGTTACTGCCACGCTGCAGAATATCAATAACATGCTTTAAAAATGGCGAAAAATAAATTGAGAAGATTCGCGGATAATGCCACAATGGATTGCGTTTTTCAACCCAATTTAGAAACCGCTATGGCCGATTCTTTTCCTTTAAAGGGAAATTGGCATGCTGATTATTTTAAAAATGATAATCCTATTATAGTTGAATTAGGTTGTGGTAAAGGCGAATATGCCGTTGGTTTGGGTAAGCTATATCCCAAACGTAATTATATTGGAATAGATATTAAAGGCGCTAGAATATGGGAAGGCGCAAATGAGGTTCGCAGTTTAGGACTTAAAAATGTTGCTTTTGTTCGCGCAAAAATCGATTATGTGCATGCCTTTTTTGCTAAAGCTGAGGTAGATGAAATTTGGTTAACCTTTTCTGATCCGCAACCTAGTAAGCCCAATAAACGCTTAAGTTCAAAGATTTTTATTGATCGTTATCGCCAATTCTTAAAACCCGGAGGAATAATTCATTTAAAAACAGACAGTGATGTTCTGTTTGAATCAACCTTGGAAGAAATTGCAGAGCATGGTTACGAAATGATCGAGCATAGCTGGGATTTATACAAAGAAATGCCTGAAGATTTAGATCAAGCAACGCGCGAAATTTTGACCATTCGCACCCATTACGAGACCATTTTTTCTGCAAAAGGCTTTAAAATAAAGTATTGTAAATTCAGAATTGGTTAAATAACCCTCTTTTTTTTATACTTTTGGCAACTGTAGTAGGGCGGTAAGCGTTATTATATAAAGGAATCAAGAAAAAAGTGGAGCTAAAACGATTTAATATTGAGGAAGAGTTGTCTTCTATCCGATTTTCATGTGCTGATGAAGCCATAGGGGAGATTAAAAATCTGTTTTTTCAGGATCAATTGACTGAAGAACAAATTTTAGTTGAAATCTATAGCCCAAACAATAGTGAAATTACGGACGTTAATATGAATCGGTTAAATATTGACCGTGTTTTCTCCAAAAAACAAATCTCAAATAAATACTTTTTTAGCAGATGCAAATTAGTTGATTCTGTAAAATTTCAAGACGATTATTCTATTAGTACAATACTCGAAATTAAAAGCGAGCAACGCCGTTTAGAAACCGAATTCAAAGGTTTTTTCGTCTTAATGCCAGGGAATAAATTTTATGCAATTGAGACTGAACCTTTATTGTTTGCACAAGTTGGGCCGCACGTTTATTATTTATTAAACGATTCTTTACTAGAAGAAGATCGCTCACCACGTTTCAAGTTTAAAAACATATTCAATTGGATCAAAAAAAGGATTTCTTCAAAGACGTCTTCCAAGTCGTAGAGTTAATTCCAGAAGGTCGCGTAACATCTTATGGGGCCATTGCCAAATATTTGGGTGCAGCCCGTTCAAGCCGTTTAGTTGGTTGGGCACTAAATGCATCATTCAAAAGCCCAATAATAATTCCCGCACACCGTGTTGTTAATCGCTTAGGTATGTTGTCAGGCGCTATGCATTTTCCCACACCTACGGCAATGGAAGAACGGTTAACTGCCGAAGGGCATGAAATTGTGAATAATCAAATTGTCGATTTTAAGGAAGTTTATTGGGATCCGTTAGTGGAATTGGGGTAAGAAAAAAGGCAGCCTTTTTTATGGACTGCCTTATCGTGAATTGATAGGTTAAGAGATTTGGGATGTGATTAATTCGTATCAACTTGTTTATTAGTTTCTTGAATTGAATCTTCCCTTTTTCTATTGATACCTTTCGTTGTTAAATAAGTCCCTCCTGATATCCCCATTAAAACATAGGCTTGATATTCAAAATTCGGGAGTTTTTCTTGATGGATAAAACCAATAATAAAAACAGCTATAAAGACAAAAGTGAAAATAAGATTTTGGAGACGACTCATGGAAAAATCCCCGTTTTCGTCCATAATCAATTCATTGTACCAACTACCTTTTTGGAGATCATCTTTAAAAGCATAAATATTAGATTTACTGGCTTTTTTAGAAGAAACAATAACTTTAGACGTTACACCAATTCCTACTGAAATACCTAGTAGAATTAGACATGTTTCATTTAAGGTAAAGGGGTCATTGGGTCTTAACGCCCAATTTATAATTGCTATTCCTGGAATGATTAGCGTCCATAACCAGATTTGAAATCGTGCAAGACTACATGGAGCACCTTTTTTTCCGGATTCTCTTAAAATACTAGTTCTGAATCCCGTAAAAAGGACAATTGAAAAAAATATAGCTGCTAGAGCAATTGAGATGCCTAGAATTATTGGATCTTGAATAGTCATAATTGAGTTTTAGTAAATTATTTAGAGGTAAAACGAACTAGCCGTTTAGCAGGCTGGTTCATTTTTCCTCATGTAAAAGTTCTAAGGAAAGCCCTACCCATAAAGGTGTTAATTTGGTGTGCTTCTTGCTGAATTTTAGCGTTTAAATGTATGTATAAGGCAAAGTTGAGGGTGAATTTAATTCGTCAACGTTGACAGTCCAAGGATCAAGTATTTTGTCCTGACCAGTCAGTGTCGGTCCTTCATTCGGGTTTTGCTTTTGCCAATCCCACCAAATTTTATCGCAATAGGCATGATGTAGCCAAAATACGGGGTCAGCAGGCGATAATTGAGTATTTCCCATAATACCCCCAACTAAACCGTGCACCAAGTTATGCAAACCGGCAGACCATCTGCCAAAAGGTATAAATTCTCCTGTGTTGTCATCAATTATTCCTCGTCCTTCAAGTTCAACACTAAAATTGACATAATTTGTTTCATTCATGGCACCTTGCACTTCCGCAATATTTGGTAAAGCAGAAGAGTTAAAAGGGAATCTTCTTTGAATAGATTTCGTCTTTACGATTTCAAAACCACCACGTCTATTACTTATCTTAAAAGTCAAATCAAGTAGTAGATCTTTCAATTCTTTTGGGAAATCTCGATTCAAGGACCAGTCCCAATAGGGAATGTAAAGCTTAGGGTTGATAGTCTGTAAAAGTTTTTCGAACTCTAATAAATACTGTCTATGCCAAGGTAGAAACCGTTGTGTGCCGGAAGGCACTTTTATCGGACCATTAGCAATTTGCTGAATGCTTCCCATAGTATGCATATTGTGTTGCATATTCATGTGGTGGTTAACCATTTTCGTATACTGGTTACCATTATTTTCGAGTTTATAAATGGCATCTATAAATTCTGCCCAATACTCATATTGCAGTGCTTCTTTTCTTGTATACATATTTTATATTTTTAATTTTAAGCCTGAAATTCGGTGATTGATAAGTGCATCATCTGTTTTTGCTCAACTTCTACATCCACTGGGTGACCATTTTTCGATTGGTGTCGCAACGGATCAGCTAAGGCTGTTGATTTATCTGCTCTCCAAATTCCGCGATAAAACTCCTGTACACCGTGTCGTCAATAGTTTAGGCATGCTTTTTTAGACTGCCTAAATTTGTTTTTATTCATTAGGTGAAGAGATTTGGATTTTAATCCAGGGATATATATATACTTCGTCACCTAAGAACATCAAATCGTAGATATAAAACCGCTTTTTGGATGCTTCAGATGAGTGAAGCTTGTGAATTAATTATGCAGAAATTTTAAGACTACGGATTGATTCTTCCTCCTGCTGATTAAGTCCTTCTAGCGCTTTGTCTAAATCAGTTAAAACCAATTTATATTCACTCACCAATTGGCTTAGCTTTTCTTCAAGGTTTTTAACCTTAGCTGTCGCATTATTTTCTTTTAGACGCTTTATCGCCGATTTTGTTTCCATTATAGCCTTATCGTAATTGGCGCTAATGGCTTCTCTTTCTTTTAGGATGTCTTCGCGTAATGTATCAAACATCAAGTCTATTTCCTCTGAAATTTCTTCAGTAAGACTTCTCTTCATTTCGTTTTGCAAAACGGCAATTTCAGAAGTCATATCTGTGGCCACATCTTCAATCTCATTTTTATGTTCATCAATTTGAACATCTACTTTTTTCAAATAGAATTGAGGCAAATGCATTTTAACTTCAATGGTATCCATTTTAACGACAGGCTTGTCAAACGTTATTTCAACACGTTTGCTAGTGAATTTTGGAATATCTGTTTTGATAGTAATTCTCTTCTTATAGACTTCTGGGACGTGCATGTAAATACATTTCCATTTTACTTTGAATCCGTGAAATTCCGGTTTTTTCGCAACGCATTTCCTTTTCATTCGGGTTGCTGGCACATCAAACTTGATTTCTTCTGTTTCCATGCGTACTTCTGGAATATCAAATTTGATCACTTCTCGTTCCATAGAAAATTTTGGGACATCAAATTTGATAGATGTAATCCGATATTTGACATCAAAAGTAAAGTTGAGCGCAGCTTCCGTATTTGAAGGGTCGGGTGCATCTTCGTTAATTGTTTTAATTTTCTCAGCTCCATTTTTTCGGATGGCTTCTACACGGTTTTCAAATTTTTCTTTAATCGCTTCTACGCGCTCTTGGATCTTGTTATTTGTTTCTGACATAATTTATTTGTTTTTGTGATTTACTTATTTCGTTTAAAGGATCGGTTAACAATTTCGATCGGTACAAATTTCAGGACAAAATGCTTTTTAAAACTCACTCGAAATGGTCAAAAACATATCCCTGAAAACAGGGAGAAAAAAAATCAAGGTTGCTGGTGATGCGCAAAAATGAGATGTTGAATAAATTTGTACTTTAGGAAACACTAACTAATTAAAACTAAAAGATTATGCCAACTACGATTACACAGACAATGCCCGCGAATAACATTTTTAAACCCTCTTTGATACAGGACCCGAATTCATTCGAAATTTTCGTGCGTGATATTAACCCTAATTATACAGTCGGTTCTGATCTAATTCTAAATTGTTTTTTTGATATCCCTAAAAGCAAGAAAGTTGGAACAATTACTAATACAGCGGTAAGAACAACAAGTCATAATAATAATAATGCGATCGAAATCTTAGACTTAGTCACACCGCTAATTGATGATAGTTCGAATTCTGCGGCTAGCCGAAGATTGATTGAGGTGACAATAGGAATCACTAATGTTTCTGAAAATATTCATTATGTAACATTTACTGATCCATCTGTGAGCGGTTCACCTAAAAAGAAGGTTGTTGCCGCAAATGCAAATGTTCAGCCCGATAAAAAGAAATAACTCTTGAGTAAAAGTGATTCAAATGCAAATAACTGGGACGTATCGAGTTACTCTAACTAACTCTATATGACTGCGAGTTTTCTCTAGTGAGGAATTGATGATAAATTTTTAAAAAAAAATATAATTATGAAAAATATATTTTATTTGTGCCTAATAACTTTCCTTATTACCGCATGCTCGAATGATGAACATAGTGAGAATCAAAATAAAGAAATTGTAAGTTCAGATACTACATTACAGATCTGTGATGACCCAGGCACTATTCTTGATACATTGGACTACCCAAGTGAAGTTTTAAACTGGATAGTAATTCAAAATAAAACTCTCAATGAAAGCCGAGCAACAGATGACATAGTTTGGATGTCATTGCCGTCAGAATCAGATATGACTGATAGCAATTCTAATAATGATGATATATCTTTTGTTGTTCAATTACCTGCGAATATCTATATTAAAAAAGTTGTAATCCGTGAAGTTGATACGACAACTTCTGATTGTCTGAATAATCAATTCATATTTGATTTAGAGCTAGGTTATAAACAGTCTAAACTAAGTCCAAGTGTTGAATCATTTTCATATACTTTGACGCAATCTCACTGGGGTAAATATGAGTTTTTTACAGTTTATACGAGCGATAATGGTGGGCGAAAGAAAAAAGTTGTTGCAGCCAATCCAACTACTCATCCAGAACCAGCATACTAAAGAACCGCAGATTTGAAACAGTTTATAATCATATTATTATTAATACTTTCTCGCGGTGGATACTGTAAAATGGATTCCACTCAATTGGAAACTGCAATAAATGATTGCTCAGGGATAAAATATGATGAACCCGAAATCGTTAAGGGAAAATTGCTTAAATTTCTTAAGTTATCGGAAGTTGAAAAAAGTCCATATTTTAAATCAAAGTGTTATTCGATTTTAGGTGAAATATATCGTGTTACGGCAAAACCAGATTCGGCGCAGATTTATCTAGAGAACGCCCTTGAAATACGCATGGAGTTTGGATATAGTCTTCATGCGGCTTCAAGTCACGAGTATCTCTCTAGATTACTCTTATCATTAGGAGAAGATAGCCTCGGTTTAGTGCATCTATATAAAAGCCTAACCATAAAAAAACAAGACGGGAATCCAAATTATTTGAAAGGTTTGTACTCGGGGCTTGGAAACGTTCATTTTAATCTTGAGAATTATGATAGTGCACTATTTTATCATACTCAAGCATTGCAAATATATATTGATCAAAATGATACCGAAGGAGTCGCTACGGCATATACAAATCTCGGAAATATTGAGTACAATAACGATCGGTTAGAAAGGGCCATTTTTTATTATAGATTGTCTCGTGCAAAGTATCTAGAATTAGGTGCGTTCGGTAGGACAATCTCACCCGTGATTGATCTTGGTGTTTGCAAATATGAATTGGGGCAGTATGATTCAGCGCTTTACCTCTTTCAAGAAGCGGAAAGAATAGTTGAACAGACTGGGAATTTTGAAAATTTGGATTACATAATTTTGTCCAAAGCAGAGGTCTACGTAAAATTGAATTATTCGGATTCAGCTGTTAGCATGTTTGACGAATATATTTCATACCGAGATTCCGTTTACTCAATTGAAAAGCAAGTGGCGATAATAGATGCTACAGCCGAATACGAGGCTAAATATCAAACCCAAGAAGCTCAACAAAAAGGCCAATTCGAAAGAACCGAAAAAGAAAAATTTCAAGCCGAGGACGCAAACAAACGCCTAACAATCTACCTCCTCCTAAGCGCCTTCGGAATAATCGCAATCGCTCTCTTCTTCTGGCGCCGTAACACCAAACAAAAATCAAAACTCAACTCTCTCGAAGTAGACGTGAAAAATCAAGAAATAAACACCCTCCTCAAAACGCAAGAAGCGAAGTCTTATGCAGCTTTATTAGAAGGACAAAATGCCGAGCGTGAAAGAATCGCACAAGACTTACATGATCAATTGGGTGGTACGTTAGCTGCAGTAAAAGTACATTTTGGATTAATGGATCAAAAGATCGACGAGATTAAAAGTGAAAACCGTGATTTGTTTGATAAAGTAAACGGTATGTTAAGTGAAGCAGTACAAGATGTGAGACGAATTTCACATGACTTAGCCTCTGGTCGTATCTCAAAATTGGGATTGAAAGGCGCCTTAGAAGATTTAGCAACAATCTTAAATACCGCCAAAAAAATGGAGGTTGATTTTTTCATGGATGATTCATTACCTGAATTTGACAAGAAGAAAGAGCAAGAGATTTATACCATCATTCAAGAGATTATTAGTAACACGCTGAAGCATGCTAACGCTCAAACGGTCGAATTACAATTGAATAGGAACGATAAAATGCTGAATATCCTTTATGAGGACAATGGGATTGGATTTGTGTTGGACAATGCAAGATTAAACGGATTAGGACTGACTGGAATCAATAATAGGGTAGAAAAATTAGGTGGAACAGTTAATTACGACTCAGTTATAGGTCGTGGAACAATAATTATTATTAATATTCCATTATGATTCAAATAATTTTAGCGGATGATCACCACGTTTTTAGAGAAGGTATAGCCTCCTTTTTTGATGAAGCAGCTAAATATAAAATAGCAGGACACGCAGCAAATGGACTTGAGGTGATAGATTTACTAAAAGAAAACGTAGCTGATGTTGTCATAATGGACATTAGTATGCCTGAATTGGATGGTATTGCAACGGCAGAAATCATAAAAAAAGATTATCCCAATGTGAAAATAATCATGCTTACCATGCATGAAACTCAAAATTATATCAGAAAACTGTTAGAAGTGGGAGTGGATGGATATTTGCTTAAAACAACGTCTAAAGGAGAGTTATATGAAGCGATTGATAAAGTTTTAGCTGGGAATAAATTCTATGGAGGAGATGTACAGCAAATCTTCATGAATAGTTTTAATTCTGATAAAGTTGTAACAGAAATCAAGCTTACACGCCGAGAAAAAGAAATTCTAGAATTGATCTGCAATGAGCTAAACACAAATGAAATAGCTGAAAAATTATTCATTAGTGCATACACAGTGGAAACACATAGAAAAAATCTTTTAAGTAAAACCGGTTCAAAAAACGTGGCTGGTCTAGTCCGTTTTGCATTAGAAAATAAGTTTACTTAATTTTCTCTAGTCTCTGGCGAAAAGTAAAAATTCAAAGGAACTAAAACTTATCACCTCACACCTAAAACCCCAGTAATTTCCGTACTTACGCGAAGCATTATTCAATGCAAATAACACGCCACCCCAATAATCACACTCACCCCAAAAAACTAATAACCCCCATTAACGTCAGTTCGAGTGATTTTAATTACTTGCAACGCAAGTAATTAAAATCGTACCAAGAACAACACCACAAAAAAATCTAATGACTAACGACTAATAACTATTGACTAAAAAAAAACTACCTTTACCCCGAGTTTTGGTTTCATCCCTAACAACATTGGGAATTAAGAATTAAAATGGGAATCAAGTGCCTTTCCTGAAAAACGGAAAGAAATCTTGGACTGTTCCCGCAGCTGTAAGCTCCAAAACGTTAAACAACACCACTGCGTCCGCGCATTGAGAAGACCATTGAGGTTCTCGAAATGTCGAAATGAAGGACGCGGGAAGGGTTTAGCGCAAGGAGTAAGTCAGAAGACCTGCCAACCTCAAATATTAACTAATGTGCCTTGTGCACAGCTTTCGGGATAAAAGCAAAGGTTAAGTGGCACGTTTCTGTGCGCTTATTCTTCGTTGCTATTCTTTTTATTAACCAGGCCAAAAAAAATTGAATTGGTCTAAATTTTTAAAAGAATGAGAAAAATAGTACTATTTGGAGCAATCATGCTCGCGTCATTAACTGGAAAATCTCAGTTTACGCAAAGTGATTTAATTTATTATGTTGGAGATGGTCCAGACACGGCTGTCATTGTGATCGATTTTTTAGATGAAACGGTTGACACCTCGTACGCCTGGGGATTTTTATTTGATGCGACGGGCAGTGTAACGGGCGAAGATGCATTGACTGCAATTGCCGCGGATGAGGCAAAACTAGACTTCTTAATTGAAGGTGGTTTTTTGACTCAAATTCACTTTAATGCGCATACGGGTGTTAGTGGAGATCCTGCTTTTTGGGGAATTTGGAGTAAAACGGCAGAAACCGCTTGGGAATCGAATGATGGTTTGGCGGAAGTTTTGGCCAACGGTGATTGGTGGGGATGTTCTTATACCGATTTTGATCCAGCAATTCTTCCAGGAGAACCACTTCCTGCTTATGAATCTGCAAATTATGACGCTTCAATGATTCAGTTTTGGGTTGGCGAAGGAGCAGATTCGGCAGTTTTAGTAGTTGATTTTGTTGTTGGTCCTTCAGGTGAAGCTATGACCTACGCTTGGGGATATCGTTTTGATGGAGCAATGGATGCCGAAACAATGTTGAATGATATTGCTGCAGCGGATGTTAATTTATTGGTGAATGCAGGACCTTTTTTGGATGATATTATGTTCAACGGTTTAGCAGGTTTAGCAGCTGATCCGCATTATTGGAATACATATAGTGGTACTAATTTAACAGATTGGACCGCGAATGCAGGAATAGGTACAAGCATTAGTTCGGGCGATTGGTTCGGCTGTTCTTATGATGCGTGGCCAGCAAGGCGACCATTTAACCCTATTTCGGCCTTAGATTCTGCAGATGTTCCATTGTCTGACGTAGAGTTTATTTTTGGAACGGGAGAGAATAAAGCAGTACTGGTGATTGATTTTAATGAATGGTTGCCAGGGGAATCTTATACATTTGGTTACTTGTTTGAAGCGGAAACCATTACAGCACAAGAGGTGATGATTGGTTTAGAAGATGCAGAAGTTTTTGGTCTTATGTTCAACTTGGATGGTGGTTTTTTAAATGACATTAGCTATGGTGCTTCTGGTGAAGATGGAATTGCTGGTGCTCCAAACTATTGGAGTACTTGGAGTGCACAAAATGTAGGTGATTGGATTGTAAATGCAGGAATTACCACTGAAATGTCTGATGGAGATTGGTTTGGATGTTCTTATTCAACTTGGTCGCCCGCGACACCGCCGAGTTTACCAGAAGTTGGATTTGCAGTTTGGGGTATTGATGAGGCGGAAACCGCTGGATTGACACTTTATCCAAATCCTGCAAGCAAAGAGTTTACAATTGAATTGGGCGAGAATGCTAGAGTTGAAATTCTTAATGGACAAGGCAAATTAGTGTTAACGCAAACGTATCAAACAGGTTTAAACACGATTGATGTTTCTAGCTTGGCAAAGGGAATTTATGTTGTTTCGGCAACCGTAAATGGCATTAGTACCCAACAAAAATTAATCATTCAATAAAGAATATAATTTGAATTAGGAAATAAAAAGGATGCAATTAACACGCTATATATCAACGAGTTTTTGCATCCTTTTTGTGCTTTTAAGTAGCGCCCAAGATACTTCAAAATATTTGCAAACTATTCCTGTTTTCGCGAAGCAAGACAGCATTTTGAGGTTAGCCGTGATAAGCGCAAGCATTCCGCATTTTGAATTAACAGCTGCAAAATTAGATCAGCTTGGAGCGAAAGATGTAGGTGAGGCGCTAAAATATATACCGGGTGTTCAGTTGCGCGATTATGGGGGAATAGGTGGTGTGAAAACGCTTTCCTTCCGCAGCCTTGGAGCTGGTCACACTGCGGTTCAATTGGATGGTATTCAAATTCCAAATTTGCAAACTGGCGTGATCAATTTATCATCCTTTGAATTATTTGGATTAGAAAAAATTTCATTTAGCTCTGGCCGAGCAGTAGATTCTCGTTCTTCAGCTTCGGCTTATATACCAGCCAATACCATTGCTTTAAACTCAATTTTGGCCAGTCAACCGCATAAATTTCGCTTGGGACTTTATTCCAACTCAACATCAATTAATGCATACGAGAAAGGACTTTTTGCTCAAACGAGATTAGGTAAAAGATTTTTTATTGGGGGCCAGGGTATGGTAAAATTTGGCAATGGACAATATAAATTCATTCATCCAGAGTCAAGTGCGGATATTATTAACACCAGATTAAACACGGCGCTATTTAATTATAGGGCGCGGATAGTCGGTGGATTTATTGGACGGAAAAATAAAATTACGATTAGTGCCTTTTTGAATAAAAATGAGCAAGAATTGCCGGGTGCTGCTGTCTTGTTTAATCCGTCGAATGATCAAAAATTGTGGAATCAAGATTGGCGTTTAAATCTTATACATGAACTGCGTATTGGGAAATGGAACTTACAAAGTCATTTTAATTTACAAGATAATTTCACCAACTATCAAGACCCTTATTATTTGAACTTAGATGGTTTTATTAATGTGGTCTACTATCAGGAGAATCTAGATGTCGGTACGCTACTATCCAAATCTTTTCGTTTCCCAAACGAGCGCGTTTTTATTGGAACGGACCTGGTTAAAAGTAGTTTGTTTGGAAGTAATATCACGGGTCGCCCAATTCGATTGCAAAACAACAGTGTAATTGGTGGCAGTACTATGTTCGGAAAGTTTAAACTGGATGGAAATGTCACGGCGCAATTCATTCAAGACACATACGAATCCACAACTTCGGAGGATCGAGAATTCTTAAAGTTTTCACCTTTTGTAGCCATGGGGTTTCGCCCTTTCTCAAAAACTGAACTCCGTTTTAGGGCTTTTTATAAGAATACCTTTCGAATGCCAACGTTTAATGATTTGTATTTTAATTTTATTGGCAATACAGGTTTGGAACCCGAGGATGCAAATCTCTTTAATTTAGGGATCACTTATGGGCATGAACAAAAAGATTGGTCGGCAGAATTGACAATTGATGGCTACTACAATCGGGTTAAAAATAAAATTGTAGCAATTCCAACCAAAGACCTTTTTAATTGGAGTATGCAAAATATAGGCGAAACCGATATTCGGGGTATTGATATTGGCGCCTTGGTGGTATTTAAGATTAAACAATCGCAATTAACCTTAAATAGTAATCACTCCTTCAATTCTTCTATAGATATTACCAATATTTTGAGTCCAACGTATGGGAGCCAAATCCCGTATACGCCCTATTACTCTTCAACGAGCGGTGTAAGTTGGGAGGTTAAAGGATTTAGTTTTAGTTCGAACGTACTAATATCTGGTTATCGTTTTTCTTTGAATGAAAACATTTATGCCAATCTATTACCCGGTTTTGTAGACATTAATCTAGGAATCTCTAAAAAGATACATTTTGAAAAGAGTAGCTTTTTGGTTGATTTGAAATTAATGAACCTTTTAAATAAGAATTATCAAGTAATTCGTAGCTTTCCAATGCCAGGAAGATATCTGCAATTACGCTTAAAATATTCGCTAGCTAAATGAAATATTATTACTTAATCACTGTGCTATTCGTTTTAATAGCCTGTAAGAAAAAACCAGAACCACCAACCGTTCCTGCTCAATACGAGTCAGGTATAGTGGTGCTGAATGAAGGTTTGTTTGAACAAAATAATGCCTCCTTAACATTTTATGATGGAACAACAGTCTATCAGCAAGTTTTCATGTCTGAGAATGGCAGAGGGTTAGGTGATACGGCCAATGATTTCGACACCTATTCATTTGGAGGGACAGAATATATAATTATCGCTGTGGACATCTCTAGTCAAGTTGAAATTATTGATAGAAAAACTTTAAAAACAGTTGTACAAATCCCATTTTTTGATGGCATAAATGCACGTGAGCCAAGGCATATTAATGTTAATGGAACTCGTGCTTTTGTTTGTAATTTTGATGGAACAATTGGCGTGATTGACCTCATATCCAATTCAGTTATTGATTTAATAGATGTAGGCGCAAATCCTGATGGCTTAGCAATTGTCAATGATAAACTTTACGTTTCGAATTCTGGCGGCTTGCATTACCCAATTTATGACTCTACATTGTCGGTAATTAACTTGTCGACCTTGTTAGTTGAGGAAACCATTGAAACCCGCATCAATTGCACCCAAATGATTGTAGATGATCAGGACGAGATTTACTTGCTTTCAAATGGTAATTATGATGATGTTTCACCAGCATTACTGCGCATTGATCCGCTTACGAATACGGTTTTAGAAACCACTGAAATGGAAATAACTTCATTGGCTTATTACAATAATTGGATGTATTTCTACAACGAGAGCGAAGAAGCGGTATATAGATATAATACTGTAACAGAAGCAGTCGAACCAACTGCTTTTATGGATGTATCAAGCTACGAAACATTCGGGGGAATAATTATTGACAAAACAAATGAGCGCTTATTTTGCATAGACGCTAACGGCTACGTGAATTCATCAATAATTATGGCCTATAATCTATCAGGCAATTTTTTATTCGAATTCAAAGCCGGCCTTGTCGCAACAGATTTGATATTTAACAATTAGTACCAAGTACCAAGTACCAAGTACCAAGTGCCAAGTACTCAGTACCAAGTGCCAAGTACTCAGTACCAAGTACTCAGTACCAAGTACTCAGTAGCAAAACATAAAAAAAATGAAAACATTAACATTTATCACGCTTCTCACTTCACTTACTTCATTTGCACAGTATGCCCCGGCGGCTGGGGAGCCAGGGACAACTGCGATTCACAAAGACTCGAGCGTAATATTTGCTTGGGCTACTGAGGTTGTATCGTTTAATCGCGGATTAGAAGATATGTCAATTCCTGATGGACCGTTGGCCTCTTACGGAGACTCAACGGATGCCTTAGGGTACGCCGAGGGCAATAGCGCAGATGTGGTGAGTTTGGGTGATAATGGTTCCATCACAGTAACTTTTGAATATGCTTTTCATAATGGAGAAGGCTTTGACTTTTTGGTTTTTGAAAATAGTTTTTCAGATACTTATTTAGAATTGGCGCATGTGGAGGTGAGTTCAGACGGTATAAACTTTGTACGGGTCCCTTCTAGATCATTGACGCAGACAGATGTTCAAACTGGAACTTTTGGAGATACGGATCCTACCGAAATTTACAATTTAGCCGGGAAATACAGACAAGGTTTTGGAACGCCATTCGACTTGGAGGATATTGTGGATGAACCAGGTATTGATTTAACGGATGTAAAGTATGTGCGTATTATTGATGTAATCGGCGCCATTGATTGGGCACATAGTACGTATGATAGTCATGCACATATAATTAATGATCCATTTAAAACCGATTTTGAAAGTGGTGGTTTTGATTTAGATGCAGTTGGAGTCATCAATAGTAATGATCCTAGCGTTTCCATTCCAGAAACTGAATTAAATGTGCTAGTGGTTTATCCTAATCCAACGAATGGTTCATTGACTATTCAGACAAAAATAAAACTTAAGACGGTTGTTTTAACGGATGCATTAGGACGAATAGTTTACCAAGGGGTTGATACTTTGTTGGATTTAAGTCAGTTAGGTTTGAATACAGGAGTCTATCTATTACGTGTAACTGATGTGAATGATAGCGTCTATCAAGAACGTATTAGTTTTGTGCAATAGTTGGCTAAAAGGTCAATTAGCCTTGTTCTTCTTTGTTTTTAACCACGAAAAAAGTGTAGGCTAAAAAAAGGATAACAACCACTCCTAATATTTTCCATGCAAGGTAGTAAGTGTCCATAAATTGGTTATTGGTTGTCCCTAATGTATTGTATTTCAGTTAGAAATGCAAATTTCACGCAACGTTTATTTTTATTAAGGACGCTTTGTTAGTCAAGTGTTTTTATTTTATCTTTACTCTAATATGAAATTTTCGATTTTTTCTTGGATACTTATGCAAGGCGTTTTGAGCTTTAGTCAAAATAACGCAATCAAAGGTTTGATTAGCAATCCTGATACACGGATTCTTTATCGTGGCTATGATAATCCATTAGAAATTTATACCTGCGAAGTATGCGACTCGGTCTATGTTTCATCTGCAGATGCAGAAGTGACCATGCGGAATAAAGGACAGTTTTATGTTAGGCCGAAAGCAGGAAAGCGCAATTTAACTTTGAGTATCAAATGTATTCTCGGATCTGATACGACTAGTTTATGGAGCGAGCGATATATAATAAAAGCATTGCCAAAGCCAAAAATTTATTTGGGTGGAATTGCTATGAACAAGGATTTTAACCATGTGAAAGAAACAAATCTTTTTCACCAAAACCGCTTTTCTGTTAGGTATGATGAAAGCGTTCATTTAACGGGTGTTAAGTTTCGAATACTTGAATGGTCAATTAATATTGGCAAAACAACGTTTACAAATACGGATGCAAAGCTGACAGATGATTTTAAGGCCGCCTTTAAAAAAGCGAAGAAGGGAACGAGGGTTTATTTTGATAATGTGACCATTATTGCACCAGATGGAATTGCTCGAAAAGTAAAGATGGATCAAACCTATATTAAAAAAGTGAAGCGTAATACTGATTATGAACCTGATCCAGATGGAAATCGTTGGCGTAATCCCGTTTCTGGATAATTATTGAACTTCATTTTTGAGGTCATCTATTTTAGTTTTAACGGCCGCTAAAACACGCTCGAAATTTTCTTTACCAACTTCATCCACACTAATCGATATTGGGGTAGTGCCTTTTCCTGCATGATAAACTAATAAATATCCGTCCCAGTAATCAATTGTAGAAAAGCTATTCCAATGCAATGCGCAGTCTCCAAATCCCCCACGGACTCCAAAATTAGTATCGTTAATAAATGTCGTAGATGACGCTTTTGTTTTTAGCACATCAAGCACTTTCCTTAGTCGTTCATGAGACATTTTCTTTGACTTATAGCGTAAAAACAAAAGAACACCGCCAAAAAGAAGAACGAAAAGAGGGACATATATTGGTTCTCCGTCAACTATTAAGGAGCCATGTTCAATGAATTTTAAAATTAGAAGTAAAGCTCCAAATCCTATGAAAATATAGGCAATTGTTATGTTTTTTTTCCAGATACGCTTCAACTGAGCATTTAAAGCCTTACGTTCTCTAGCCTCATCAAATTCAATTTCAAATTCAAAACTTTCCATGGCATGAAATTAATAAATTGGATAAGAAAACGGTGAATTGTATGCGCTTAAATAGATAGAAAAAAATCAGCGATCATCTACTATTCAGATCACTATCTGGAGCGTCATCCGTTTGGCATTGATGAAAGGGCAATACTATCCATCAAGTTTAATCTTTATACTTAATGTTGTAGGATAATAAGATTAAAAAAATCAGTCCGCCTCAGGCGGACTAAGATCAGCGCTTTCTGCGTGTCATTGATTGAATTATTATTTTACCAAATTAAGTTTCACAGATCCCTTTCATTATCAAAATTTAATCGTACAATACAAAGGAGTTTGGTAAAAACGAATGTCGAATATCGAACAAGGAACGCCGAATTTCGAAGTTAAAAAATGTAAGATTTAAGTTGGTATTTTTTATTTACAATTCGAACTTCCATAAAAGTTTGAGCCTTCTAGTTGTTTTTACTTCGACATTCAAAAATCGTTAATCGACATTCATTATTAAAAATGATTGATTCATACAAATTTCAATATCTGAGTTCCATTAGTCTCAATCCTTATGAGGATACAACCCTTCCTTTACTAGGTTCTTTTGGGTTTAATAGAAAACAAATGCCGAATATCGAACAAAGAACGTCGAATTTCGAAGTTAAAAAGGCTATAGTATCCATGAGGATAAACGCTACACTTGATGTTCTGCGATAACAAGATTAAAAAAAATCAGCGTTCATCTGCTTGATCAGCTTTATCTGCGTGCCATTGACTAATTCGATTAAGAAAACAGTAAGTCAAATCCTCTTAAAAATTAAATTTCAAATCCCGATCATCCATTATATCAAATGATACTTTGAATTGGAAATTTTTTGGCTGATCCTCTTGCGGTAACGCAAACTCATTGCTCGAAACACTGAATATAGCATAGGCACCTACTCGCAATCTTTTTCGTGCAATTTTAAAGATGCGCTCAGCACCGAAAAAGGCCTCGGTATAAAAGTAATTATCATGCTCAGGAAGATAAACAAAGCCACCGCCAAACGTAGTTTTAATCCCCGTCTTTTTCATGAAAGGAATCTTGTTAATGATTGCGCCATTAAAATGATGGATATAATGTCCTTCTAGATAAAGTTCTTGCGTTTGGTAAGAAGAATCTAAATTTTGATAGTTCTGTAAGGGATTGACAAAAAGGAAACGTAGCCAAGTGCTTTGGTCATTTTTTCGAAAGAATTTTCTGTCAATATAAAAAACACTGTCTTGATTGGCAAAAGTACCTGCTTTTAATTTGTATTTGGAAACGCCTATGGTCCCAATTTGAAAACTTTGTTCAATAGTTGCGCTCACATAATCAAAATCTACGACTGATCCGAAAGGGCCTTTCCATCCTTTTTCCCAAAAAACAGTAAATGTCGGCCAACGACTTCCTAACACTACTTTTCGATTTGGTTCGCTCATGTATTTTTGACCAGGCGTATAGGATAAATCAAAGGTGGTTCTAAAGGCATTGTATGTATCAAACTGAATGGGCGGGCCATTTTCAATGTATTTGTCAATCCATGTTACGAATTTATAATCTAAACTGAATGCTGAGCGTTGCTCTAACCTAGCCATAGTACCCAAATATAAGCCATTCAAAATTTCAATGGAATGCCAAAGTGTTCCAGATGCCCTGTTGTAAACATTTTCCCGGTTCGCCAAGTCGGTTATATTCGTGTTCCAATTAATTAATGCAGCATCCTTATTGTATGAAACGATATACCTTCCAGATCGTTTAGGATCGTAAAGATGATACAACCTTGCTCTTCCGCGTAAATCGGCATTGTTAAACCCAATTGTCATGTCACTATACCAATCAATCCATTGTTCGTTCTCCCATTTTTTAAAATATTCAAACCCAGGCCCAAATCTAAGACCTCCAACATTAAAAGGCTCTATAACATCAGCAACTGAGGATAAAAACCATTGCGTTTTTTTTTCTCTATTGCGGTGCTGAAACCCAAACCAAAGCGCTTTTAATGCTGTTATCTTATTGAAATCAGCATCAATTGAATCTAAATAGACCTCTGAGGTGTAAATTGCTTTTAAGCTATCCTGTACAAATTTTGATCTTTGCTCATGTACAGTTAATGGAATTGGTCGTATTTCATCCCAATAAGTTGTGTCGCGTTCGTAGGCCTCTTTTGTTGTAATACCTACTTCGTTAGAAAAATATTTTTTCTCAAATGTCGGGTTGATTATGTAATTAGAATAAACAACTTGTGTCCTGCCTTTTACAGTTTCTCGACCATATTTTGTTTTGTACTCAAAAATTTGTTTTTCTAATAACCACAGCGAGTCAGACTTCTTATATTCTTGTACAATTCTAAAATCATCATACTTTTTTAAGTTTCCTTTATGCATGGACAAATCAACTCCAGTTAAAACCCACTCGCTCTTTAAAATATAGAGTTCACCTTTTAAGGTTGAAGTCCCCACCGAACGTGGGGAAATTTGAACCGTATAAATGGTGTCATTGGTAAGTGTAGTTGTTATGGCAGTTAATTTATACTTATAAGATAAAATGCCTGACGGATGCAAGGGCGAAACGATTGGCGTTAAGTGCAGGTCATCTTTTCGGATTAAACTTTCATAAAAATTAAATTCGCCGCTTGTAGTTGATTGATAGTAAATTTGACCCGGTTTCCCAATTTTTTCATATCCGTTTCGAATCTCCTTAATTTTATTGGGGTATTGAAAATGTTTGGTTAAATTAATCTCAACCATATTTAAGCGATTTTCTCCCTCTAATTTTTTTGCGATTTCATCCTTTTGTTCCTGAAAAAGATCCTTTTCTCCTTTACCCTCGTCATCCTCTTTCTTAGCATTTTTCTTCTCCTTTTTATCAAAGGTTTCTATTCCTTTAATATAAATGTCGCAGCTATAGGCGTCCATTTGTTGAATCATGTCTTTTTTATGATCGATCACATTTTGAACAATCATCCAACCCACATTTTTTCGCTTAGTGCGCACCTCAACCTCATTCAGTCTCTTATCTTGCTGTTTTAAATAAACGTTTTTAACGGTTGGTTCTTGCTTGTCAACCGTAACTTTTACTTCTAAGTCCTCAAATCCGACACATTTATAGATAACATCATAATCTCCCAAATCACAGACAAATGAATATTTCCCTTCAATGTCTGTACTAGCACCAGTGCTTGAGAAGTTTTTAAGATACACTTTAGTAAACGGAAGCGGATTGTTATCCTCATCCATAACAAAACCAGTAATACTCTGGCCAAAAACAGGGCCGGAAATACCGAATAATAAAAGGGCAATTAAAAAGTTTTTATACACAAAAATCAATTTCACTGGGTTGGTTCTATAGGTTAGACAAATTTCGCGCAAAAAAGTTACACGCTTTCTTTATTTTTGTTAAAACTTACTTATGTAAGTCAATATTGTATTTTAGTAACGCTATTTTTTGAAAAAATTGGCGTCAGCTGATAATCTACTCGTTGAATCTAGGCGTATGGCGCTACTATCAAACGAAATTCGATACAGTTCAGCCATGCTTTGATCTGTTAAAGCCACATTTAAAAAGACCAAGTTCATGACTCCATCCTTGTTGTTTATTCGGTGCTTCGAATCGTTATGTGCTTCAATAGATAAAGCTTCTAATGTTTTTTGCTGGGTAAATAATTCCAAATTTGAGGCACCAAAAAGCTGTGTTTTAAATTGCTTTTGTCCGTTCATTTCCATTCCAATTGAGGCATTGCTCGCCACAATTGACTCCACTGTAGCATATTCAATAATGACGCTAGAACGTTCCCGAGTACCCCAATAGTTTCCAGTGCCGTCTCCATTTTGAGTTTGGGTAGGAGAGTAATTGATCATCAAGGTGTCATTCACCACGCTATATGAAACATCAGACAATAGCCCTTTTTCAATTAACAGCCGATTTGTTGCAGCCGGTTCAATATATAAATGACTGTTATTTCCACCTTCAATTTTAATGTGCGAAAATTGGAGCCCTTCTGTTTTTTCAAACCCGAAATAGGGGTCAGAAGTGTCAAGTGATTTGTATTGTTGTTTCAAGTCGTATTTGACGTAAAAAAGACCTCCCATAATCACTAGTAAAAGTCCGAGTAATAATTTGATGCTTGTTTTCATTGCTGCGCTATTATTTCTTAAATTCTTTATGTTTCTTAACAATTAAATCAATGTCAATATCTAATAATGACATGTTTTTAAAAAGGCTAGGGAGTTCTTTTTCCAGAAACTTTGCCTTTCTCGTATGTTTGATTTTTGCCTTGGCTCCTTCAGATACGAAATAACCTAGACCTCTCTGTGTATATATAACCCCTTCAGATTGTAAGTGTTCATAGGTGCGCTGAACTGTATTTGGATTTACTTCCAAATCAACAGCCAAAGATCGAATACTCGAAATTTTTTCACCTTCTGATAATAAGCCGCCCACAATCTTTTCGCAGATGCTTTCAGCAATTTGTAGGTATATGGTTTGTTTTTGTTTGAATTCCATATTAGAGTTGCTTTTCCTTAAGTCTGACAAAGTAAGTCAGCGACAGACCCGCGATTATTGGCACAAAGGTATAGGTAATTAGTTGTCTTGCTGTTATTGGAATGTCAAGATGATAATGTCCAACTGCTGAGGATGGATCTGTAACCGATACTGGACCAAATGGGGCGGAGTCGCCAAAAAGAACTTGTCCATCAAATAACATATTGGCAAATATATAATCTAGAAAAAATGCGAACATAAATAAACCAAACATTAGCAAGAGCGAGATAATCATGCTATTTTTCTTAAAATAATGCGATCCTAATAAAATGCCTAATGAAATAGCGGTTCCAATTAGACCCGAAATGACAAATATATCTGATGCAAACTCTACTGGCGTTACCTTGCCTTCTGCTAATCCAAAATTAGCATTCAAACGACCAATCATCCATAGGTCTACCAAACGGAATAATAAACCAAAAACGATATAAAATATGGCAATTACGATCACGTTATTTGTGAGCCATTTTTCAAAGGTTGAGTTGGGCATTAGTAAATAGGAAATCCCTTTCGAATGGTTAGTGAACTCATTGGCGACAACACTCATATAAAGTACAGGGCCAAACATTAATGCAAGTACTAAAAAGAACATGCGGATTTCTGAATAGAACCCCGGAGCAAAATTTATATTCATAAAAAGAACCATCACAAAAAGAATGATCAAAATACTTCCTATCATCTTAATGCCTTTTTCTACAAAAAGTCTTCTAAGTGAAAGTGAAAAGCGTTTTAAACTGAAAATATCGTACATAATAGGGCTTATTTAAAAAGTGTTGTAATGGCGTCTGGATTCATAATTGTCGTGTTAAAAAGCTGCTCTAGATTGATCGTAGTTTCTTCATCCATTGTGTTTTTCTCCATGACTGAATAACCGCCAATTGTTTCATCAACTGCAATTGTAACCACTTCTTCAGGCAGATTCAGGTAAAAATTGAATGCAATCTTTTTTGAGATCTCATAAATACTTGCATCCAATACAATTTGGCCTGCGTTTACGATTAAGATATGATCTAAAATATTATCAAGATCTCTTACTTGATGGGTAGAAATGATATAGATTTTATCCTCGTTCATGGTTTTGGCCATCAGTTTTCTAAATTCACTTTTAGAGGGAATATCCAAACCATTGGTGGGTTCATCCATAATTAGCACACTTGTATTACAGGCTAAGGCAAATGAAATAATGAATTTTTTTTGCTGACCAAAAGAGAGCTTCGTTAAGTTTTTTGTTTCAGGCACATCCAATTCATCCAAATGCGATAAAAATGACTCTCTCGAAAAATTTGGATAAAAACTTCCGTAGGTTTTAATATAGTTCTCGCGACTGATAGCTGGAATATAAACTTCCTCTGGTATTAAAAATATGTCATTTAAGAAAGAAGGCTTCCGCTTATACGGTGTTTTGTCGTTCACTTGTACAGTGCCGGTAGTTGGTCGATTGAGTCCGGTAATATTTTTGAGTAAGGTTGATTTTCCCGCTCCATTTTTTCCAAACAAGCCATATATTTTGCCGGGTGAAAGTTCTAAATTGAGATCAACATAGAGCGGATATTTTTTGTGATAAGCAAAATTAAAATTGTTGAATGCTATCATTATTTTATTTGTTTAGGTGTATTAGTGAAATAGTACACTACAAATGTATGCTAATTTTATTCGGAAATGCAAATGCTGCTGCAATTATTTTAAAAATAAAGAAAAGGGTACGCGTTAAAGAGCTTGATGGTTAGTTGTTTATCGGTTGTTGAGAATTAATGAACCTCAAAGATAAACGGGCGATAAAGCTTGATTAAGCGCTTGGTTGACGCATTTTTTTTCGAGTAATTGGTCGATAAATCGATAGAAAGGGAGTCAGATAAAGCATCCAATCTGTTTTGAATATAATCGGGTCTCAGTATATATGTGACGGCTTGCTTGTCTGAAAGATGCGCAGTAATAATACCAATTAAATTCCCTTTTTCGTTAAAAAGCGGGGCGCCACTATGTCCCGCATTTGAAGGTAATGACACCTCAAAATAAATAGAATCTGATTCAAATCCCGTCTCCGAACTCACCACTCCTTCGGTGTAAACAATGTCTTTCTTTGTATAGCCCAATGTGAAAACAGCATCACCTAGTTCCGGAGTTTCTTCCACTATTTCATAAGGGACTGCGTCAAAATTTATAGCCGTTTTAATGGAGCTTTTCAAAATAGAAAAGTCTAGAATCGAATCGCTGTAAATAACCTCTGCCTCAAACGTTAAGCCTAATCCCTTTTGTTGCAAGTCAACAATTTTTTGACCTTCAATTAAATGTTTGGAGGTTAAAAAGAACCCATCCTCTGATATTAGAAAGGCAGTTCCGTGGGGTGATAGATTAATCTGCGCCAATGAATCCCTTAAGAGAAGATCTTCTACGTCAGCTTGTGCCGAGTCTGGATTCGCATCACCTGCCGCCTCTGTCACCATTTCTTCATACATAATCAGGGCATCATCTGATTCTCCATAGCCATCATTAGAATGATTTGCGAGTGGTTCGTAAATGTTATTCTCAGCCATAGTGCTGTCGTTCATCCTGTTCCACGGGCTAATCATAAATACCAATGTAATTGTTGCCGCAACGCCAACGGGTATCAAAAATTTCGGACTGAAAAGTTTAGAACGTTTTCTTCCATGTAAATCTTGATGGATGGTGCCCAATTCTTTTTTTATTGCGCCATATTCTCCTCCTGCAGCTATTTCAGCTGAAAACGTTGTATATTCCTCAAAGGTCTTTTTTAAGGATTCTGAATGCGTTAATCTCTCCTCGAATGCCGATTTCTCTGCGGCATCCATCTCTCCAGAAATGTAGCGATCAAATAATGCGATATGTTCCCGTTCTTCCATTATTCCCCTTTATTCACCCCCAAAACCATTTTCTTTAAACGCATAAAGCATTTATATTTTTGATTTTTTGCGTTGTTGGCATTTGTGTAATGCAACATTTCAGCAATGCGCTTCATTGGTGTTTTCAAAAAATAGAATTGCGTAATAATTGTACAACATGGTTCTCCAAGCTTTGTAATGCAAGCTTGCATGTGTTTTACTTTTTTAAGTTTCGTTATATCAACTTCATCTAGCTGTTCTTCGTATTCATTTTCGGTAGCCAGGCCAGAGGCATCTATTTTATGCGCGACCAATTGTTTTAGCCACAAGTTTTTGCCTACACTAAATAAATAAGTGCTCACCTTGGCTGTTAATTCAAAGTTTTTATCGGCTGTTTTTTTTATAAGCACATAAAGTGCATCTTGAAAAATGTCCTGAGCTTCAGTTTTTGAACCACTATTGTTTAGAATATATTTTTCTACCATTGGATATGCATCTCTATAGACAGAGGTCAGTGTATTCCGATCTCTAACGCGAATTTGATCAACTATTCTAGTTGTTATTTCTTGGTCTATAGTCACAAGCACTAATAGTATATATCCTTTAAAAACTAAAAGGTCACCCAAATTAAAAAAAAAAAGTTCAAAGCAGGTGACCTTCTGCGAGATTCTAGGATAAATCAATAAATAAAAATCAATCATATGAAATTTAACAGGAAACTATTACCCGTGTTTATGATCACAACATTGCTCCTTGCTGCATGCGGCGGAAAAATGACTGAGAGTGAGATGAATGCTTATTATGACGAAGCTATGGTAGGCGCAAGTGATGACTATCAAGCAACAGAAAAGGGCTACGAATCTAATAATAACAGTGTGGCTCCAAATGGCGACGGAGCGCAAATTGATTTAGACGATCAAATGATTTTAGATCGGAAGCTCATTAAGAATGCATCACTCAGTTTTGAAACGGATAGTTTAAGCGCACGCAAGAGCATTGTGAAAAAAGCCGTGAAAGATTTTAAAGCCTATGTTGAGCATGAAGAGCAGTATGCTTCCCCTTATCAAGAAACAGTCACGACTACTATTCGTGTTCCGGCGGCTAATTTTGATCCTTTTATGGATGCCATTACAAATGGTGTTGGCAGTTTCGATTCCAAAACAATTGAGGTGGATGATGTGACGGAGGAATTTGTTGATGTTGAGGCGCGCATCAACACTAAAAAGGAATTAAAAATAAGATTTATTGCCCTTTTAGATAAAGCGGAGACGATTGCCAAAATAATGGAAATTGAACGCGAAATTACAGCCTTGCAAGCTGAAATAGAATCGTATGAAGGTAGGCTTAAGTATTTGTCAGGCAGCGTTAAATATGCCACAATTAATTTAACCTACTACAGAACAATTGATGTGCCAGTAGAATTTGATAATAAATTTGAAAACGCCTTTACTAACGGATGGCAAGGTACAGTATGGTTTTTTGTTGGCCTAGTAAGCATTTGGCCTGTATTAGTGCTAATTGCCATAATCCTGCTAATCATAAGACTCAAATTACGCAAACAGAAAGCAAAGTAAATAAATTAATCACTAAAAAAAAGGAACGTCAGTTCGAGTGATTCCCAAGTCTCTTGGGGATTGTATCGAGAACAAGTGACATAAAACTTAACACTAAAAATCTAAAAAGATGAAAAATAAAAAGAGAATAATCGCAGCATACATTACAAGTTTAGTCATACTTGCTTCTTGCGGAGGCGGAGGAGATGAAGCGACAGATAATATATATTCACATGAAGAACCCGTCATGTATGACATGTCCACAGAAGTAGACGACGGTTACTATGAGATGAATGAAGCTGGAGACGCCATGATGATAATGGAAGAACAAGTGTCTGAAGATTTTAACACAGAAGAATATGATTATTTGGCAGAAAACGATTTTTTATCGCCAGGCGTTAATCCTCTCTCAACTTTTTCAATTGACGTAGATAACGCAAGTTATACCAATGTTCGACGTATGTTAAATCAAGGGCAACAACCACCTGTAGATGCTGTTAGAACGGAGGAATTCATCAACTATTTTGATTATGATTATCCAACCCCTTCTAAATCGGATATTTTTTCTGTTTATACCGAAATGGGAGAATGTCCTTGGAATGATGCGCATCAATTAATGCATGTTGGACTAAAAGGCTATACCGTTCCAATTGAGGATTTGCCGCCTTCAAATTTGGTTTTTTTATTGGACGTTTCAGGATCAATGGATGATAAAAATAAGTTGCCTTTATTAAAAAAGTCTTTCAAATTAATGGTGAATAGACTCAATACCAAAGACAAAGTTTCAATAGTAACTTACGCTGGAGATGAGCGCTTAGTGCTTGAATCAACTTCTTGCGAAAATAAGACTGAAATATTAGCAGCAATCGATAATTTATCATCTGGTGGTTCAACCAATGGCGAGGGTGGAATTGAAATGGCCTATGACCAAGCCGTGGAGAACTTCATCAAAGAAGGAAATAACAGGATCATTTTAGCAACGGATGGTGATTTTAATATTGGAAGATCATCTGGTGGAGAATTGACCCGACTAATTGAGGAGAAACGAGATTTAGGCGTTTACTTAACCATTTTAGGTTTTGGAATGGGGAATTATAAGGATTCTAAAATGGAAAGCTTGGCTGATCACGGCAATGGCAATTACTTTTATATTGATGATATAGGTGAAAGCAACAATGTTTTAGTCGATAATTTAGCCGGAACGTTATTCACAATTGCCAAAGACGTGAAGATCCAAGTTGAGTTTAATCCAAAATTCGTTTCAGAATATAGATTGATTGGTTATGAAAACCGATTAATGAATGCAGAGGATTTTGCAGATGACAAAAAAGATGCTGGAGAATTAGGGGCAGGACATACAGTAACAGCCATTTATGAAATAATTCCAGGAACTGCTAAAAAGAACGATTTAAAATATCAGCAGCAAATCAATAATAGTTCGGCGGAATTAGCAACAATTAAATTACGTTACAAAAAACCTGATGAAAATGAAAGCCAATTAATTGAACTAACAGTTAATAATTCTACGAAAAATTTGGATGAAAACTCTAAGGATTTTCGCTTTTCAGCGGCAGTTGCTGCCTTCTCTTTAATCCTGCGCGAATCGCAATATATGAACGATTATTCCCTCGAAGAGGTCTTAGCATTGGCAAAATCGACCTTAAATTTGGATGATTCGCGTAAAATCGGATTTTTAAATTTGGTTGAAAAAGCTATGGTAATTGCCAGTTAGCATAGCTTTAGAGTTCAAATTGCGCAACACTTTCCTGTTGTTGCGTAATTTGGATTCATTAACAGTTTTATTTCACATTTATAAATGTTAACTTTGTCCTCTTAAAAACTAGACATACTGTATGAAGTTATCAGCATTCAATTTTGAACTACCGGAAGAATTAATTGCACAGCATCCAAATCCAAATCGTGACGAAGCACGCTTAATGGTTTTGAATCGTGAAAAGCAAACAATCGAACACAAGCAATTTAAAGATGTGTTGGATTATTTTGACGAGGATGATGTTTTGATAATGAACAACACCAAAGTTTTTCCAGCACGTTTATATGGAAATAAAGAAAAAACAGGTGCAAGAATTGAAGTTTTCTTATTGAGAGAATTAAACCGTGAAAGTCTTTTATGGGATGTGTTGGTTGATCCAGCAAGAAAAATCCGTATTGGAAACAAACTTTATTTTACGGATGACGATTCATTAGTTGCTGAGGTAATTGATAATACAACTTCAAGAGGACGTACGATTCGTTTTTTGTTTGATGGTTCTTATGAAGAATTCAAAGAAAAAATTACAGAATTGGGCGAAACTCCAATTCCACCATACATTAAAGGAATGCGTGATGTTGTTCCTGAAGATGAAGCAAGATATCAAACAATTTACGCTAAGAATGAAGGAGCAGTTGCTGCACCAACAGCAGGATTGCATTTTAGCCGTGCATTATTAAAACGCCTTGAAATCAAAGGTGTTAAATTTGCAGAGCTTACGTTGCACGTTGGTTTAGGTACTTTCCGTACGGTAGACGTAGAAGATTTGACAAAACATAAAATGGATTCTGAGCAAGCTGAGATCACGCAAGAAGTTGCGGATATGGTGAACGAAGGAAAAAGGAATAAGAAACGAATTTGTGCAGTAGGTACAACTAGTATGCGCGCAATTGAATCAAGTGTTTCTACTGATGGTTATTTGAAACCATTCGGTGGTTGGACGAATAAATTCATCTTCCCTCCATTCGAATTTTCAATTGCAAATTGTATGATCACGAATTTCCATACACCACAATCTACTTTAATGATGATGGTGGCTGCGTTTTCTGATTTAGATTTTGTAAAAAGAGCATACGAAGAAGCAATAAAAGAAAAATATCAATTCTATTCTTACGGTGACGCAATGCTAATCATCTAAGACTCAAGAATTATAGCTAAATTTAAACCGCCGTTTAAGATCATTCATTTGAAAATCTAACTCGGCGGTTTTTTTTATACAAAATCCCAAATGGTAGCAAGGACGGTAATAATTAGTGCAGGCGGTATCGGCAAACGAATGGGAGCTCGGATACCAAAGCAATTTTTAAATCTAAATAACCGTCCGGTTTTATTTCATACCATTGAAAAATTTGCGCAATTCGATCCTGAAATACAAATTATAGTAGTGTTGCCTGCCAATCAAATTGATTATTGGAAAGCATTATGTAGTAAGAATAATTTTTTGATTGAACATGCGATTGTAAAAGGAGGGAAAGAACGTTTTTTCTCTGTTAAAAATGGTTTAGCCTTGGCAAAAGGTAAAGTTATTGGCGTCCATGATGCTGTGCGGCCATTAGTTTCAGAGGCTGTAATTGCCAATTGTTTTGCAACAGCATTAGAAAAAGGAGCAGCCATTCCTGTGTTCGACATTAATGAATCAATTCGTGAAATAAATTCGAATGGATCTATCGCCGTTAACCGAAATAACTATAAGTTAGTTCAAACACCGCAGTGTTTTCAGAATGAAATTTTAAAATCTGCTTATGCGCTAGAATTTTCTGAGCAGTTCACAGATGATGCCAGTGTGGTTGAAAAGAATGGAACAACAATTCATTTAATTGAGGGAAATGAAGCCAATATTAAAATCACACGGCCAATTGATTTGCGCATGGCTGAAACGCTAATTTCTGATGAATAAGGCATTGTACTTTAAAGGTGAGAACTGTGGCGTATGCGCAGCGCTATTGCCTAAAATGGAAAAGCATTTTTCAGAAAATTATCCGCTTTTAGAATTTGAAATTGTCCCCGTTCAAGAATTTCCAGAAATTGCCGCTCAATTTAATGTGTTTACCATTCCAGTTTTGATTATCTTATTCGATAATAAAGAGCATTATCGCTTTGCTCGAAATTTTTCTGGATTTGAAATTGATCAAAAATTGAAACGTACATATGAACTTAGATTTCATTAGATTGTAACATTCAACTACTCATTTTTGTATTATTAACAAGATGACATTAAAAATTAGGTTTGTTTTTTTTATTTTACTACTTCAAATGGGATCATTTTCTTACGGTCAATTTGTAGTAGGCGCAGGATATGAATTGGGTTTCATTCAAACGGAAAATGAGTATAATTTCAATGTTTTAGTTTATAACGATAACGAGACGTTTGATTTTTATTCCGTTCAAAGTGAATTGGGCGCAGTTTCGCATGGCGTTATGGGGCGTAGTTTTGGAGGGCAATTTTTAAATCCTAAAAAAGTGACTTTTGGCTATTCATTGGAATTGGGGTATCAGTATTTCACTAGTAATAGCAAATTTCTCTATCGCGAAAGTTCTACTTCCTATGCCGATTCAATTGTCAATTTTTTTGATGGATTTACCTACAAATCAAATTATCACATGGTGCGGTTTGATCATTATTTAGATGTGCATTGGAATCCTTCGTCCACTATTAAAATTACTAATTCACTTGGCGTTGGCTTAACCGCATTGGTGCGAGGCGCAAGCCCCGCATTAGATTTTGACGGAACTATGGTTAATACCAATCACCCAATTATTAAGTTCAAATATCAACCTCAAATCACCGAACAATATAAAGGATTCTCATTGACCTTTTTTGCTTCAGTTGATCTTTTTGCCTTTGAATTATTTACCAAACAAACGCAGTACGAAACACCCGATTATCGCATTCCGCTGCCAAAGTTACGCTTCAATACAATCGGTATTCGTTTTGTGCCAGACCCTAAAAAGCCGAAGGAGAAACCTGTTGAAGAATTGTATTAGATTTTTTTTAGGCAAGAGGCAGTTAGGCAGGAGACAATAGTTGTTTGTTTAAAGAATAGAATTTATGACATCAAACATTTCAAAACATCTGAAAGCAGTACTTAAATTGGAATTAGTCCCATATTTATTCATTGCAATTCTTTTAAACTCTTGCGCGGGAGAAATGTCTGCAGAAAGTGACACTAATTCAGGGGCAATTGACTTGCAAAAGGAGCTTGACGTTGAGGTAAACCAATTTAATATTGCGCAGAACTCGGACACCATTTTGTTTGGTGAAGCTGGGACCGCAATTTTTATTGAAGCGAATTCATTTGAGTCATTTGATGGTAAAGAGCTTGTGCAAGTCGATTTTTCTTTGAAAGAATATTATGACATGTCTGATATGTTAATTCAAGATTTGTCCACTCAAACCGAAAATGGGGTTTTGGAAACTGGAGGGATGATTCATGTTGAAGCGACATCAAATGGGAAAAAAGTCTATTTGAAAGCAGGCAAAGATCTAATTATTCACTTCCCAAAGAATGGAAATACGGCAGAGATGCAATTATTCTCGCAGTCATTTACAGATTCTCCAACAAATACGGTTAAATGGAAAAAAGAGAAACCTTCTGTGGGGCATGAAGTTGATACATTAACGCCATTTATTATCAAATACGAGGACTTGGATAATGATACAATGGAGACGATTGATGGGAAGAATATTTGGGATTGGCTGGAGGATGAAATCATTTTAACAGAAAAAGAAAGGGACTATGTGAGGTTAAGAGATTTTAATATCAAGTTTATAGTTACCAAAAACGGTGAAATCACAAATGTTGAATTAGAAAAAGGATATGACGAGAGACGTTGCAAAAGACTCTTGAATCTAATTAAAAACATGCCTAACGTTAGGCCTTATAGAAGAAATGGTGCATTAATTGATATGGAAAGTTGGGTAAATTTTGCTGTGAAGTATATCCCCGCCAAACATTTATCGAATGCCGCTTATTTGAAAGAAATAGAAGGCAAATATCCAGATTTCGGAAATAATTCAATTAATGACATTGACCAAGTGGAACTCAATTATTATATTTTTAATACGGCAAAATTAGGTTGGTTAAATTGCGACCATTTCGTTGATGATCCTTCGCCTAAAGTGGACATGAGTTTGATTTTGGAAGAGCCAGAAAATTTAATGATCAAATTTGTTTATAAGGATTTAAAATCAATTATAACACCTTCATACGCAGATGGAATAAGTCATTTCAGAGGGGTTCCGGAAGGGAAAGACATCACGCTCATCATTATTAAAACAATGAAGAAAAAGATCCAAATGTCCATAACTGAACATATCACTTCACAAGGAGAATTGAAAGGAGTTTCTTTCAAGGATTATACTATGGAAGAATTAAAAAACGAATTAGTGAAATTGGATTAAAAAGCAGAAGGTAAATAGGCAAGAGGCAAAAGTTGTTTGTTATCAATGAGCAATTATCAATTTCCAAACACTTAAAACATCACACAAAACACTGCAAAACCAGAACGTCAGTTCGAGTGGGTTTAATTTTGGCGCCGCCAAAAATTAAAATTGTATCGAGAACAAGTTCCTTTAATCGGAAGTCCACAATAAAATATATCCAACCTCGTTTACAATTCAAAATCCTAAATAAATAATTTTTCACCTATTGCCTTTTGCCTAGAAACTCTTGCCTAACCAAAAAATTGATCAAATGAAATTCAAAATAACCTGTGTTGTTTTTACCTTTTTATGCTTTTTTCAAAACGCTAATGCCCAATTAACGGGGGCAGGAATTCAACCAAAAATGAATTTTTCGCGGCACTTGAATGTTGAGCAAAACATACCTAAAAGACTTGCGAGGTCAGTAGAGGGTCGTTTGGCGGCAGTAGGAATTGATGCATTTGCAGACTTTAATCTAGGCGAGAAATGGCAATTTCGTGTTAAGGCTGGGGTTGAGACGAAAGGCTTTGTGAGTGATTATTATATATACCAATTAGACGAACGTGCGCAGAAATATCATTACGTTTCAACAGATTTAAATTTAGTCCGAAAGTGGGGGGATAATAAAAGAATACAGCCGTATAACTATTTGGGCCTAACAACTGGGTATCTTTTCAAGAATGGATCAAAAACTTTACCGTTTTACGAGGCGAAAACGTTTGGTAATGGTGCGCGCTTGACATACGAAGATTATTCTAAATTAAATTTAGGCTTTAATCTTGGAGTAGGTTTAAGTTTTGATGATGTTTTATGGCTCGAATTAGAATGCAATCGCGACATATTAGCGCCAATTAATCAAGCCGATATGAAAGTTTACAATACCGTTTATTCTGTAAACGTTGGAATTAACTTGATCTCGATTATAACAAATTTCCACAGAAGTCTTGAAAATGGTGAGATTTAGATAGTAAAAACGAGAAACTAACTGGTTAATTTAAGGCTTTTTCGATCAGAAGATTGCCGTTTTCTAGTCTTTCCGAAGGATTGATTTCATTTTCCTTATACTGCGTTATGGTTTATCGAAGTATAAATACTCCTTCTAACCTATGCCTTGCCTAAGAAAACTGGAATCAACTGTGAGGGTTTGTTATAGTCGGGCTCAGGTTTTAAACTTATTAAAGCTCTTTCAAAAGTAAATTTGAACGTATAAAAATCAAGCTTTGAGCAGGTTTTATCCGTTCAAATTCATAAATTTGTCATCCTTATAAATCCGATCCTGCCAAGTAATAGGATCATTAACTATTTGAATAAGATGGCATCACAAGAAACGAAGATTATTTATACAATAACAGACGAAGCACCCGCTTTGGCAACACAATCATTTTTGCCAATCGTTAAAGCTTTTACAAGCTCAGCTGGTGTTGCAGTTGAAACGAAAGATATTTCTTTGTCTGCACGTATTTTAGCAACTTTCCCAGATTTTTTAGCGGAAGACCAACGTGTGAATGATGCCTTGGCAGAATTAGGTGCTTTAGCTAAAAAGCCAGAAGCCAACATTATTAAATTGCCAAATATTAGCGCATCTATTCCGCAATTGCAAGAAGCTATTGCTGAATTGCAATCGCACGGTTTTGCCATTCCAGATTATCCTGAAACTGCTGAAACCGAAAAGGAAAAAGATATCAAAGCGCGTTATAATAAAATTAAAGGGAGTGCTGTTAATCCAGTTTTACGTGAAGGAAATTCAGACCGTAGAGCGCCTAAAGCAGTAAAAAATTACGCTAAGAAAAACCCGCACAGAATGGGAGCTTGGTCGTCTGATTCTAAAACCCACGTGTCCACAATGGATGGCGGTGATTTTAAATCAAATGAAAAATCAGTAACGATTGCCAATGCTGGAACAATTTCTATTGAGCATGTTAATGGAGCAGGTGAGGTAACTGTATTAAAGTCTCTTCCTGTATTAGCAGGTGAGGTAATTGATGCGACTTATATGAGTACCGCAGCTTTAGTTCAGTTTTTAGATGCACAAGTTGCAGATGCTAGAGATTCAGGAGTTTTGTTTTCAATTCACATGAAAGCAACAATGATGAAAGTATCTGATCCTATTATTTTTGGATATGCAGTAAAATCATATTTCAAAGCAATTTGGGAAAAGCATGGTACAACTTTGGCCGATTTAGGTGTGAATGTGAGAAATGGTTTTGGCGATTTAATTGCTAAAATTGATGCAGCACCAAATAAAGCTGAAATATTAGCAGACATTCAAGCTGTTTATGACAATGGACCGGATATAGCAATGGTAAACTCAGATAAGGGGATTACTAATTTGCACGTACCATCTGATGTTATTATTGATGCTTCGATTCCCGCAATGATCAGAACTTCTGGTCAAATGTGGAATAAGGCCGGTAACCTACAGGATACTAAAATTGTAATACCAGATTCTTCTTACGCACATTTTTATCAATCAGTTGTAGAATTTTGCCAAAAGCATGGTGCATTTGATCCAACAACAATGGGTACTGTACCAAATGTTGGTTTAATGGCTCAAAAAGCTGAGGAATATGGTTCGCATGACAAAACATTTGAAATGTCTGCTGACGGAGTGGTAAATGTGAAAGCGGAAGACGGAACTGTTTTAATGTCTCATAAAGTTGAGCAAGGCGATATTTGGAGAATGTGTCAAACAAAAGATGCGCCTATCCAAGACTGGGTTAAATTGGCTGTTTCTCGTGCAAGAGCAACAGGCGTTCCTGCTATTTTTTGGTTAGATGAATCAAGAGGACATGATGCGCAAATCATAAATAAAGTAAATACTTATTTAAAGGATCATAATACAGAAGGATTAGATGTTAGAGTAATGTCTCAGGTAGACGCTTGTAATTTCACCTTAGAACGAATTAGAAAAGGCGAAGATACAATTGGTGTTACTGGAAACGTAATGCGAGATTATTTGACGGATCTTTTCCCAATTTTGGAATTGGGAACAAGTGCTAAAATGTTATCGATTGTGCCACTAATGAACGGTGGTGGATTATTCGAAACGGGTGCCGGTGGATCTGCTCCTAAACATGTTGATCAATTTGTGAAAGAAGGACATTTAAGATGGGATTCTTTAGGCGAATTTTTAGCATTGGCTGTTTCTTTGGATCATTTAGGTGAAAATTATGGTAATAAGCAAGCTCAAATTATGGGTGATGCTTTGGATCAAGCTACAGGAGAATTTTTATTGAATGATAAATCTCCTTCGCGTAAAGTGGGTGAATTGGACAATAGAGGAAGTCATTATTATTTGGCTACTTATTGGGCAAAAGCATTAGCAAATCAAACGGAAGATGCGGATTTAAAAGCCAAGTTTACCAGTATCGCTGAAGAATTAGCCGCTAACGAAACTCAAATTATAAACGAATTAAACGGAGCGCAAGGCAATATTGAAAATATTGGTGGATATTATCAACCATCACAGGAAGCAATAGCCAAAGCAATGCGACCAAGTGCGACATTAAATCGCATTATAGATGCGATCTAAGTCGCAATAGCAAATGAATTATAAAAAAACCTTGGCTCTTAGAGTCAAGGTTTTTTGTATTTTGGAGCTTAACCAATGAATCCAATCAAACTAAGGACATTCTTATTTGCCGCAATGCTCGCATTTCTTAGCAATGGATATGCTGGTTTGGTAAATGATGAACCCGATTCTTTGTTAATCGCTCTAGCACACGTTAAAACGGACAAAGAAAGAGCTAGTACGCAATTAGAAATTGGAATCTTTTATTTGAAACAACGAAAATTTACTGAAGCGCTTTCTTATTTAGAAAATGCGGCAGAAATTGTCGAAGATCTTGACGATTTGGAATTGAAAGCTACTGTTTTCTATCGATTAGGCGAATTATATTATGAAATAGATCAGGGATTACGCGCGATTGATAGTTTCACCGCGGCGCTAAAAATTCAAGATGGATTAGATGCCCGAGAAAAACTAGAAGTTTATAATATGATGGGGATAATTTACCTCGTTTTTGATGAAGGTGAAAAAGGAATTGAATATTTCAATCAAGCGCTTTTATTTAAGGCCGAAGCGGAGGAGATTAGTGGAAGGACTTACGAGTATCTTTACAATAATAAAGGGATTACTTTTGCAAATTTGGGGCTATTGGATTCAGCCATGGCTAATCATAATCGCTGTCTCACAATACGTCTTCAGGGAGAGGAGAATTATGGCATTGGTCAATCGTATAACAATTTAGGAACTGTTTTTTTTGATGATGAAAATTATGATTCTGCCTTGTTTTATTTTAAAAAAGGTTTGGGCTATCGCAACAGAATGGACATGCCACCACCATCTAGCATTCAAGAAAGTGAAGTCAATATTGCAAAGGCCTTAATTGAGTTAGGACGTGGATTAGAGGCGAAACCAATATTAGAAAGTATTGAAAGAGAAGTCCAGATAGTGCCTAATCCAACGATTGAATTACGCCTTCACGAATTATTATTGCGCCTTTATGGTGATTTAAAAGATTATAAAAATGCCTATAAATACAGTATAAAATTTTATGAGTTAAAGGACAGTGTTTTTGGCATTGAGCAACGCGAAGAATTGATTCGTGTTAATTTGAACAGCAAATATGCCGAGCAAAAATTACAAGATAGCCTCATCAATGCAGAGCAAATTAAATTGGACGAAATTCGAGAAACGAAGGAAAAAGAAATTCGCGATCAAAAAGCGCATACTTCAAAGTTGGTGATGATTGGATTAATTGTGGCGCTTGGATTAATGCTAGGTATTGTCATTCTAGTTTATCGAAATTACAGAAGTAAAAAACGCGCTTCTGAAGAGATTTTAGCCCAAAAAAATGAGGTTGAAAAACAGCGTGACCGTGTACAGGAAGAAAAACAAATTGCAGATGAGCAACGTGAAATTGCCCAAGACCAAAAAATGGAATTGGAGCTAATTCATCAAGAAATAACGGATAGTATTAATTATGCGCAGCGCATTCAAAATGCCATTCTACCATCTGCCGAATCAATAGCGAAGATCTTGCAAAAGCACTTCGTTTTATATTTACCAAAAGCAGTTGTTGCAGGTGATTTTTATTGGATTCGTGAAGAAGGTGACCGCGTATATTTTGCTGCTGCTGATTGCACAGGACATGGTGTTCCAGGAGCTTTAGTGAGTGTTGTTTGCTCCAATGCTTTAAATCGCACAATTGAGGAGTTTAAGCTGAGTGATCCGGGTGAGATTTTGGATAAAACAACTGATTTATTAATTGAAGCATTTGTGCAAAGCAATCAGAATGTTAAAGATGGAATGGATATTTCATTGTGTTGTTTCAATAAAAAGACGAATACTTATTCATTTGCTGGGGCAAATAATCCACTGTATATCGTTAAACCAAAAACGGCCGCTTTAGATTTGTCGGATGAAGTCATCCAAAATGAGCGTAATTATTTAGTTGAAATCAGAGGCGACCGGCAGTCTATTGGCTATCAAGAAAATCGTAAAAAGTTCAGCACGCATGTAGTTCCTGTCAATGTAGGCGACATGATTTATTCTTTTACAGATGGTTTTCCAGATCAATTTGGTGGTATTCGAGGGAAGAAGTATAAATACAAGCAGTTGAAACAATTTTTAATCAACATTGCGGATAATTCTGAAGACGAGCAAATCATACATTTACAAAAAGAATTTGGGAAATGGAAAGGTGATTTAGAGCAGGTAGATGATGTATGTATTTTGGGGGTGCGGGTTTGATTTTTAATCTAATATCTAACCTCCAATATCTAACTATTCACCATATGCTGCGCCACTTTCGGAAAACAATTGTACAAAGCCGTTTTTAAATTATCAGCCAAATCTAATTCTTGAATAGAAATCTGCATTAAACTTAACCATTCATCTTTGGCTTCATTTGTAATGGCATGTGGCATATGCCGGCGGCGCATTTGTGGAGGGCCATATTTTTCCATATAACGGGGTGGTCCACCCAAAAATTGAGTTAAAAAACTGAATTGTTTATCCTTAATAATATCCGCATTTGTTTGGTTGAATAATGGCGCTAAAATAGGGCTGTCAAAAACCTTGGCATAAAAACTGTTTATAAGATCTTGTAAACGATCGTCACCGATTAATTCATAAAGCGTTTTTACTTTTTCCATGTTGCTGGTCAATTCGTAAATTCTGATTAAAAATGATTTAACAAAAATAGGCTATCTTTACGGCAATATTGAGGGTTTGAAGAAATTTATTACCATATTATTTTTACTGATTTTTGTTCAAGGTTTTGGGCAAGGATTCAAAATGCACTTATCCAATTCTTTTGCGGATTGCTTTGGTGCTGTAGAGGTTATGGATTATAATACAGCCTCGCACCTGCAATTTCCGGGTAACTTTGGTTTACGGGATGACTTTATTGGGTTCGATCCTGACTTTCATGAAGTAAACTCAGTTTGGTTGCGTTTAGAGCCTAATGTAGATGGTGTTTTTGAATTTGAAGTTTCAACTGAGAACAATGTCGATTTTAGTTATCACTTATTTCGAGCAACGGACAATTCATTTTGCGAACATCTAGAAGCTGACAAAGCTGCTCCAGAAATTTCTCAAAGTATTTCTTACCATAATAAAGGTGCAATGGATGCCGGGGGTGACAACTTTAAAGGATCAATTGAAGCAAAGCAAACAGACGTTTTTTATTTGATGATTCATACCAATTCAACCTATCAAGGTCGGCTAACTGTAAAGTATAAACGGATTGGGAAAGTCTCTGTGACCGAATCTGTGATTCAAGATTATAGAACGGATAAAACGGGGAACTTTATTCGTGTCCGTATTCGAGACAAAGAAACAGGTGATCCTGTAGAGGCAAACATGATTATTTCTGGTGTTGATAAGGATAATTATTTGTTCTTAGGAACTGACTTTTATTTTGATGCCACCACTGCGCGTGAGATGCACATTGAATCCAATACACAAGGTTATTTTTTATTCGTGAAGGATTTTGAATCCATAGGGTCGTCCACTAATAATATGGAGATTTTATTGGAGCTTGAACGATTGGCACCCGGCAAAAAATTAGCGCTTGAGAATATTAAATTTGAACAGGATGAAGCTGAGTTTATTTCCATTGCTTATCCCGCATTAAAACGTTTATTAGATTTTATGGCCGTCAATGATGAGCTCAGAATTGAAATTCAAGGACATGTAAATGCACCAGGATATAAGAATAATGGTAAAATTAAAGCCTTGTCTGAAAATCGAGCGAAAGCAGTAAAAAAATTCTTAAAAGACAACGGAATCGACGGGAATCGAATGGTCGTTAAAGGCTATGGAAATACACAAATGCTATTTGAAGAACCTGTAAATGTTCAACAAGAAGAAGCAAATCGTCGTGTTGAAATAAAGATTATTGACTAAGTATGGGTTTAATTCTTTGTCTAGAAACAGCAACAAAAGTTTGTTCACTCAGTTTGGTGAAAGACGGAATAGAGGTGGCAACAATCAATCATTTTTCTGATCATTACTCACATTCCGAACGGCTAAATGGGCTCTTGCTCGATTTGTTAAAGCAAACTAATATCAGTTTGAATGATTTAGACGCAGTCGCGATTAGCGAAGGTCCAGGTTCCTATACCGGATTAAGGATTGGAACATCTACCGCCAAGGGTTTGTGTTACGCTTTAGACATTCCATTAATAGCCATTAATTCATTGAAAGCATTGGCCGCCGAAAAGAGAGGGCAGGGGATACTTATTTGCCCCATGTTTGATGCGAGGCGCATGGAAGTTTATTCTGCCATTTATGATGCAGATATGAAGGAGTTAGAAGCAACACGCGCAGTAGTGATTGATGAAATTTCTTACCAAGATTTTTTAGCAGAACATCCCATCTGTTTTATTGGTCCAGGAGCAGAAAAATGCCAAGAGACTTTACAACATAAAAACGCCTCATTTGATCTAGACGTGAAAGTCTCAGCGAAAGGCATGCATGCTTTTGCTCACGAGAAATTTGAACAGCAGAATTTTGTAGACCTAGCCTATTTTGAGCCTTTTTATTTGAAAGACTTTATTGCTGGTACGCCTAAGAAGATCTTTTAATTCACTAAAGAACTACCTGTCATTTCAGCAGGTTGATCAATGCCCATTAAATCCAAAATAGTTGGAGCCACATCTCTTAATGTTCCGTTTTTAACTGTCTTTACGTCCTTGTCAACTATGATTATTGGAACCGGATTCATTGAATGCGCCGTATTTGGAGTACCATCTGGATTAATCGCAAAATCAGAATTACCATGATCGGCTATAATAACATAAGTGTATTCAGTATCTTCTGTTTCGGATTCTATAATTTCTTTAACACACCCGTCAACAACGGACGCGGCTTCTTCAATGGCACCATAAACACCTGTGTGCCCAACCATATCTGTATTGGCAAAATTTAAGCAAATAAAATCTGGTGCATCACTCTTTCTGTATTCGCAAATGGCACTGGTAACTTTTGGCGCGCTCATTGCGGGTTGCAAATCGTATGTTGCCACTTTAGGTGAAGGAATCATAATGCGTGATTCATCTTCAAATTCATCCTCTTGTCCACCTGAAAAGAAAAAGCTAACGTGCGGATATTTTTCTGTTTCTGCAATTCGAACTTGCGTCAATCCTGCTTCTGAAATTACTTCGCCCAAAGTTTCTTTCAAATTGTCTTTTTCAAAAATAACATTGATTTTCTTAAAAGATTTATCGTAATTCGTCATGGTGCAATAATGCAGGTTTATGGCATGAATTCTCTTTTCAGGAAAGTTTTTTTGCGTTAAAGCAGTAGTTAATTGACGGCAACGGTCAGTTCTGTAATTAAAGCAAATGACAACATCACCAGCCGTGATTTTTGCGATAGGTTTTCCATTTTCATGCAAAACTTTAGGACTAATAAATTCGTCTGTTATGCCATTGTTATATGAAAGTTGAATGGCTTTTGTTGCACTGTTTACTTGTTCGCCTCTACCATTCACTACGCAGTCGTAGGCTAATTTTATCCTATCCCATCTATTATCTCTATCCATAGCATAATAGCGTCCCATTACAGATGCTATTTTACCTACTGAGGTTTCTAGGTGCTTTTCTAAATTAGTTATTTGACCAAGTCCACTCATGGGATCACAGTCGCGCCCATCTGTAAAAGCATGGATAAACACATCTGACAAACCATTCTCTTTTGCCATATCGCAAAGCGTATGCAAATGTTCTTGCGAAGAGTGAACGCCACCAGTAGAAACAAGGCCTATAAAATGTACGGGCTTTCGAGCTTGTTTGGCATGTTTAAAAGCCTCTAATAATACTTCGTTTTTTTGGAATTCACCGTCTGCTATTGATTTGTTGATCCGTGTTAAGTCTTGATAAACAACACGGCCAGCACCAATATTTAAATGACCCACTTCTGAATTCCCCATTTGTCCCTCTGGTAAACCAACATGTTCGCCATGTGTTAGTAGTTCAGCTGTTGGATACTCCTTTTTGAGGTGATCAATAAACGGAGTTTTCGCATTGAAAATTGCGTCAGATTCAGATTTGTCGCCATTTCCCCAACCATCAAGAATTATTAGTGCTACCTTTTTTTTCATTTCTTAAATTCAATATTTACGATCAAACCTTTAGGGGCATTCCCCTTTAAATCAATCCGACCGTTGTGTTGTTCAATTAAAAATTTTACAATATATAATCCCAATCCAGTACCTTTGGATTTGCGGGTCATTTCGTTTTCTTCTCTAAAAAATTTTGAGAATACAGTTATTCTCTTTTCTTTTGAAATTCCAATTCCTTCGTCCTTGATTTGAAGGTGCACGCTATCACTTTTATTAAGCAATTGAACGCTAATAGTGCTATTCTTTGGGCTGTATTTGGATGCGTTTTCAAGTAGGTTGACAAGGATGCTTTCAAACCCTATTGCATCTACAGCTAATGAGGCTTCTTCTAAATTCAACTTTATTTGATGCGATTTTAACATAGAATCTTGCAAAAGAAGAATGCGTTTCTCTATAAAATCCTTGATATTTACTTCTTTCTTGTTCAAAAAGTAGTTTTCATTTTCAATGCTTCTTGTAATCAAAATATTATTGACTAATCCATCTAATCGATTAATGTCGGTTAAGCAACGCTTGTAAATTTCAATTTTTTTATCCTCAGGAAGTTCCCTTTTTTGTAGGGTTTGTAAAAAGAGTTTGACAGATGCTATTGGTGTTTTCAATTCATGGGTAACCGATAATACAAAGTTGTCTTGTTGTAAGGTTAGCGTGCGTTCTCGCTTAAAAGCACGCAGAATTATAATGACACCAATAATAAGAATGAGAAAGAAAACCGAACCTTCTCCTAAAAGCATCCATGTTTTTTTACTGAGCGTATCTTTGTCTGAATAAATTTTATCGTATAAAGAAAAAATGAGGTAGAGCCACCAACTGAATTGTAAGGTCACATAAATCACCAACAAATAAATTAAGAATATCGGATTTTTTAAACGCCTCCTAAACATATCACAAAGGTGAGGTTATTTTAGATAAAATAAAAACACCGCCCTACAAAAGTTTGACAGAGTTTGAATTTCTAAATTTTTGAATCAATTAATGTCTCACAATGAGCTTTATCGTGTTTTGTTCCAATTCGTCCGTCATTTGAATGAAATAAGCCCCTGCAGCTAAGTGATTGGTTTCAATTTTCAATCCATTATTTACAGTTTGTCCTGTGTAAACAACTTCACCAAGCACATTTAAAATCAAAACTTGCGTTGGTAATTCTAAGTCCATTATATAAACAGCTTGATCTGCCGGATTTGGATAGATACTGTAAGGCGATTTATAAGATGGATCAATACTAACATCATCAATATCAATTGTAATTAAAAGCGAATCGATATTACAAGGCCCAAATGCTGTAATCCAAACGTCATAAGTTCCCACAGCGTCATAAATATGTGTTGGATCTAATTCTGTTGAGAATGCCGAACCGTCGCCAAAATTCCATGAAACAGAATCTGCGTTAATTGGATCACCTTCAAAATTTGCTGTTAATCCAGTTGAAGTTCCTGATCCGCCTGCTTTAGTAGAATCTAACACCACAATTGTTTTGGTGCGTTCAAAGGCACAAGTAAAATCAAAATAATCATGTCTTCTAATCGAATCAATTAAGGTAATGGTATAGGTGCCTGATTCTAAATAAGTATGACAAGGTGCAGTCATTCCTGTGTTTTGCAAACCATCTCCCCAAAACCATGTTACTTTTCCAGCTGGATCATCATAGAAGCGGTTATAATGCGGATCAGAGAAATTAGCTACTTGCGGATAGTCTGTGCAAACTGCGCTTACTACATTAGGACAAATTGTATCGTTGTCCATTACAAAATCGTCATGCAAGTGATAACGAACTAAAGGGTTCATTAAAAAATCAAGATCATAACCTGGGCCAAATGTTTCCAATGCTTGATACCAACCTGTAAAACTTGGCGCTACAGGATTGTCATAATAAACAAAGGATACGCCTTCATCATCACCATCTCCGCCTGGATCTGAACTAATTATTTTTAAAGAATCATTACTTGGCGAATAGAGTGCAACAATATAATCTTCTGTTACTACAATAGGTTCATCAAAATAACTGTCTACTTCTAAATCCACTAAAAGCGGCGTAAATTCAGTGTGCGTTACCCAAACAGTATCTCTTGCTAGTTCTGTTCCTGTAGAATCTAAAACCTCATCCCAATCGTAAAGAACCGTAACCACCATTAATGAATCCTCTAAAGGATTGTTTTGAAAACTATAGAATTGTACACCACTAATCTCGATAGGTTGGTTCGCATGAAAACGTTGCCCTCTTCCTGCATAAGGAGTAAAGTCTGTTCCATCACCAGTTCGTAATTCTTCAAAATAAATGTCTGTAGCTTTTACTAAACCAATGTAATTGTTGAAATAGGCACCGCATGTATCAACAGCAACTTTTGTGTTAGTTTGTGTCCAATCAGGTTGTGTACCGGTATCATAACTCTGCGGTGCTCCTGGAAGTTCCAGTTGCGCATATCCAGCAGAACCAATAAGTAAAAGCAATAATAAGTATAAATTTCGCATACGGTATTTTTATTTATTACGGTAATGTTTGATGAACGGTTGGTTATCTTATGATAGTCACGTTTCCTTCTTTTTTAATCGGTTCTCCTAAAATGGTAACGCCAGTGATAATATAGACGAAGGTTTGCGGTGGAAGAATTTTGTCATTAAATGTACCGTCCCAATATTCTTTTTGTTCATCTGTTTGATACATTTTTTTGCCCCAACGGTCATAAATTTCAATGTTAAATTCGAAAAGTCTTGGTCCATGGATGACAACAAAATCATTTGAACCGTCTCCATTTGGAGAAAAGATATTGGGCACAAATATTTCCATAATTCCGTTAATGTCAACAAAAATAGTGTCGGTATTGGAGCATCCGTTATCATCCGTAACAGTTACCACATAAACTGTAGCGCGATCTGGAACTGCTAGCACTTCGGAACAATTGCTTGTAATACATTCGTAAATATCAGGACTCCAAGTAAATGTTTCTGCATCCTCTGACGAAGCCCACATTTCAACCTCACCGCCAATTCCAACAACAACATCATCACTCGTGGTGATTGTTGGAAGCGCATGAACAGTTAATAATAAAGTGGCTGTAGCAGACCCACATGAAGGGTTTGTTGCTGTTCCAACATAACTTGTCGTCACCTCAGGTTTTAACCAAACCGATTCACCTTCTTGTCCATCACTCCAAGTTATGTCATAGCCATTATTGGTTGCCGTAACTAAAATTGAATCGCCTAAACAAATGGTTAAATTTTCTGGAAGACTGATGGTTGGAAACTCATCTACAATAATTTCAATTTCGGTAGGATCACTAATGCATCCTCCTAAAACTTCGTACACGAAAATGGTCGTAGTTCCAACTACCAATGTTGGTGTAAAGGTTGTTCCAGTTTCTAATAATGCACCTGTATCATCTCGCCACTCAATTGTTCCACCTGAACCTATTACCGCTGTTATTGGGGTTGGTATATCTCCTTCGCAATATTCTGTATCGCCAACAACTGCAGGCGGGTCAGGAGTAGGATTTACGGTTATAATTACTTCCGTTGCAGGGCTTTCACAACCGTCTGCAGTTTCTGTCAAATAAATTGTTATCCCTGGTTCAAAAATTGGTGGTGTAAATGAAAGTTCTGTTCCTAAAATTCCTCCGCCAGGTGGTGGTGCATCATACCATGTAATAGTTCCGCCCAAAGATGGTTCACCAAATAAGTCTGATGCATCATCTCCTTCGCAATATTCAGTTTCGCCCGTATAGGCTGGTGCTGGTGGAATAGCGTAGATGGTAATTGTAACTTCATCACCTGGTCCTTCGCATCCGAAAACGCCTTCTGTTTCTGCCGCATAATAGGTTGTTGTGCCAATTCCTCCTCCGGGTGTAAATGTTAATCCTGTTCCAATTTCTGGTGGAATCAATCCTGGATTGTCATACCAATTTACCGTTCCACCACCTGTGGATGTTACGTTTAAATCAACAATTGGATCGCCGTCGCAATACTCGGCACTTGCTTCAATTTCAACTGCAAATGGAATAATAACTTCAACGATTCCAGTACCTGAAAAAGTTCCTTCGCAACCATCTCCAGTCACATAAGTAATGGTATAATCACCATCCTCACTTACTTCTAAAAGGTAGGGGCTTCCAGGGATGTCTGTAATTGTTCCCAAAGGTCCACTTGGTCCTGTAATATCTAAATCATACGGAGCGGGTCCAGTAAAAGTAACTGTTAATTCGCCTACATCTCCGTCACAAATCGTGATATCTCCTGAGATTTCTGCATCTACTGGTGGGTGAACAGTTACTAAAATTGAATCAAGAATTGTACACCCTGTTTCTATATCCGTAATTTCAACATGAAACCATGTGTCCGTAATAATTGTTGCTGTAGGATCAGGATCAGTTTCGTCTGAAAGTAATGGCGCATTGTCCCATAAATAATCATACTCTGGCGGGTCTAATCCGCAATCTACTGTATGAAATTCGTTGGCGCCATCAAACCATGTTCCGCCAACAGCACCATCCACTGAAACCAATTCGGTCAAGTCGTCTGTTAAAAAGAAATAAGCACATTCTGCTGGGCTATCTTCACCGTGAATAACAAACTCTAGTTCTGTTCCTTGCTCAAAACAAAGATCAATTGTATCACTTGTTCCAGCTCCAGGATCGAAGGAGGTTGGTGTGTACATTCCAAAGGTCACACCATCTGCAATAATTTCGAGTTCATTGGCGGTTCCGCTTCCCCAATAATCTCCCCAAAGGTCGTTTAAAACCAATTTAAAGCAACATTCTGTTTCGACAAAAGGATTCCCTTCTGCATGAATGATAGTTGATTCGCCAATACAAACAGTAGCGTCATCTACACTGGTTTCTGTTTCAAAACCAACAGGGATTTCAATCGTAACTGTAGTCTCACAACCCTCGCTATCTGTAATGGTTAAATCAACAGGGAAAGATCCTGCATCAACAAAAGTAAAACTAGGATCTTCGGCTGTGGAAGTTCCTAAACCATCAAAATCCCAATTCCAATCGGTAATGGTATAAAATGCGCAAGATTCATCTGTAAAGTCAATTTCTTCACCCGGACAATTGGTTGGCGTATATGAAAAATCAGGAATCAACGCAGTGCAAACGGTTTGAACATTTGAAAACACTCCCGTACTTCCCGTCCATCCCCACAATACATTTGCATTGCCGTCAAATTGATCAGCAATCATATCTCCAATATAGGTCATGGTAGTAATGTTGTCAATTTTAACCTGAATGGTTTGATTGGCACCTGGTGTCCAAATAATTTCTACAACATGATCTTCACAATCTTCAACATTTGGAAATCCTGGTTTAATGGGATGCGGTGTGGCATCTTCTCCAGCATTTAGTCCAGACGGATCGCCCAATAAATTGTTTGGATTGTCCATTTCATGATCAATGTCGCCATTGTCTTGCAGCGAAATATGATCACTTGGCACATCCCAGTTGGCAATTTCTCCAGATGCTTCATTGTCTCTGGTGTCAAATTCTATGCTCAGGCTATTGCCTGTAATATCTTCATAACCGATTCCGTAACCATCATTCCCCACATCCCAAGTAGAAGGTTGTAGTACAAATGCCAAACCTTCGCCACCTGTGTTTTCACAACCAAAATTGACAGAAAATTTAAAGTGGAAAGCTGTATTTAAATTAATGGTAGCTGTTTTGTAAAAGGAACCTAGTTCAGAAGCCGCGTCATCCGTTACTTCATAACAATTACAAGTGGTGCTTGAAGCATCACCAGTTGTTGTGAATTGGCCATAACCTGTGTAGGTTAAGAACAAGAATGAGAACAGATAAAGTAGTTTTTTTAACATAAGCTATTCGTAGCACCAACAGTGTTGATACATTCTATACATTATAATACGCGCTAAAGATAAAGAAAGTTGTCTTTTATTCTTACAATTGCAGAGTAAAAACGAGCGAAATGAAGATATTACATAATAATAGATGTTCAAAGAGCAGATGTGCTTTAGAAATCTTAGAAAATAAAGGCCTTGATTTTGAAATTATAAAGTATTTAGAAAATCCACTTTCTGCAGTTGAAATCACGGATTTATTAAAGAAATTGAATTTACCAGCAGAAGCCATTATTCGTAAAGGTGAAGCGGATTTTAAAGCCAATTATAAGGGCAAAACCATGACTGAAAATGATTGGATTGAAGCTATGGTTAAATTCCCCAAATTAATTGAGCGCCCAATTATTATTAAAGGGGACAAAGCTGTTGTTGGAAGACCACCCGAGAATATTGATTTGTTGTTGGGCTAGGATCTATCCTCTGATTTGTTCGAATTTTATTTTGACGTAATCGTAAAAGATGTAGTTAGTCCCACAGAGAAGTTTCTTGGCAATTTGTGTACGCCAAATATTGCTCTGGAATGTATGCCTTTCTCGGCTAGTATTTTTACAAATAAGTCGGACGCACCGTTTACAACTTTAGGTGATTCGTCCCAATCTTCTCCAGCTTGAAAGTATGCGTCAATATGGTTGAGACCAACAATGCGACTAAAGCCAATTTTTTTTTCAATCTGTGCTAAAACATTCAGTGCACACAATTTCATTGCGTTATATCCGTCCTGTGTTGTCAGCGTTTCTCCTAATCTTCCCTGATAAAGGAAGTCTCCATTTAAAATTGGGAATTGAATGGCGATATAAGCTATGTCCTTACGTATATTCACAGAAACATAGTTGCCTCCTGGCTCAGATGTCTCTGGTAGTTCAAGTCCGAGTTCTTTTAGGTTTTCTATTGGATTCATTTGTGTTCTTATTTGGATCAATTATGCTGAACGCTTTTACTGTTGATCATTTCAATTATAAATGGAAGTTATTTGCCAGCAGAATGATTTGGCAGATAATCCCGCCCATAAACTTTACAAAGTTCCGGGCAAATTTCGGAATATCTTTTGGTCGAACCGAATTTCGGATAGGCAGAATGCATTCTTGATTTATATTCAAAATTAGCATAGTCTACATAATGGAAAAGGTGCTTTTGTGTTTTGAATTTGAACGCAACAATTGCAATTGACCAGAAATTTTCGAATTCAAAAACCACAGTTGTGTCCGTCACATGTTCAACTAGGTTATCAACTTTATCTATAATTTTATCGTAGGTTTCCTTTCCCATTGAAATAAGCCAGTTTCTGAAATGTTCGAAACTATTGTCAGTTGTTACCTCATGCATGATATAACAGGCAGAAAACAGTTCGCTTGTGTAGGATTCATATAGAAGTTTGTCGGTTTGTAATCTGAATCCTATGATTTGTTCTGGTGTTAGTTTGATAAGTTCTTGGATTAAATACTGCTGCTGTTCTATGCGATTAGAGGCATTGTTTTTTGCCTTTTCAACGATTTTCCAAAATTCGTTTTCATTGAATACTTCGTGTATTTTTTCTTTTGATTTTACAATTGAATCGTCCAATAAGTAGTTGGCGTAATTATCATACTCGGGCTTCAAATTGTTAATTTTCGCGGTTATTTCTTGTCTCAGCTGAGTGAAATTCTTAGCAGTGGGCATATCGGCTAAAATGAGTTCAAACATTTTAAGTACGGTGACATTTTCCGGTAGTTCTGCTTCAATTTTCATGAAGTTTGTCACTTGCAATAAGTTTTGGATGGCAAAAAAATTCGAACGATCAAATTTTGGGTCATTGTTCATGATCATTCCTTGCGTTAAACCTTTTTGATCAATGATCCAATAGTCAACTTTATGAGGAAGTGATTGGTTTCTAGTGAACTTCATTTTGATTCTTTTTCTTTCTTCGCTACCGCGCTCCTCGATAACTATCGGGACTATTATATGTTGCTTTCATTTTATGAGCGATTTATTTTTCCTTTGTTTCAGATGACTGATTATAAAGAACAGGCATTTGGCCTTTCCATTTATTCCAAACAGCATCATCTGTGATCAAAGTAGCCATAAAATGTCCCACATTAATTCGGCTAGTTTTTCCCGCATTAAAAATTGTACTACACGTTGGAGATGGGTGTGCTGTATAATCAGAGACGTCATCCGCATCTATCAAGTCATCTGGTCGCACGGCAGCCCATGAGACATGAGGATCTTTTTGACCTATTTGGACTCTTAAATACTCCGCGGCTTGCTCATTGTCTGCTTGCGGTGGCAATAGCGCTCGAATTAATCCAATAACAATTTTTTCTCCGAATGAAATTGGTTCTGTTAAGTCGCCGTTTCGATTTCCTGCCGTATTCATTAAAACTAATTTGATAGGTTGTTGCGTCTTGTTTTGAGTGATAGCCTTGCAAAGCAGCTTAACCGAATCTCTTACCAACTTTCGTGGCTTTCCGTAAATTCCTTTGAAGCTTATATTATGGCCTAGGCAAGATGCAACTGCACCACAATCTTTAATGTGTTTGGCCATTTCATCCATAGGGATATCTAAAACAGTGGCTTGAATGATGCTTAGATTGTTATTGCTTTTCCACGATTCGGGAATTTTAGCCGTAGAACGGACAATTACTTTTACTTGCTGATTCATGGCGAGTAATTGTTCAACTAAATGTTTGCCTGTGGCGCCGCTTGCTCCTAGAACTAGTGTTTTCATAGGTTATTGATTTTCTTCAATTGAATCCCATAATTGATTCGCTACTTTACCTTTTCTGTAAATCTTAGAATTAAAATGACTTTTACTAACGCAAAGTGCTTCTATTTTTTCAAAAAAAGCGATTCTAAATTCTATAGGGCTTTTTGAGTAATGATATTCTTTCGAATCATCAGCCACTCTTTCAGTGAAACCGATTAAGCCAGTATCCAAATCAATGATAGCCTGTACATCTCTATCTTTTATTTCTAGATCAATTCCTGCTTGGAATATCATAATTTATTTTAATTTTTTCTCCAACTTCACCTTTACCCCAATATAAAAATTAATTCCCTGATTTTGAATCCCCATTGGTTTAAATCTTGAAAGATGATCGATATAAGAAGTGTTGAGCGCATTCTTAACACCTGCAGAAATTTCAATGGGATTGTTCTTGCTTGCAACTTCAAGACTCAAACCTGCATTGATGAGGTGATAATCATTGGTTGCTGTTTCAAAAAGACCAATTCTATCTTGTTGAAATTTGTAAATATGCTGCACAAAAATGTTTTTCAATTGCAATTTGCCATCACCAGTAAAGTTCGCCCGCGCAGTGGAACTAATTTTAGTTTGCGGAATTAATGGGAGCGAATTTCCAGCCTTATCTTCAGCAATAACCGTAGAAAGATTACTTTCTAAGTGCAGCCAATGTATTTTATGTGGATGATAATGGAAACCAACTTCTCCGCCGTACAAATAGGCATCCGTTTGTAAATATTCAAAAACAGGACTACCATCTAACACGTCATTTGTTGGGGAAAGAAAGATATAGTCTTGAATGTTATTGTAAAATGCATTAATGGAAAAAGCAAGGTGATCATTTTGATAGTCGACAGAAAAATCGGTTTGAGTCGCCTTTTCATTGATCAAATTTGAAGCTCCTTTAATGTAACGATTGGTTCCGTGGTGCACACCGTTTGATAATAATTCAGTGGTATTGGGCGCACGAAAACCATTTGAAACATTTGCTCTAAATTTGATTTTTTTGAGTTTGTAAACTGCACCGCCCGAATAAGTCAATCCTTTAAAGGATCGATTCAGTGCAGGAAATGAACCTTCGTCCGTGAGCATTTCTTTGGTGTCAATTTCGCGATAATCTGCGCGCATTCCTGCTTGAAATTGCAGTTTATCAAAGTTGCCGTTTCCAATGAAAAAAGCACCATAATCGTTTGTGGCAGCATCTGGAATTAGAACCTCTTCGCCATTATTTTTATTTTGCTGCGCCATTCCTTGCGAACCAACAATAAAGTCGAATCGTTTTTTGAAAGTAGGAGAATGCCATTTAAAATTATAGGTAAAGGTGTTTAAATAAAGACCTAAAGCCTGTTCCGTAGCATCTTCTTCAAATTCTTTGCGGTAGTTATTGGTATAACCCAAAGTCAAATTCAATTTTGATTTTTTTGCAAAAATAATATTCTCAAAACTCACATTATGATTGTCAATGGTTTGAAAAGGGATGATGAAGTTGCGATCGGCATCATTGGTATAGGAACTGTCTTCTATAATTCCATAATTATTCTGCAAATAGCTATAACGAATATTTGAAATCCAAGAGCTGGTATTAAAACCTAAAGCTGCCTTTGCATTTTTTTCATCAAAGCGTGTATTATAGACACGGTCAAAACTGGGAGTTTGATAATCGGCCTGGGAAGAGTAGGCGCCAAAGAGGTTGAATTTGAGTTTGCCTTTGTGAATTTTAAAACCAAGGCTATTTTTAGATCCTAATGTATTCGAAAGAAATTGCGTTTGAGCAAATCCTTCAATTGTGTTTTGACTGGCGTAACGTTCGTCATTAAAATAAAGAACACCACCTAGTGCATCTGATCCATAAAGTAAAGAAGCGGGACCTTTAATCACTTCAACACTTTCAATTCCAACTTCACCAACTCCCAAACCATGTTCATCTCCCCATTGTTGATTTTCAATTCGGATGCCCTGCGAATAGGTGACAATTCTATTGCCAGATAAACCTCTAATCACGGGTTTTCCAATTCCTGCGCCGGTGGTAGTTTGCTCCACTCCAGGAATTGAGCTTATCGCTTCGGCCAACGTTAGCGGGCCGGATTGCTGTAATTCGGCCATTTTTTTATGTGTAATATTCACAATGTTTTCACCTTGTAACCTTGTTTTTGGTGCGGACACTATGACTTCATCAAGTTCAAAATGACCCTTTTCTAAGTGAAATGTTTTTGCGCTTGTTGCTTCAAGGTTGATGAACTCCTCGATCATATTATACCCATCCAGCGTAATTTGGATGTGAAGGCTTTTTTGTTGGAGATCTTGTATTAGAAAGATTCCGCTTTCGTCAGTTTCTGTTCCCGTTTTTAAATCGGTAAAATAGATTTGAGCGCCTTCAAGTGGGGCGTTTGTTTGGCTATGAAGCACTGTGCCAGTAAATGTCTGACCAAACGTACCAATCGATACCAATAAAATAAGCGCTATTCCAATACTCTTTTTCATTCAATCCCTTATATTTGTAACAATGTTGCAAATATACATGAATTTAGATAATTGCAACATTGTTGCAATTAGTTTTTTTATGAAAGATTTATTAGCTGATAAAAAATTAAGTAAAACACCTTTCAGAAAGGAAGTTTTGGCAATTTTTTGTCAACATGAAAATGCTATTCCACTTTCAACGATTGAGAAGGCGTTAGAGGGTTATAACCGTATAACTTTATACCGTACCATTAAAATTTTTTTAGAAAAAGGAATCATTCATGAAATTACAATTAGTGGCGAAGAATCGAATTATGCAATTTGCCGTGATTGTGACCAGGTGACACATAATCATCAACATGTTCATTTTAAATGCAAGCAATGCAGCACTATTTTTTGTGTGGAGGTAGATCCATTTCCGGCGATTGTTTTACCCGGTTATCAAATTGATCAACTAGAAATTCAAGCGACGGGTTTGTGTGTGGAGTGTAATGTTTGAAAGTTGTTTTTTTTAAACGATAGTACCTTACCTTAGTTATAAACAAGATTCTTCTCTTGCTTAGATTGCTATAGTATCTATGATAACGCTTATACTGCAACGTAGCGATAGTAATGCTTTATTGAAATAAGCAACCTAAGAATTTGAAAATCGAAATATTATAAACATCTTGAGAGCAAATTAAAGAATCGGTTATGTTTATGAACCATTTGAGGTTTGTTCAACATAAATAACACTTTATTTAAATAAAATTTTTAATTAATGTTAGCTAGATTCCATTTCATATTATTTCTATTTGTCGGATTTAATTGCTACTCAAAGGATCGAGAAGAAATTGTGATTGAATTAGCAGCGCAAGGTAAATTCGAACCTATAGTTGAAGGCTTAGTGCCAATTATTGATATGCCAATTTGTAAGCCTTCGGATTATGTATATTTGATTTATGCCTACATGGCAATGGGAGATTTTAAGAATGGTCTAATGTATTCAGAAAAATGGCTTCATAAATCTTTGGAAAAAAACGATACAACAAACATTATAAAAGCCTCTCGATATAAAACAGAGAATTTATATTTCCTTAAAGACTTTGAGGGAGGCATTGAATCTGCTCAATTTACGCTTCGACACTATAGTGAAAGCGATTCAATGGGAATTGCCTATCTGAATTTGCTGCTAGGATTGTTTCGTCATGAAAATGACGAGAATGAATTAGCTTATGAAATTTACAGTAAGATAGATTATGACGCAATTGTAGCTGATCGAAGACAGGGTGAATATTTCACGAATTTCGCCATTATTTATGCTGAAAAAGGTGATTTAGATTCAAGCATTTATTGCACAAAACAATCGCTTTCTTTTAAAGCTGATGGCGATAATTATGGAAAAGTACTTTGTTATTCAAATTTATCTTCGTCTTACGTGGAATTAAATGATTTCGAAACGGCATTAATTTATCTTGATACGGCAGCAAGAGTAGAATTAGATGAAAATAATCCCGTTTATGAATTAGTTTTTCAAAACTATTACATTGCATATTCAAAACTTGGAATGGTTGATTCGGCCTTTGTTTATGTTGAAAAAATGAAGGAATTGAATAATTTTCTTTTCCAAGAAAGTTTGAATCAAGAAATACAAGATCTTAAAAATTCTTATGATCGAGAGGATAACCTAAAAACTAGAATAGTACTTACTAGCGAAGAATTGGAAAGATCACGTGAGCAGATTCTAATATGGATTATTATTGTTCTATTTGTTGTCATATTTGGGGGTAGTCTCCTCGTATATTTGAGATATAAAAACCTTAAAACGAGTCGCGATTATTTGCTAATCAATCAACAGCTTTTACGCTCACAAATTACGCCGCATTTTCTATTTAATTCATTAGCTACAATTCAAGGTATGATCCTTAGTGGAAAAAGAGAAACGGCTGCAAATTATTTGTCCAAATTTTCCAGACTTGTTCGACTCATTTTACAAAACTCGCGTCATAAAGTGGTGTCTCTTGATGATGAGTTAGAAGCAATTAAGAATTATTTAGAGCTACAAAAGGCAAGATTCAGTGAAGCTTTTGATTTTTTAATTGAGGTGGGTGAAAATATTAATGGAGAAAACACCTACATTCCACCAATGTTGATCCAGCCTTTTGTTGAAAATGCCATTGATCATGGATTTAAAAATATTGACAGAAAGGGTAATCTAAAGATTAATATTTATTTAGAGAAGCAGTCGCTCATTTGCCAAATTATTGATAATGGAATTGGTGTAAACACCGTTTCTGAAGCCTCAATAGTTCCGAAAAAGGAATCCTTGTCAACTACTATTACGGCAGAACGAATGAAACTGCTGGCGAAAGAGTTTAAAGCAAAGGCTGACTTGGTAGTTTTTGACCGAGAAAAGGAAAATGAGCAAGGAACAATTGTACTATTAACAATTCCATACACCAATGATTAAAGCTATAATAATTGAAGATGAGGCATATGCAAGAGAAGCTTTAAAAGCAAATCTTAATAACCTTTCTAGTGAAGTAACAATTCTTGGTGAAAGCGAATCTGTTCAAGATGCTCTTTTGCTTTGCAAGGCGACATCTCCGGACTTGGTGTTTTTAGATATCAATTTAAAAGATGGAAATGGCTTTGACTTTTTAGATCAAATAGCAGAAATAAATTTCAAGATAATTTTTATTACAGCTTACGAAGATTATGTTTTGAAAGCATTAAGATGCGGAGCTGTAGATTATATTTTGAAACCAATCGATTCGGGGGAACTAGATGAAGCCATTCAAAAAGTAATGGCTATCACGCAGAACCAAACGCAAGAACGAATGACTGTTGTTAAAGATCAATTTATTGGAAAAAATGATCGAATCGTATTGCGAATGCAAGACAGTTTTCAAATTGTTGACTTTGAACACCTCATGTATTGCAAAGCGGATAGTGGTTATACAACATTTTTTTTGTCAGACGGGCGAAAATTTGTAGTGTCAAAGCCTTTAAAGGACTTTGTCAATCAACTTCCTGCCGCTACATTTGTTAGAACACATCAATCCTATTTAGTTAATATTTCTTTTATAGATAGGTATGACAAAACCCGTTTTCTATTTCTCAAAAATGGTGATAAAATAGCCGTTTCGATTAGAAAAAAGGATAGTATTATGGCCAAAATATTTGGAGGTCTTTAATCCGAAATTGGATCAGCAACTAGAACGTTTCCCCCTTGTAACGGCAATGGAATACTTATCATTGAACGCTTATTGTTAAAATCTTCAAAACAAAAACAAATTCACTTGTGACGAAAAATTGATCGTACTGAGCGAATACTTATTTGGTTTTTTTTCTCCTTCTTTTTTCATTCCCTTTGATAAAAACAAAAAAATAGTTGATATGAAAAGAGAAAAGACAAGAACTAAAATATTTCTTTCAATAGGAGTTTTAATTGCATTAGCAGCTTGCGGCAATAAAGAAAGTATCTATGATTTAGATAAACCAGGTGAGATAGCCGAAGTTAAAAAGGAAATTATAGCTGCCGCAGGAGACGTATTGGCCTATGAAATTAGATTGACATCACAGACAGAGTTAGAAACGTCAATGGATGCAATTAGCATTGTAACAAGTGATGAGGCGCAAGAAGAAACCTTGAATCGGATAGATTTCCAATTAACGCAAGAAGGTGAACCAAATATTTCAATAATTGATAGTGAGTTCTCTGTCCGAGTACATAAAAAAAACGAGCCAAAAAAAATTAGTGATATCGATTTCAACTTGATTGAAAAGAATATTGAAACGGCTAAAAGCCTTATCTCTTCTGAATATGTTGATCATAGTTTATATGAGTATCAGATCGAATTTGAGGATAATAAGCGTGCTGACACCTTTATTTTAAATTGTTTACTTGAAGGGGAAAACGATCATATAGAAGGGAGAGATGTTGTAACAAACTATTATGAGTTTGAATTTGAAATGGATGAGAATGGAGCGGTAATTATGTCAATGGATTAAAACTAAAGTGGCAAATAATTATTGCGCAAATAAGGTTGATAAATGACCTCAATTCATACTGAATCAACTTTAAAAATTCTAAACGGGTCATCATTATTAGTTAATTGTACAAATCAATAAATCAACTATGGTTTTAAACACACAATATTTATTCTTTATAAGCATTGGGATTGTTTTATTAGCAGCCCTAATTTCAAAATATATACGGCTTTTGAAAAATCGAAATCAAATTGAAAATGCAATTTCTTCGTTGGATGCCCTTTTTATTGAAAGAACAGATTTAATTTTAGATCTGCTTGATTTCTCAGAGCAACGGATGAACTTAGAGAAAGATTTAATTGAGAAAATCAAGGGATTATCTACTGCAAGTTCAAGCGTAGAAGAAACGTTAGAAAATGAAGGGGTCGTGGCTGTGAAAAATATCTTTATTCAGGCTGAAAAATATCCTGAACTAAAATATAATACAATGCTTTCACATTTTGAATATACTTGGGATGATTTAAGGGGTGATATTTCTTCAAAACGACTTTATATTGACGGTTTAGTTGCAGCCCATAATAATTCAATTGTAACTTTCCCCAATGTGTTTGTAAGCAAACTCTTAGGTTTCAATCACTTTGATTGGTTACCCGTTTCCAAACAATTACAAAAGAACTTAAACCCAGAATGACTTTGAAAAACAACTAAATTATTGGTTATTCGAGTTGGGCTAATCATTGGTGGAGCCGCATTAATTTTACTATTTAATATAGAGCTCTGATACTTAGAAGGAATAGGAACTAGAAATTCAAGCGACGGGTTTGTGCAAGGACTGTAATGTTTGAGTTATTCCTTAATGAATTTGCTTGAATAAAGTTGACCATCAGATTGAATTGTAATGACATAGCTTCCTGAGCTGAGGTCTTTTATGTCGAGCTCATTTTGATGCGATTCAAAAACAAGTTTACCGCTTAAATCATAGATGCTTACCTTGTCAATGTTGTTTTCTCCCGTTTCGATATATAAAACATTTTGAACAGGATTTGGGTAGAGCGTTATCCTTTCTGTGCTTAAGGACTCAAGACTAAGAAAAGCTGTTTCAACTCCTGTTCCTCCGGCGTTATTGGTAATATAAATGCCGTTTTCACTTATCCCAAACCCCTTTGAGGGAGAGATCATTTGAATCGCTTTTAAATTGATGGACATTGTTGTTTCAAGGTTGTCAACTGTGCAACTGTACCAGGTCATGCCTCCGTCAGTCGTTTTTGAGGCGCCACTTAATCCGCCGGCAAGAAAACCAAGCGTGTCATCATAAAAATAGATCTTATTTGTGATACCATATCCTATCGAATAGGCACTCCAATTGTCTCCCAAATCGACTGTTTCAGCATATAAATTATTTGCTATTACGAAATGTTTGTCATTGTGTTTTATACAGTCTTTCCAAAAATGCCCAGCACCAAATGAAGGTGGGGGAAAGGCAGTCCAAGTAAGTGATTCTTCATCTAGTTCATACCAGTTACTAGCGCAAGCAGTAATCTTTCCGTTATACTCATTAAATTCTCGCACCTCGCCAAGTCCTGGAGCATTTGTCCACGTCCAACCTCCGTCGGTTGTTATTAATCCTCCAGAACCATAATCAGCCCAACCAACAAAGCCTGTGTCCTGATTAATGAATATAATGTCCTGTTGATTGCCTACAACACCTGTTTCATCTGTGGTGTCCACGATAATCCAAGTTAGGCCGTAGTCGGATGTTTTAAAAATGTCCCAATGACCTACGATATAACCAATCTTAGGATCGGGAAAATAAACATCATGAAGTGTTTGCGTCGCATGATAAGCTCCTGAAACGCTGTCAACGTAAACAGTATCCCACGTCACCCCACTATCAAAAGTCCTGAAAATAGCCGGTCTTGAATTTCTTTTGCCAACTATATACCCAGTTTCATCATCAACAAAGTGCATGTCTGTATAATACGTTCCATACCCAACGGAATCAGTAATAATCGTCCATTGTCCCTGTGCTGAAAGCATGATGAATAAACTGTAGAATAAGAGAAGGCTTCTCATTCTGAGTAAGATAGAGAATATTTACCATAAATAACAAGCAAATCGTTTTATCTGATTCGTTTTTCTATTAAACAGAAGTTAATTTGTTCAATGGCACGGAGCGGCGGCTACGATAGAATAATGAAATTAAACTAGCATTCTATTCGCCAGTAAACACCAACACTGGACTGAGGTTATTCACTTGGCAAAATGCGATTAATTTAAATACGGCTTCGTAGTCTGCTTGAGGATGTCCTTCGATTTTTATCGTTTCGCTCTCTAATTCTGGTGTGCCAATCAGGTTGTAAATTATTGGCTCCAAATTCTCGTATTCATAAAGTTCACCGTCTAATCGGTACTTGTTTTCAGCCGTTACTTCAATTGTAAGGACGGTTTCATCAATTCCGTATTCAACTACTGGCGATTTCGGAAGGTCTAATGGCGTAGACGTAGAATGCATGAGTATATTGAGCTTCTGTTCGCACTCGCTGCAATCATCTGAGCAGGAGAGGAGGGATGCGAATACAATTAGCGAAAGTACTTTATACATGAGGAGCTTTATTAGAAGTTGGAATAAATTTAACGATTTCAAATTGAAAATGGGCTGAATCATTTATTAATGATATTTGAATTGGGCGGTTCTGTTACACTTCGCTACCGCGCGATACAGTCGCGCGGCAGCGGGCTGAGTATTCAATTCAATCATTTTCCTCAAAATGAAGATGGTACACAATCTCCTCCGTGTCGAAAAAGAAATCATCATAATAAACACCTCCCCAGTGCCATGGAAGTGCTCTTTTTATGGCTCCTTCAATGGTGTGCATTTCCATTTTTTTATCAATGAAAAAGAGTGTGAGTGAATCTGTGAAATCAGCAATAGCCTTTGCGTTTTCAAGTTTGAGATGTTTAAGTATTAAGGCGTCATCTCTCATCCAATATTCAGCTTGTATAATTAACTGTTTTTTCCAGTCGACATGGTACTTTAATTCAAAGTCATGGGCGATTAATTTTTCAAATTTATTTTGATGGTAATTGCTGAAGTCACTTGGGTCGTATGAAGATTCTAACACTTTCTTGATCTCTTTCAAAACAACTTTTTTTATTGGAAATTCTTCCTTTTTAATGCGCTCAAAAGAGTAGCGCTTAAATAGATCTTGGCTTGTTAGCATTTTTAATGCTCTCTAAAATACCAAGCTGCTCATTAATTAAGATGAATTTGGCCTCAGCCTCTTCTTTTCGATTGTTATTCATTTGCGAAAATTATGTTTTCATCAAAAGTCTCTTATTCCTCACCACCCTCACCTGAAAGTCCATCAAATTTAGATTTCATTGTAGGATTTCCGTGGGTTAATTTTTTGATCGTTAAATCATCCGCTTTGTTATTGGCCAAACGCAGGTTATTCTCTGATGATAACAAGGCGTCTTTAGTTTTTTGTAGATGACTAATGGTCTTATCAATTTCCACAATAGCAATATGAAATTTACGACTAGCTAGGTCGTAATTTTTTGCAAACCCTTCTTTAAATGTGTTTATTTTTTCCTCAAAATTGGTGATGTCCACACTTTGATTTTTCATCAAGTTTAGCTCTGCTTTGTATTGCATAGAATTCATTGCCGCATTGCGCAAAAGTGTGATAATAGGAATGAAAAATTGCGGACGCACCACATACATTTTCTTGTATTTATAAGATACATCAACAATTCCTGTATTATAGAATTCATTTTCTGACTCGAGTAGTGAAACTAGCACAGCATATTCACATTTTTTATCTGTGCGGTCTTTGTCTAGTTTTGCGAAAAAATCTTCATTTCGCTTTTTGGTAGCCGTTTCGTCATTCTCATTCTTCATTTCAAACATAATTGAAATGATTTCATTGCCTGCTTCGTCTTTTTCACTGTAAATGAAATCACCTTTTGTTCCACCGCTTGAATTGTTGTCTTTTTCAAAATAGGCATTCTGAAAAGCGGTTGCACGCAATTTGTTGAATTCAGCTTCACAATGTTGTTCCAATGTTTCGCCAATCATTTTTGTAGAAAGCTTCAATTTAAAGTCTTTTAAACGATCAATTTCATCATCCTTCATTTTGATGGTGTCGTCCTTTACCTTTAGCTTGTCGGTAAATTTTTCGTTGATCGATTTTTCTAATAATGCCTTCTCCGTTTCTTTTATTTTTAAATCATTTGCAAGGTTGTCACGCTCTTTTTCAATTGCTCTGACGGCCTCTGTTACTTGCAATTTTTTCTCAATTTCTGCATTGCTGATTTTTGATCTCATTTCAGCGATCTCCGCTTCCTTTTTTGCTAATTTCTCTCCTAATTCGCGTTCGTTTTTAGCTTTCAGTTCAGCTATTTCTTTATCCTTTTTCGCAAAATCTTCTTGTAATGAATTTTTAAGTTTCGCCTCAGCCAATTGAACCGCATTTAACTTTTCTTTTTCTGCCAAGTTTAAGCGGTTTTGCAATTCTTCTTCAAATTGATGATCGCGCACTTGTTTGAGGATGTCTGCGAAGCCAGCTTCGTCTATTTTGAAGGCTTTATTGCAGTTGGGGCAGATGATATCGTTCATTTGGATTGAGTTGTTTTTTATTCGGTTAATTTAAGGAATTTCTGTTGTTTTTTTGCTCATAATCTGCAGGATCTAATTATTTGGACTTCATATAAAACTTTTCGCTACTGTGCGATAGACCCAATCCTATAAAAAAAGAAAAGATTTTCCAACCAATTAGAAATGGTTTTCGTTTATATTAATGCAACCACTTATGAATACCCTTATGAAATCTATTAACCTATCCATTGGGCTCCGGTCCAGTATCACGCTATTTTGCATTATTCTATTCACTTCATTTGGAAAAGCACAAGACTTTGAATGGGTTAAAAGTGCAGGTATATTGCCGCCAGACGGGGGGTATATAGATTTGGCTGATGTTGCACTTGATGATTTAGGAAACATCTACCTTTCAGTAAAGGTTTGGGGGAGTATGGATGGTGATCCAGGTCCTGCTACGTATGACCTAGGAGGTGATTACTTCTCCATTCGCACTTGTGTAATTAAATTAGATAATGAAGGCAATTTTATTTGGGCAAAAGGTTTTTCTGCAGATGGATCAGATTATTGTGAATCCTTCGATATCATTTGTGATGCAAGTGGAGCGGTTTACATTTCTGGAAAATTTAAAGGAGAAATGGATTTTGATCCAGGGGATGATGTGCATCTATTGAGCTCCGTAGATCCAACTGAGTATGACGGTTTTATATGGAAATTAGATGAGGATGGGAATTTTTTGTGGGCACATGCAATTGGAGGACCTCCAGAGGATCGAAGTAATGGATTACATATTGACGACTCTGATAATATATTAATTACAGGAAATTTCAGTGGTACGGCGGATTTCGATCCCGGTCCTGATGTTCACTTAGAAACGGTTTTGGGTGACTCATGTGATGCCTATTTACTTAAATTGAATCCTGCGGGAGAGTTTATATGGGTGGATGTTATTGCAGGCGATCAGGCGAGCGCATTTGATTATGTAACGGTTGATAGCGACGGGGATATTTATCTTGCTGGTTCTTTTACAGGTTCGATCGACGCTGACCCAGGGATTGGCACGCTTACTTTAACTACAGATGCTTTAATTCCATCTTTATTAATTGAAAAATTGAATGATGCAGGCGAATTAATCTGGGCAAAACAAATTGATGGATCATCTGGGATATCTCCGGAGGGCATAGATGATTTCGAAAATGAAATTTATATTACAGGGTTATTTTCGAGTATTGTTGATTTTGATCCTGGGCCAGATGAATTTGATTTGTACACGGGGTCAGACACGAATACGTTCATCCAAAAATTGGATACTGATGGCAACTTGATATGGGCCAAAAATATGGGTGGAACAGCTAACATTCAACCGCAGGGCATAAGTGTAGATCCATTTGGTGCTGTTTTTACTGTAGGTTTCTTTAAAGGTGGATCGGTTGACCTTGATCCTGGAGTTGATGAATTAATTGTGGCAAATCTTGATGAAACCTATTACCCAGATTTATTTATTCAAAAACTCGATTCGGATGGCAATTTATTGTGGGCTGAAGCTTCGCAAGATTCCTTTTATGTGAAATTGCGTGGTTTGGATTTAGACGAATTTGGTGATCTTTATTTAGTAGGTGATGGAGGAGGTACAACATTCGATTTTGATTTTGGAGCTGATTCCGCTAGGATTGATTATGACGATATATATTATATTTGGAAACTAAACCATTGCGGAGAAGTAAATCATGCTTTTTCAGAATTTGCCTGTGATTCTTACACAGTACCAAGTGGTGACGAAACCTATTATGAAACAGGGACTTATAACGATACCTTGACAACAGAGTCAGGTTGCGATAGTGTCATTACCATTTCACTCACGATTAATGATGAAGCAGTGAGTTTAGAATCTGGCGGTGTCGTGCTCACAGCCTATCCAGGGGACGAAGAATATGTCTGGATAGATTGTAATGATGACTATGCCGTTATTCCTGGTGAAACAGAACAAACGTTTACACCAACTGAATCAGGTAGCTATGCTGTTATTGTAACGAATGGGGATTGTGTTGATACAACGGATTGTTTTGTTTTATTTGGTGTTGGGGTTCAAAATTTCTCCAATGAGAATAATTTCACATTGTTTCCTAATCCTTCAGCAGGTAGCATCACTTTTACTGCCGAATCAGCAATGCTTATTCGCATATTCGATCAATCAGGAAAGCTGGTATTGGAAATGGATGTTGAAAAGGGAGCTAATCTTGTTGACTTAGAAGGATTGGCGGATGGGGTTTACTTTGTTGAAGCAAGTAATGAAAAGGGGAGTGGGTTTAGCCGCTTTGTTTTGAGTAGGTAGGGACTGCTTGTTTACCTTTTATATCATTTCGTTACTGCGCGTCCCGATAATTATCAGGACGCGCAGGAGTCGAGGGAACTATAATTAATTCTTAATAAATTTTTTGTTTGACAAACCTTTCACTGTTTGTATCTGTAAAATATAAACTCCCTGTGCAAGATTGGATACATCAATTGAGCTACTTGGATTAATAATCGTTTCTACTACACGACCATTCGAGTTTAATATCATCAAACTTTCAATTGTAAAATCCGAAATAACAGTGAATTGAGAATTTACTGGATTAGGAAAAATGTTAAATTGATCAGTCATATAAAAATCAGGTGTTCCAGCAAATGTTGTTTCTTCAAAAGATTTAAAGCCAATCCATTCTGCGCCAGGATCAGTCACATAAAGGCCCTCCGTGCCAATTGGAATGTACAGGCAAATGTCGCTTCGATCTTCTGCAAAACTGTCTGCTATGCCCATCCCTGTAACAATATTAGGTGGGACTGCATTGATACTCGTAACGGAAGTTAATGGGTTTCCTGAAAATGATCCTTCACCAATTTCTGTAATGCCGTTTGGAATAATAAGATCTGTAAAGCTGTTATTTGCAAAAACTTGTTTCGCAATGCTTGTAACACCAGCTGGAAGATCAATCGTTGTTAATAGATTACCGTTGAAAGCATTTGCCGCTATAGTTGTTACATTCTCTCCTAGAATAACGCTGGTTAATTCATTGCTCGCAAACGCAGCCTCCCAAATACTCGTAACGCTATTCGGTATCGTAACGGTACTTAAGTTATTAAATAGAAAAGCACCATTTACAATATTGGTAACACCTTCTGGAATTGTAACGCTTGTTAATTCATTACTCATAAAGGCTTGGTATCCAATATAAGTAATGTCGTATGTTACTGCATCATAGCTTACGGTTGCAGGAATTGTTACATCAGTGCCTCCCGCCATATCATAGTCGTTCAGGCTTACCTCGCTTGGTGATATGATATTGTAAGTGAAATAACCATCTGTAAAGGTTTGAGAAAATCCTATTAATGATAGGAATAGAGTAGATAAAATAAGTAATGTTTTTTTCATGTATATAGTTTTTAACGCACTTCGAAAATAGCTATTTACTTGAACGGTTCAAATTTTTTAGGAACTATATAGGCTTGTTTTTCATAAGTGGTATAGCATAATTCATAAGTGGTCAATTTGATTGGAGCAATTGATGCAATTAAAGCCAATTTTAAGAGTTTATAATGTCAATTAATAAACACAACACCATGCTTTCAATGAAAAGATTTACGCAATATATTATTCTAGTTCTTTTCTTATGTCTTTCAACTTCCAGTTTTGCACAGGTGGGAACTTATGAAGTTGTTAATACACCACCAGAAGATTTTGTTGCTATAAATGCAGACGGCACGTACAATATTCCACCGTTAATTGTAGGAGAGGCTACTGTCAAACTAAAATCGTCTGGCAAAGCAATGCTTATTCAAAATGATCATACGGGTAGGTTTGTTTTTAAGGGGACGTGGACTGTTGCGAGAGATGTGATTACGCTGAACATTCAGGGTGAAACGGACACGGGTACTGTTGAGTATGTATTACTGGAATATGTAAGTGGTGTTTATTTGAAGGAGGTGAAGAGCGGTATGTATTATAAGAGGGAGTAGGGTTTTGTGTGGGCTGGCTTTGAAGTGTTTAATTAATTATACATAATTAAGATTCATTTATAGTTTTCGCTACCGTGGGATTATATCGCGTGCGTACGCTTTTATTGTTTTTGGAACGGATTGCTATGTAACACAGATTGTCTGCGATTTGGCCTTCGCAACCGATACTCCCGATAGCTATCAACGCGCGCGGGAGCATGCGGAAATTTTAAGCAAGGTTGATTCAGAAATTTTGTTCCGTCAATCTATTTCAGAACTTGCAGTAGATGTTGAAATATGCTCATCAGCTCCGGTAGTTAATCCATTTGATCCACCTATGATCTTTGCTGGATTTGAGATTTCGTCTACAATAAAAAGATTAATTGAGTTTTTCATAATTTTATGTTTCCTTCAATATACAAATCGGAACTGAATTATTTATTCAGAATCAAGAAAAAGTATTAAAATTTCTAGCAGAGCATAAAGGAATGAAAACGGGACATAACAAGGGGGTTATGCAATGTCTCTTCGCTATAGTGGGATTATATGGCTGCTTACGCTTTTATTGATTTTGGAACGGTATTGTTATTTGAATTAGGTTGTGTGCGGTTTGACTTTTACCAAGCGATACTCTTGATAGCTATCGGGACGCAGGGGAGCGTGGGATTTTCAAACTTTATTTATTTTACAATACTTAAAATAGTCTTTCATAATTACTTCTTCTTTTTCATCTTCAATCATTCTTACAATAGCTAAATTCTTTATAGTTCTTGATGATGCTACGTAGAAAAGTTTTTGATTCTTATGTCTTTTTTCATTTTCTATAGATGTATCATAGATACTTTTAAAGTTGTATTTATTCCAAAAATATTCGTCAAGAACGACCATAACATTTTCTATTCCTGAACCCTTGGTTTTATGCATGGTTATGTATTCGGTTTCTTCTTCTTCGTTTAAATAACTGTAATAATTTACGACTTCTTGAAAATCTAACTTGTCAGAAAATAAATCTATGTAAAATGTTTTCTTTTTTAAAGCTTTATAAAATTCATCAAACTTTTCAACAGATATTTCTATATCATGATTTTCCATTAAACGTTTTGGAGTATTACTCCCACTTATGAATAGTTTTTCGAGTTTTTGATAATTAGAATTACTGTCATACTCTTTTAAAAAACCAATTTTTCTGTTAAAGTAATATTTAAAACCTTCAGACTTTTTAATCAATTTGTTTTTAAAACAATAATCCAAGACTTGCTGAAGATTTAGCTTAGTGTTCAATAAATATTCAAAGTGTTGGCTTATTTTCTTTTTGTCTTCAAATGATTTTATTATAAAACCATTTTTTTTGAGATAAACAATTAGCGGATTATATTTTTTTGAAGAATATAATTTGCACAAATTTATTATGTCACTTATTTGAATTTTAGAAAACTCTTTTTCAATATCGTCTTTAACCTCCGTGAATCTGGCACTGAAAATATTATATAAATTCACAAAACCCATTTCTAGAGAAATAGATTTATTCGTTAACATTAATATTTTAGTATTAGGTTGATTGAATTCTTTCTTTGTTAAAGTGATTAAGTTATTTAACTTAGATAAGTACTCTTTTTTTACTTCTCGTTTACTAAATGCATTAGGTTTTTTACCACATATACTATAATGCAAACTAACACTACCTGCTCTATGATTTTTCGTTTCCTCTCGTTTTAAGGCTAGTTTTTGCTCTATTTCATCAGTCCTAATTACATTGATAAAATCTATGACCTCTTTTGAGCATCTATAATTATCTTCTTTGTTAATTTTTACAACGCTACCAATTTCAATATGTTTTTTAATATCACCAATTCCATCATCATAAATACCTTGCATTGAATCTCCGAATAGACCAAGAGTCGTTTTATTATTCTTAGGTAAAAGATTTAGAAATATGTTTATAACGAACTCACTTGTGTCTTGATATTCGTCAATAAAAATATAATCGTATTTATCACTAATGATTTTAGGTAATAAATCAAATTTTAAACACAATTCATGTGAAACAGTAATTAATGATTTATGTGAAAAGCCTAAGTTTTTAAAAGAATCAAATCTTGTTAAATTATACTCTATATCTTTATATGGTTTTGAGTCAATAAGTTGAATTATTTTTTCATTAAGAGTATCAATTTTATCATTTATTTCTGTGTTGTAGACAGAAGGAGATTTATCATAATCTCTTTTTCCAATTACTTTTTCTGTATTTATTTCTTCTATGGAAAATAACTTTTTAGAGAATTTCTCATGTATAGATTTATAATCTTTGTGTATTTGAGTTTCAATTTTTTTTAGACAAAAAACATGATGAATAACTTCTTTAATGTTTTTTTTATAATCTTTAACTAGTGAATCTAAAAATGAATGAATTGTACTAAAAGTGAAGTTGTCATTATGACCAATACGAGATTTAATTTCATCACTAGCTGCATTAGTTAGTGTAATACATGCTATTTTTTTTGATGGATATTTATTAGAAACATATGAAATTATTTCCTTTAATGATTCTGTTTTTCCACTACCAGCTCCTCCTTGTAATACGAAGTTTTTAAAATCTCCATCCTCTTTTACATTGAGGTCAATAATTTTTTTCATTTTTTCAATAGCTACGCTCATTCTGATATCCATTTTAAACCTTCTACAATATAACTAGGCGTTTTCCATTTAATGTCTTCAGTTAATGCTAAGTATAATATTGATGAAGCAAAATCTGATTTTTTATCTAAAATACTTTCTGTTAATTCATAAAAATCTGCTTTACTATCTTTGAGTTCATTAATGTTTTTAAGACCTAAAATTTTCACCTTCTGTTCTATTAACAGATTTAGATTAACACAAACAAAAGCATCTTCAAAACTTCTTCCATGATAACCATTCTCTTCTAGTTGATAGGATATATTTACTTTATTGCTTATTGAGGTGGTGGTGTTCTTCTTAAGTTTTGCAAGCCAATCTATAAACTCTTTTTTTGTTGGTTCTTCGTCTGGAGCATCTAAATAATACTTTATTGATGTGTTACTGCTATTTTCTGCATCTTGTACAGAGCAAGCTTTCCATCTTTTTTTATCTGTATTGTACTTCGTCGTATCAATATCCGTAAATATCAAAGTTTTAATATCTAAGAATTCTATAAAATGGCGAAATGCCTTTGCATTAGCTCCAACTTCTACAAAAGATATGTTTTTTGAAGTGAGAGGTATATAATCCTTTTCTGTTTTTCTGGATTTGTCGTACTGTTGAATAAAATAGGGCAAAAGAAGTTTTTCAGATAAGCCTTCAATAAAAATTATCTTTTCCGCAAAAAATAGTTCCGAAGTATAAAGAGTCAAATATTGTTTTATAAATTTAAAATGTTCAGGTGTTGAAGTATACTTTTCTTTAAGTTCTTTATGAAAATTCTTGATTAATACATTGTTGTCAATTACTTTAAAATATCGAATATCTTCAAATTCACATTGGGACACAATGTGTGATGAATGTGAGGTTATAAACGTTTGTGAATTTGGAATCTTCTTTAAAATATCTTTAATCCTTTTTGCAAAAACATATTGCATCTGTGGGTGCGTATGTGCTTCAGGCTCTTCTATGAATAATAGATTAATATCTTTATTTTCCTGTTCGAAAAGTTTTCTTTTAATCTCTATTTGTAATAATAAAAAGAGAATATTTAAATGCCCTAGTCCATTTTGATTCTCTGGTAAATAACTATGGGAATTACCATAAACTACCTTAGAATGATTTGATAAAACTTCCTTTGATTCTAAATTTGAAATAACATTTAGCTCACCTTTTCCTTCATCAATGAATTCTTTTACATTATCAAAATAATCTTTAAAATGTGTTTTGTATTGTTCGTTTAAAGTCTCATCCATTTCTAAGATTGTATCATTGATACTGCCAAACGCTTCTTGCGAAAAGGAATTCTCTTTATTAAAATATTTGGAGGCTAATTCTGATAAAGCGGTTTTATTACTTCCATTAGACTCTGAACTTGAAACATTTCTTTTAGCATGAATAACTTGATAGTTTATCACTTTCCTAATATCCGATATAGTTTTCTCTACTAAATCCCCTGAATTTGCAGGTAATAAGTCTTCTTCGTTATAATATGCATAATATTTGTTGACTAAGTAATCTCCTAAACTCTTTATTATAAACCTTTCCTGATTACTTTGTTTTGTGATAAATGATAAATCGTTAATTAATTTAGGAATATCAATAGAGCATTTAAAAAGTAATTTCACTACGTTTTCATCTGGGTCTAAGTCCAAGATGAAATCAGAAATATTTTCTAAATTATCCTTTTTAGAATAACTTATTTCAAGTTTCATCTGTATTGAAATGGGAGGTGAACCTTCTTCAGTATTTAATATTTGATCTCTTACGGTTAAAGGGAAGTCGTTATAACTAAACTTGGAGCTTTCATTTCTGAAAAATTTGTCAAATAAAACGATAAATGAAGTTTTACCAGTATTGTTTTTTCCAATTAGTAATGCTAAGTCCTGCTTTTTATCTTCATCAAGTTGAATATTTGTGTCTTTAAGTAATCTAAAATTATTTATTGATATTCTTTTTATATACATGGGGTTTATTGTTTCGAATATAGTTTTTATTGATTCGTCGCTTTCTTACCAGTAAGATTTAGCCACGGCTAATGTTAATCTATCAAAGAGCCTTTCCCCGAAGTATCTGCGGTTAAGTTTGTAGCAAAATTCATTCAAATAATTTTGCAA
>WTCE01000021.1 GCA_013138735.1 Crocinitomix sp. | reverse complement strand
TTGCAATCCAAAGGAATTGAGGACTCCAAAGCATTGGAATTGGCAAAAGAAGGTCAAAATAGAGTGAAATCAATGGCTATGATTCATCAGCGCTTATATCAAAATGATGATCTAATGATTGATTTTAGTGATTATTTAAAGAATCTAGTTGGAGACATTGCCCGAACGTATAATGGAACCGAAAAGTTAGAATTAGAAGTTGATGGGGGAGATTATACCTTTGATATTGACACGGCCATTCCTCTTGGGTTAATTGTTAATGAGTTGGTTTCGAATGCTTTTAAGTATGGTTTTACAGCTGATTTACGTTTCTTAAAAGTTGTTTTGACAAAAGAAGAAGGAGAATTTTATTGCTTGAAGGTTGTAGATAATGGTGTTGGAATTCCAGAAGAATTAGATATTCAAAAAACAAAAAGTCTTGGTTTGAGATTGGTCAAACGTTTGTCTAAACAATTGCATGGCAACGTAGCTTTTGAGCGTATTCCGCAAAGTACTTTCTTCGTCAGATTTAAAGATACGGAGCACCGTCGCTTATAGATTAATTATCCCTTGTTAAGGCGCTTCAAAAGGTTGTCACGGTGCATTTTTCCAATAGGTATTTCAACATTATTAAGCTGTACAGAAATATGGTTGACGGAGGTTAAATGTTGCAGGTTTACAATATAACTGCGGTGACAACGAATAAAATGATCACTCAATTTATTCGTATATTCATTCAAAGTGCCGCGTACCACGTGAGATTTTCCATTGCTAAGAAAAACATCTATGTATACATTGTCACTTTTTAAATAGACAATATCATCAAAATTAATGCGAATAAAACGCTGTTTATGTTTGATAAATAAGGCGTCCTTAACGACTAAATTCTCTTGATTAATGAATTTTTCTTTCTGCTTTGAAAAATTAGAAAGTGCTAATTCAATTGAAGCATACAATTCATCACTGTTAAATGGTTTAGCCAAAAAAGCGGATGGTTGAACCCGTTTTGCTTCGTTAAAAGTTAGTTGGTCAGAGTTAGAAGTGAGGAAGATGAAGGGGAAATCATATTTTTCAAGAATATGCTCTCCCAAATCGATTCCAGTTTTTTTTCCAGATAATTGAATGTCCAAAATCGCTATATCGGGTAATTCTGCTGCAATTATTTCAACTCCTTCTGTATAACTAATCACAGGTTCAATTACTTGGTAACCGAAGTCTTCTAAGGTGTCGTAAATGTTATCAGCGATAATTGCTTCATCCTCAGCAATTAAAATTTTTATTTTGCTCATTTGCGTAGTTTCTGTCGACGAGTAGGGAAGTGCGTGTAGCTCAAATTTAACGAAATCCTTGTTGAAAATTGAAGAATTAAGTGTGTTTCTCAAGAGTGGAATGTTGTTAGGTGACATAATTATGACGTAACTCCATCAATATTAGATTTAAACAGTAAGAACGTTAATAATTGGGCTCAGTCGTATATAAAAAATAGCCCTTGGTTTACATTCACAACTTTTCGAGTTATGTTCACAACAGCTTTCAATTGGTTCCAAACAATTTCCTTGTGTAAGGTTTATTAATACTGCATCTTTGATGGAAAGATACCCTGCCAATTCAAATGTTTACAGAATGGAAATGCGGCAACATATCCGGGAATATGACAATTGAAGCAGTGTATTAAATAATTGGTTTGTAATCAATAAGGATTCAATTAAACCGCCTAAATATTATGTTTGGGCGGTTTTCTATTTTTTATTAAAATAGAAAGTATTCATGTTATCGCCAGAGTCTATCTGAATTAAATAGTTCCCCGTTTTTAGACGCTCCGTATTAACCAAACCATCCGTAATATTTCCTTCTTGGACCAAAGCTCCTGCAAGGGAGAAAATGGAGTAGGAGAATGCTTGTGTTGAAAATTGCAGGTAAGTCTCGCTAGGATTGGGGTAGAATGTGATTGCGACTTGTTCCGTTACAGGAAGGTCAAAAACGCCTTCAATTACTACGTTAATATATTGTGTGCCTTTAGCGGCGCCCATGCTTAGTTCGTGATAGTCTACTCTAACCGAATCAATAAATTCAGTTAAAGGATCACACAAAATTTGATAACGCTCACCCGGGAAAATCCAAAGTGTGTCGCTTTCTTCAGCAGCCGGTAGTGGACGACCATCTGAAGATATAATTGTCGCATTCAACTCAGCTGGGAAAGTGTATTTATTGGCAAAATTCCCAATACTTATGAGACGCAATAAAATTTTTGTTTCAATTCCTTCATGTATGTTGATATCTCCTTTTTCTTCCTGTTGAAAATCCATTGCGCCATTCACTAAGAAGTATTGAGGATCATAGACTTTCGGAATGTGAGAAGGCATACCGTCCATCTCCTCATGATTGATAATCGTATCGTTGTGCCAAATTGTGTCTATTTCTGATGTCATCCAATGATACTCCTTGTCAAAGGCGTAGCCACCGTCCCAAGTAACGGTTGGATCTTCGGCATCAATAATAATAATACCGTACATACCGCCTTGTACGTGAACAGCTGATAGTACATGACAGTGATAGAGGTATGTGCCTGGTTGTGGTGCCTTGAAATAGTAGTATCCTGAGGAATCATGCTCGATATCAAAAGAGAGGCTTGGGACGCCATCATTTTGTTGATTGACGTCTAATCCATGTAAATGAACTGTGTGAGGTGCACCTTGCGAAAGATTATAAAGTCTTAGTTTAACACTATCCCCAGTTGTAGCCCGTAAAGTTGGACCAGGCGCAAGTACTGGTGCTCCAAGACTTGCAGTAAATCCCATTAACCTAACTTCATAACCGTCTATTGCAATATAATTGCCTGAATTACGCGCAATTAATAGCCAGTTTTTGTCAATTTGAGAATGGCTTGTATTACCAATCGTTATAAATGTCAGTAAGATGATTAGCGCTCTCATTATTCTACAATATCAATGATGTGAAACATGCCGTTAGCATAGATGCCATTTCCTGACGTGGCCACTAAATTATGATCATGTACAGGGTATTTTCCAATTTTATCCGGGACAAGGTAAATAAGCATAGTTTGCATTTCTTGTATTGGAAAGGTGTCTTTTTCGCGATTGACATGACTAGGATTTTCTGAAGAGTATGTAATCGTTGCATGAAATCCATGAAAATGAATCGAATGCGTCATTTGTCCTGTGTTAACTATGCAAACAACTAAGGTGTCTCCAACATTACCAGTGATTCTCGAAATTGGATCGGCTTGTGTTTCAGGATTACTTACACCGTTTATAGTGAAATAGAATGGATCATAGTCAACTATCGGCTCAAAGTCTCCTTCTGTAATTGCTGTGTTCCAAGGTTTGTCATGTTCTTTCATGTTCCAATAAAAGACTGAGTGAGTAGTGTTGCTAACCATTATTGTTCCAGCTGCTCCTAGCGACTTATAGTGCGGGTAATTATAAGCATCATAATAAATGTAAGCGCCGTAATTTTCAAAGGGCACTTCAACTGTTATCATTTCACCAGGTGCAATAATATACGGTCCGCCAGGTACAGTGATATTTTTTATATCAAAACCATGGCTTAAACTATCGTTGTTATGAATTGTAAAGGCTATAGTGTCTCCAACGGAAATATTTAAAATAGCGTTTAATGTTTCAAATTCAGTGCTAGGATTAAAAGCTGTGTAAGGAATTTCAGGACTATCTACAATATTTGAAACGCCATTGTTAATCCATAATTCTTCAACTAAAACTGTTGCACGTACAGACCATATGGAGAAGACTCCAAAAAGTATTAAAGTGAATTTCATACTGAAAAGTGTAGGAGGTTAAAAACCTATCTGATTACAATTTTTTCTGTCTTCAAAATCTGTCCTCTGTTTTGAAAACTAAAGAAATATAAACCTGTATTGTAGGTTCCTGTTTGGATAGTAATATTTTCATGTGGTCCAACAAAGCCATTAGCTAATACTTGTCCTGAAATATTCATTACAGTATACGTAGCCATTTCGCCAGACTTATTTGAAATAAACATTTGATCATTAATAGGAGCAGTAACTGTTAGTTTGTCTGCGGTTAACGCTTCGTTAATGCTAGCGCTTCCTTCAGCTGTTAAAACAATTGTCAAAGTATCCGTGTCATCTGGCATTGCTTGATCCCAAACTACAAATTCATAAGTACCAACTCCGGCAATGTCTGCAAGCACATTTACACGCAAGAAAGCAGATTCGCTACCACCATCAACAGTTGTCATAGTGCCCGTAGTTTCTCCTTCTGTATAACATACGGTATAATCGCAAATTGAAAAGTCCCAAGTTGCAGGTTGATCAAATGTGATCATTTCCCATTCAAAAACAACGGCTTCATCACTTGAATTTAGAATTTTGCTTTCACCATTTTCAAATTCTTCTATTGTAATGGTTTTTTCAACCAAATTTCCTGACACAAAATCAAAATTTTGAGAAACGCCAGTAAATGGAACAAGAGTGGCTGCGAATAATAGAGTAAAAAGTGTTTTCATGTGATATAGTGTGTTATTTCCTACCAATTTACGAAATAATCTCGATACAATGCAATTAATAATATCCTACAGTTGAACTCCTAATTCTGGAACGTCTTGAATCTCCCACAAAAAGGGAGTATTATAAAGGATATAAATTCGCCCAACGTAGAAAGAACGTTCATTGGCGCCATACCGCAGAATATAATTTCCGCTTTTCCAATCGTCAAGGATTATGCTTTTTTCGCTTTCTGGTTCAATTTGGTAAGAAAGAATCAATTGTCCATAAACATTGTAAATTTCATATTTCACTTGTTGATCGGATGGGTTTTTAAACGTGAATTTTTGCACGTCATCATTGTATTGATAAGAAGGAACTGGCTTTTGAATGTCATCTTCTATTGCAGAAAAGGACGGTGTGGAGATCATAGTGATCGTTAAGGTGTCAGAATTTTCAGGAAACAACTCATCCCAAACTTTTATTTGATAAAAACCAGTATCAATGCTCGGCGCTTCTATATTCAATGTCAAAAAAGCTTCAATTGATTCACCTGTTGCCGGGAGCATGGTTCCGCTCATTTCTCCCATGGTATAGCAATAGGGTAGGTCACACATTGAGAATTCCCAATCGGCTGGATGGTTATAAGTGATTATTTCCCACTTAAAAATGACATTTACTTCACTTAAATTCTCGATTTTTGTATGCGCCCAAGAATAGTCGTTAATTTCAAAAACTTTACTTAAAGTATCGCCGTTTGTAAATACAAAGTTTTGCGCAACAGATGATTGAATACTGCAGATAAGCAAAAATGAAAAAATAAGTCCTCGCACTTTGTTGTTTTAATTAAAGTTACGAAAAAATGCTGTACGTCGTGTTTAATCAGGTTTGAATAGCTCCAACATTATAACGTTGGTCTGATTTTTTATGATTTGCCATTTCAACCCCCATTGAAATTACCTTACGGGTTTCTAATGGATCAATTATGGCGTCTACCCATAAACGAGCAGCCGAGTAATAAGGAGAAATTTGGGCGTCATAACGTGCCTTAATTTTATCGTAGATTTCTTTCTGCTTTACTTCATCTGCCTCTTCACCACGACGTTTTAACGAAGCTACTTCGATTTGGGCCAACGTTTTTGCCGCAGCTGCGCCACTCATTACAGCTAACTCAGCAGTAGGCCAGGAAACAATTAATCGCGGATCATATGCTTTTCCGCACATGGCGTAATTTCCAGCACCATAAGAGTTTCCTAAAATAACTGTGAATTTAGGAACCACAGAATTTGCCATGGCACTCACCATTTTTGCGCCATCTTTTATAATTCCCGCATGTTCTGATTTAGAGCCAACCATAAAGCCACTCACATCTTGCAAGAAAACTAGCGGTATATTTTTTTGATTGCAAACCATAATAAAACGCGCTGCTTTATCAGCAGTATCGGTATAGATTACCCCACCAAATTGCATTTCACCTTTTGCATTTTTAACAACTTCGCGTTGATTGGCAACTATGCCAACACTCCAACCTTCAATACGGGCATAACCACATAAGATCGTTTTACCGTAGTCTTTTTTATATTCTGTAAATTCTGATTTGTCAACGAGGCGCTTTACAATTTGGCGCATATCATAAGGCTTTGCTCGGTTTTCTGGAAAATAACCGTAAATTTCTTTTTCATTCAACTTAGGAGGAACGGCCTCTATGCGATCAAACCCAGCCTTATCTTTTGCGCCAATCTTGCTCATTAAATCTCGAATGGTTTCTAAACACTCGGCATCATTTTCTGATTTATAATCGCAAACTCCGCTAATAGAAGTATGTGTTGTTGCACCACCCAATGTCTCATTGTCAATTGATTCGCCAATGGCCGCCTTAACAAGGTATGATCCTGCTAAAAAGATAGTGCCTGTATTGTTTACAATTAACGATTCGTCTGACATGATTGGCAGATAAGCTCCACCGGCAACACAACTGCCCATTACAGCTGCTATTTGTGTAATTCCTTGAGCAGACATTACTGCATTATTTCTAAAGATGCGGCCAAAATGTTCTTTGTCTGGGAAAATTTCATCCTGTAGGGGTAAGAAGACACCAGCACTATCTACCAAATAAATAATTGGTAAATGATTATCCATTGCTATTTCTTGCGCTCTTAAGTTCTTTTTACCAGTAATAGGGAACCAAGCGCCTGCTTTTACAGTAGCATCATTCGCAACAATAATGCATTGCCTGTTCGAAACATAGCCAATTTTAATTACGACTCCACCAGATGGACATCCGCCATATTCTTCATACATTTTGTCACCAACAAAGGCTCCAATCTCAATCGTTTCGCTATTTGGGTCAATTAAGGCTTCAATTCTTTCCCTAGCGGTCATTTTTCCCTTAGCGTGATGTTTTTCAATCCGCTTTTTCCCTCCGCCTAGATACACATGTTCAAGCTTTCTCTCCATATCAGAGATTCGCATGCGCATTGTATCTTCGTTTTTATTGAATTCGAGCTCTTTTTTGCTGACCGCCATGGATTGTGTATTATTTAATTTTCGTCCTCAAATATACAACATTGTAAAAATATTATTGTTCATTTAAGACGGATTAAACGAGCTTAAGAAATTCTTTGTGCGATAGATTAATAATACGTTGGAAAAAATGAGTGAAATGGACAGTGTCAAAAATTTTAACCTGAGGGTATATGGCCTTTTAATAAACAATAATGCCGTTTTAGTCACAGATGAACAACGCGGTGGTTTCCCAATGACTAAATTTCCTGGTGGAGGTCTTGAAAAAGGAGAAGGTTTGGCTGATGGGTTAAAACGTGAATTTGACGAAGAGATTAGTATTGCTATAGCCGTAAACCAATTTTACTATGTAAACGATTTTTTACAAATTTCCTCATTCAATCCAGCGGACCAATTGTTAAGTTTCTATTATATGGTCTCTACCAATCAAATAAGTGAAATTCCGATTGCAACTGTAAAGAGAAAAATTAAGGACGGGGAGCAGGTGTTTCGTTGGGTTGCATTATCAGAATTATCTCCAGATCAATTTACTTTCCCAATAGATAAGATAGTTTGCGAAATGCTTGCTGCAAGAAATGGGGAGTCATAGGCTTCTGCCAATTGTTCTTCTCTCATTTATTGCTTTCAAGAAGCTTGATTCGTATGTTTAATTCTAAGATTTTCTTTTTCTACTTTTAGACTAATCATTTGCACATATTTAAGTTCAATAATATGAAATGTTTTAGTCCAAGTTTGTCCAGACGCTATGAGATCGAGGATAGGCTCCAATTTCGATTTGTAGACTAAAATTTGATCTGAAAATTCACAAGCAATCCAATAAAGTGATTCAGGCTCAAGCGAGGATTCAAGATAGGTTTTAAAGTCATTTCCGGAGATAATTGTTTCAGAAGATTTGAGATGCTCCCACCAATTATTAAAAGGACGGTTGAAATTATTGAGGCAATAATAAGCCTTAGGACGCCTTATGAAGTGTGTTTCAATTTTTTTTAGAATTGCTTTACGCTTAACAGTTGGAGTAGAGAATTCGGTATTGCTGAAGTTATTTTTAATCAGGTCAATTTTTTCATTCCAAAGCATAATAGTTGTAAAGTGTATGGCATAAAAAAAGCCCAGACAATAAATGTCTGGGCTCAATACTTTATAAGTTATTATTCAATACTATTGAACAATAATTTTTTGCATGTCTACTGTTTCGTTTACAGTCGTTTTAACGAAATAAACACCTTCAGTAAGGTTAGATAAATCTAACTCATTGTAGTTAGTTCCGCTAGCTAAGTTTTGCGTTTCGATAGTTGAAACAACAGCGCCTAACATGTTTACTACTTCAATAGATACTGAAGAAGCTTCTTGTAACTCAATAGTTAAGTTGATGAAATCTGAAGCCGGGTTAGGATAAGCAGTGATTGCAAACGTGTTTGCAGCATCTTCTTCAATTCCTACAGTTCCAGCATTACTTTTTCCAGCGTTGTTGATTGTTCCAGAAGGCTCAATTAACATTCCTACTACGTGTAAGTTAGCAAGATCCCAATCAGCACCAACAGTTACTTCATAAGTATAAGAGTGAGATTCTCCGATAGCAATAGAAGCAGGTAAAGAACCTGAAGCTCCACCTAACATATCATCACCTAAAGCTCTTGCAACGTGGTCATATACCATATCAGCAGCAGGTACCGGATTTGGCTCAGCTTGCCAATCATGACCAGCTCCTGTAAGTGGACTTCCACCTGAGAAGTAATTTGCTTGTGCGTATCCAGAACCAGTTCCAGTTACACCATTTTCAGTTACAACAGCAGCTAATCTCCAATCGCCAGATGTTGCTTCTTCAAAATCAGCAGTTACTACAATTGTCATTACACCATCTTCAATAATTCCTGATACTGATACTCCAGCAGCAACGTCTTCAGTTTCTCTAGTTGCGAATCCCACATCAGAATAAGCAGCGTGATCACCTTCAATACGATCAGCTACTGAATAAGGATATCCTCCGAATCCTGGGAATGCAGCAGCACTCTGATCATCATATGGAGAATTTTCCATTGGATCTGAATTGTGTATTGCAATTCCGATAAAAAACTCTTCTGCTTCTTCTAATTCAGCAAATGCAACAGTTCCGTAAGGACACCATCCACACCAAGTACCTGTTTTTTCTTCAAGTACTACATATTTATCAGACTGAGCGAAAGCACCAGCAGATAAACCTAGAGCTAACGCTCCTAAAATAAGTTTGTTTGTATTCATAATTTATGTTTTTTTATTTGGTTTGATAAATATAAGCATATTTTTAGTTGTTGGTTTTGTAATTAGGGTTGGAAATGATTTTATTATTGAATTCCTAGGGTGACCTTTATTGAACAAATAAGCATCATTTTTAACATTAATTATATTCACAAGCACATTTCCCGATTCAAACTAAACGTTTAGTTTAATCGCTGTAGGTCTTTATGAGTAGGGTTTTCGGTAGGTTTTGAGTGGGGTTAAAATTGTTCTGAAGTATGTTTTCATCATTCTTTCAATTATTGGACTTTATAATAAACGGTTGAATTCAGTTTATTCAATAATTAAGAGGGGTGTTCGGGGCAATTATTAATGAATTAACGTTTTTGCACAGAACTGGTTAAGTTTTAACGTGTTAATAATCAGGCAAGTCTCTTTTTGACGTATTGTTCAATTCTAGAAAGAAATTGCTGTGGTGTAGCTGTTCGCCAATCAACTTCTTCTAATTCTCCACCCATTAAAAAATAGCAATCCAAGTCATAATTGTTCAGTTCTTCTTGCACATGTGGCCTTAAGTTAATTAAGGCGATCCATCCATCTGCATCTTCAACTTCGTCAAACCACTCTTCATAATAATCTTCCTCATTACCATGAAAATTTAAGAGGTTTTCTGCAATTAAGACAAACTTTGAAATGCCGTTCTCCATTAATAGTTCAGCAATTTCTCTTTTGAGAACCATGATATCATTGTTAATAATATCATTCCATTCGCCAAATAGTTCAATGACTGCAATACCTGTTTCATAATCGGTATAAAGAATTTTGACAAATAAGCTGGGAGACCCTATATTGTCCCATTGCGGGTGAATGCAATAGTTATAGATTGCGTCAGTAAATTCAAACTCGCTATATACTCGCTCGAAGAACGGAGACTGGATATCTTCTGAGGCAACGTAAAATCCGCGCCAATTGTAAAATGGTTCTATTGTATGCACAGTACAAAGTTAGAACTCCTTTTAACCATTTCAAAGAAGATTTAATTAACTTTGCTGTAATAATTATGAATATGAAAAAGAGAAAAATAAATTGGTCGGTAATTATACTGGCATTGTTTGTAACAGGTTTAACTAGTTGTGGAACCGAAAGAACGCGTGAAGAGAAGGTTTCGGCTATAATTGGAAAAATTGATTCGCCGTTTTTTGTGATGAATTCATCACCTGGGAATTTGATTGAAAAATCGGGTGCAGCAGATGGTGCTTTGCCATATACACAGGAGATGTTGCTCGGTTTTTTTATTGAGGAAGAAATCACAGGAGTTGATTATGATATGAATGTACAGGTGGTTGTTGGTCGTGGAGGCGGTTTTACACCTAATTTCTACGGAATCTTTAAATTAAAGAATGAGGTTGCATTTAAGGAGTTATTAGAAACAGAGGCGGGTGCTGAAATCAAAGAAAAAGAAGGATATCAGTATGTGATGAAAGAAAGCGATAGCTATGTAATTGTATGGAACGACGAGTTTGCAATTGCAACGAGCATTCCAATGGATTTATCACAAATGTTTTCAGGAGGTTCTAAAGAAGGAATGGCGACCGTTGATAAAACAATTGCATTGATCACAGCTGCAGAAGAAGGTGAAATCAATGAAGGGTATAAAACATTTTTAGAGAATGATGCCGATATTTCTATGCGCTTTGAAGGGAAGCCTTTCTATGGTTATTTAGAAGATGTTTCAATGGGGATGAATGATGATTTAGAAGAGCAAAGAGCTAATGTCGAGGAAATTAACTCAGATTTATTCATCAATTTCACGAATGGAAGTGTTGATTTAAATTGGATCGGTAATTTATCCGAACGATTGAAAGAGGAGTTTGGTTTCTTAGGAGAAGGTCCAGTAGATCAAAAACTACTGACATACGGTGATTCTAAAGACCCAATGTTTACAATGGCTTATAATATTGATTTAACAAAAGGTGTTGATTATACTAAGGAGCAGATGTCCGAATATGATTATGAAGATTTGGAAGATGAGTTAAGCGAATTTGGGATTAGTTTGGATCTTGCTAAAGCAGGATTAACTGGCGATATTTTATTTATTGTTGATCGTCTAGAAATGAAGACGCAGATTGTTGATTGGGGCTATGATGAGCCTTATGAAGTAAATGAACCTATGCCTGTTTTTGGAGCAGTGTTTGGAATTGCGGATATTGATGCTTTATCGTCGTTGGTTGCAGCAAGTGATTCACTTGGTGAGAATGGAATCTTAAAACAAGGTGACGCTTTTTTAGTAATTTCTGATGATGTATTGTTCTCAACGAATGATAGTTTATGGGCAGTGAAAGTAAGAGATGGCGTAGCAAGCAAAATTGTTGATAAAGGAGATGTCTTAGGTACTGAGCCTTTTGGAATGTTCCTAGACTTTGCACAGTTGGCAGGAATGGAAGAATTGGATGATGCGGAAGTTTTAGTAGACAAACTTAAAAGCTTAAAAGGAAGTGGAAACATGAATGAAATGAATATTTCTTTAATCATGAATGATAATACAAGAAACGCTTTACGCATTTTAACAGAAAATTTAGGTAGAATGGCTGAGGGAGATAAGGGTAGTGGTGATGAGTATGAGCAGTTACTGAATGAGTTGGATGAAGCTGCTGCTGAAACGGCAGAGACGGAGTCATCAGACAGATAATCAAATTGTAAAGCATTAATTAACGAGATTTAAAAACCCTGTTCACTAAAGGCGAGCAGGGTTTTTTGTTTTCACTTTTTCAGAATTTGAAAAAGCAGCTATGAAAAATCTATTAATTAATTGAAATAGTCTTCGTTTTTTCTTCCAAATTTTCTTTTTTTCCAATCTTAACTTCTAAAATTCCGTCAAGGTATTGCGCCTGAATATTTTCGCTGTCAATGTTTTTAGGCAATGTGAACGCGCGTTGAAATGAACTGAAATTGAATTCTCGCAATGAATACTTCCCTTCAACGGCTTCTTTATTGTTCTCTTTCTTTGCTGAAATTTGCAAGGCGTTCTTTTTTAAGTCAATCTTAAAATCATCCTTTTTCATTCCTGGAGCGGCTAGTTGAATTGTAAATTCTTTCTTGTCTTCAAAAATATTTACTGAAGGAATATTTTTTGAATTATGGCTGTGAATTGGTTCAAAAAATTTATCGTTAAATAGATTAGCCATCATGTCGCCAAATACCGGTAATTCTTGTCTTTTCTTTATAAGTGTCATTTGTTTAATATTTAATTGTTTTACAAATCTTATAGGTCAAATAGAATACCAAGCAGAAATCCTCGCATTTAAGCGGTCAAAATGTCAGTAATACGTCATTTATAGTGACAAAATGACTGGTTCGCGTATTTTGAACTGAAATAATGTCAAAATCGCTAATGAAAATTCAAATTCCACCTTTTTTTGAAATTATGTGTATAAAAATAGGGGGTTGTTGATAAGAATTACGCTTTTTTTTGAATTCACCCCCGCAAAATGATGTACATTTGCCAAAAAAATATATTTTAATATGTCCAATTCAAGAAAAAGTGCATTAAATGAAGTTTTAAGCCGAAAAGCGAATCACGTTGATTTTGGTACTCGTCGAGTTTCAGAATATTTTGGTGAGAATACTTTTCACTTAGATAAAATGCGCGAATGTTTGACAGAAGATGCATATAAGGTGGTGAAATCTGCCATTCAATTAGGAGCACATGTGGATCGCGTACACGCAGATCAAATTGCAACGGCAATGAAGGATTGGGCAATTTCAAAAGGAGCAACACATTATACACACTGGTTTCAACCTTTAACAGGGTCAACAGCTGAAAAACATGATGGCTTTTTTAAACCAATTGGACCAGGTAAAGCAATCGAAAGATTTGAAGGAGATTTATTGGTTCAGCAAGAACCAGATGCCTCTTCATTTCCAAATGGTGGAATTAGAAATACATTTGAGGCGAGAGGTTATACGGCTTGGGATCCAACATCTCCAGCATTTGTAATGGGGAAAACATTGTGCATACCAACGGTGTTTATTGCATACACAGGTGAGGCATTGGATTTTAAAATGCCCTTATTAAAGGCCTTGGATCAAGTAGAGACTGCAGCTAATGAAGTATGTCAATATTTTGACAAAAATGTAAATAGCGTAGGTGCTACGTTAGGTTGGGAGCAGGAGTATTTTTTAGTAGACACAGCTTTATTTAACGCACGGCCAGATTTAATGATGACGGGACGTGCAGTTTTTGGTCACGCTCCAGCAAAAGGACAGCAGTTAGATGATCATTATTTCGGTTCAATTCCAGAACGTGTTACGGAATTTATGCGCGATTTCGAATATGAATCACATTTATTAGGGATTCCAGTTACAACGAGACACAATGAAGTCGCGCCAAATCAGTTTGAGTGCGCACCAATGTTTGAGGAAGTAAATATTGCCAATGATCACAACCTATTGTTAATGGATGTGATGGATAAAACGGCAGCAAAACATCATTTCAAAGTTTTATTGCATGAAAAACCATTTGCAGGAATTAATGGTTCAGGAAAGCATAATAACTGGTCAATGGCGACGGATACTGGCGTAAATCTTTTACAACCGGGTAAGAATCCAAAGTCAAACATGCAGTTTTTAACCTTTTTCGTGAATACTATCATGGCTATTCATGATAATGCAGATTTGTTAAGAGCTTCAATTGCATCTGCAGGAAACGATCACCGCTTAGGCGCTAATGAGGCGCCTCCAGCAATTATATCTGTTTTCATTGGTTCGCAGTTAACTAAAATGTTGGACGATTTAGAGGATAGTATTTTAGCGGGTAAATTAACGCCAGAAGCGAAAACTGAATTGAAATTGAATATTGGCAAAATTCCACAAATCTTATTGGATAATACAGATCGTAACAGAACGTCACCTTTTGCCTTTACAGGTAATAAGTTTGAGTTTAGAGCGGTGGGGTCTACAGCCAATTGCGCGCAAGCAATGACAGTGTTAAATACTATTATTGCGAATCAATTGATAGAATTTAAAAAGAATGTAGATAAGCGTATTTCTGGTGGAGATAAAAAAGACGAAGCAATTTTAAGAGAATTACAACAATTAATTACGGCTTCGAAAAAAATTAGATTTGAAGGTAATGGTTATGGTGACGAATGGGTTGCTGAAGCGGCTAAAAGAGGACTTTCAAACCTAAAAGACACGCCAAGAGCATTGGATGTTTACAGTAAGCAGGAAGTAAAAGACCTCTTTAACAAATTAGGGATTTTGAGTCCTGTTGAATTAGAAGCGCGTCATGAAATTGAATTAGAGAATTATATTCTTAAAATTCAAATTGAAGCAAGAGTATTGGGTGATATCGCGAAAAACCATATCATGCCAGCAGCAATTGAATACCAAAACATTTTAATTGATAACGCTCAAGGATTGATTGATGTACTTGGAGCTAAAGAAGGCAAAGAGGCGGCAAGAACTCAGCTTAATTTCATTAAGTCAATTTCTAAACATGTAAATGGAATGAATGACAGGGTGAACTTAATGATTGATGAACGTAAAAAAGCCAACGTCATGGATGATACACGTGAAAAAGCTTATGCTTATTGCGATAACGTAAAATCAATGTTTGCTGTTATTCGTTACCATGCAGATAAATTAGAGATTATGGTTGATGATCAAATTTGGCCATTACCAAAATTGAGAGAATTATTGTTTACGAAGTAGTGAACTGAATAATTGAAATAAAAAGCTCGAATCCGTCCGCCTTAGGCGGACGGATCAGAGTTTTTTTCTATTATACCTATTGCTTAATTATCTTTTCCCATAGTACGCTTCCGTCTTCCATAGTAATGTTAGCAATGTAAATACCCCTGCTGAAATCGGTCAAATTAATTTGACCTTCTTTCTTATTCATTGGAAATACCTTTACTGTTTCTCCCTCCAAATTTAAAATTATGACATCCTTAATGTTGGAGTTTGCAGAAAGGTTTATTAGATCTACCGCAGGATTGGGGTACCTGTTACTATAGTATCGGAAAAACTGTGTAAAAGGTTGGGTGGGTTAGCAAAAAAGTATAGCCAGCTTGTTCTTTATCCTCAATTTTCTTGGCGGTCTCCCGAAAGAAATCGGGACGAACTGACGGTTTAGGGGGGGGGGGGGAATAATTTAGCTGCGACTTAAGAAAACAGAAGGGTAGAGCAATTAAAAACTAAAAAGCCAACCCGATCCGCCTCAGGCGGAGTGTTGATTGGCGTTTAGTATTTTAATTATTTGTGGGGTTTTGTGATGACCTTTGAACAGTCTAATCAAAATAATATTCTTCTAATCCAATATTTACAAACGAAAATCCATCCCCATAAATAGAATTAGAGAATGCCGTAATTCGGAAGTTGTCATTCAGCATTATGAAACTAGATGTGTCTAACGAAATTTCCCTACCATAAGTTTTTAATGAAAATTCGTGCCTCCCGAAAGTGGTACTAACCTTAAACATTTTGCCTACAAACCCACATTGAACATACTCATCAAAAACTAAAGCGTCATCCAATTTCAATTCAACTCTTAAAGAATCATATTCGGAATCTTCAACTTCGATTAATATAGTTACTTCTCGTTGAATGAAAATAAAATATGCCAAAAATATTAGTGCTGTAAACACCGTTATACCTATCCATATTCGTTTTTTTTTCATGATTGATAATTTTAGGTGTTTATTTATCTTCATTTATTGGTGTAAAAAAGTTAGGATTCGTTCCGTCTTGAGAATTACTTTCGCACATTACTGGTTTGAACTGCCTATGCTCGGTATTTTAGCCCCCTATAAGCTCGGAGTGATATTTTAAATTTCAAATAATACCTTTGAGATATGAAATATAAGAAATGGAGTCTAGCGGAAAAGTTAACCATCTTGGCTAGTTCTGAGGAAATAGGAATCG
>WTCE01000067.1 GCA_013138735.1 Crocinitomix sp. | reverse complement strand
TGATTTTGAAAAAAGTAGAGCCCAGAAAAATCCGAGCCCTACGCAGGATAGAATAAATCTTCCTTTAGAAGTTTAAAAATAATCATATTTTTATTAGGATATTAACACAGAATCTCGATACATCCGCCTAGAGCGGACACTCGAACTGACGTTCCTTAGGTTTATATCTTGATTTTTTTGGTGATTCTTTTAATAGGATTTGAAAATTGATCATTGTCCAATTGTTAATTGACATCTTGCCTTTTGCCTTTTGCCTTTTGCCTTTTGCCTAATTAAAAATAAAATTCTTCGCCTCAGCCTGCTCTTTAATCGCTTTCATCATGGCATAATCCAAACCATTTGATCCTTCACCAGATTCCTCTTGTTTTTGAGCAATATAATCGGCGCGTTTAACACCCAATGCTTTAATTTCTTGTTGAATTTTTTCTCTTTGATTTGCTTTCAATTCTACATAAGCGATTTTCTCAGCATCCGTCATCTCCTTCATCTCATCTGGCAAATCTTTTGTCTCAACTTTAGTCACATCAAAATCTTCTTGATCAATGGCATCTACTAAATCCCAAGTTGCGTTTTTATAGACATGGCTGCTTTTAGTAATGGTCCGCTCAACAACATTTTCTCGACCATATAAGGATGAGTTATTATCTTGCCTTGTTTGGTTAGATTTATAATAATCCTTTTGCGATCCGAAAGCCAAATAAGTATCATTCAGTTTTGCATTAAGCGCTTCAATCTGGTCGTCGAATGGTGTTTCAATATAAACCGTTGTTTCATTCATCTCTATTGAACCATAAAACCCATCCGTTAAATCCGCTCCATGCTTCCATTTTTCAGAAATTCCTTGCGCATTATCGCCACAATAAATGGTGTTCACTATTATGTCAGATCCAGTGGCGTCAGTACATGCTTTTTCATAATTCACGCGGCCTTGTGTAAATGGCTCATTGCCGGCAATAAACATGACTTGCAATCCTGCTGTTTCCTTTTCCCAGGCCAATTCATCTAAACTTTTGGCAATTACTTGCCCGCAATTCTCTGATCCTCCATTGGTACTTAAGGCAAATAATTCTTCAGACAATTTATCCAAATCATCTGTGAGTTCAACCACTTGGCGCACATAGCCTGTTTCAGAATTAATGCCATCATTTCCATATTCGTACAATGCGATTAAAATATTAGCATAGTCCTCGCCTTTTTTGGCCAAAGCTAACTGATTCACAATTTTCCATAATTGCGATTTGGCTTGCTCTATTAAGCCATCCATACTACTGCTTGTATCTAACAATAAAGCTACTCGAATGGTGTTTTGACTTGCGGTTGACACTGCCTGTACTTCGGCCGTATCGTCTTCTTCGGATGCAATTTCTTCAGGAGCAGCCTCGTCAAAAACGATAGTTTTAGGGAATTCCTCACCTTCATTCGAATTGGCATTTCTATTGCTTGTACAGGAAAACAAAAGGGAACCTATCATCAACCAAGCCATCATCATTTTTGAACTTTTTATATTTTTCATGTGAATTGTTTTCTGCAATGTACAGGAAGAAAGAGGTGATAAAAAGCTTGAATGAGTGCTACACAAGAATGCATGAGGGAAGTTGCAATTTGAGTGAGTTAACGCATCTAATCATTAAAATCTGAACTAGAATTCTTGAACATGCTTCGTTTTTTGTCGTTATCTTTAGATTTATAGCTGCTTTGAAAAGAATAATTACATACGGAATTCTACTCTTGACCATTACTTTGGTCAATAGCAATGCCTATGGACAAGGATCATTTAAAAATAAACGGGGACAAACTACAAACGATCGTCCAGCGGTTCGCGCTAAGATAGACAGCGCAAAAGCTACCTTTAAAACAGATCCCATTTTGGCATTAGAACAGGTTGAGGAGGCCATAACGTCTGCTATTAAATTGGGCTATCAATTTGAATTAGCTGAGGCCTATTATACCTTGGGCGGATTCAATCAAGACATGCAAGAAAATGGCAGTGCTATTATTCATGGCAACAAGGCTTTGGAACTTTTCAAGTTGACAGAATCTTGGGGCAAAGTATACAAATGTCACTATTTAATTGGTGAAAGTAATGCTCAGATGCAAAACTATGACATGGCTTTAAGCAGCTATGAAAACGCCGCCCTTCTTGCTAAAAAAGGAGGTGAAAACAGAAACTACCTTAACTCTAAATTTGAATATGCCAAAATAAAAATGCTCCAAGCTAAATATGATGAAGCAGAAGCCATTTTTATAGAAATTCAAACTGAAGCCAAAAAGGAAAATATGATCGATTTATTGGCGCAAGTAGATTATAAATTGGGTGAACTATATGAAACTAAAGGTGATTTTAATCAAGCCGTGAATCTTTACGAAGTAGCGCAATCAAATGCCTATTCTTCTAACAATACGAGTATAATTAATAGTACCAATAGTGGACTTGCACGTTCGAATCCAATTGATGATGATGAATACACGTATAATTCATTAAATAAAGCACAAGATTTTTTCAACGAATCAAAGGATACACTTTCACTTTTAGAGAATAATTTTCAACGCGCAGACTGGCATGTTTCAAAAGGCAATTACGTTGATGCTGCTTCGGAACTGAATCTTAACTATACCCTTTCCGAAGAAATTGGAAATTTAGATGCCCAACTGAATTCCTCCAAAAAACTTTATGATGTTTATGTCCAAAACAAGGATGAACAGCAATCTGTGATTGCCTTCGATAATTATAAAAGGTTACTGGATTCCTCAGTCACCATGAAAAACCAGAAGCAAATAGCTTTAGATAACAATCAACTGGCCATGAAAACTGTTGAAAAACAACTCGACAATTTAGAACGTGGCCGCGAATTGGATCAACAAACGATTTTATTATTAGAAAAAGAGAAGGACCTCAACAGTGCCTCTATCCAGCAACAGCAAATTTTGCTCTATGTTTTTGGCTTTATTCTATTGATTTTCCTAGGTGTTTCGATTCTAGTTTATCGCAATACAAAGGCAAAAAAACGGGCACATCAATTACTTTATTTAAAGTCTCTACGCGCACAAATGAATCCTCACTTTATCTTTAATTCACTCAACTCAGTAAACAATTATATCTCCACAAATAACGAACGTGCGGCAAATAAATACCTTTCCAAATTCTCAAAATTAATGCGCCAAGTTTTAGAACATTCTCAAGTAGAGTTTATTTCGCTAAAAGACGAGATTGAAGTTTTAAGATTATATGTAGAACTGGAACATGAGCGGTTTAAGGATAAATTCGATTTTAGATTTTCCGTTGATGAATCAATCAATACAGACGGATATACGATACCGCCCATGTTAGTTCAACCCTTTATTGAAAATGCTATTTGGCATGGCTTGCGTTATAAAGAATCTGCAGGTGTTTTAGAGGTAAAATTTACGGATCACGAAAATTATGTAGAAATAATGGTTGCCGACAATGGGATCGGAAGAGCAAAATCGGAAGAACTAAAAACCATCAACCAAAAAAAACACAATTCCTCGGGTATGAAAAATGTCGAAAACAGAAGAGAAATGATTCAAGCCGTTTTTAAGGCTAAAATCGACTATGAAATTATTGACTTACCCAACAATACAGGCACACAAGTAAATATAAAGCTATACCGAAATGAATAAATTAACCTGCATCATAGTAGATGACGAGGCGATAAGCCGTAACACGCTAGAAAATTATGTACAAAAATATTGCGAGCAGGTTGAGGTGAAAGCCCTTTGCCAAAATGTGGAAGAAGGTTTGGCGGCTATTAAAACACATCAGCCAGATATTGTTTTTTTAGATATTGAAATGCCTTATGGTGATGGTTTTGATTTATTAGACCAAGTTGAATCTATTAATTTTGATGTAGTTTTCATTACCGCTTTTAGCAATTATGCCATTCGAGCATTGAACTTAAGTGCCACGTATTACATCTTAAAACCTGTTGATATAGACGAATTAGTAAGCGCCGTTGATAAGATCCGTGAGCGCCGTACCGATAATAATGAAACATCAATTCAATCGAAAATTTTACTCGATAATTTAAAGGTGGCCAATGGACAAATGCAACGCATTGTTTTGCCCCAATTAAGCGGATTCATTGTAGTACCCGTAAACACAATTTTATATGCCCAAGCGGATGATAATTATAGTATCATTCATTTAATGGACGGTAAAAAACATGTAGTTTCTAAAACCTTAAAGTTTTTTGATGAACTCTTATGTGACGTTGGTTTTATGCGCATTCATAAATCGCACTTGGTAAATATGAGTGGGATTACGGAATATAAAAAAGGTAAAACGGCGCAAGTCAAACTTTCTAATGGAACATGGTTGGACATTTCTATTCAGCGTAAGAAAGATTTTTTAGAGCAGTTTAAGTAGTTTTTTTGACTGATTTAATGTTTGAATGAAGGAATGATTTAATGGGTTAATGGCGCTTTGACGTGGTGTTTCAATTATCAATAAAACGTCTTTGTTCTTTAATCTAACAGCGTATCGGTCTAATTACTAGTAGCAAAGCGATCTGATATCTTTTTTAAATACCTCAATACTCACACTCAATACAGACTTCTCCTTCCCAACTGCGGCAATCTGCTCCTTTTTTTCTGATCACTCTAAAATCATTATGATTGGCAAATTCTACCATTGAAAATCTTAAGGCACGAGGGTAAAAGAAAGCTGAAATAGCTTCAAATTCACTCAATTCATTAATTATTCCTGCTTTTGATAAAAATAAGGCCGAAAATGAGGTGCAGCGCTGACCAAAAAAGGCGTAGTCGTATGGCGCTTGGTTTTTATAGGCCGCAATTAAGGAATCCAATTTTCCTTCCTGTTGTCGATTCACCGGAATAACAATGGATGTTAGCATATCCCCTTCGGTTTCTGCCTTCCATTCTGCCATGGTCAAAATTTCAAATCTTCCATTTTTTTCTTCATCATCTGCAAATACATGCACAGGATAGTCAATCAAAGTATGACCGTAAAAAAAAGAATCAATTTCAATCTCAACGTGCCCGCCGTAATAGCCGCCCAACGTAGGTTTCGCAAATTCGCAACCTTCGTTTACCGTTGAACCGTGCGTAAAATGAACAATAATTGAATCTGTCGCTTCTGCTAGTTCTGAGGCGTGAAACGTCCTCATTTCTGCACGCACGCTGTCAATTTTAATCACAAAAGCAATAGCTGTTCCGTAAAAAATTAGGGCTGATATCTTCAATTTTTTCCTCAATGTATTATCTTATTATGCCATTGGCTTTATAAATCACAAACAAAACTAAGCAAATTTAATCAGTGTTGAAATTTATCCAAATTGTACAATATACTCGTCAATATTGGCCTTTTATTGGTTTATTGACCTCTTTATAGTACATTTAATTGATCTCAAATTCATCCGAAACATGAAGAACTATTTTTTGATTGCTTGTTTGTTAATCCTATGTGCTTGCAATCCTCCTTCGCCGTCAGATACAATTGAAGACGAAAATTATCCCGACACCATGTCTTTATGGAAGGTAATTGACGATTCAGATGAGGAATTGTTTTATTTTTTTCCGAATGACAGCTGCATCTTACAGTATAAATTAGACAGACATATCTACTATCCTAACCAAGCAAATGTCGCGGAAGAATTATCAGGAATTTATGTTAACAATTTCTACTTGAAAGAGGGGGAAGACTTTATTAGCTTTAATACTTATTCGAAGAATAAATGCCAAATAGAGATTGACTTAAATGATTCGCTATTAAAAATGGATATATCTGAACCTTTAGGGAATTATAATGGTCTGTTTACCCTTAAACAATTCATTAATTTTGAAGAATTGCCAAATGATCCTAGAAAAATGTGGATTGATGACTATAATGAAGCAGTGCACGATACTCTTGTTAGGTACACTTTTATTACTGATAAAAGATACATCATTTATTCAAAACGTGGCGTTGATATTGATTCTCTTCAAATAGTGCCCTATGAAGGAAAACCCCATGATCGAATTCCTAGAGAAACGGATACCTTTTTTGTTCATCAAGAATCTGGAAGAATTTTTGAAATGGAAAATTATTATGCTTTTGGTTCAACATTTATAGCTGCCGGTCCACTTGAATTAAGTCGAAAGAATGAAATAGATTCATTGGCAAAATTGAAACTCTTGCAAATGGTTTATCCAGATTCTATATTTTAGTATGCATTAAAATGAAACTTAAAAAATACATAGCCAATTGTTTTTTACTCCTACTTCCAATTTTTTTATGGAATATCATTCTCATAGATAAACTCCCTAAAGGTTATAGTCCCGCAATTTTTGAAAAAGACATTCCAGCTTTTGTGACTTATGGCGAGATTATTATGAGAGTTTTAGTATTTGCATTGCCACTAATCATGGTGCTCTCTTTCAAAACACAGCTTCAAAAAATTGGGCTTTTCATCTATTCAGTTGGAGTTTTGCTCTACTTTTCATCTTGGCTTGTTATGATTATTAGTCCCGAATCTGATTGGAGTCAAAGTTTAATCGGATTTATGGCACCTGCTTACACAACCATAGTTTGGTTTATTGGAATTGCCTTAATCGGTAAAACATCATTTCTTAAACTACCAAAGATATCACTCATTTACATTGGCCTAGCACTACTTTTTGTTGTAATTCACAGCGCACATGCCTATATCGTTTTTCAAAACCTTAATAATCCATAAAAAACTCAATTATTCTTCTACTGCTTACTGATTTTTCAAGCCATTCTCGGGATAATAAATCCAAATAATGAAGGAAAGGTTTGGGAATTGGAGTTTGAACATGATTAATTTATCTCCTGCGCCTTCCCCTAAAAATTTGGATCAAAATCATGGTAAAGAGATATAGACACGTCTTTTCTATTATGAAATAGAAATGTATAATATCGTACAAGTTTGAATATAAGCCTCTTGTTGCAACCAAATTGATTGAATAAACTTGCAACCGATACTATTAACGCAACATCTTTGAAAAATGAAAAAATTTTTTAGCATTCTCGGCCTAATAGACAAAAAGGAATTTAATAATGTCTACAAGACTTATTGTACTTAGCTTTGAAGCAAATGGAATGTTATTAATTGAGGACATTACAAAATATATCACCGACTCATTGTCTGGGGATCTGATAGGCGCAATTTGTACACAAAGGCATTTATCGGTTGATGTATTTATTCATGTTCAGACAGTAGGGAAATTGTAACGAATTGAGGTTACATAAATCTGATGATTCAATTGAGAGACACAGGAAAGATCGCAGGAAAGTTCACCCAGTTTGAATTTTTACAAGCTATCCAACTTTATTTATCGAGTAATTATAACCGCATTTTAAAACCGCTATTAGATAAAAAACATATCTATGCAAGGAAACACATCTATTCTAGTCAGAAACAGGCTGTAAACGAATATATGCGGTATTTGGCTAAGGAATATTTATGATATACAATAAGTAGAAAATATTTGAGCTTATAATGATAGACTGACTCTCTCAAGAATATACGGTCAGCTATACAAAAGCGATTTTCGGAAGTAGCAGAGACGGGGCAAATATAGAGCTTTTTGAGGGCGGTTGATGTGGAGAGTTGTTTGTTTTAATGGCGGGGCTATTCAAATGTGTTTTCAATGCATTTACAATAAAGTAAATATTTTTTCTTTATATTTATCACGTACATTAACCTAAAAGTACCTCAATACATTTCGGAAAACCGCCTTACGGTTTAAATAATTATTAAAATGTAACGATTGAATTAAAGTTTTTGTGCTTGCGTAAACCCAAAGACGCATAAAAAATTTGAAGGGATAACTAAAAATTTATTCAAAATGAAAGATTCAAAGAAAACATTGAACAAAAAGAATGAAATTATTTCTGATGAATTCGCACAGTTCGAAGAGATTTCCAATTTCGAAACAGCTTCATCTAAAATTGTAGGTGGAGATGGAAAAAACTTCAATACTGTAGTTGGCAAAACTCGTGTTGGAGATTTAGGCGAACGATTGGGCGATTAATTTTTAAAACTGACTGAATGAAAAAATTATTTTTGAATTCAGAAAGTTATTGGAGACCCGACTTTGATTCAATATTGATTACAAAGGAGGGCTCCATAGCTTTTTTGAACCAAAAGTCTGCATTTATCTTTTTTAATTTAATTATTCGAAAAACGACAGATGCCGATTTTTATCTAGACAAAAATGTCTCGCAAGAAGAACTGGATGATTTCATTTCTTTTATGATAAAATCGGGTTTTGCGACGACTCAATCTGTGGAGACTGAAAATATCAGTCCACTTTACCACTATTAATTTAAACAATGGAAAATACAGATATTTGCTTAATTAACATGCCCTATTTAAGTCAGGGAGGAGATGTTATGCGGCCATTAGGATTAGCTTGTATTGGATCTTACTTAGTTACAAAAGGATATTCTGTTAAAGGTTATGATTTTTCATATTCTATGTCGAGTCCAGAAAATTTGATTGACAAATATGATCTTTTACAGTATGATCGCGTGGGGCTTTCATTTTATAATACAAATGCATCATACTCCTTTCAGTTTGCTCGAACGCTGAAAAAAATGAAACCTGACATTATTATTATTGCAGGAGGGCCACACGTTTCTGCAATTTATGAGAGATTATTTACAAGCCATCCAGAAATTGACATTATTGTTCGTAATGAGGGTGAATTCGTATTAGAAGAAGTTTTAAAGAATTTAGATGCAAATAAGCCTTTAAACGAGGTTAAAGGCATAGCTTTTCACGAAAACGGGAAAACGATCGTTACGCCTGCTGCCGATAGAATTGCTGAATTAGACAACTTACCCACTCCCGTTTTCACCTTTGAAGGGGGCATAGAAGACGACCATGTATATTTTGACAGAGTTGCAGGTAAAACTAAGAAAGCACTCGGTGTTGTATCAAGTAGAAGTTGCCCTTACAATTGTTCTTTTTGTGCTATTATTCTAATTGGACGTCAATGGAGGAAGTGCAGTACACCTAAAGTTATTGCCGACATAAGAAAACAGGAAGCGTATGATAAAACCGAATATGAGCATATCTACTTCTTAGATGCGAATTTTTTCGTTTCTAAACAACGTGCCATAGAAGTTTCTGAAGAGTTAATCAAACATAATCCAAACATTACTTTTAGTTTTTCAACTAGAGCAAATCAAGTTGTTAAAGCTGGAGTGGAGTGTTTCAAAGAATTATACAAAAGAGGTTTAAGAGCTGTAGAAATAGGTATAGAAAGTGGAAGTGATGAAGCATTAGCAAGGTATGGAAAAGATTCTAATGTTAAAGAAAATGAAGAAGCTATTGCAATACTTCAAGTTTGCAATCTTCAATTATTCTTAGATTTCATAATGTTCGACCCTGAATCAACACTCTATGATTTAGAACAAAATCTGAACTTCTTAAGAAAAGCGGGGCTAGACACGCATGTGCCATGGGATCATGTTTTCTCATACATGACTCCTTATTTAGGAACGAAAATCAGAGATCGTTACGAAGACCTGCTAAATAAAACATTTGATGATGACATACTACCAAACCCAATCGACCTATTTATTAATGAAGATGTGAAAAAGATTTTTATTGAGCTTGAAAAATTAAAGACCCACCTTGAAGGTATGGAAGAATTAATCATGAGTCTAGATAGTTGGCTCGAAAAAACGACTGAATACGATTCTTATTATGCCCAACAAAAATTAAATATTGTATCGCTTAAGCGAATGCCATTTGTCGTTTTTCAAAAGTTAATTGCCCAGGCAAAAAAAGGGAATGAAATATCTTACGAAAATGCTTCACTAATACCGATAGCTGGGCGTGCAATCGAGTTGATGGATGTACTTGAAAATATTAAAATAAATATTAAAACAAACGAAAATGAATTGGTCAGAAATTGAACCTTTAGGAATTGGAATGGCTTCGGACGTATCCGCAGTCATGCCTAATTTTAGAGAATTTATTAACAATGTAGATTCACCCATTAATTATTTAAATTATGGTGCACATTATACACAACTAGAAAGAGTCAAACACTATATTGACGACTTAATTCAATCCGATTTTAACACCGTTTTTCATCCCATAAACTTCAACTTGGCAACAACGGAAAAAGAACCTCAATATGTATTGGATGATATTCATAAAATGTTGGAATACACCAAACCTAAATGGATGGGGCAAGATATTGGACTATGGACACATAATGATCAATATTTAGGAGCTTATTTGGTGCCAAGTATCCTAGATGAAAAAGGTGTTGATGAAGTTTCAAAAAAAATCAGTTATTTAAATGAAGAATTTGACATCCCTTTTTTGATTGAAAATCCACCCGTTTATTTTAGTCTAGAAAAAATGCACATGTTAGAATTTTTTCATAAAGTTGTAAAAAATGTGAATTGTGGACTCGTTTTAGACGTTGGTCATTTAATCGGTTATCAGCAAGCCACCGGAAGATCAATTAAAGACATGCCAATTGAGTTGTACCCATTCGAAAATGTTGTTGAAATACATCTCGCAGGGTTACAGTTTAGCCAAGTTGGAGAAGATCTCAATATCATTGACCAACACGCTGCTCCAATTCATATTTCTTGTTGGGAATTTTTAGAAGAACATATTGATAAAATGGTAAATCTAAAAGGAATTACACTTGAACAAGAATACTGCGAAACTAAAGTTGCAGAAACTAGCTTAAAAATAGCTATTGAAAAGTTTAACTACATGTTTGAAAAAAATAAAATTGAAGGATGAGACAGGAATACGCCATTTATATCAGACTTTGTCATGATAAAGAATTTTTAACTCGTTTCTTTAAAAATAGACAAGAAACGATCTTATCGGAATATCCAAATGTTGATGTGGAGTTATTCACCAATAAAACGGCTACTCAACATGGCTTAGAAGAGGAATACTACAAGAGACTTTATAATTTGCAAGGTTGTAGCAGAGACATTTTCGGAGAATGTCACTACCTTATACTTGCCTTATATGGAGATTTATTTTTTGAAGATATTTTGACCCATTTTTACAACACGAAATTTAAACCGGTTCTTTTTAGCGGAAAACAGGAAATTATTGAGCCTTTCGACGGATATGTCATAGGCCCGTACATTATGAATGTATTGGGAAATATGAAAACTAAAGATAGTTGGTGGTTAACCCCCCTCCTAAATTATAAATGGGGCTTATGGCAAGCAAAAAGAGTTGCTCAAGGTTTCCCTCCTTTATATAAAGTGAAAAACATGAAAGATGGAACTACTTTTATAGAAGCGAATTACGATTTACCAGCATTGTTAAATGAAGTTAAGAGATTGGATGGGAATTCAGTATCATATGACTTATTCAGGAAAAGAATTATTCCTAAAAAAGATTATTATGCCTGTTTAATTTTTATTCAAGATCACCGTGTTTTAACCGCAAAACTTAATGAAAAATCAGCAGCAGAGACTAAAAAAGTAATAAATGCAGAAACTATTGAAGAGGTGGATAACAAAAAAAGTATAAAACAATTAAGTTTTGTTTTATCTAACTCTTTTCTTTGCTGTTCAAGCGAATTTTGTGATAAAAGTATAATGGAAGAAAAATTATCACAACAAACACGCCCCGAACCTCATTGATCAGAAAAGATAATTAGTATGACTGACCAATATAGTAATAGCGCCATTAAAGCCATTCTCCATGAATACGAATTGGCAAAAAACGGATTAGTGAATGTTATTGAAAACGTTTCATCAACTGATCTTTTGCGTAAAATGGATTTAACAACAACAGATCCCGATTGTGTATCTATTCAATCAATCTTACGTCATGTGTGTCAATCTTCGTTTGGCTATCTTAATAGCATACAAATCAACAGAGAGAGTCGGACAATAGAGGTTCCTGCGAATTTATGGTACGATAATATTGCTGATTATATAGACCAACTAAACGAATTGATTCGGATACATTACATTTATCTTACTGATTTATCAGATCAAGATATTGAAGTGATTACAGATGAAAACAAAATAATTTCCTCTTGGGGACAAAAATATGATATTGAGCAACTTCTAGAGCACGCGGTAGTTCATATATTAAGACATAGATATCAATTAGAGAATTTTATAAAAAAATTCTCTAGATAAACCCCTGAGGTTTATCTAGCCTGAATAATTCATAATAACTAAAAAGGAGGCGTGTTTTATTAGTTATCTCTTTGATATTAGGTGTCTTAGATTTAACAAAAAAAACAAACCTCCTATGTGTAAAAGTACAAATTCTCAAGATTATTCCTCAAAAAATGATCAAGCATCTTCTGCTCCAACTTTGTTTAACCTATCTGATTTCAGAAAAAAGGAAGTAGAAGTACATTTTACAGCTGAGCAAATATCCCATGATGGTGGATTATTATTATTATTGAATGAAGTAGAAAAACAAATCGGTTTGATATCTAAATTAGCCCGCTGTATTGATGATACGAGACATCAGGGATACGTTCAACACTCGGTTGATTCTATGCTCAAACAACGTATCATGCAAATAGCAGCGGGATATGAAGATGCGAATGATTGCAACACACTGAAAAATGATGCTATTTTGAAAATATGTGCAGGGCAGGAACAACCGCTTTCGACACAGCCAACTATGTGTCGTTTTGAGAATTCAATTAGCCCAAGGGAAGCGTACGAGATGACAAAAGTATTTATCGATAATTTCATAGGTTCATATGATGTAGCTCCTGAATTTATTATCCTTGATAGTGATGATACAAATGCGATTACCCATGGCCAACAAGAGTTGACATTATTCAATAGTTACTGCGGTGATTATTGCTATATGCCATTACATATCTATGAAGGGATGTCAGGGGAATTAATTACAACAATCCTTAAACCAGGTCGCAGGAGTAAAAGTATCAATGTGTTTTCTATTATGAAAAAACTGATCAACTATCTCGGTGAATATTGGCCCAATACAATGATTATTCTTAGAGGTGACTCTCATTTTTGTTCAAAAGAATTTATGGACTGGTCAGAAGACATCAATAACGTTGAGTTTATCACCGGAATTGCAGATAATCAGACATTGAATCGGCTTGCGGAGATTACCATAGCAAGTACAGAAAGAGAGTATAAGAGATCACTAGCATTCGAAAGTTTTCAAAAAACGATCAATTCACCTCTGCAGCCCAATAGAATGGTTTCTGATTAAAATTTTTCAAGAAAATAAGTCTGGTTTAAATTCTAATTCTATATTTGGTTTGCCTCTGATTTTCTTTGCTCCTTCGCTTATTTGGTTGCTGACATAATCTAAAGTGAGGTGAAAAGTGAGGCATATTCTTATTTTTTCTACGAAATTGGAGAAGGCATGCTTTTTCTTAGCAATTGTTCTAATGATTAGCAGCAATAGCAAATAAGATATTAACGCCACATATATCTGCGACTTTACTGCATTTTCACTCGTCCCCACAAAAGTCTTAATCTGTAAATTTTGTTTTATAGCTTTGAAAAACAACTCAATATCCCAACGCTTTTTGTACAGGTCTGCTATCGTTCGAGCTTTCCAGTCTAATTGATTGGTTATTATTTCTATGACTTTATTTTCGTCTGGTTTGTAGACATGAACTAACCGAAGCTTAACTTCACTGATGCCTGTTTCAATTGCTTTTTTACTGTTAAGGGGAATGATTTCATCCTTTAGAAAATCTTGATCAGTATCTTCTGGGAGGTCTAATTCTTTTATAGTACTGAAAACAGTATTGGTTTTGATCCGTGTAACAAAAATATTTTCGGCACGAACTCTATGCATCATTAATTGGAAATCAAAATAAGCGCGATCTTCTACCACTATTGTGCCTTTGGTAAAAACCAGTTGCTTCAAACCATATCTGTCATGTAGTTTGGCTGGGCTAATATTTACCACATCTGGAATCATCAAAGTATCATCCCAACACGTGTGTATTTTAATCCCTCCTTTAGCTGTCCGAAACTTTGCCCAGTCAAACATGGACAAACATAAGCTAATAACCGTGCTGTCTATGAGTTTTATGTTTCGGTCTTTAATCTCTTCAATTATATGCCTTTGATGACTTTTTGAAAGAATATGACCGCAGTGGGTTAATAGCCTATTATATAAGGTTTCAAATACTTTATATGAGCGCTTTTTATTGCCATCACTCATGGTTGATCGAGCTGGACTTTGATCTAGACCTAAGTTTGAAATAAATCCTTCGGAAACCCCAATACCCGCAGAAATATCACTTAATGTATAACATTTATTCAGCTGTACGAAAGTTAAAGCAACAAATTGATCGTACGTCTTATATTTACTGCAACCTTTGTCACTCTTGTGATTTTCAGCACAACGAATCAGCATCCAGCGAGGCACTAAATCTAAAGTTTGGCGGATTAAAGGAGTGTTTGTATTTTTGATTCGCTTGAAGAGTCCCATTAAATTATTTTTATTTCGCAAAAACAAAAATAAGGGATTCTTCAGGTTCTTTTAAATTGAACGACTTTCGGATAGTTGTGATAAGAGATATGAAAAACCTGTAAAGAGGTACCATTCTTTCTTGTACAAAGCAGGTTCGTGGAAGCATTTCCAAAGAGTTGTTGTTAAGGTCGAAGTCAGTAGTATGGGGGCCAACGTACGATTTATTGTCAGTAGCCTGAGAAACATCCGTGCAAAAAGCTTATATGAACAGGGATATTGCATAAGAGGAGCTGCTGAGTTAAGAATAAAAGAACATACTTGTTATCCGACAGGATGTCGTGCAATAGTTTCATTGCTAACCAGTTTCGATTGTTTTTGCATTCTGCTGCTTATGTACTTATTCATACATTACAGCAAGAAGTACTTTCAGGAACTCAATTTTGCTCAGCAACCATGAAAACCATACAACTCAAATTAATAAAGGTTGCTACTAAAGTAAAAATATTGAAAACCAAAATAAAAATAGTGCTACCAGCTGAATTTGCTACGAAATGGGTATTTGAAAAATGTTTTGGAGTGTTTCAAATCTTGAGAATTTAACAGCTTCTCTCGCTCAAAATCAAATCGCTCTTTATTTTCCTGTAGTGCTTTCAAAATAAATTCCTCAGACTATAGGGAGAATTACGCTTTGTTCTTTCCTGAAATTTATTACAAAGAGCCAAGGATATTTCTCACATTAGAAAATTGCCCGCCTATTACATAATTTAAACTCAATTTTGCGCGTAGAATGGCTTTATGAATTATTTAGGCTAAATTGGTGGCAGAATAAATGTTTAGATTAATTTTCACATTAACCATTGGATTGTATTTAGTAAGCTGTAAAAGTGAAGCCACATCAGTAAGTATGTCACCCACAGCAGCACAAAAAAATCTGAATTCACTTCTGAAAGCAAGATTGTCTGGAATGACATTTGAGGAATCTATTGATAAATATTACTCGAATCCAATTTTAAATATTCAAGAAAATAAAAGCGACAGTTTCTATTTGCAAATAACAAAACATTGTTCTAATCAAATGGTAGATCTGATTAAAAAAAATGAAACTGTAAGCTACATCTGGAATGAAAAGCTTTTAACTGCAAAAATATGGGAAGGGGATAGTTTGACTAATTTTTCAATCGATTGGGTTTATGACACATTAGACTGTGCTGAAAACTTCTTTATAAGTGAAGGAAAAAAACTGACACAAGAGGGTCATTACTATTGTATCTGCTTCGACTCAATAGGATTAATAAAATCAACGGTTCCATTGCTAAATACCGAAACAATGGAAATGGATTGGAATTGAACCTTGCCAAACAAAACTCTTTCTAAATTGAAAGTTATCCCTCATTATCTTACATAACTTAAATTTGCATACCTTATACACATATTAGGTAACAATAAAATGAAGAATATAGTTTTAGGATTAGCAGCATTATTACAGATTTGTGCTTCTTGCTCAAGCGGAACCGATAGCGGTGAGAATGCAATCTCAACTGATCAAAATGAAGGAATAAGCGAAACTGAATTGGCTTCTGCCTTAGATGTTGAAGCATCAATATTCGAAATTAATACGGAAGTTGACACGCTCCTGTTTGGCGAAAAAGGAACTGCTGTTTTTATTGAAGCCGGTTCATTAGAATTTGAGGATGGCACTTCCCCAACAGGATTGATAGAAATTTCAATTAAGGAGTATTATTCAGTAGCAGAAATAGCGTCTAAAAATCTAACAACATTATCAAATAATGAACTCCTAGTTTCTGGGGGAATGATAGAGTTAAAAGCTGTATCGGAAGGGAAAGAACTAAAACTAAAGAATGGTAAGGAAGTCATTGTCCATTTCCCAAAAGGTGATAGTCCTGATGAAATGAATCTATTCTCTGGCGAATCCAATGATGGCCAAATCACATGGAATGAAGAAGAGCCGAGTGCTGGTTTCGTTAAAGATACAATCCAATATTGGTATCATAAATTTAAAGGATTGGATGATTCTTCCTTATGGTTGGAAGATGGACGGCATATTTATGATTGGATCGAATCAGAAATGATCTTAACTAAGCAAGAACAAGACTACGTAATGTTCAAAGATTTAAATCTATCCTACACAGTAACTACAAGTGGTGTGTTAGAAAACGTCCATTTCAAGAAAAAAGTCGACAAGAATTTCGAAAAGCGGATGCTCGCTATCGTTGCAAAAATTCCGAAACTGAAACCTTCCACAATTGATGGAACACCTATTGAGATGGAAGGGTGGTTTAAATTTGCGGTTAAAGTTGTTCCTTCTAAATATGGAAGTAATAAAAATTATCTTCAAGCTATTGAAGGAAAGTATCCCGACTTCGAGAATCAATCAATAAACGACATTAGCAAAGTTGAATTACATTATTTTATATTCAATTCTGCCAAATTGGGCTGGCTCAATTGTGACAAATTTCTTGACGATCCTAGCCCAAAAGTGAATATGAGCATTAAGCTTAAAAAGCCTCAAAATCTGATGATCAAAATGGTTTTTAAAGACTTTAAAAGTGTCATACCTCCCCGGCTTGAAGGGGAAACACACTATTTCAATAACATTCCTACTGATAAAGACATCACTATTTTGATAATCAGATATGGAAAGAAGAATGTCGAAATGTCTATCACCGAACAAAAAACTAAAAATGGGCCTATTTCAAATTTTGACTTCAAAGAATACGCAATGGGAGATTTAAAAAAAGAATTGGAAAAATTAAATTGAATCTTGCCTCTACGCTCAATGCGTCAAAAGAAGTATTTTAGTCCTAAGTAAAATCTTAACAAGATCAGCACCTCTTCCAAAATACCGTCCTTACTCCCAACAATCGGAATTATCATTTTTCTTGGCTTGTATTTTTATGGGGCTAGTTTATATCCTGGAGGATCGCAAGCAGACCTCAATTCAGTTGGATTTGATTGGATGCACAATTATTGGTGCAACTTAATGAATGAAACGGCAATGAACGGCCTTGAAAATCCTGCACGTCCAATTGCAATTGCCGCAATGATCATTTTATGCTTTAGCATTTTAGTGTTCTTTTTTCAGTGCGCAAAGCAACTTGTGACTAGCAAAATTTGGCGCATAATTATTCGCGTTTTCGGCACGCTCTCTATGGTTTCGGCTTGTTTGATTTTTACGCAATTTCATGATATTATGACCATTATTTCAAGCGTTTTTGGAATATTGGTTGTGATCGGAATTATTTGGGCAGTGTATCAAAGCAACTTCACCTTTTTTAAAATAAGCGGCCTCGTTTGTATTCTTTTGATGTTACTGAATAACTATATTTATTATAGCTTAAACGGAATTGAATATTTACCGATCATTCAAAAAATAACCTTTGCTGTGGTTTTATTGTGGATTGCTGGGCTGAGTTTGAAAATGAAAACTAGGGGATATTAATTTCTGAAACGACTTTATTCCAAAACCCACTGTAATCAATTATATGTAGATTTATAGCACCTCTTCTCATCCTATGAAAAAGATCTTTTCAACGCTTCTTATAATAAGCATCTTTCCTGCCTCATTCGGACAGGACAGTATCCCATCTAACCTACAAAATGAAATTTTACTGCACCCGGCAGATGGTTTTACGGCCTATACCTTAAAAAAAAATGAATTCGTTTATTGTCAATCTCCATTTACCTTACCTTTTCCAAGTTGGGCATGGTGGGGAATTACGGATAAAATTACCGCAGAAATAGATCTATTACCGCTTTTAGGAGGACTTTTCCAGGAGCCTCATTTGCCTGTTCCTAGCCTTAATTTTAGATTCAAACTAGCAGAACAAAATGGATGGAAACCTTCCATTGCCTTTGAAACCATGTATCAGCACCTTTGGCGCGCCCAAAATCAATCCGACCAAGAAAACATGAGGATTGAACGGCAGGCTGGAAACAGCTGGTATAACCGCTTTAACTTCAGTTGGAAAAATAATAAGAATTTGCATATTCATTTCTCCGCAGGCGTCACTTATACAGAAAACTTACTGATCGAAAATAAAGATTCCCTTAACTATAAAGGCGCTTTTTTTAATCGAACCATAAACCCTGACATCTCTTTAAGTGTGGATTGGAGACCCAAACCTTGGTTATCAACTCATTTTACTACTTCTTACGGAACCACTTTTGTATACTTGGACAATATCCCCAGAAAATATCAAGTTTCTTATGGGTTCAGAGTCGCTCCTTTCTACAAAAATAAATTTGGGATTTTAAGAACATTTCGCGCAGAATTTATTGGTTTTTATATGTTTATGCCTGACGCTGGCGAAGAAATACAGTCGGTTGTGCCAATTTTCCCCTACTTTTATTGGCAATGGACTTGCAAGAAGCGAAAGCGATAACTGGGTCTATATTTTTTACGCTTAATTTTTTAAAAACACCAACCAGTCCCAGTCTGCAGGATTACCTTCTCCAACGCTTGGTTGATAAAGAAAAATATGGACTTTACTTGTTGGATTCATTTCGCGATAAGCACTCACTAATTCTAAATGAGCAATTGAAGCCCATATATCAACCTTCTCTTCATCTGTAAATGCCGTTGTAACGGGGAGCCCTTCAAATTCTCCGTTAAAAAGTTCAGGTGATGGGAGTGGTAGCGCTTCTTCTACCAAATCGAATTCAGTAGCGTCATCTATGATTTCTGGAATGCTTCTTTCTCCAGTTCCCATCCAAATAACGGTGCCACTAAATATTAACGTATCCAATTCATCATAATACAATTTCACCCACCCAAAATCGCCCGCAGGTTTATATTCTCCAGAAATCGTAAAACCCTCCGAATCATCATCAAATTCGTATTCAAAACCTCCCTCGAAAGCATAGGTTAAATAATCAACTTGTAGCATTGCCAAACGGTTTCCAGTAAAATCTTTCGTTTGGGAAACTTCATCATCTCTGCATGAGAAGCATACAAACACTTGCATACAAATAAGATAGAGGGCTATGTTCTTCATTCAATTTCGGTCATTTGTTCTATTTTTAAACGAATAGAAATTTTAAATGTTGCACGAGGCAGAAAAATCCGTCGGGAATCTTATTTCTCTGTCTGAATCTCTGATCCATTATTTTATCCGTCAATCATTAGATGTTCGTATCTTTGTACTAATAAATCATTTTACTATGAATAATCGAACAAAATTTATCTATAAAATCGTTTTCGGTTCAGTCATTATCGGTGCAACAATCTTTTTATCGTTCAAATACTTGTTGAAAGGATCGCCCTTTATCAAAGTCATGGCGCTTGGATTAATCATTGCAGTGGTTTATTTAGTTATCAATTTCATTAGAAAATCATCTAAAAATTAACAAATCACATGGATATCACTAACAATCAATTAAATGGCCTTCCTAAAAATTTAGGACGCTATATCGGAATTGGAGTAATCAGCCTTATTGCAGTCATCTTATTTTTTATGTCTTGGTCAGATGTTGAACCAGGAGAACAAGGATTCATTTATCGTCCCTATGGCGGCGGTGTAGATCAAGATATAACTTATGATGATGGTACGTTTTTCATTGCGCCTTGGAACGAAATGATCACCTATAATATTCGACAAGAATCTAAAAATTATACATCCGAAGTAATGGATATCAACGGAACAGATATTACTGTGGAAGTTTCCGTCAATTATTCTGCTGCCCTAGGTAAAATTGCTGCATTACACTTGAAGCATGGACCTGGATTTATCACTTTTATTGACGATAAAGCAAAAGGAGCAATTAAGGATGTTATCGGTCGCTACACATACGAACAAGTATATAGTTCTAAGCGTGAAGCATTAGAAGGAGAAATCGAAGCGATTTTACAGAACGATTTTGATGGCAATTATATCACTTTACATTATGTAGAAATTGCTGATGTGAACCTACCTGCAAATATTGCGGAGGAAATCACAAACAAAGAGACGCAAAAGCAGAAAAACTTAACGGCCAAAGAAAAACAAAAAGAGCAAGAATATTTGGCAAATGCTAAAATTGAAAAAGCACGTGGAGATTCTGCCCTTGTAATTTCTGCACACTTTAAAGCTGAAGCGATTCAATTAGAGGCAGAACAAATTGGAAAAAATCCACAATATATTGAATTGAAGAAGTGGGAAAAATGGGACGGCGTTGGATCACCTTACGGAACAAGTAACGTATTTGGATCAGATGTTTCTATTCTTAAGAGTAATTAATTAACACACTAATTATCGACAAGGATGACAGTAAATTCTTGTCGATATAAAGTGTCATACCATTTTTAATAAAAACCGCACCCGAAATGCAGTAATCTAAATGGAAAAACTGAATTTTAAAAAGACATATACTTTAGAAAATGAGGTCGTGCAATTACGACCTCTTCTTCCTTCAGATGTGGAAGAACTAATGGTCTTTGCTATGAATGAACCCACCCTTTGGGACTATTCATTAACGCCTGCCAATGGGAGAGATAATATGACCCAATATATTATTGCTGCCATTAACGACAAGGAGCTCGGTAAAAGCTACCCCTTTATTGTTTTTGATAAACGTCAAAACAAATATGCCGGCAGCACTCGGTTTTATGATTACAGCACGGTTCATAACACAACGCAGCTGGGCTATACTTGGTATGGGCAAGAATTCCAAGGAACAGGTCTCAACAAAAATTGTAAATACTTATTACTCGAATTTGCCTTTGAAAAATTAGGTCTTGATCGCGTAGAGTTTAGAGCAGACAATGACAATACCCGTAGCATTGCTGCCATGAAAAGTATTGGCTGCACATTTGAAGGTGTTCTACGAAGCAATTGTGCTAGCGTATCTGGAAGAAGGAATAGTATTGTTTTAAGCATTTTAAAAAATGAGTGGTTTGATTCGATTAAAGCCAAACTAAAACAGCAATGTCTTGAAGAAAACGAACGCTATTTGAACACATAAAAACATGAACATCAGAAAAGCAGCACATAACGATTTACCTTTTATTGTTGGCCTGCTTGCAGATGATGATTTAGGAAAAACGAGAGAATCTTTACAAATTGTAGCGTTAAAACCCTATGAATTAGCCTTTGATAAAATTAATGCGGATAAAAATCAAGAATTAATGGTGCTAGAAGATGAGCACAGTGAAATTATCGGCACTTTTCAACTTTCATTTATCCAATATTTAACCTATACTGGTGGTCTTAGAGCCCAAATTGAAGCCGTGCGAATCAGAAAGGATAAACGCGGATTGGGTTTAGGAAAAACAATGTTTTTGTGGGCAATTGAAAGAGCAAAAGAGCGCAACGCACATCTTCTCCAACTCACTACAGACAAAAAAAGACCCGACGCATTGGAATTTTATAAAAGTTTGGGGTTTAGGGATTCACATGAAGGAATGAAATTGCATTTTGAACAATAAAAATAAGTTTGAAAATTATAAGAACCCATAGATTTATGCATTTTAAAAGCTACTTTATTTCCTTTTTAATCTTCCTGTTCAGCTGCAGCACAAATCAATCTACGCCTCAGATTCCAGAACCTGAAAAGGTCTCAGAATCAAAGGACTTCGGATTACAATATAAAACCGCCATTCGTTCCATTTTTCAAGATAGTAAAGGAAATTTTTGGTTCGGAAGTCATCAAGAAGGCGTTTGTTTATATGACGGAATTGACTTCACTTATTTTAAAATAGAAGATGGATTAAGTGATAATCAAATTAGAACCATTCAAGAAGACGAAAAGGGAATTATTTGGTTCGGAACAGGCAAGGGAATATGTAGTTATGATGGTGAGTCTATTATGCACCACACATTCTATGATCAAGATCCCGAAAACTCTCACGGGGCAATTTCTAAAAATGACCTTTGGTTTGACGCGGGACATGAATCAGCCGTTTATCGGTATAACGGAAATTCATTGACCTATTTCACCTTACCAATTCCCGAAAACAGCGACCCTTTGAATTCTAATGCTGTTACTGGCTTTGCCAAAAGTGCAACTAATAAAATTTGGATTATAACTTATGCGGCAGTGTTTGAATATGATGGGCAAACTTTTATTATTATTAATGAGAATTCAATAGGCTATGCATCAAAAGATAAGAATTTACACATCCGCAGCGTTTTTGAAGATTCAAAAGGCAATTTATGGATTGGAAATAATGGCATTGGCGTTTTATTAATGCAAGGTGAAGCCATCATTAACTTTTCTGAATTGATGCATTTGAGGCGCGCAAACAGCCCTGGAGATGGATCAAATTCACCCAAGGGAACACTGGAACATGTTTTTGCAATTGCGGAAGATGCGGAAGGCAATATTTGGTTTGGAGATCGGGATACTGGCGCATGGAAATATGATGGTAGTACGATTAAAAATTATACGCAAGAACATGGCTTAACAGATCCTTTTGTCCAATCTATTTATCTGGATAAAAACGGTAATTTGCTATTAGGAATGGGAGACGGAAGTGTTTGTCAATTGAAAGGTGATGTGTTTGAAAAAGTGTATTAAGTCGACATGAGTAAAAACCTCCATATCACTAATGATGAAATCACTTTTAGTGGAACAAAGGTTGGGGAAATATCAGCTTCACTAATCACCAAAAGTTTTAAAATTAAGTTTGATAAAATTCACCTTGTGGTGATTTCTCCGCGATTAGCGTTTGATGATGAAGCCTTAATAGTAACCATTATTGATCGCAATAAAAATTTTCACCAATTCAGTTGTCAGGAATTTGGAGGGGATGAAATGATGCAATTTGAACTACGACTTGGACTAAAAAGTATTCGTAATATTGAATGGGGAAAATTTTCATGGAAAGAACATGAAAACTATATCACCGATAAAATCATCTATCCAAAAGAACTCTATTGGGAAGATCTATTTATTCCTCCAGAACATCTAGAAAAACGCATTGTTCAACTTGCAAAATTCCTTGCTATTAAAAAGTCGATCAGTGGGGAATTGAATCCAAGGATTGCTGCCTATTTAGAAAAGCAATCAATAGAACACGGATGACGCAGATTAAGCAGATGGGCACTGATTTTTTTCACTCATGCGATTCTCAAAAGCCGCGCTACCGAACGAAATGTAATTCTACAGAGTCAATCCTTTCGAGTGAGGAAAATTCACAACCTTGCCCTCGCAGGATTGGAAATCACTGCGAAGCGCACTTTGGTTTAATCTTTTTGGAGAAATTCTACAAACCCCGTAGCAATAACTGAACTCAACAATCCATTTAACACGTTGGTTTGGTGGTTTATTAAAACGCCTATCGTTAGTCACCGTCTCTATTTCCTTTCGGAATTGGTCTTTAACATCAATTATCAACATGCCACGAGCTGACTTTCCAAGTTTTTCTTTCAAAAACCAATCTATGTGGGTTATAAGATAGTCATAGGCAATGATATAAGGTGTCTTTTGGTCATAACAGGTACTCACTGTACAACATGTGGAGGCTAATTTATTTTTATCTATTGCATAATAGTGTATGGAATGTCGACGGTCT
>WTCE01000125.1 GCA_013138735.1 Crocinitomix sp. | reverse complement strand
ACTGAAAGGCTAATTGCAAAATACGTAAAGGAGCAAGGAATTGAACAAGAGTATAAAAAGCTAAAAGAAAATCATCAATTGAAGCTATTTTAATGCCTCGCGGGCTTGCCCCGAGGATTATTTACTCCAATTATTTACCGCACTGGTATCAGTATCAAAACTCGCATGAGAATTAAAAGCAATAAATGCTACGAGTAGGGCGATAAATCTCATGAGGTTTTACTAAATAACGTATTTAAAATGAAGGTAAGTTAAGGTTTTAAATATTAATCTAAATTCGAGTAAGTGCAGTGTAATTGTGAATAGGAAAAGCCAGCACAGTTGTGCTGGCTTTAACCGCCTTAACTATATCATGAAAGCTTGACGTACTTTCTGACGGATATTGTAAAAGGCCATCATTTTTTTTATTCTTAAAAGCTTTCTAAGGAATTTTAATTCGATTTTTTAAGCCACTTAAATTCACTTTGCTTTTTTTGTCTTTTTTCGTCTCTTCACCGCTGCTGGTTTCGGTTTCGGATTTTGGGCCACCCTTTTCCATTGCATCAGCCGTCAGCCATTGTCCATTAATATTATCAAATTTAACAAAGTACCTATCGTCCATTACAGGGTCAATACTACTAACCGTTCCATCATACCATTCTCCTTTATACTTGCCTTTCACACGATCCCCGGTCTTATATTTAACCACGGCTACTGGCGCCGAAACGGCAATGGCTTCTCCGCAGTTTGAATCTCCAGCGGCTTGAGACTTTGTTAACCAATCTCCTTTACTTGCTGGGTATTCAACAGTATGTATTCTCCAAGTCAAATCCTTTGCTTGAAAAACTTGAATTCGTCCATAAGAAGAAAGGTCGCGTGTATAGAAACTAATTTGTCCCGCCTGGCTGCTTTTTATTTGGGGGTGTTGACAAAAATATTCCGTGTACATTTCTGCATCAGTAATTATTTTTTCATGAAATTCAATCCCATTCTGATTCATAACCTTACTTGCTTCAATATCATAATAATATGAAGGAGTCATGTGATATAGAACAGCCTCAATTTTCTTTTTGTCACCTTCAATCATTAATTCATGTACGTATTGAATTACATGATTTTCACTATTGAAAGTTGGAATCTCAACAGCAGGTAATGTCGCTAAATATTCTTTTACGCTTTCTTCAAGCAGGATATCCTTGATATAACGATAGCCGTCATACTCTTCTTGTGTTATTGGTTTCTTATTGATTACTTCTGTAGAAATGGTTTTACCACCCAAATGTTTATTTGGATCATTGATCCATTTACCATTCAGTAAAAGCTTCTCTTTAGGATCGTACTTTAACCCATCTTCTGAACGGGAAAAGCTGATTTCTATAACTTTTCTAATTGTTTGTAGCGTCATTACTCCACCATTATCTACATCTTTATTTCTCTTGTAATAAATGAGTTCAAATTGACCGGTTACATAATTCAAATTACCCCATAAAAACTCTTGGCCTTCCACTAATTCATATTTAGGTAATTCCGTTCCGACAATATAATTGAACTCTGATCCCAGTAATTGAAAAAAATGATCGGCTATAATGGGTGTAAAGTCATTGACATTAGGATTTGGTATACCCTCATAATAACTATTCCCTAATAGACTTTTTTCATACGATTTACCTATATAGCGCTCATTTCCTCTATAAATACGAGTGACACCCGGGTATTCAGTTCTGATGTGGCAAGTTGTACCAAAATACCATTTGTTAATACCTTCTTCAAAGCGTTTTTCAGGACTACTACAGGTTACTTTAAAGATTTGAGGATTACTTTTTTTCAATCTTGAGATTACTTGGTCTTTGGAGGGGTGTGCAAATGTTGAGAAGGATATCAACAGTAAACATCCCATAATTAGATTTGTCAATTTCATATCAATTATTTTATATAGTTATGAAACAAATCTAAGGCGTGAAAAGGGTAGTAAATTGTTATTTCTGTAAACGGCTTCATTTTTCTCGTAAACAGAAACTATCCTTATGTAAACGAAAGTAATTGACAGGTAAAACAGCCGGTATACTTTCTCCGATCTGCCATGATTAATAGGGATTAAGACAGGTTTTAATAACGAGGTTAGTTTGCTGTTATTTAGACGGTTTAGCAGTCTTCTGTCAGGTTGTTTGTAGTGAGATAATCGAACTTATTCCTAAGTTGCTGAAATTGCGGTTAAGGCTGTTATTAAATTTCTTACCGTAATTTGGCTCAAAATTCTAAAACCAATTAATGATGAAAATTAAGCACTATTTTTTAGCTATTCCAGCGATAGCAATGTTATCATGTGGGGGATCAGATGAAGGATCTACTGACGGAAATTCTGAAGTCGAAAACAGTACCTACCATAGCACCTACGAAACATGTCCGACTACCAATGATTTAAAAATGACGGACAATCAATTGAACGAAAGTGATGCTTTTGCTTTTGAAAAAATACAAGGTGTTAACCTCTCAACTTTTACGAACTGCAATTCAGAATTGACAAAAAGCCATAAATCTGTACGCATAAAATTCACGAATAATTCTGAAATTTTAAACGTTGGTATTGGACAGTTTAGCCCAGGAGATATTTCCTTGACAATTGTGCTTAAACCTAAGAGCGGTGAGATTGCCGCTGGCGAGTTTAATGATGCAGATGCTGATATATCATTCACAAAAGGTGAAAAAATTGATGGAACGATCAAAACAGGTGATATTGGATCGAATAAAATTTCTAAATCAGTAATTATCAATGAAATTTCAGAAGATCATGTTTGCGGTTCTTTAACAATGAATAATGCCGAAGGTATTTCAATTGTTAGCGCAACATTTGATACAAAAGTGAAAATGGTATCGTTCTAAACGAGTTTAATTATAAGTGATAAAAAGGCCGTTCTATTTTACAATAGAGTGGCTTTTTTATTTCTAGCCCAATCTTCGCTCATCCTAATATTTCTCAAGCAACGCAATATAGCGTTCGTCTTCTGCATATTTTTCTCCAATTGCGGCATCCAAAATAAATGGACTAATTCCAAGAGATAGGGATTTTTCAAACGATTCAAAAAATGCTTCTTCGTCATTCATGCCAAACAAAATTTCAGCTTTAGTTGCATGTGCCAGAGCATCTTCTCCATCCAGTTCAATAGCATAACTGATGTCCTTCAAAGCCTTATCATATTCTTTCAATAAATAATATTCAAAAGCACGATTATTATAGGGGCTTTTGTAAGTTGGATTAAGCTCAATTGATTTATTATAAGCAATTATAGCTTGTGGATTATAGCCACCTCGAGCAAGGCTAACTCCAAGTCCCATATATGTTTCTGGACTCTCGTGAATTTTTAGGACTTTATGATACTCTTTTATCGCATATTCATACATTTTGTTTTGATCAAGTGCATGTGCTTTATTGTGTAGTATCTTCCAATTAGGTATTATTTCCTCAGCAGTGCTTTCTAGAATAGGAGGTTCGTATCTGTCAATAATAGCTTCAAAAGCAGTATGTAATTGGTCTTTTAAAAAGGTTAAAAAATTCGTTTCCCCTGGTTTTTTTAATTCCTGTGCTAAATGTTCCTTAATGTAGATTGAATTTAACCTAAAGTCTCCCTTCTTGTCAAATATTTCATCCTCGTCTAGCTTTTTTGAATTGCGATAACTCCCGTCATCCGTTCTCCAAAAATCATGCTTTTCAGAATAAAATTCCTCCAATGTTACAATGTCATAATAAACACTTTCGTGGTCAACAAATTTGAGTTCGGGTGGTGAGACATTCATATCATATACATGTATATTGCCACCGCTATCCGTTGCTGCAATAAGGTAGTTGTTTTGCCTAAGAAGTTCAAAGTTGTCGTATTTCGCCAGGTAATCTACTATTTCTTCAGTAGAGTTTATAAACAGTTCAATCCAAAGTTGATAATTTCCGAATTTGCTATGCCATTCAATAAAATCTTTTGGATAATTATATGCTTCCAATTTTTTACTCAAATCGGCGTCATATTTTTTAATCGTTAAGTTGATTGGTCGATCAAAAATAGAATCGAAATAAAAATTTAAACAGAAGGTATGAAAATCTTCAAAAGAGTTGATTTGGTTAATCCTCTTTCCCTCCTCTAGAATTAAGTCTTTTAATAGTTGTTGATTCTTCTGTTGTTCTTCAGTCATGTGTCTCTTTCTTGGAACATCTAAAATAAGATTTAATTGAATGTAACGGTAATAAAATTTAGAACAAAATAGCTGGGTAAAGGACTTCACAGGCATAGAATCCAACTCGTAGAACTCATTTGTCTTTTTCGGTTTATTCCTTCGCTGAAATGTTCTATGCTTATGGAATTCAAGAAAAATCAGTTTGAGTTTCAGTTTGAGTTTTGAGGAAAGCCATTTTCGAGTGTAAGTCTCTTGCACGAAACTCACACTCAAAACTGTCTTGTGCGGACAACGGGAGCGTTATCGAACTCTTTCTGCGATAACCGAAGTCCTTTGACGAAGGATATTGGGGATGGTGGGAGTGGTTTTGAGGAGGATGTTGAGTTTGATTTGGCGGAATTGGTTGTGGATTTGGAGAGGTTGGGGGAGTTAAGTAAGGAGGTGATTTGAGATTATAGATAATTGCTTAGGCTTCATAAGCCCTTTTATTTTTCTTATTCTATTTAAAACTTATTGACCCAATATTTAAGTAATCAATTCATTAGTTTCAGAATAATTCATCAAAATTTTGTGACGAAAATTGCTCAATCGATAATACAAGATCTATATTCAATTTGTTTTCGAACAAGAACCAGTATTGAGGTTTTCGGAGTAAAGATTGATTCACTTAAAACCGAATTCACATGTATAACTCGGATCAAATCACCCCTTAGCCATAATAGCACATTTCGATTTATAATACTGGAATAAAAAGTAATAAATAACCATTTCATTTTTTCGGTTATTAGAAACAAAAAGACGATTCATATTCATGTGTATTATACTCGGTAGAATTTCTGATTCATCCGTTTCCCAGCCGTCCTCAAGCATTTTTTCAATAATTGATTTGTTTTTGGCAGATCGGATTGACACTATTTCGATATAAGGGAAATCATTATGGGATGCACTGTTTAGGCACGTAAATAAGACTTTTTTGCGTTCTCGGTAATTTTTATCAATTGATTTTAGAAGGGGCTTGTTTCCATGAAATTCTTTAAAAAAACCATTGAACATATCGGCTAATAAATCTCTTTTTTGAAGAAAATTTAGTCCGAAGTCTTCGAGCAAATAATCAATACTCAAAAGTGCAAAAATCCAAATTTCAGATTGGTGATTCGGTAGATTATGAAATTGGCAAACGGCATGACTATCATTGAAAAAGATTTCTTCTACTGATTGAATAAACTTCGCCTTATATCGCTCATTTTCTCTTTTATAGGAGTCTATTACAATGTTGTGGATGAGTCCTCTTTTTTTTTGTTCGTTGAAAATGGGGTACAAGATCGAATAGATTAATGCCAAGTTCTTTTGATCGTCAGACTGAAACCTTAACCTAATATGGAAATCGTCGTCATAATAGCGAACAAAGAACCATTTTTGAATTATTTTATTTCCTACCAATTCTCCTATGGTTTTAAATAACTCCGTCGATAATAAATCATTCGCTGGTTTATAGTCTAAGTATATCTTCAAACTAAGCCATTCCGAACCAGGAATGAAAACATGCTCAGTATCTGGTGAGAATAGCCGATCTTTGTTAATTTTTTGCGTTGTTTTATTTGTTTTTTGATAGCAAGGCAAGACTATTTCATTCAAGAAAAAATCGTTTTCTTTATTTGTAATTTGCTTGGAGTTAAACTCAGCTAAGGATTCAAAAAGAATAAGGGTTTTATGTTTTTTAAGTTCTTTTAAAAAGACATTGACGGCTATTTCATTACCAAAGTCAATATAGAGTTTATTATCATTTATCGTATTGGTTGACAAATAGACTTGTTCATCTATTTTGCGTCTAATTCGCCATGATTTTATGTTGGTACTATTCAATTCAATTCCGGACAATTCAGAAAATGCTACTTTCCAAAGTGCTGGCGATAAAACGATTTTTTTTAAAACAACACGCGGAAAAAAATCGAATAATGGCAATAACTGATTCCAAGTAAAAGCTTGATAGCTAGATTCATCTTGGGACTCTAAAGCGCATAAAAATTTATAGAGGGGAATGGAATTGCGACTATAATTTAAAGCGTTAGACAATTTTGGAATAATTACTTTTTGATATTTTTTTGAGATTAACTCCACTTTTCTATTCTGCAATAACCGAACATATATATCCGATATTGGTAACTCTTCTATCGTTTTGTTTTTAGATTTAAAAAGACACGGAATTTCTACTGCCCTATAATTTTTAAACGGTATTAGGTTTGCCGATTTAAGTTCTGGAATGTGAGTAATTTCAGCTAAAATTTTATCAGGCTCATTTTCGGACTCCTTTTCAACTATATCAGCGCATAATTGATCTATTCGTTCATCCAAATGGGCAAATCTGGAAATTAATTGTGTTGCTGAGTTTCCCGTAAAACTATTTAGCCAAATTTCGTCATCCAATAGTGTAAAAAAGGCGTTGAACGAATTACTTCCTTTCATTGGGGTTAAATGGCTTACATCATCTAGCGAGAGATCAATTTTCCTTGAATGATTCGTTTTAGATGCGATTATTTTATTTAACAAAAACACTTCTCCGCCAGTCAATTTATGATTGGTGCTAGCGGATTTTGAATGCGGAAACTGAATAGTTTTGAGAATGGAATCATTTTCGATATGATCGGCTTCATACGGAAAGCCAATACCGTTTTCGGCATCTAATACCTCAATTAAATTCATAGTTCGATATTCGTACCTTTGAAAAAATTTGGTCTTAAATCCTTCAAAAGAATCGGGTATTGGTGGATGAATTTTTAGTAATAATTCCCTTGCTTCTAATAACTCACTTTTTAACTCATCCGCAATTTGAAGTGACTTATTACAGTCTCTTCTAGCATCAAGGTGAATTAAGTCTTTTTTATCATGTTTTATATTTTGTGAAGTCAATATTTGGGAAATCGACTCTATGGTTTTAAAAGTCAAGCCATTTGACAATAAGATTTTTGTTATCTCTTCAAAAGCTTTAATTAACTCATTTTCACTTTCGTCTGCATCAGCGCTAACAAGTTGTTGAATTTTTTGAATGACTTCAGAAAGGTTCTTTGAATCAATAAAGAATAAATCGAATTCACTAATTAAGATTTTTTCAGCAATCAAATCATCTACAAAAGATAATAGGTCTTGATCCGAATAGGTATCCCCGAGTCCTAGTGTTAAAATAGCTGTAATTTTTCCATGAGGAGAAAAGGCATCCAGTATTTTGGTTACAACCTCGTCTTTTTCAAAGCGAGATAATGTATAGAAAATCTCGTTCCCGCTCAACTTTTGTTCGTAATAACTATATAATCCGTCATTTGAATAAATAGTATTGTTCAAATAATAGCGTGTATTATTACGTGAAGAAAATTGCTCTACTAACTCAACTATTTTTTTTAATAGCCTTCCATCAACTTGAACATCTCGTTTAATTTCATCATCCAATTCAACGGAGACTGATTCGAAGGTGTTACGAGTAGATAGATATGCTAATGTCCCAAACAAACCAAAAGGAGTGCTTCTAGCCGAAGCCCGCGCGATATACTTATAAAGTGTAGCATATATCTTTTCTTTCTTTTTAGGGTCTGATGCGTCGCTTTCTAACCATTCTTTCAATTGTGAATAAAAGTCATAACTGGATAAGGCTATTGCTTCTTGAAATTGTTGATCGGAAGCTAATTTAAATATCGCATCTTTATTGATATTTTTAATCAATTGGAAAGGATACATAGGAGTCCTCAATACCCCCTCCGAGAATACTTCAATATTATTCGCCATTCAATGTGTAGAAAACAAGTGAAGCTATTGCACTTAGATTAGTATTTGAGTCAGAGCCAGACGCCAAACCTTTGTGTCCAGCTTGTAAATTCATTTTCATTAAAATGAGAGAATTTGAAATATTATTATCCCTGTATTGTGCTACACTTTTTGCAATTTGCCAATAAGGAGCTTGACGATCATAATACCCTCCTAGAAAAAGCATGTTTGGGTAGGCTTGTGGGCGAATGTTTTGATAAGGAGAATATGTTTTGATATACTCATAATCTACTTTGACCAGCGGATTGCCCCATTCACTATATTCAAGTGCAGTTAAAATGTCAGAACTATCACTCATAATATTGACCACATCTAAAAACGGACGATCAAAAATTAGCGTCCCAAACAATTCAGGATGGTTATTGGCGACATAGCCCATTATTAAACCGCCCGCACTTGATCCGTAACCCACCATTTGTTTTGAGTCAATTTGGTAAAACGATTTAAGGTAATTCGCGCATAGAACATAATCTTCAAACGTATTCTTCTTTTGTAAGCCTTTTCCCGAATTATGCCATGTTTGCCCAAGTTCGCCACCACCGCGTACATAAGTGTATGCCACCACAAAACCTAAATTTGCAAAAACAATATCTTCATCAGTAAAATTGGGAAATTCAGGATAACCGTAGGCACCATAGGCTTTTAAAATAACCCCTTTAATACTGTCTTTATGAAATGCCTTGTTTGAAATAACCATTAAAGGAACCTCAATACTGTCATTCGAGGGAATGAATCTATTTTCAATTTGAATCTCCATCTCCTCATTAAGTCCAACTTGAGAAATTGATTTTTTTTCTTTTTTTTCTAAATTAATGTCGTATTCCCTGTAAGGAGTTTTGGGCGAACTAAGAATCACGCCAATATTTTCATCATTGTTATTTTCATCCTCCAAATAAAGTGCTTTTATTTCTTCGTCAAAACTAAGATGATTGATACTATAATCATCCTTCGTCAAGGTCGTTAAGGAGAATTTATTTAACGCATATTCTGTTAATGCAATGTGGTTTTCTGTAACCAAAAATTCATTAATTAATTTATCTGTAGTATAGACGACTTTTCTTGATTTATAGGGTTCAAATTCACTTTCCAAATCAATAATTGCAAGTTCATTTTTCCCATTGGGAAAATTCGTACTTACATATGTGTTTTTGCCTTGATAATGTTCAACTGTAACAAAGTTATTGTCTTCAGGGGAGTTTATTTGGTTCAACGTTAAATCTGCCGTGTTGGTATGGCATGAATAAAAATAATTCGCATTCAAACTTCGAGATTCTATCCATATTAAGTCACGTGAAACGGAAGGGTATAAACTTACCATGTATTCCTCGTTTCGTTCCTCTATTATCAATGAGTCTTTTGCGTTGTTGATATTAAATAATCGCACTTGATAACCGCGTAATTTCTCGTTCTTTTTGGTGTACAAAAGGCTTGAATCATTTACCCATACAAAATCAGCAATAGAATCAATGAGGTACGGGTTACTTTTTTGCTTCTGTATTAATAATGATGCTGAGTAACCTCCCTTTTCAGAATACGATAGGGCAACATCTCCGTTATTTCCAAAGGATATTTGCTCCAAGTTAAAGTTGATTTTTCCTTGAACAAAATTGGAAATATTCATTAATGTATCGGTATGTTGCTCATTCACCTTTGTTATTAAATGTAAACCGTTGCCATTTTTAATAACGCGATAAGAATAACCGTTATCGACTTGGAAAGGGTCAGCTTCACTTTTTTGACCTCCAACATCAACGGAATCGTAGTTAAATAGACTATTTAACTTACGTTGAAAAAGTCGAACATTGCGTGTTTTTAGTTTATTCAGTACGGATTCAAAGTACAGGTTTTCATTGAGCAAATAGTGAATCAAATTGGAGTCATTTGAATCTTCCATCCACTGATAAAAATCAACAAGCGTATCTGCGAAATTGAATGAGGATGTTTTAATTTTTTTTGGTAATGGAACTTTTAAAGAATCAAGTGGAAGATTGATATTATTGAATTGTTGATCTAAGGAAAGCCTACTTTCAAGCTGTTTACGAACATCAATATCAAGCGGGACATACGTTTTATTATTTTTATATTCTTTCCAAAATTCGTTATCATAACTACTCGCGTAATCGTTTATATGAAAAGATTTGGTTAAAAAGATTAAACTATCCTCGTCAAAATCGGTTTTACTTTCTTTAAATTCATTCAAGTTGAGTGATCTCACACATTCATAATCAATAAACGCATTATGTGCAAAGTCTATTTTGTAATGCCTCTTTTGTTGCGCCTCAACGGATTTTAAAATCCACCCATCTTCATATTTTTGATAATCAATTTTAACGTATACGTTTTCTGGTAAACCAATCTTCCCATTAAAAAAAGTATACTTAGTAAGGTCAATATTATCAGCAAATTCGTATTCAATGTGGATTACCGCAAAATCTTTTCCAGCGATATACATTTTACCCACATAAATTGGGCTTTGCATTTTTTCACTTAACGCATGGAATATTGGTTCTTGGTATTCTTCATTCGGATAAAAGCGGATAACATAACAAAGTTCGTTATTAAATCGCTCTTGTTTCTCATTTTTGTAGGTGTATTTTTTCAATAGTTTTGGGTCAAGGAAATCGCTCTGATATTTTATTTTATCCAAGGCCAATAAATCTAAAGGGCCACCAATTGGACTTGAGAATACGTTGTATTTGCCAAAGTCTGACGAACTTCTTGCACTCAATAGCTTGACCTGATCGTTTTTAACCGAAATGTAACTTGGGAAATAAATTAAGTGCCTGAAAACAGAATGTTTACTTATGTTCCATGGTAATTCATCTAAATTGCGATAAGCTTTAAAGGCTTTTTTTTGATAACCTTTTTGTGGGTATTTTCCATAATTCAATTCTAGGGCGGCTTCATTCAAAATAACCCAATCATTTTCTTCCTCAATTTGTTCTCGATAAAATCCCTGACAGTTAGTTGTATTTTTTGGGTAATTATCTTTTACGTTTTTTAGGGCAAATCTCACAACTTCTTCGGCGGGATAATCTTTAAGCGTTCTAATCGTTACTGAATTTAGCATTTTACTATCTTCTTTCAAGCTAATTTCTATCTCCGTATTTTCTCCCTTAAATTTAACTGCCTTACGGTACGTTTCATAACCAATATAAGTCACAATTATAGTGTCAGTGAACGGGATTTTTTGGTTTTTAAGGGAAATTCTAAAAGCACCGTCATAATCCGTTCTTGTTTGAATCTTAAATTTTTTTAATTCAACTTTAGCAAAAGGAAGAGCCTCACCCTCAGAAGACAATATGCGACCTTGAAACACTTGAGCAAAAACTCCGTGAAATATGCATGTAAATACAACTAATGCAAAAATTCTAGTCATTGATTATAATTTATTTTTGATTAAAGTTGCAAAATTGAGTCCAAACATTCATCTCCATCATTGATATGGGCTAATAATCCCAATCCAACACCTTCAATGCCATTCAAAGTTCCAGTAAGTTCAGCTTTATTCTTGTCGTTATCGACATAATTGTATGCTACGTCCGAATTTAACAATTTTAGGGATTCTGCATACCAATAATTTGTTGCAGTCAAAACGTTAGAAGAATTATAAATAGTGCAAATTTTAGAAAAAACATGAGCCACACCTAATGTTCCATGACAAATTGTAGCTGAATATAATTCTTGATCCTCTGGTTCGCGAAATACAGTGATAACATCTAATACCAAAGCAGTTTGAGTATAAATTTCATCATCATCTATGGCCTTCGCAGCTTTTCCAAGTGCATAACAAATTCCAAGATCACCATGACACCATCTTAGCGGGGCAAAAGTGGGTTCCCCTTCTTCAGTATTGATTCGATCCGGCATTCTATTCTGTTTTTTATGGGAAAGTATGAAAAAACATAGCTTTGAAATAAAGTCTTTGTATTTTTCAATCTGTGAACTCGAAATACCATATTCAGTTATAAATCTTAAAACGGCACTCAACCCATGTGCAAGGCTAAAATCAATTTCATCTTTTTTTTCGTTATCGATAATATCATTTACAATTGATAATAATTGCGCTACAAGTGGTTCAGTCGATTCAAGCAAATGAGGGTCTTTCTTAATCCTTAATAGGATAATATGCCCAATACCAATAAACCCATGAAACGGATCGATATTATTACGGTCAAGGTAGAATTTTGATAGTGTTATTAAGTGTTCGTCTATTTCTTTAAAAAAGTCTTGGTCGATATTTTTAATTTCAGTGCGATTGGACAATAAGATTACACCATGAACGAAACCCGCAAGCCCGTCAATGCTGAATTGAGAAATTGCGTTGTCATTGATAAATTCGATTTCCTTTTTAATTGCATTATTAATATAATCCTTATGCTCCTCATTTGAATAATAAGCGTCTAACGACGACAAGAAAATAAGTCTACTCAAACGACCACTTAAAACTGACGAGTTTGACACCTTTGTATTGTATTCTTGATGAAACAATTTATCCTTAATAATATTAATATGGGATTCGATTTTCTGCTTATAATTCATAATGAATATTTGGATAAAAATAACCCACGGTTTTATTCGAATGAGGTAAACCGTGGGTTCCGAATTGATACTTCTATTTGCTTACACAACCAACGGTAACGGTGGTACGTGTGCCGTCTTCATTGAATTCGTCGCATGAAAGATAATTATCCGGCATTTTATCAGAATAACTGCAATTACCTGTTCTGAAATTAGACCATCCAACTCCTCCTCCTTGGACATTTTTCATCTCATCTGACGATAACGCCGCTATTTCTTGTTTTTTTAATTGTAATTTCATTTTTTAAATTTTAAGTTTAACTCTTTACACATCCAACAGTTACTGAATTTTCGTGCCAATCTCCAGCTTGGTCTTGCGTAAGCACACATTCCTCAACTGGATTATCTGATGAATATCCGCAGCTTCCAGTTCTAAAATTAGACCATCCTCCACGTCCTCCTTTTACATTGCTCATCTCGTCAGAAGATAATGCCGTAACTTCTTGTTTTTTTAAATTCAACTTTTTCATAAGTTTTCATTGTTTAAATATAACTTGCCTACTCTATTAAAGGTTTTCGGCTTCCCTTATCTATTCCCGTAGCTACTGAGAAAATTCTATGTATCTTTTTGTATATGTCTTGATCGTGTTTTTTTTGGGTAAACGGGTTAATTTGGGTTAGTCGGGTTTTACGTTGAACGTAATGTATAATAAAATTATTGTAAAACGTTACAGTCAGTATTCTTGGTTTTTGAAAGCTAACGGGCAACTTTATACTTGGTAATAATAATACGTAAGCTAAGTGTAAATGGTTGGTTAGTTTTTTTCCATTCGTCTTAATCTTGCCGTTCGCTTATGTTTGTTGACACAAATACAACGAAAAAAAATTCTTTATAGATGTGTCTAAATTAGCGGTTACGAATTAGGAATTCTTTTGCGTGCTTTGTGGTATGAATGAAAAAGACCAAAAAGGAGCTAAAAAGAAAAATAAAGTCCAAAATCTGAGGTAATTAAGCCTGTAAATCGAATTAAACAACTCAGGATTCATAAGGAGTATGATAGCTATGAGTTTTTTGCCTAAGATAATGAGATTTCAAGAACTCAATACGGAAGATACGAGAGAGGTGAAGATATAAGATACAGCAGTCTTATTCGGGTTGTAAGTGCGCTAGCCTTACAATTCAGACCCTGACAATCAAAAAAGCCGCCAAACTCAATCGTTTAGCGGCTTTCAAAATTTGAAAAGTGCCCAGAGCGTGACTAACTCCCCCTTCTTCATTGCATTTCGAAGGATGAAGTTGGTCCCCAAAATTTTGTACAGCCCGAGCATAAAATCCATCTCGCTGCGCTCAGCTAGGCTTTTATGCTTTATTGAACCACCGAGAAAAAAATCAGTTGGAGTTTGAGTGTGAGTTTTGAGGGAAGCCATTTTCAAGTGTAAGTCTCAAAACTCAAGACTCACACTCAAAACTGTCTTGTGCCCAGAGGGGGACTCGAACCCCCACGTCCAAAGGACACCGCCCCCTCAAGGCGGCCTGTCTACCAATTTCAGCACCTGGGCAATAATTAGGTGCTATTCAATATGCCTGTCTACCATCCCGATAGCTATCGGGATCAGCACCTGGGCATTAATCAAATGCAAAACGTGCTTTTCTGCGCGCCAAATATAATGCATTTTAATGTGAGTATTACGTTCAAACCCACAAAAAAAATGCGCCCAATTTAAATTGAGGCGCATTTAATATTTTTTGATCGCTTTCTAATTACTCAAGCTTAACGCCTAAACACGTATTTGCGTCTAATTTGATGAAATCTTCGTATAAGGTTACAAAGCCATTTCCGCGTACACGATATTTGTAATAACGGTACTCATATGGTAATTCTTCCATGGCGATTGTTTTTACACCTGGTGTGTTACATTCTCCAGTTGGTGAAAAGAAAACTTCAGTTGCTATCGAATCAATAATTTCTCCTTCTAATTCAAAACGCAACATTGTGTGTCCTAAAGCTATTAAATCGGTTGAAACTGCAGGTAAACACCAGAAAGTAATGTCCCCTCTATAGGCACAAGTTCCGTCGTCTTCATTGGCTTCTCCGTTATAATTTGTTGAATTTTCGTCAGTACAACCAGGCTTTGCGCAGCTAAAAAAACCGAACGCCATGATTACTGTTATTGCTGTAATTTGTGTAATTTTTCTCATTTCAATGACTAATTTATAAAAAAATTGATAGACCACTAACAGTATTACGCTAATTTTTTCATTTAGTTGCTCAATTTAACAACTACTTATCTTCAATGCGTCTATACTTAATAAATATTTTAACGACTTTTCTTGTCCAAATCTTCTTGAAATCTTGCTGTTAAATCCGCAGAAAAGGATTGAATAATTTTAGTTTCACTATCCTCAGTTCCATTTGCAGCTGCAGCAACTTTTTCCATTGCACTGATAAAATCTGTATAATGCGGAGATGGCCCATGTTGATGACAAAAGTTGATTACTTTATTATAAACTTCTTCTACATTATGTGCTTTGGTTTTTTCATAATTAAAAGACCATTTTACAGCTGTCGACCATGGGTGATTTTCAACTATTTCTTCCAAAGCTGTTAGTTCCTCATCTTGTATCAATCCATCTGCCATGGCTATCGCATAGAGTAATTCTCCAAATACTTCAAATAATCGTTCTGCTGCTGTCATTCATCTATTTTTAATATCGACGCAAAGTAATCATTTTTGCGAATTAATCCATTCATAAATATCCGTAATGAGATAGGAGGGAAGGTCACTTTTCACATTATATTCTTTTGGATAAGAAGGGCCTGTTCCTTCGCGCATTTGATGGTTGAGTTTTTCATAGATTTTAAATGTGCAATCAGCGCGGTTAGCCAATACCTTTTTCCATATTTGAAAGTCTGTAGTTGTGACTTGATAATCTCGTTTACCTTGAAGAATTAAGATTGGTTTTTTCAAATTCACGGCCGTTTCTACCTGATTATATTCAGCCAAGTATTCCCAGTATTTAGCGGGTAGCCCTAAGGGCAGAATCCCGTCAGTTTCACCGTCTTGAAGCAGTTCTTCCAACGCCTTTAATTGTCCTTCATAATTGACGACTAAGCTCTCTTCTTCAGGTGTGACTATGCCGTCTTCTTCAACTAAATATTGGTATTGCTCATAAATTAAGTCCTCCATAGGTTTAGCATTTCCTGCCATTATAATTATGCCTTTAGTGTTTTTTGATAATGTGCCAATTCTAGGGACAGCCATTCCTCCTAAACTATGACCCAATACATAAATCTGCTTTTTGTCAATTCTTTTATCCTTTTTTGCCAAATCAACCGCTGAGATCGCATCTTCGATTGTTTCCTCATATAAAGTGAGCGAAGCAATGTCTATTGCCGGTGGGCCTGTATATTCTCTTGTGCGTTTGGTATAACGAATGACAGCAATACCTTTTTCTGCCAAACCATGGGCCAAGTCTTTAAACAATTTGTTAGGTCCATAAGTTTCATCCATATCATTGGGACCTGAGCCATGCACCAGAATTATTGCAGGAACTTTCGTCGCATCTTTTGGCAACGTTAGAATTCCTCTTAGTTCAACGTCTTTACCTGTTTTTACCAAAATTTCTTCCTCAAAAATCTGATCAGTATCTACTAAGTCGAGTTCGATTATTTTGTGCGGTAAGAAAAGAATTCCGGCAACACTTTCGCTTGCATCAAAGGCCAGCTTTAAATCGAGTACTGTATTTTCAAAAGTGAGCGCTTGATAAGAAGCCACAATTTCACCTTCTTTCAACACGGTTACGGCAGCTTTGCTTTTATAAGTGCCCGCTTGGTCTTGGATTTGATTCCAGATTTCTTTTAATTTATTGGCGTCTACTTGCGCAAAAACTTCAGGTGTAAAATAATCCACGGCGGTTTGATAATCGGCTGTTACGAGCGCTTCTGAAAATGCGGCGGCCTTTATTTCAATATTGGGGTAGGTTTGACTATTCGCAATTAGGCTAAGCGATAGAATCAATAATGTGAAGCTAATTTTCATAGAGCGATATTATGATTGAGATGTTTTTAATTTTTTAGCAGCTAAATATGAATGAACAACAGGTACAATAGTTATGATAACTAAAATTGAAATCATGCAAATAATGGCAATCAATGAAGTGGAGATTAATGCTGTAAGCGCGATAATTAATCCACCAATAAACCACATTTTACCACCTAATTCATGCGTCGATTTCCAGACAGAAGGATGTTTTAGGGTCCATGGAGTTCTAATTCCTAAAAAGTAATTGGGTTGAATGGTTTTGGAAAAGTTACCCAATGCGGCAAATAATAATCCTAGCAAAACGAAGATAAACGTTGGCCGAGCAACTTCTCCATGATTGGCAGAATAAATTATAAATACAGCTAAAAGAGACATGGCAAGTGTGAGAATAAACTTCAATGCAGCAAATTTTTTGCCCATTTTATTTAATTTTTCAGCAGGACCAAATCTTTGCAATAAGAGAAAAAGAAGGTAGACTAAAAAGGGAAGGATAAATGGGATCAGAATCAATACTGTTTTTGTACCCCAACCGTCAACCTCTCCAGAAGCATTCCAGTGAATAGGAACAACGTCAGGTAGTCCTGTCCAAACAATAGCTAAATAAATAAAAGGCAAAAGCACTAAGCCAATACACATTATTTCACTTTTCAAACTAGTCTTCATCTTTATCTTGTTTTAAAGTCATTACCCATGAAACCAAATCTTCTAAAACTGTGGTGTTGATAGAGTAGGTGACGAATTGTCCTTTTTTAACGCTTGAAACCAAATCGGCACGTTTTAATAAATCAAGGTGATGCGAAATACTAGGCTTGGAAATGTTGAATTTTTCCGCAATTTCTCCTGCAGTCATCTCCTTTTCCTTTAATAAATCTAATATTTCACGCCGCGTTTGATCGTTTAGCGCTTTGAAGAGGTTCTTCATTAATTATATATTTAGACAAATATCTAAATACTTTTTGAGCTATGCAAATTTATTTTGATTAAAGCTGTCGTTAATTATTGATAGGAGACGTCTAAACGAACGTAATAAGCTGTAGATGACCAGGTCTTTGAGAGTTGGTGTGTGCACATCTGGATTTAAACATCTAATCGAATTGTTAAAACAAATCAAAGGCAAATTTCCGACCATATTTTTTGATTGAATGCAGCGAACTAAAACCGGTTAACAAGAGAGGAAGCTCCCGTAGCGAAGCAGGGAGATCACCGACGTTGTCCGTTTTTAGGAGTGCCATGAAAGAAAAAAATCCGGGTCTTGATCTTTTTCTTTCTTTTGTATCAAGACAAAAAGGAAAAAGGGGTGAAATTCAAACGAACTTCAAATTACGGATCAGTTACAAAGTCCTTTGCCAAGATCCTTCGCTAAAGGCTACAGCCGTCGTGGAAAGGCTTCGGTCGGTGGGGAAAGTTGCTTAGGAATTTAAGGGGGAATAATTTACTGATAGTCTAAATCCACGGCTTTGATTATTGCAAAACTTCGATAAAGAGTTAAAATGTTTATAGGCGTTCGTCGGAGAATTGATCCGCCTCAGGCGGATTGATTTGAGAATGTGCCCTCCGAATTTTAGCCCTGCTACTTCAAAAGCAGTGCTTTTTCTCCTTTTTGGTGCTTTTTGGTCGAGCAAAAAGTACCATAGTTTCATTAAAAGAATAAATCTTAATTCATCATTAAATTTGAATATGAAAGGATGTCATTTTCGAGTCTCATAATTTTCACATTTTATCTCTAATACCCAACAATTAGTCTTGATCGCCAATTAGGCCATGGTTCTGAAAAGATTAAAATGAAAATCAACAAATCTATCTACCCCCGTCACCACCAGTCCTCTTATTCTCATCCTCTAATCCCGTTTCACGATCGCGCGTTTTCTTCACATCCTTATTACCAAAATTATAGCTAATGTTAAAAGAAATGCGTTGACTTTCATATCCACCAGAACCAATAAAAGAAACATCTCCAAAAGTCGCATTTGCTTTCCAAAATGACGTATAAAAGATATCTGAACCAGCTAGACGCAAAGATAAATTGTCGTTTAAAAACTTCTTCTCAATGGCAGCATTAAAAGATCCCATGCTTTGGGTTATATAAGTTCCACCCCAAACTGAAGGAGAACTAACCCATCCAGAAAGTTCTAACTTAAATCCTTTTGGAAGCAAAAAAGTGTTTTGCGCATAGCCATTTATCGATTCCTGCGTAATTGGATTGAATTTTGGATCATTGGCGATATAAGAAGTTGTAGAAGCATTGACTGAAAGATAAACGCTCCACCATTTTTTTATTTGAAATGGTAAACTCACTCCAATGTTTAGCGTGCTTTGGTCGGCAACGTTTAAGGAAGTTAAAAAAGCTTTGTCTGTCCCAAGTGTATCTGTTACTTGCGCAAAAAAGTCTTGAACATAACCGTAACTTATAGAGGTTGTAAAGCGATATTTAAAGGTATGTGCTACACGGGCATTATAACCATATTGCGGTTGTAAAAATGGATTCCCCTTCATAAAAGAAAGCTCAGTAGATTGGTTCACAAACGGATTTAATGATTGATAATTTGGACGTTGAATTCGTTTGCTGAAAGTTAAGGCCCACATATGTTTATGGTTCGGATTAAACGTCAATCCACCACTAGGGAACAGGTTAATGTATTCCCGTTTTACTTCATCCTCATCACTTTGTTGCGTGCTAATTAATTCACCGTTCGATTTGGTGTGCTCTGCCCGTAAACCCAATTGCATTTTCCACTTTTTGCTCAAGTTTTTTGCATAATTAATATAGGCCGCATTAATGTTTTCTGAATAGATAAACTGATTCGTTCGATCTATATTTAAGACATCAACTCCATCTGAAACATCATAAAAATTAAAGTTATTATCAGTTGTTACAAAGGATGATTTTACACCAATACTTGCTTTTCCATTCCATAAATTTTGGCTATAATCAATTTTTGCCGAATAAATAGAAATCGCGGTAGGTGTATTCATGCGATAATTATTCTCAAATAAAGTATCCTGAGTGATACCGTCGAGATAAAGATTGGGTTGATAATTTGTTGCATCTCTATTATAAACAGCATAATCGGCATCCATTGTTAGTTCATGACCCAAGGTATCTGCAAAACGATAATTAACATTTCCTGCCACCTGATAGTTCGTTCCAAAGCCACTATTTTCAGCAATCAATTGTTGTTCTGCAATATTCGTTTCAAGCGGAATGATAAATGTGTTCGTAACCCCTTCACCTTTCGAATCAAAAAAGCTCCCACTTGCCAGCACACCAATGGTATGTTTATCGCTTAAAAACCAATCGGCACCCACTTTTGCATTGTGCGCTCCGGTATAATTGTTATTTGTAGTTTCTGTATTATAGAGGTAACCGTATTGTGTACGATCCATGTCAAAGAAACTCCAGTTTTTACCAAAATTATTGCTGTAAGAAGCGTAAACATTCGTTCTTTTATTTCTATGATTTAAAGATATGGATGAATTTCCATGATGATTCCGCCCATAAGCATACCCAGCGGTAATGGTTCCGTTTGTCCCTAAATTTTTATCTCTTTTCAAAATGATATTGATAATCCCAGCATTTCCAGCAGCATCAAATTTAGCAGACGGTTGTGTAATAATTTCAATTTTGTCGATATCTGCGGCTTGTAATGTTCTCAAATAATTGATTAAATCATCACCTGCCAATATGGACGGTTTATTGTCAATAAAAATCTGAACTCCCGATTTTCCTTCTACAATAATGTTGTTATTATTGTCTATGATGACACCTGGCGCTTTACGTAATAAATCATAGCCGTTTGATCCCGTAGCATTCAAGGTATTGTCAACATTAAATACCGTTTTGTCTGGATGAATTTCAATGATTGGTCTTAATTGTAATACTTGCACCGTTTCAAGATCCGCGTCAGGCAACATTTCTATGGCACCCATTGCTTGTGATTTACCACTCACACTAAACCCAGCTGAACTATAATTCTCAAAACCAATTGATGAAATTCGTACAAAATAATCCCCATTCGGAACGCCACTAACTCTAAATTCTCCTAAGGTATCCGTCACTCCAAACTTAACAACAGAAGAATCGCTACTAGCTTTCACTAAAACCGTTGCAAAAGGCACGGCAGCTTTTTCCGAAGAAACAATTCCGGTAACATTAAACGTTGATTGTGCCTGTGCTGCAAAAGATGTGCATAAAATAAAAGCGGCACTTGCTATGAGTTGTAATTGTCTAAAAATCATGTTGTTTCGGTTTGAATTACAAAGCTAGGGAATTTTTGTTGGGTGATTATGGATTATTTTATGAGTAGTGATTAGTGAGGGCTGAGCGGTATTTTATGAATGTTGGGGTGGGTTGTTAAGCTATTTCTTAAAATTAGACTATTGTTGCTTCCTTAATATCGTCTGACGAATCCGAATGACTTTTGAATGAAGGCAAAACAGAATAAAGATAAATTAAATCGAGTTCTTCGCCTTGAGTAGTTGAAACTTCGCGAAGGCAAGCAGGGGCTTTCTACGAGTTCCCTTTACATAAATGTTTCGATTAGCTCAAGGCAGCACTTCTCGCCCCTAAATTTTATTCACAAAAAAAAGCCTCGACATTGCTGTCAAGGCTTCATTTTGCTTTGGTGATCTGTCAGGGGCTCGAACCCTGGACCCTCTCCTTAAAAGGGAGATGCTCTACCAGCTGAGCTAACAGATCTTCCTTATTGCGGGTGCAAATATACAGGGTTTATTTTATTTCCCAAAATAAATTGGATTATTTTTTAAATTCTTTTTTCGAATCAATCTAAACTCCAAAATAACCGATTGAAAGTCAAAAAATTAAGGGTTAAATAAAAATTGTTTTTAAATTGAAATTAATGCCGTATTATGCTGAATGCAGAGTGGAATTGTATGAAAACTGAGCAGGATTCTGTAAAATTTTAATGTCAGTTTGGGCAACAATTTAAGTTCTGAACTGTTTTAAAAAAAACGATTCGAAATAATTTCGAAAAAAAATTAAACCTAAACCAACCCTTTCTTGCTCAAAAGCATCAAATTAACAACAATAATAAAATTTTTATGAAGATTATCTTTTACAGCCTATTGGCCTTTTCAATCAATGCGACTGGTCAAAACTTAGTGCCTAATCCAGATTTTGAAGGTGTAATTTCATCCACTTGTGGAATAGACGGCGATTTAGAATCTAGTTTAGAAGATTGGAACAATCCCAACACTGCAACTCCATTAGCATATTATACATCAATTGATGAGGCCTGTTATAATTATCAACCTTTAAGCACTTATCCTGGGCCAATAGGTATTAAAGGCAATCAAGCACCTCATTCTGGAGAAGTTATGGTTGGATTATGGATTTATACAATCCCAGATTTAAATCAACGGCAGTATGTTCAGGTAGAATTGACTGAGAATTTGGTCGTAGAAGAACAGTATATTGTTTCGTTTTATACTTCTTTGGCAGATAATATTGAATATGGGGCAACTGGATTGGGGGCTTATTTGTCTACTGATGCGCCTTCAATTGGAACGGATGGTGTGCTTGATTTTGATGCACAAGTAGTTTCAACAGAAGTTATTTTGGAAACTGAAGATTGGGTGCTTATTAGTGATACTATTACTGCAACGGAAGCAATGGGCTATATAACAATTGGACATTTTAATGATGATGCTGCAACAACATTGATGGCGAATGAGACCGCTTCTGGCGAACCTGGGACTTATGGCGCCTATTATTTTGTTGACGATATCAGTGTTGAATTATTTATAGATGCTTCAGCTATCAATGAAAATGAAATAGAAAAAGATTTAATGAATGCCTTTTTAGATCCAACGACTAATATTTTAAATGTGGGATTAATTGATGAAAATAAGAAAACGTCAATTCAGCTTTACAATTCAATTGGACAAATCGTTTATTCGAATGATGCTATATCCGAATCAAACATCCAAATTAGTATGGCAAGTTTAGAAAGTGGCTTGTATATTCTGAAATGCGAAAATGATGGAGTAGTGCAGACAATAAAAATCGTCAAATAGCTATTGCGCTTTCAGTTTAAAATGCCGATAATAACACATCTTCAGCATCTGGTAAGTTAAAAGCATCTGCTTCCGTCAAGTGGCCATCTTGGTCACTTACACGTGTTAATTTTTTGCCTTGTCTAAAAACCAATTGCAAGCCATGCTCTGTTTCCCAGTCGCATTCGCATGCCAGTACAATATAAATGTCCTTGTCATTGCTTTGACGCCTGCTCACATAAATGGCACTTGGATGAACGAAGTTCCAAATACTTAAAGGTTGTGCTCCCTTCATTTTTTCTGGAATGGCCGACTCTTCTATATAAGAACAGATTTCTACAAAGTTTGCAAAGATATGAGGAGCCATTTTTAATTTGTCAAAAGCCTGCAAGTCCAAGAAGTTTTTTATTGCTAAGTCTGCCTCAGCCAAAAACTGTTCGTCAACACTCGGGTCTAATTCAACACAAGTAATGCCTAATTCTATATCGAGTAAAGGAATGTGAATAGGGGCGCTATGCCACCAATCTGCAATTTCTTCGTTTTGAACCAATGTTCCAAGTACTTCTGAATTAAGCTTTGTCATGGCGCAAAATTAAAAATTCATTTCGGAATACTTAATTGTGAACCCGTCATAATTCCTGATCGGTGAAATTCTCACCATTTCATTATCTTTGCCCCGCATGAAGAATTGTGTTTTTTTGATTGGTTTTATGGGCGCTGGGAAATCCCGCTTAGGAAAACGGCTTTCTAAACGAATGAACTATTCGTTTTTAGATGCTGATCAGGAAATAGAAAAGGAAAATGACGCTACCATTGAGCAACTTTTTGACTTGTTAGGAGAGGAAGGTTTTCGAACCCTTGAAACAAATTGGTTACAAGATTTGGATGCTGAAAATACAATTATATCATTGGGTGGAGGAACGCCCTGTTTCAATGATAATATGTCACTCATCCTCGAAAAAGGAAAATCCGTTTATTTACAATTAGAACCGAAGGTTTTGCTAGATCGTTTACAAAATGCAAAAGGTATTCGCCCCTTAATCGAACCTATTAAGGATGATAAAGAAGCGCTATTGACTTTTATTGAAGAAAAATTGAAAGACCGCGAGGACTACTATAATATGGCAAATTATACGACTAAAGCCATGAGTCTCTCAGCAAAAAGATTGGATGATTTGATTGAAGCAATTGAGCGATTGTGACTTTAATGAAATTATTGAATTATCATTTTTGATTGAGCCACAATATTTTCATTACTATCCTGCACAACTGCCAAATACATACCGTTGCTCAAATTAGATCTGTCAAAAATTAATGAACTCGTAGTTCCATTCATAGGTTCCAAATGAACAATTTTTCCCGTCAGCGTCATTATTTTAATGATATATTTTTCATGCTGATCCAGACCATCTAAGGTAATCGTACTTGATGCCTCAAAGGGGTTTGGACTGAAAGATAGCTGCACATTTTGAACGGTTTGATACTCTTTAATAGCTGCTCCAAAATCCGGGAATATTTTGATGTTATGACTCGGTAAGGCCAGTTTGCATACTCCAGTTCCAAGGTCAACAGCTAGTTCCTCAAAATTGCAATCAAGCCCATCATTGTCGGGATCATTAATTACGGACAGATAATTAGAATTGTGACGTGCAATGTATATTTTACCATCAGGAGCAAGCTGCATTCCTGCTAAAACGTAATCAAGAGAAGCGCCAATATTTGATCTTGATCCAACAATGTCATCAGCTGTTAAATCAAACTGAATTATTTCGTCGTCCGTTCCTAAATGAGAGAAATTTGAAAAATATACTTTTGTACTCGAGGGCGAAAATTCACATCCAAAAGGACTTTTAAATCCCGGACCATCAGTTGTGTCGGGCTCAATCAATGTCAAAGGGTTTGACAATAACCCTGTTGTATTATCAAAATCTAAGAGCTGATTTTGATGATAAAAATTTGCTATTATTAATTTATCGCCTGATGGAGAGATTTTCATTTCTCCATGAGCTGCTGAGTAAAGATCTCCTTCTGAATCAACATAATCTCCAACATTGCTAAAAACAGTCATAGAAATACCATCAGCAGTTAACAAAAACGCAATAAAAGCATCACTATCTCTTTTGTGGGTTAGAATCCACATGTCTTCTTTGTTGGCATGACAGGTACTCGTTACTTTTTCACATGTTTTTTCGGCGATTAATATATTTTTATCTGTCACCTCACCAAATCCATCATTCATGCTCATATCAACAATACTGTAGGCAAGACCCTTATAATCAAAGATACCGTCAGTTGTAAAAACATAATAAATATTGTTAACGCCAGGTTTTTTTACTATGTGCGCGGCCTGAGAACTACTTTCATGCCCAGCTAAACCAGATCCGTTTGTCATTACAAAATGATCTTTGCGATAAATACTAAGACCATTTGTATAAAAAAGTAAGGCCCCATCTGCGTCACTGACTGAGGAGCAACCCTCACCTGCAAACATTTCACTATCAGTAAGAATTTCTGGAGTTCCTGAGTTAAAATCTAACCCAATTTTATCTCCAAAATACCAAATGTTAAATTCCTTTTGAGCAAAGCAAGTAATGGTATTAATAATTAAAAGTAGAGAAATTAGCGTGATTTTCATTGTTTAATTTTTTACATTTCGACTTCAAAGATAGTGATATTAAAAGTTGTGAAACCGCAAATTTTCGGGCTAAATTCAAAATTCACACTTCATTGCCTTCGCGAAGCTACAGCATAGCAAGGCGAGTTTTGTACTGCGTGCACCTCAGTGTTCCGTTTTAGTTTTCATAATCCAATATCCAATATCCAATATCCAATATCCAATATCCAATATCCAATATCCAATATCCAACATACTAGAGACTAACGACTATAAATCAATGCCTCTCGTATCGCTTAGCCCGAGTAGCTTGTGAAATAACCGGATTAAAATCCACCAAATTCTTGCCCATTTTTTCAGACAAATAAACTGCTACTTCATAACATTTGGCTGCAGATTCAGTTTCACGAATTAAGACCCGCTTTCGGTGATTGGCACTTAAAACCCAAACAGAATAAACGGTTTTTGTAACCTGTGCAGTTTTTTCGCTATACACATGATTCACACCAATAGACTTACCCATTTTTAGAATCGTGATATCAGGAAGTAATACCGTTGTTTTCCATTTTCCGCGTTTAAACCAAAATGATTTAGAGTATTCTCGAATGTAATTATTGCTAAACGAAACGTCCGTTCCAAAAGTCGAAGTATGCGCGTAAATGGTAAAAAACACAATGGGCGGACCAAGAATATAACCGGGGCCTCCACTTAAAATGGCAAATAAACCAAACAATCCTAAAAAACTAATAGCAACACGTAAACCGAAACTAAAGGTATAACCGTTGTGGTAAGTTATATCCGCTACAGAATCTGTGATTGAGCTTGAATCGAGTGCCTCTTTTAAATCATCCATTAAGTTGCGCAATTGTTGTTGTTGCACCCAGCATTTAATAAGCCATTAACCAACAAGTATAAGCCAACAAATACAATTATGAATTCTTCATGTTTTGGAAAACTGATCAAACATGCCAATCCAACACCAACTTTAATGATGCGAACAAGAGACCAGTTTCTAAGTAAACTTTGCATATTTTATTTTTCTAAAGCGCGCCAACCGCCAGCATTTTCGACTTCCATTCCAGCATTGGCAATCATGCTTTTAGCTTTTGCACTGCGCATGCCGCTTGCACAACAAACTACAATTGGTTTTTTATGTGCCTTAATTTGATTCATTTTTTGACCAATTTGCTGCAAAGGAATATTAATAGAGCCTTTATGATTTCTGGCAGCAAATTCTCCTGGGTTCCGAACGTCTATAATTACCGCTCCTTTTGCAAGAAGTGCTTCAACTCGTGCTTTTTTCCCTCCTCCAAATAAATTTGATAATAATCCCATGTATTTTTGTTTAGCTTATTTCTGACGGTCTACTATTTTGTATTTGTCAATAGTGTTGCTAACAATCGGTTGGATTTTCACCTACGATCGAATGTATTCTTGTCCGATTGTCACCGATAATATATTTTACACTGAACGCTTTATTATTAAGTTTCCCGTTCATAATATAAAATGGGTTTGGTAATTTTCTTGGTTCAGATCTTTCAATATTAATAACCGCAGTTTTGTGAAATTCAAACAGATCCTCTTCTGAAATGCCATAAAACTCCATATGACATTCGGCCTCTTCCAAAATTCTAAATTCATGCGATTCTATAATCGAAATAACATCTTTGTGGGGCAATGGCATGGTTGAAAAAAACTCGTTGGTGACGTTTATATCACAAGAACGCGCATCTTCTACAAATACTTCTGTTACTTCAGCCAAATCTTTTTCTTCATACAAAGCAAATTTTGCCCAGTATAAAAGATCGTCCTTATATCCTTCAATATAATAGGTTTTTGGCAATGTTTGCGTCTCACTTTCAGAGAATTCTACTTCACCACTATCTTTCAATAAGTCGTAAATGTCGTCGTTGTTTAGTCCTATGCAGTTCATTACCGCCAAAATACTATCTCCAACTACAATCTCTTTTTCACCAATCATGTTTTTAACACGATTTTCGGGAAGCCATGCGCATCCACGATTGCCAAACATAAAATACACGAATATTGCGCCAATGCTCATGCCTATTGCAAAGTATTTTATCCGATTTTTCAATTTATCCATCTCAAAGAAATTTGTGCAAATTTAAGAATAAGTCAGTAGAACATGGCTTATGTTTCATCCGATTTTATCCATTTAGGAACATCTGGTGCTTTATAGCTTCGCATTTGCGTCACTAAATCAGCTATTGATCCACTTTTTAAGAGCATATCCTGATTGATTGTTTTTAAAAAACCCTTATCCACCATTTTTTGAATCATTTCAAGCAAATCGTCATAAAATCCATCAATATTTAATATTCCAATTGGTTTTTGATGCAAGCCCAATTGCGCCCAAGTTAGAATTTCAAACAGTTCTTCAAAAGTTCCAAAACCACCAGGTAGAGCTATAAATCCATCACTTTTTTCGGCCATGATCGTTTTGCGTTCGTGCATTGTATCCACCTGAATCAGTTCAGTTAAACCTTCATGCAAAATTTCCTTTCCACTTAAAAAGTGCGGAATAACGCCAATGACTTCCCCCTTGTTTTGCAAAGCCCCTTCGGCTACTTTCCCCATTAAACCAATTTGCGCACCACCATAGATTACGGTAATGTTTTCCGCAGCTAAATGCTGGCCTGCGGCAAATGCACTTAATTCATAATTAGAGTCATTACCTGAACTTGATCCGCAAAAAACAGTTATACTTTTCATATTAATCTTTAATCTTTAATCTTTAATCTTTTTTCTCAATTTTTTCTTTGATTAAGCCGCAATCCTCATTTTCCATCTCTGTTTCAATTGTATAATGTTCAAACGGGTAATTGTTTAGCACGGCTTTAATTTGCTTTTTAATTTCAATAATCCGGTCAATATGTTCAATTTTTTCGAGTTTCACATGAGAGGTAAAAACGTGATGTTCCCCATCTAATGACCAAATGTGCGTATGATGTAAGGATGCTACTCCGTTAATGGCTGAAATTTCGGCATCCACTTTTTCATGATCAACTTCTGTTGGTGTACCCTGTAGAAAAAGAAAAAGGGTTTCTTTCAGACGCTTTAAAGAATTCCATAAAATATAAAGCGTAATCAAGATGGATAGGGCAGGGTCTAAATATAGAATTTCTTTAAATTGAAGGACAATGGCAACAATTAAAATGGCTACCCATCCCAAAACATCTTCCAATAAATGCCATGAGATTACCTTTTCATTCATGGATTTCCCCTTACTTAATTTCCAAGCTGCGTAGCCATTTACAGCAATTCCAACAATTGCAAATAATAACATTCCGGTCGGATCGGCATGCTCGGGTTCAATGAATCGTCCAACGGCTTCGTAAATGACATAAATTGATCCAGCCAAAAGTACTAGACTATTAATTAGTGCACCCAATAAGGAAAAGCGGCGATAACCAAAAGAGTATTTTTTGTCCGGTTTTTGTTCAGATTTGTTTTGAAGATACCAGGCCGTTCCTAAGGATAAACTATCACCCAAATCATGCACGGCGTCTGAAATTATAGCAATACTATTGGTATAGATGCCACCTATAATCTCAAAAACGGTAAAGATGAGATTAATGAAAAATGCAACTTTAATGTTTTTAGTCGCATGACTATGATCGTGATTATGGGACATTATCTAAATTAGCTATTTTACAAATATACGGGATTATAAGCCTCGAATCTTCCTGTTAACCCTGATAATGGTCAGTTATAGCACTGATCAATCCAATCGGTTAAACGCTCTAGCTTCTTGTGATTTATGGCTATCATTTAAGAATTGATTTTTGAGATTTCAATATATTTTAAATTTTCTACTCAAATATCAATCAGAAATATGCGCTTACAACGATAATTCGAATTAAATTTACAGCAATAATTTATAAAAAGTATGAGTAGCAAACCTTCCATCTTAAAAGGAACCCGCGATTTTTTACCTGCAACAATGGTAAAGCGGAATTATATCTTTTCAACCATCAAAACTGTTTTTGAGAAATACGGTTTTTCACCAATAGAAACGCCTTGTATTGAGAAAACGGAAACCTTGATGGGGAAATATGGGGAAGAAGGAGATCGTTTGATTTTTCGTGTCCTAAATTTAGGAGACAGTTTGAAAAAAGCAGATACAACAGCCATTGAAGAAGGTAAGCTTGGACGCTTTGCAAATTCAATTTCTGATAAAGCCTTGCGATATGATTTAACTGTGCCATTTGCGCGGTTTGTTGTGCAAAATCAAAATGAATTATCTTTTCCTTTTAAGCGATTCCAAATTCAACCTGTTTGGAGAGGAGATCGACCAGCTAGAGGACGCTACCGCGAGTTTTATCAATGTGATGCGGATGTTGTAGGAAGCGATTCACTCTTATATGAAATTGAATTGGTTCAAATTTTTGATGAGGTACTTTCAAAATTAGGATTGCCAGATTTTTCGATCAAAATTAATAATCGCAAAATTTTATCTGGAATTGCTGAGGTTTGTGGCGAGTCTGAAAAATTGATTCCGATTACCGTTGCCATAGATAAATTAGATAAAATTGGAAAAGAAGGCGTTATAAAAGAATTGCGTGAACGAGAAGTGAGCGAAACCGCAATAGCTAAAATTGATCCTTTATTTGATCTTTCTGGAGACAATGATGCCAACTTAGATATGCTAAGCACTTATTTGGCAGATTCTGAAACGGGATTGAAAGGAATTGAAGAGTTGCGATACGTATTAGACAATGTAAAAACACTAGGCTTAAATAAAGCCAAAATTGAATTTGAAGTAACATTAGCACGCGGATTAAACTACTACACAGGCGCCATATTTGAAGTAACGGCCAATAATGTGAACATGGGAAGCATTTGCGGAGGTGGACGTTATGACGACTTAACAGCTTTGTTTGGTTTGAAAGGAATGTCAGGAGTTGGTATTTCTTTTGGAGCCGATAGAATTTATGATGTGATGACAGAGTTGGATTTATTTCCAAAATCAGTTTTAACAACAACAGAATATTTATTCATCAATTTTGGAGAAGAAGAACAAGGACATTGTATGCGCCTTGCAAAAAATATCCGCGATAAAAATATTTCATGCGAAGTTTACCCGAGCGCAAAAGGAATGAAAAAGCAAATGAAATACGCAAATGATCGCGGTATTCCTTTTGTCATTATCTTAGGCTCGCAAGAAATTGAAAATAATACCCTAACCATTAAGAATATGGAATCGGGTGAACAAGAAACGATTGCTACAGACGTATTTTTAAATCGCATTTAAGATGACAGAACACCATATTGACGACAACCATTTATCGATTGATAAAGTCAAAGAAATTCTAGCCTCACAGGCAACATTAAAACTTTCTGATGCTGCTACAGCAAGAATTACAAAATGTCGCCAATATTTGGATGATAAAATGGCAGGAGGAACGCACGTTTTTTATGGCATTAATACAGGCTTTGGATCGCTTTGTGATACCGTTATTTCCAACGAAGATTTAGGGAAATTACAACGCAATTTAGTGATTTCGCACGCTTGTGGTATTGGTGAAGAAGTTCCTGCAGCAATTGTTAAACTCATGCTATTCTTGAAAGTTCAAGGATTATCTTACGGACATTCGGGCATCCAATTGGAAACGGCGCAACGTCTTTTAGATTTTTATAATAATGATATTACACCCGTCATATATCAACAAGGTTCCCTTGGTGCATCAGGCGATTTAGCTCCTTTGGCGCATATGTCATTGCCATTATTGGGCGAAGGAAATGTGTATGTTAAAGGTGAATTAATGACCGCGGCTGAAATGCTTAAAAAAATGAATTGGCAGCCTTTGGCTTTAAAATCGAAAGAAGGTTTGGCTTTATTGAATGGTACGCAGTTCATGAGTGCTTATGGTATTTGGATCTTAATGCATGCCCATCAATTGTCAAATGCGGCAGATGTTATTGGTGCCATTTCTGTCGAAGGTTATGATGCGAGACCGAATCCGTTTTTTCATAATGTGAATGCGGTTCGGAAGCAAAAAGGCCAGATTGAAACGGCAAAACAAATGCGCGAAATATTAGCCGGCAGTCAAATCATTGAGCAGGAAAAGGCACATGTGCAAGATCCTTATTCATTCAGATGTATTCCGCAAGTACACGGTGCTTCAAAGGATGCCATTGAATATGCAACAACAATTTTTGAAAGAGAAATAAACGCCGTAACAGATAATCCAACCATTTTTCCAGATACGGATGAAATTATATCTGCTGGTAATTTTCATGGTCAACCGCTTGCAATAACACTCGACTTAATGGGGATTGCTTTGGCTGAACTAGGAAATATTTCTGAAAGAAGAACCTATAAATTGATTGGCGGAAATAGAGGTTTGCCTGCTTTTTTAGTGGCAAATCCAGGGATTAATTCTGGTTTTATGATTCCGCAATATGCTGCGGCCTCAGTAGTCAGTCAAAATAAACAATTGGCAACCCCTGCTTCGGTTGATTCTATCGAATCTTCAAATGGGCAAGAAGATCATGTGAGCATGGGAGCAAATGCGGCCACAAAATGTTTTAGAATTGTAGAGAATTTAGAAAAAATATTGGGGATAGAACTGTTTAACGGAGCACAAGCTTTAAACTTTAGACGTCCTTTAAAATCGAGTGAGTTAATTGAAAACTTGGTCGAAAACTATAGAAAAATTGTACCTTTCGTTGAGAATGACAAGTTCATGCAACCTGAAATTGAAAAATCAATTCAGTTTGTTAAAACCATTGAATTAAACTAGTATGGAAAAAGCAAGATCAAATGGATTAACGGCATTATGCATTCTTTCATGGGTTTGGATGGTGATCGCAATATGGAACTCGTTTACAGAGCTTAATACAGGCCGTTTAACGGAGGCTGATATCCGCGCACAAAAAATAATTCTCATAGAAAGTCAAACACCAGAAGCCATTGAGGCTGCTCCGTGGATGATTGAAGATTCAGTAACCATGTTAAATATCTCATCTGAGAATTTCACAGCTATGGTTGTCATTAATTTTGTGGCTTTAATTATTGGATTAATTGGTGTGTTTATGATGTTCCAACTGCGTAAATTAGGTTTTCATTTGTACATCATTTACAGTCTTATCTCCGTTGGTTATTGGGTCTATTATTTCCACGGATTGACATTTGGTACAATTTTAATCACTATCTCAGTAGTATTTTCAATGCTATTCGTTATCCTATACGGAACGCAACTAAAAAAAATGTCATAACAAACTATTCCGAGTGTTATGGCGTCTATAGAATATATGAAGAAGGGAGTTATCTTATGCATTGTTTTAATAAGTCTATTTGCTTGTAAAAAAGACCCCGTCGACAATTCGATTAATTACGGCTATGAATATTTTCCAATTGAAGAAGGACATTATGTAGTTTATGATGTAGTTGATATTTTTCATGATCTAGAAATTGAACCCGCACACGATACAAATCGATTTCAAATTAAAGAAGTAATTGCAGAAACTTTAGTTGATGGAGAAGGAGATACCATTCAAAAACTAAAACGTTATATCCGCACAGATGAAACCGAAGATTGGGCCATTCAAGATATTTGGACTCAAAAAAGAACGGCATCAACTGGAGAGGTTGTGGGCGAAAATGATCGGCAAATTAGTATGATTTTCGCTATTGCCTATAACCGTACTTGGGATTGTAATGCATTAAATAATGAACCTTCGTTAGAATGTTATTATGAAAATATTTACGAACCTTATACGGTTGACGGAGTGACGTATGATTCAACGGTAATTGTAGAAAAAGAAAACTTTACTTCATTCATTGATTTTAAGCGAAATTATAGCGTTTATGCAAGTCATATCGGTAGAATAAAATCCGTTTTTAAAAACCTAGAAATCGACAATTCAGATACTACCGACATTCAAAAAGGCAGTGAGATTTATTATGATTTGCTTGAATTTGGAATAGAGTAAATTGTCTCCTTACATGAAACGAATTCCCTCGTTTATTATTCGCAAAACCACATCAATTATCCGCCTCAAAAACACCAACCTCAAACATCCTAATTTGTCAATAGAAGCGTCAGTTCGAGTGATTTTAATTAATCGAGCGAAGCAAGATTAATTAAAATAGTATCGAGATTCTGTGTTAATATCCTAATAAAAATATGATTATTTTTAAACTTCTAAAGGAAGATTTATTCTATCCTGCGTAGGGCTCGGATTTTTCTGGGCTCTACTTTTTTCAAAATC
>WTCE01000023.1 GCA_013138735.1 Crocinitomix sp. | reverse complement strand
GATACATTAGCCTTATGGAAATGTGCTCAAAACAATTACTAACTTAATGAACCGCCGTATACGGATCCGTACGTACGGTGGTGTGAGAGGACAGATAGGGGAATAACCTCTATCTTCCTACTCGATTGCAGTATTTGTGCTTCTATGCTTCTTTGAAAATGGTTTATTACTTAAAATTGCTTTCTATAAAAGTGCTAGCAGGAGTTGTTTTTTTTAGAGAAACTAAAACAACACTCTGTCTTTTGACCATTGCTAAAATTTATGTGGCCATTGCTGAAATTCTAACAGTAAACCTCAGTTAAACTATTTACTTTCACTATCAAAAATTGAAAAATGATAAAACACGTTTTATATTTAACTTTAGGATTGCTAATTAGTTCCAATTTAAATGGACAAACCTTAGATTGGGCAAAAAACATTGAGGCCTCATCTACCAATAGAGGTTATACGATTAAGGTGGATGCTTCGGGTGATGTATATGTAGCTGGTCAATTCAGTGGTTTAACAAACTTTAATACAGGGGGAGCAACTTTTACTATGGAATCTGTAGGGATTTTTGATTCTTTTGTGGCGAAATATAATTCCGACGGAGGTCTGATCTGGGCAAAACAAATGGGAGGATTTGCTGATGAAGCTTCTAAGATTAGTAGTCTAGCATTAGATGCTGATGGGAACATAGTTCTACTTGGTGAATTTAGAGGAACAGTAGATTTTGATCCGGGACCTGGTGAGGTGATTCTAACTTCAGCAATGAACAATAATATATTTATTTGTAAACTGGACGCTGCTGGAGATTTTACTTGGGTAAAAACTTTTGCAGGAAGCAGTTTTTCTTATGGGTCAGAAATAAAGGTTGGTGCAGATGGAGACATTTATACTGCAGGTTTTTTTCAGGGCGTAGTTGATTTTGATCCAGGTGCGGCTGAATTTAATTTATCAGCAATTAATGGAGATGGCTTTGTTTCTAAATTAGATGAGAATGGCGATTTTATATGGACAGTGCCATTTAGCAGTACTGGAAGTGATAATGCAAGAGGGTTAAAGCTAGATGCAATGGATAACGTTTATGTGACGGGTTACTTCAGAAATACGTTAGATTTTGATCCAGGACCTGGAACAAGTGAATTAACTTCGAATGGTATAACAGACGCTTTTATTTGCAAACTAGATTTAGATGGAAATCATGAATGGTCAAGAGGGTTTGGAGGAACTGAAGATGATGTGAGCAATGGAATATCACTCGATAATGATGGGGATATTATTATAACAGGACTTTATTCACTTACAGTAGATTTTGACCCTTCAGCAGGTGAGAGTAATGGAACTTCTGAAGGAGATTATGATGTTTTCGTGTCAAAGTTCAATAATGATGGAGATTTTATTTGGTCAAAACAATTTGGAGGTTCTACGTATGATGGAGGAATATCAGTAACAACTGACGCTTCGAATAACGTTTATGCAGGTGGGTATTTTCAAGCAACAGTAGATTTTGACTCAGGGGCGGATACAGAGAATCATACGGCGAATGGAGCTAAAGATATCTTCATTCAAAAAATGGATGGAGATGGAAATTTTATAAGCGTACAACTGTTTGGCGGTGATCTAGAAGATAATCTAACTGCCGTATTTGTTGATGCTGAAAATAGTATATATTCAACGGGTGCATTTAATAATACGGTAGATTTTGACCCAGGAGCGGGTGCATCTGATCTAGTATCTACGGGGCAAGAAGATGCGTATATTTTGAAATTAAACCAACCTTCTACAGGTATTAGTGAATTGAGCGATAATGAGATGAGTTTACTTTACCCGAACCCAGCAAATTCTTCGTTGAATATTGTAACTTCTGAATTAATAGAAAGTATTTCAATATTTAATTTAGCTGGAGAATTAGTGCAATTTGAACAATCAAATCATTTTTCTATTGATAATTTGGAAACAGGGGTCTATATCGTCACTGTAAAAATGGAGAATTCTTCTTTTGTTAGAAAGTTGATAAAAAATTAAAATTGATGATAATGACCTGCAAAGGTTGAGATTATAAAAATTAAAAAAGAGGCTATCTGATAAAGGTAGCCTCTTTTTTAATTAAATAGATTAAGCGTTTGTCAAATGCAATTAATGCAAAATTAGCTGCATAAAAAAAGCCCAGACACTTATTGTCTGGGCTTTTTTATTCTCTTATTTTCAATTGATTATCCTTCCTTAGCAGCCAAATATCTTTCAGCATCTAATGCTGCCATACATCCTGTTCCTGCAGCCGTTACAGCCTGTCGGTAAACATGATCAGCTGCATCACCTGATACAAATACACCGTCAATATTCGTTTTAGAAGTTCCCGGTACATTAATGATATAACCCGTTTCATCTAAATCTAACCAACCTTTAAAAATGTCGGTATTGGGTTTATGTCCAATGGCAACAAAAAATCCTGTTCCTGGAATGTCAGTTTCAACACCTGTCACGTTATTTTTAACTTTAGCTCCAGTAACTCCATTACCATCACCTAAAACTTCAACAGTATCTGTATTGAATAGTATTTCGATATTTTCTGTGTTTTTAACACGGTTGGCCATAATTTTTGATGCTCTAAACTCATCTTTACGAACCAACATAGTAACTTTTGTACACAATTTAGAAAGGTAATGTGCTTCCTCACATGCCGAATCTCCTGCACCAACAATAATTGTTTCCTGACCTCTATAAAAGAAACCATCACAAACTGCACAAGCTGAAACACCACCGCCTATTTTTAAATAGTGCTGTTCAGACTCTAATCCTAAGTATTTTGCCGTAGCACCAGTAGAAATAACAATTGTATCTGCGTGAATTTCTGTTTTTTCATCTACCCAAACCTTGTGAACAGGTCCAGTAAAATCAACTTTTGAAACCCAGCCATTACGCACGTCTGTATCAAAACGTTCCGCTTGCTTTTGCAATTCTATCATCATAGCAGGACCAGTAATACCGTCAGGGTAACCTGGGAAGTTTTCAACCTCATTCGTTGTCGTTAATTGTCCGCCTGGTTGTAAACCTTGATATAAAACTGGTGCCATATTTGCTCTTGCAGCATAAATTGCAGCTGTGTATCCCGCAGGTCCAGATCCAATAATCAAACATTTTACTCTTTCTATTTCGCTCATTTTAGTTCGTTTGTCGTTTCTTAAAAAAAACAAAGATAATACGATTCAATTTTTTTAGGATACAAATAGCAGTAAACTTGAAAAAATGATTATTTCATGGCTTTTCAATAATAGATGCCAGATAACTTTCATATTCAATTAAAAGATGCTATTTTTGCACCGCTCAAAAAGCCACAAGATTGATATGATTGACAAAAGCCTCTTCAAGAAAAAAGAACTGTATCCGTTCCAGAAAAACATTGTTAATCAGATAATTAAGGAGTTGAAAGAGGAGGGGCAAAACTTTAATTTACTGTTTCAACTGCCAACTGGCGGTGGTAAAACCGTGATCTTTTCCAATATTGCCAAGGAATATATTAAAAATACAAAAAGAAAAGTTCTAATTCTTACCCATAGAATAGAATTGTGTGTTCAAACCTCTAAACAGTTGAGTGCTTTAGGGATAGAGAACAAAGTTGTAAATAGCTTGGTAAAAACATTGGACGATCAGTCTGAGTTTGATTCTTTCACTGCAATGGTGGAAACGTTAAATAATCGCTTACAAGACGACAAAGAATTCATAAAAAATATAGGACTGGTAATTGTTGATGAAGCACATAACAACTCTTTCCGCAAAATTTTCCAATATTTTCAAGATGTTAATATTTTAGGAGTAACGGCTACGCCACTTAGTTCTAATAAAACATTGCCTTTAAAAGATAATTACGATAAGTTAATAGTAGGTGAAAGTATTAAATCTTTAATTGAGAAACAATACCTTTCAAATGCAGAAACGTATACCTATGATGTTAACCTGCACGGTTTAAAAATTGGGGTTAATGGTGATTTTACTGTAAGTTCTTCGGACAAAGTTTATAGTAACTATTTCATGCAAGAAAAGTTGTTGTTTGCTTATGAAGAGGTTGCCTTAAAGAAAAAAACACTTATTTTTAATAGTGGTATTGAGTCATCTCGTTCCGTCTATGAATTGTTTAAAAAGCACAATTATAAAGTGCGTCACTTAGACAGTACGTTTGGCGATACAGAGCGAAAGGATATTTTGAAATGGTTTAAAGAAACGCCTGGTGCAGTTTTAACCTCAGTTGGTATTTTAACAACAGGGTTTGATGAACCAACAGTTGAAACGATTATTTTGAATCGTGCAACACGTTCATTAACACTTTACCATCAAATGATTGGCCGTGGTTCTCGTAAATTAGAGCATAAAAGTTCTTTCCAAGTTATTGACCTTGGAAATAATGTACGTCGCTTTGGTTATTGGCAAGAGTATATCGATTGGCAAGATGCCTTTAATTATCCAGATCGTTTCTTAGAAGCGCGTTTAAGTGAAGAGGATGATATGATGTTTGAGGCTGCGTACGAATTACCGCGCAACCTGAAAGATAAATTGAAGTCACCTGGTTTGTTGGAAGAATTTTCAATGAAGAAGGTTTACGACGAGTGCATTGATGCTGGTAAAAAAGGTAAAGAGGCTGTTGAGATTTCAATAAACAATCATTTTGATGTGGTATCAGAGAATTCTGAAGACATGTATGATGGATTAATGTTGTTAGAGGAGCTACAAGATGATATTGAGCGCCGTTTAAAGCATTATACTAAATGTATCACAAAAGCTACTGATAGTTACTTAAATTGGCTTAAAGAGACATATAATCGTCAATTGAGCCAACGCATCCGTCAAGAGATGGACGCGGGGGAATAGGGTTTTTCTTCTCTTATTATTCGTTTTACATCAAAATTAGTACAATTCAATCAGTAAATTACCTGTTTCGCATTTCTTTGGCGAATATTGGAGCAGTATAAAAATACATTTTTTCTAAATTTTGTTTCTCGTTTTTTTTGTGTTTTTTATGGATATTGTTGATGAATTCAAAACAATATACTATGAAACAATTTACATTTTTACTTTTTGCCTTAATCATTGGCGTAACAGTTAGTGCACAAGATTTTGCTTGGGCAGCAGATTATAGTGGTGACCAATCTTATGTGACCGCATTGACAGTTGATAATGATGGGAGTTCGTATTCAGCCGTTGTGTGTATTGGTACGATTGATTTTGATCCTGGACCAGCCAATTATGAGGTTTTTGGTGGACCGGAAGGAAAAACAGTGCTTCAAAAATTAGATGTTGATGGGAATTTTATTTGGGCAAAAGAGTTTCTTGAACCAGGTGCTGGGGATGGCGTTATAGGGAATGGATTGGAAGTAAACGGAATTACAGTAGACGACTCTGGAAATCTACTATTGACTGGAAGTACTTCTGGTAGAATAGATTATGATCCAGGTGATGAGGAGTTTTTTGCAGATGAAGTTGGAGTTGTCTATTACGATATTTTTATTTTAAAATTGACAAATAATGGCGACTTTTTATGGGCGCAAACAATGGGTAGTGGTTGTAATGATGGAGGAGAAGATATTGACATTGATCATAATGGAAGTGTTTATGTGACCGGTACATTTTGCTTAACTGTAGATTTTAATGATGGCGTTGGGACGGATGAGCTAGCAGCAGCTGGTGTTGAAGGCTCGGATGTTTTTATTTTGAAATTGACAGAAGATGGTGAGTTTGTTTGGGTGAAATCAATTGAATCTGACTTTTTCGACGAAGTTTTAGATCTGGAGATTGATAAAAACAATAACGTATATATTGGTGGGTATTATACAAATTCAGCTGATTTTGATCCGAGTTTGAGCGAGCATATTCTCGACGGTGAAGGTACGAAAAAGGCATTTTTGTTAAAGTTAAATGAAGAAGGTGCTTATGACTGGGTGATAACTATCCCCGGACCATCTTATGGTAAAATAACTGGGATAGAATTGGATAGTGATGGAAACATTTACGCTGTTGGTGATTTTTTTGGAGAAGACATTGATTTCGACCCAGGAGTTGATGTTTCTCCACTCACATCTGCGGGTTTAGACGATATCTTTGTTACTAAATATACAAATAGTGGTGAATTAATATGGGCAAAACAATTAGGAGGAGTAGGATATGATCGCAGTGCATTAATCGAAATCTCAGCAATAAATACAATTTATATTACAGGAAACTATAAAGGAAATATTGATGTTGATCCAAGTGGGAGTGAATTTATTTTAGAATACTCAGAAGATGATGACACCGATTTTGATATGTTTTTATGCACTCTAAATGAGGATGGAGATTTTATACAAGCGCTTTCTTTTAATGGCGAAAGTAATGAAGAATGTGTCGATCTTATCCGTGGAACAGAAGGAAGCATTTATTTGGCAGGATCAACCACTTCTGAATTGGATATAAACCCTTCTGTAGATGAATTTTTATTGTTTGGTGAAAATTATGATCCAACGGGATATGTTTTGAAATTACAAGATGGGCACTTGGGAATTGAGAAAAATGTTGAAGTGGTCAAGACAAACTTATATCCTAATCCAACACAAGGAACGTTTAATATTCAAATGGATAAAAGATACGACAATTTACAGGTAGTAATCCAGGACCAAACGGGGCGCATAATTCAACAACAATTGGTTGAAGACATGGAAAATGTTCAATTAACCATTGATGGACCAAATGGAATTTATTTTGTGAAAATTAGTTCGGCGGAGATTGATATTGTACTTAAAGTTTCTAAAACGAATTAAAGGTAAAGTGATAGAGTTCTAGTTTGGTTTATTACGAATCAAACCTAGGTGAATATAATAATAGAGAAAAATAAAAAAAGGCGTTTCGCAAATGCAAAACGCCTTTTTTTTTAAAAATTTTATCTTACAATCAAACGCTCCGTCATTGTTGTTTCGTTTTCAGTCACAACAACTTCGTAAACACCAGCATCAAAAGCTGATACATCAATTGTAGTCACATTTCCGTTTGCTGTATAAACTACAGCGCCATCAATGCTATAAATTGTTACTAATGCAGTTGCATTAACATTCAATGTAATGATATCATTTGCAGGGTTCGGGTATATTGAAAAAGCAATTTGATCATCCTCAATAAGCTCGGAAGCATCAATCGCTTCAATCGCTAAAGAATCAAACGTTATCCCAAGTTCCGTATCAGTATTTCTAATCGAAAAAATAAACTCCCCGCTAGTACAAGAGCTTGGAATTGTAATAGTTTGAGTAACAAGATTTATTTCCTCACCCGTTTCTGCGCCTATATCTAAATAGTCATTATAGGTAATGAATTCAGCATTTGTGTCATCATAAAAACCCGTGCGCATTTCGGAGCCATAGAGAGCAACAACCCACATTTGAACTTTATAACTCTCGCCACCAACTACTGCTATTGAGATAGTAGTAAACAATTTATCCGCCTCTGGCATATTGCTCATACTTGCTAACATTGTTCCATGTTCAGCTCCAAAAGGAATAGGTATCATATCATCATCTGTAAACGTAGATTGAGGACCTAAAAATTCATTTGGAACCCCATCCGTCCAGGTACTAAAATCTGAGTCAAAAATTACCTGACTATTTCCTGTAAATGCGAGTGTCAAAAATGCAATTGAGACGAATAATTTTTTCATAAGTAATGGTTTTACAAGTATAACGCTTTTGAAATTTTTTGGTTGCTTGAGTAATAGCGCCTTATTTGTAACAGGTTGTAGATTAAAATTATAAAATAAAAAAAAGGCGCTTCGTAAGTAACGAAACGCCTTTTCAAAATAGTATAATCTAATTTTATCTTACAATCAAACGCTCCGTCATTGTTGTTTCGTTTTCAGTCACAACAACTTGGTAAACACCAGCATCAAAAGCTGATACATCAATTGTAGTTACATTTCCGTTTGCTGTATAAATTACAGCACCATCAATGCTATAAATTGTTACCAATGCACTTGCATTAACATTCAATGTAATCATATCATTTGCCGGGTTAGGGTAGATGCTTAAGTTGTTTTCGTTTTCAACAATTCCAGCATAACCTGTAACTTCAATATCTGTTAACATTCTTGGGTAAACTTTAGTTTCTCCAAAAGATAAGAATGTAACACCTGTGATGTTATAATAGCTATTTAAAGCTGGAGTGTAAGTGAACATTTCGTCGTCAACTATACGTGCTCCTGAATTGTCATCAACCTCAAACTGTCCAAATCCAACATCTGGATTCGTACATTTTGCATCTTGTAATTGAACTAATACACCTTCGTACTCTTCATCAACAACATCACCAGTTGGCACACCTACCGCATTTGGCATTGGATGTCCTGAACTTACAACGTTTACTGTTACTACAGATACAATTTCAGTTAATGTAAAGTATTCTGTTACTTCACCCGTTACAACAACACTATCTCCTAGTGCAACTGTTGTTCCAGCTTCATAAACATAAATGCCGTTCCATGGACCGTCACCATCTTGAATGAAGAAAGTTCCTTCAGCTGCTCCAAAAAGGAATACGCCAGTTACAATTCCACTTGTTGTTACTAATTCATCAGCGTAAGGAGAAACAAAATCTACCGCTTCAGAATACTGAATATCATAAATTGATACTGCTTCAGACGGCTCAGGTTCTCCTGATTCAATAGCTACTGAATCAATTACAATTCCAGCTAATCCGTCAGTACTGTGAAAAGAAAGAATGAATTCAGCATCTGTACATCCACTTGGAATAGTCACTGTTTGGCTTAACATTGTTAATTCTCCACCAGTTTCAGCAAATACATCAATATAGTCGTTATAGTACCAACCGTCAGCAGTAGCATTATAATAACCTGTACGTAACATTGAACCAGCAATACCTGTCATCCATAATTTGATTTCATAGGTTTCTAATTCTGTTACTGCCATTTCTTGTGTCGTGAAACGTTTGTGACTTGCCGTTTCGTTAAAAATTTGTGCCATTGAAGTTCCGTATGTCGCACCAATCATTTGTTCAACAACGTTTTCAGAACCCGCATTGGTCTTAGATCCCATCCATCCGTCAGGATCACCATCTGTCCAAGAACTTAAATCGCTCTCGAATAGTACTTGTCCAAAACTCGCTGCTCCCAGCGTGATAGACAATAATAAAGTAAATAATTTAGTCATAATCAATTGTTTTTTTTGTTTTGTTTAGCTTCTTTTAATCCTTAATCCTTAATCCTTAATCCTTGTTCTTTAATCTTTAAACTTCCTTAGTCTCCGCAAAGATAGACTATTCGTGTATTAAAATATTATCCAATTCCCACGTTCTACCGTCAGATACTGAACCTGTATATTTAAATGCTATATGTACGTTTTCACCCAAAGTCATAATGGGCACGTTCGTTGAGTTAACCCAAGTGAAAAATCCAGTTGAAAGTGTCGCTGCTCCGCTAATATTGGTCCAAGATCCTTGTTCATTCGGGTTACTAGTTCCGTCATAATCAGTTGAAACTAGAATCTCTAAAGAAGGACCATCATAACTACAAGCGTTGTCAAAATTAAGATAAGGACTTGCAGCCTCAGAAAGATCGATAGAAGGGGAGATGAGCCAATTTTCTGTCGCGACATTTACACCGTCAAAATAGTTAGAAATTACACCATAATCATTTGGTGCTCCACCAGCACTGCTTGTTTCCCATTTAATTTCTGGACCAGCAACTTGGTAAGTTGTCCAACCTCCAGTAGTAATCTCTCCATCATCAAAGTCTTTTGCCGATACTAAACCACTAAAGCGGTCGCTTGTCATATTAATTTCACTGAACGATCGAATCAATAATTGAACTTCTCCATTAAAATGACTTACAATACAAACAATGCTGCCCGATCCATCTGGAATTAATTCATCCGCAAATGCAGCGTAGCCACTTGTACGAACCTTAATAGTGTTACCATCTGCATCTTCTAAAACACGATCAAGCGAAACTAATTCCTCACCATCAGCAAAGGTTTCACCAACTTCTGGTTTAATGAATTGTACATCATTCATCTGAATTAATTGCGATTCTTTCAAAGAAGTAATCAAATCAATTGAGACAATTTCTGGCGCAAAAGCGTTGTTGGTTGACTGTTTGATGATATTCTTATCCACATCAACCGAATCAATTTGCAATACACCGTTATATTGACTTAAAATGCATCCATTTAAATAGATGCGAACAGAATCACCTTGGTAAACTCCACCGCCATTTAACATGCGCACATTTACTGCACCAGTATGATCTTGCATGTAAATGTTTTTATAAACGTTACCATCAGTTTCGTCCATTGTAATTATTCCGTAAACAGAGACTTCGGTTTGAATTGAAATGACTCCGCCTTCAGTTGATTGCCATGTGCGCAATTCATCAATTGTCAATACAGCTGTTTCAGGAATATCTTCCAAAGGTGGTGTATCGTATTTCTTTTTACATGAAGAAAGCACTAAGGCTCCTAGCATAAAAACGAATGTACTTTTTTGAATAAATCTTTTCATTTTCTTAACCGTTAATGGTAATGTTGTCAATTTCCCAAGTTCTACCGCTACTATCTGTTCCAGTATATTTAAATGCAATGCGAACATTATTTGTTAAATATGCTGCTAAGTCAATGCTTCCAGAATTCACAAAGTCGAAGCTTCCTGTTGACCAGATTGCAGAAAGTGGCGTCCATGTAGCTAAATTCGGATCACCAGTTCCACTGTAATCTGTTGAAATCAATAATTCAAGTGGATCACCACTATAATTATAAGCGTTGTCAAATGATAGCGAAGCATCCGTTGAACCACTCAAATCAAGACTAGGAGAAACGAGCCAACTTTCACAAGCCGAATTACCGTCATCAAAGTTTGAAATAATAGCATATGGACGATCTTCCCAACCACCTAATTCAGCAGTTTCCCAAGTATCAGCTCCAATAACCTGTTGAACTGACCAACCTCCAGAAGTAACGTCATCATCACTAAAATCTTTCACTAACAATTCTCCAGGTCCGCGTGGCCCATTCATATCAGCTTCTTCTGGCGATCTTAAAATGTATTGAATCTCTTCGTTGTACTCACTTACAATACAAATCATTGTTCCTGCACCTTTAGGCAAACTATCGGCAGCAAAAAGAGCAAAGCCACTTGTTCTGATAAAGCTAGTGTACCCGTCAAAGTCTTCAAAAAGTCTATTTTCTGAACTTTGGGTCACAGCATCTGCATAAGTACTGAACAATTCAGATGTTTTAAACTGAACATTTGTAAAGCGCACTAACATGGATTGATATTTAAATTCAACAATTGAATCCTCTGCTAAAAATGCATTGTATTCCGATTGAATTTGATCAATTGACACCGTTAATGGAGTAGTTTCGTTTCCAGAAGATTGTACAACAACGTTTGTTTCTTCTTCAACACCGTCTAATTGATAAACACCGTTAAAGTTATTTAAGGTAACCCCATTCAAAGCAATTCGAATCGAATCTCCTTGAACTAAATCTGTACCACCAGTAAAACGAACATTAATTGCTCCAGTATGATCTTGGAAGTAAATATTTTTATAAATATTACCATTTCCTTCATCCATAGTTACAATTCCGTAAACAGAAATTGTGTCCGTAATTAAAATAGCGTCATTTACTGAGCGTTGCCAAGCCTTTAAACTATCAATTGTAATCACATCACTTGCCGTAATTACATTAACTGGCGGAGAGTCTGGCTCCTTTTTACAAGCCGTAACTGCACTAATGGCGAAAATCCCTAATAATATTGCGTTAATTCTTTTTCTCATTTCAAATGCTTTTAAAAACGTAATGTTGCCATTAAAAAGTAGTTCAATCCGTACATATAACCTAAACGTGGCGGAAACTTGTTGATTTTTTGCTGATCAAAGCGCAACTGCTCAAATCCACCAGTCACAAATTGTGTATTATTTGTCAGGTTATTAATATTGACGTTAATATTTAAGAAGTAGTTGGAAATTTTAAATGATTTCCCTGCAAATAAACTTATTGAATAACCATTATCCAATTTAGTTTGCTCAATAGTTTGTGTAAACTGTGGATCTGATTCAACAAAGTTAGCTACTGCTTCTGCAGTCCTTCTATCTGGATTTGGATCTAAATAGATATCAGCAAAATAGTTGAAGTTTACACCTGCAAACCAATATTTTTTGCCGCTATACTTCAATCCAACGGATGCCGCAGATTGAGGCATACCACCCATTTTATAGTTTTGTAAATAAACAGTTTTGTCTTCAGCAATTAATTCTGCAGAGTTGTCAACATAAATAGATGCTGTTGGACGTGAATTATAAAGGTGTTGTCCCATGGCTACAACTAAGTTTCCAGAAAGACCACCGTAAATTTTACCGTCTACACCTAACTCTATTCCTTGGTGGAAGTAATCTACATCTTTCATTACATAATTCACAAATGAATTGTATTCATCATTATAAAAACTTCTCGACCAAACTGCGTCTTTACGTTCCGAGTAATAATACGTCAAACGCATTTTTAAATTCGGGTAACGTAAAATATAGTTGATGTCACCTGTATAAATGGTTTCGTTTTTAAGATCGTCAACCATGACATTTCTTGTTCTTGGAGAAATAAATGCTGTTCGCGAAGTAGGCGCCTCAGTAAGGTAAGCCGCATTAGCAGTAATATATTGTCTTCCTGAAATTTTGAAAGTTGCACCACCTTTAACTGCGTAGTTGATAAAGTTTTTAGTTTCTGATTTACCTAAAGAATTATCAGGGAATAAACCAGTCTGAAATAAACCTTCTCTATAAAATTGTTCATCTGATAATTCAACTGCTGCATAATAATCAACGCGCTTAGTTCTGTAATTGATTTGAGAAAAAGCTGTAGCGTTAATATTCATGATATAATAATTATTCGCATAAACATCACCTACACCCACTGTGCGATTCGGATTTTGTAAATCACTTTGTGCCGCATTAGGATCAATAAAGTCCTGCTCAGCAAATTGATTCACATCTACCCAATAGTCACCACCCAATAAATCTTCAACAGTATTGTAATAATGGTTACGTTGCGCTTGAACAAATACACCAGCGTTGATGGTCATATTTTCTTTCTCAACCGTATATAAAGAAGATAAACCGCCCGATACAATATTATTCCATCTGTTTTCAACAATATATTTAGAACGTAAGCCTTCTCTTAAAACATTTCCATCACCATCTTTATGGGTAAATAAGTTTTTGCTGTTCGCAAAATATAAATCGTCCCATTGTACTTGGCGTGTAGCTTCGTTTTGCCAATTGTTGAACATGCGTTGTGAATTTGTTGGATCATTAATACCGTCATAATAAGAAGGGAGGTATTTATAATAATCTGGTCGAGGATCTTTCGCACCATACCAGTTCAAAGCAGTTTGACCATATTTTCCAAAACTTGTATGAAGAGATGTTTTTAAAGAGGAGATCTCATTAATCTTCCATTCATGAGAGAATGCTATAATTGGCATATGCGAATCTGCAACTCTTGAATTTCTCTTAATTTGAGTTCCGTCAGGCTTAGTTTGATATCCCCAATATGAATTATAGAAATTGTTTCCCGATAATTCGTACGTTTCAAGAGTCGAAATACTTCCTTTCCCTCTGCGCGAAGGAGAACCTAAAATGGTTAGATTAATATTGTGTTTCTTGTTGATGTTTTTTTCTGCAGCTAAAAAATAACTGAAAGCTTCATATGATGTTCCATCTACATAACCTTCATTCGCATATCTTGCAGAAACCGAAGCGGCAAATGCCCAACCATTGCTTTGCATTCCTGTTCCATAGGTATACATTACGCGGTGCGAGTAAGCTCGATTTGTTGATGCGTATGAAACTCTCGATCCTTTTCGAATTCCAGTTGCTTTTGAATTGATATTAGAATAACCACCAATTCCACCAAAATGATACGGGTTGTCAGAAAGCCAATTCTTCGTTTCAGAATAGCGGGTTACGTCATTCAAACCTCCCCATCTATACCAAGTACCTCTTCCAGTCTCTAAATCGTTCATTGGGATACCGTTTAACAAAATCATTGTCTTGTCAGACTGGTAACCACGAATTTTAAAACGTGCTGCGCTAAAGTTAAATCCTGCTGTGGATGCAAAAACGTCTCTAGAGGATTGCAATAATCCAGAGATGTTTCCAGAACTTCCGCTACTGTTTTCTCCATCTTCCAAATTAGTTATAAAAACGGGGGTATTAGTCAGAAGTGTGTCTTCTTGTTCCTCCTCTGTGACTTGCGAAAATCCGCTAGTTGTAAAGAGAGAAAGTGAAATTAGAAATCCAATTTTCTTTATCATTTTTGTGATGCTAAATTAGGCTTTTACTATGCGTGAATATAAAAAGCTGGACAAATCTACGAAATAAATCACGGGAGAAACACCATATTGTATTAATTGTGGATAACTTAATTCTTTGTTAATAATACCTCTACATTCTCTTGGTCTGGTATTTGATTATATTGGTTAAATTTGACAATCCAAAAAAAGAAAAAATTAAATGAGAAAAATCGGAATCAATCTTGGAATGCTAGCAATCGTATTGTTGGGTATTTCAATTGTTGGGCATAGCCAAACAGATAAAGCTTATAAAGTAGCCTGTATTGGTTTTTATAACCTAGAAAATCTTTTCGACATAGAAGATGATACGACAATAAGGGATGAGGACTTTACACCTGATGGGCAATATGCCTGGGGTGCCGAAAAATATCAGAACAAATTAACGAATATGGCGCATGTTATTGCGGACCTAGGAACTTCGGTTTCGCCAGACGGTTGTGCGGTATTGGGTGTTTGTGAGGTTGAGAATAAGAAAGTCTTGGTAGATTTAGTAGCAGAGGATAAAATTAAAGACCGTGATTATAAAATCATTCATTTTGATTCGCCTGACAGACGTGGAATTGATGTTGGTTTTTTGTATCAAGAGAAATATTTTAAGCCGACTAATAGTGTGTCGCATCAACTAAACTTCCAACATGATCCTGATTATAAAACGCGGGATCAATTAGTGGTTTCAGGCGAAATGGATGGAGAAAAAATCAGTTTTATTGTAGCGCACTGGCCTTCTAGAAGCGGTGGTATGGAGAAATCTCAACCGAGAAGAATTGATGCTGCTATTTTAGGGCGTAAGATCATTGATTCATTATTGGCTGAGGATCCGAGTGCAAAAATTATTTTGATGGGTGACTTAAATGATGACCCTATTAATAAAAGTGTAAAAAATTACATTCGTGCAAAAGCAAAAGTGGCAAAAATGAAAAAGGGAGACATGTATAATACTATGTATACCAAATTTAAACAAGGTGATTGCACCTTGGCTTATCGTGATGCATGGAATTTATTTGATCAATTAATTGTGAGCGAAGGATTGGTTTCAGAGGATGCTTCATCTTATGTTTTTCACAAATCTTACGTTTACAGTAAAGAATATTTGAAACAAAAAGAAGGCAATTATAAAGGCTATCCTAAAAGGACACATGCTGGTGGACAATACCTGAATGGTTATTCAGATCACTTTCCGGTTTTCTTAGTGCTTAAAAAAGAAGTGAAGTAGAACTGTGAAGCAATTTTTTGCAATAGCGCTTTTATTTATTCTTGCTGGATGCTCACATTCAACTTATGAGACTTATACGGCTGAAAATGTTGATCTTGACTCTACTTATAATTCAACAGATTTAGAAAGTATCATTGCGCCTTATAGAAATGAGGTTGATGCGCAAATGAATGAGGTCATTGGTATATGTGATTCAACCTTGGTTAAATATGCACCTGAATCTCCTTTAGGTAATTTTGCAGCTGATGTTGTTTTTGAGAAAGGCATAACACTGTTACCTCCAAATTTTGCTGATATGGGACGACACAATACATTTTCCCTACTCAATTTTGGCGGATTGCGAGCACCAATAAATAAAGGAGACATTACTATAGGTAATGTATTTGAATTAATGCCCTTTGACAATACCATTACAATTGTTCATATAGATGCGGCTGGCGTTATGGATTTAATCGAGTATATGTTTACAATGAATGGACAGCCAATAAGTAACGCTTCTTTTGATTTGACTGATAAAGAAAAGAAAATGATGCTTCACGAGTTACCGGTTGAACTAAATCGAACGGGCATTTATGTTATCACATCTAACTATTTAGCGTCTGGTGGAGATAAAATGAACTTTTTGAAGAATTCAACCCGAAAATGGGATTCTGGAATTCTCATTCGTGATGTTTTTATTGAATATATTAAAGCAACAAAAACAATTTATAATAAAGGTGTTGATGGCCGAATAATAATAAGCAAATAATGGAAAGAAGAGGTTTTCTTAGAAGTATTGCTACAGGAGGGGTTGCTGCCTTTGCTTTGAGTTCGACAAGTTGGGTTGATAATCGTAAAAAAGTAACCATTCTACATACAAACGACACCCATTCTCACATTGACCCTTTTCCAGACAACCATAGCAAATATCCGGGGCAGGGTGGGGCAGGCAGAAGAAAAAAACTAATTGATCTAATTCGAGAGGATGAGAAAGAAGTGCTTTTGTTAGATGCTGGCGATATTTTTCAAGGAACACCATACTTTAATATCCATGGGGGTGAATTAGAATTTAAATTAATGTCTGAAATGGGTTATGATGCCGCAACAATGGGGAATCATGATTTTGATGCAGGCATGGATGGTTTTGATAGAATGTTGCCCCATGCTAATTTTCCATTTCTATGTGCTAACTACGATTTTTCTGATACACTTTTAAACGGTAAAACTAAACCCTATCAAATTTTTAAAAAAGACGGGTTAAAAATAGGCGTTTTTGGAGTTGGAGTGGAGTTAGATGGCTTGGTGAGTCCTGAGATGTATAAGTCAACGCAATATTTAGATCCTATTGTCAAGGCCCAAAAAATTGCAGACGAATTAAAAAATGACCATAAATGCAATATGGTGATCTGTTTGTCACATTTGGGTTATCAATCCAGATTAAATAAAATGTGCGATCCTGTTTTGGCAGCAGAAACAACAAATATTGATTTGATTATTGGGGGGCATACCCATACATTTTTGCCGCAAGCAGAAATGCACAAAAATAAAGCAGACAAAGCCGTGCTCATTAATCAAGTTGGTTGGGCAGGGCTTGTTTTGGGGCGCATTGATTTCTATTTTGACAAGAAAGGAAACCCTGATCTCTACACATCAAACGTTTTAAACACTAATTATTCTATTGGTTAAATTGGAGTGTTATTGCGAATTTTGTTCATTTTTTTTTTAACATACAGGCATCCCTCATGTTAAAATTGCGTTAACTTAGTAGCAATGATCTAACTTTATGAAAACACGATTACTATTATTTAGTCTTTTTCTCACAGCAATAGCAGGATTCTCGCAAGATCCAACCATTGATGCTGGTGTCGATACTGTAACCTGTTCACCCGATTGTGTAGACCTTGAGGCAATTTTTGCTGGTGGAGGAAATACAACAGATTATTCTGTAGCGGCAATTCCTTATGCGGCAGAACCATATGCCGGTACGGTTCGGGTGCTTGGAGATGATGCAGTTACTGGTGCCATTGCCATAGGTTTTGATTTTTGTTATTACGGAGAAACATACAGTAATTTTTACATTAGTTCTAACGGTTGGCTTGGATTTTCTGGCGGACCAGGAACTTTTTCACCCTCAGCTATACCATCTGGGGTAGGCTCGGTTCCTAAAAATTGCGTTATGGGACCTTGGCAAGATTTAAATCCAAATGTTACCGGAACCATACAATATGACCTTATCGGTGTTTCACCTTTCAGAAAATTAGTTGTTTCATGGGAAGCAGTAGCTTTCTTTTCTTGCGTAGGGACATTAAATACACAGCAAATTATACTTTTTGAAACAACCAATGTAATTGAAAATCACATTGAAACGAAATCAACATGCCCTGGTTGGGTTGGTGGCCGCGCAGTTCAAGGAGTTCATAACTCAGATGGAACAGCAGCAGTAACTTTCCCTGGTCGAAATAATACCGTTTGGACCGCGACCAATCACGCCGTTAGGTATACGCCGTTAGGTGATCCTATAGTTGAATGGTATTTAGGGCCTTTATTAATTGGAACTGGAGCAGAAATTACAGTATGTCCCGGTTCTCCTACAACATATACAGCAAAACTAATTTCATGCAGTGGTATTGTTGCGGAAGATGACGTTTTTGTCGACCAAATTTGTTGTGAACCTCCGGTGATGTCTGCTACAGATGTTTTATGCTTTGGAGGATGTGATGGAACAGCAACGGCTGATGCTGTAGGTGTTGCACCATTTACTTATTTATGGGATGATCCAGGCGCGCAAACAACTGCAATAGCAACCGGGTTGTGTGCTGGAGTATATGAAGTAACAGTTACAGATGCCTTGGGCTGTGTTGAATCTGGAGAAATTGAGGTTTTAGAACCAGAAGAACTAACAGGAATGGTTATCGTTGTGAACTTAGTTTCATGTTTCGGATTAACGGATGGTTCAGGAACTGTTGAAGGAACTGGCGGAACAGGAGTTTTAACTTATGATATTGGAGATGGTCCTATGCCAACTGGAGAATTTACTGACTTGGCTCCTGGAACTTATACCGTAACGATTACGGATGAAAATGGATGTTCTATTGATATTCCATTGGAAATTGTATCACCAGAATTATTAGAGCCTGTTTTAGTAGGAACAATTAATGTTTCTTGTAACGGTGGAAATGATGGCGAATTAACAGTTGATGCTATTGGTGGCGTTACGCCATATGAATTTGACCTCGACGGTGGTGGATATGTGCCAGATGGAAACTTTACAGATTTAACTGCTGGAACATATGATATTGATATTCAAGATGACAATGGTTGCTTAACTACAATAACTGTTGATATAACAGAACCACCTGCTTTAATATTAGATTTAGTGGTTACCATAGACGTTACATGTTTTGGTGGAGCGGATGGATCAATTGAAGTAATTGGTGCAGACGGAACTGGAGCATTAGAATATTCAATCGACGGCGGAGCTTTTGGGGCAGTGCCAATTTTTGGAGGCTTGACTGAAGGAGCTTATACCATTACTGTAAAAGATGCCAATGATTGTGAAACAACATTAGATGTTATTGTTAATGAGCCAATTCCAGTTGCAGTAGATGAAATTGTAATGGGCGAAGCTTGTTTAGGTGATTGTAATGGAACTATTGATCTTGATGCTTATGACGGTGTTGCACCCTATACCTTTAGTATAGATGATTGTGCAACAACAGATGGTGTTGGTGCTTATGTTGGATTATGTGCTGGAACTTACGATATCTGTGTGGTTGATGCCAACGGATGTCAATACACGAATACAGTTACAGTTTTAGACGGAACTGCACCGGCAGATGCTTCAATCACGCCGATTGGACCATTCTGTATTGATGATGCCTCAGTAGTATTAACTGCGGCAGATCCAGGTGGAGTGTTTACTGGACCTGGTGTTGTTGGAGGGGTGTTTGATCCAGGTGTTGCAGGAGTTGGTGTACATACCATTACCAATACTATTTCATTGGGATGTGGAGATATTGCCACTTTTAATGTAACTGTGAATGCCCTACCAGTTGTTTCTTTTATGACTGATGTAACTTCGGGTTGCGAAGATCTTCCTGTTCCTTTTATGAACACTGGAGATATTGGTGCTGATTGTTATTGGGATTTTGGAGATGGAACAAGTTCTACTTTTTGTGGTTCTGTAAATCATACTTATGAAAATCCTGGAGATTACGACGTAAGCTACACATTGATTGATGCGAATGGTTGTACAAGTACATCAACTTTCTATGATTATATTTCGGTATGGCCACAACCAAACGCTGTATTTAGATTTGGCCCTCAACCAACTACAACAATTAACACTGAAATTCAATTCACAGATATGTCGTCTGGAGCAGACTCTTGGACATGGACCTTTGATGAACTTGGGAATTCGAATGATCAAGATCCGAAATTTTTCTTCCCTGAAGTACCTGGAAATTATGTGGTAGACTTGGTGGTTGAAAATAGTTACGGATGTGTTGATAGCACTTCTCAAACGGTAATCATTTCCGAACAATTATTGATTTACGTTCCCAATGCAATCACTCCTGATGGAGATTTGTATAACGAGGTCTTTAAGCCATATTTTAATGGAATAGATATTTATGATTATACCTTAACAATCTACAACCGTTGGGGAGAAATAATGTTTGTTTCACATGACGTAACAGTTGGCTGGAATGGCACCTATGGTGGAGAACTTGTGCCAAGCGGTGTCTATATTTGGCACATCAATACGCAAGAAGTGACTTCTGATAAAAAATTAGAATATCACGGACATGTTTCTGTTTTAAAATAAAATCTTATAAAATTTATAATAGTATTGCTTGGTTATTAACCGAGCAATACTTTTTTGTAGCAAAAAATTTGTCTGATATTTTCTTCTCGGATAGGCAACGCTGCTTAGTTTGGCGCGTTATTACTAATATGTCCTTGTGCAAAGGACTGTGTAAGTAAATAAAACCGACATTATGCCTAACTTTCAACGCTTATTTTACGTTCTCATTGCTCTGTTCTTTAGCTTTTCTAGCTATGGTCAAGTCATTGTTAACGGTAGTTTCGAAGTGACTACTGCCCCTGTGGCCTGTAATTATAATTTGTCAAATGCCGTTTTTAACGGATGGATGACAGATGTTCAAGCTTATGGTGGAGGAAATGAAACAGACATAATTATGGATGGTTGTTATGTAACAGATCTTCCAGATGGTTTAAGAAGTATTTCAATTGCGCACGTTCCCGAGGATGAAGTTTCAATGTTAATTGATGCTCCCTTGACAACGGGAGTAACTTATACATTGTCTTTTTGGGCCTTAAGCGAAACTACTTTTACAGGATCTGGAGATGTTGTTATTGGCGCCTCAACTTCTGCGACAGCATTTGGTACTTTAATTCAAACAGTAAGCCCAACTGTAATGGCTTGGGGAAATCATACCTTTACTTTTGTTGCTCCAAATGATGCAACGCATATCACAGTAAGAAATGCTCCTGGCGGAGCGTATTGGAATCATTTAGATCATTTTGAGTTCATTGTACCTGTTGATGAATTGGATACAGAGGTGACAGATGCTACTTGTTTTGGAGCCTGTGATGGTACAGCTACAGTTTTAGAAGGTGTTGTTCCTCCTTATACTTTTTTATGGGATGCTGGAGCAGGTGCAGTAACAACTGCCGAAGCAACTGATCTATGTGCTGGAACTTATTCTGTAGAAGTTACAAATGGATCTGGTGATCTTGTAGTGTTGGATGTAACTATTGAGGAACCTGAAGAAATTATCGCAGGCATTACGAGTCAAACAGATGTTACTTGCTTTGGTAGTGCAGATGGTTCTGTATTAGTTGAAGCCCTTGGCGGTACTGGAGCATTAACCTATGATATTGGTGGTGGACCACTTGCTAGTGGAGATTTTGTCGATTTACCTGGTGGATTATATACCGTAACAGTTACAGATGAAAATGGCTGTACGGTAGACGTTGCTGTGGATATTTTAGAGCCGACTGAACTTTTGTTAACGGAGGTAGCAACAATTGATGTGTTGTGTAATGGAGGTGATAATGGAGAAATAGAAGTAATAGGATCAGGTGGAACAGGAACCTATACGTATTCTATTGATGGTGGACTTTTTGGCGCTGGAACAACCTTTACAACTTTAACCGCAGGGGATTATACAATTGCCGTGCAAGACGAAAATACTTGTGAAACGTCAATCATTATTACAATTAATGAACCTGAACCACTTATTGTCATTGAAAATGTGACTGGAGAGATTTGTGAAGGTGATTGTATTGGGACAATTGACTTAGAGGCTTCTGGTGGTACAGGACCTTATACGTATAGTATTGATGCATGTGCAACTTCGGATGGAGTTGGAGCTTATGTTGCTCTTTGTGCGGGTGCTTATGATATTTGTGTTGAAGACGCAAACGGTTGCCAATATACAAGTGTGCTAATTGTTGCTGCAGGCACAGCACCAGTTGATGCGACTATAGTGCCATTCGGACCATTATGTATTGATGCTGCTGCGGTGAGTATTGACGCTGTAGATACAGGTGTGCTTACAGGTCCAGGAGTTTTAGGAGGTATGTTTGATCCAGGGGTAGCAGGTGTTGGTACACATACAATTACAAATACGATCGCTGATGGCTGCGGAGGCTTGGCTACTTTTGATGTAGTTGTTAACCCATTACCAGTGGTTTCCTTTACTGCAAACGAAAATAGTGGCTGTGCACCAGTTAAAGTTATTTTTACAAATACGGGAGATGTTGGTACAAGTTGTGAATGGAATTTTGGTGACGGTGCAATGTCTGCCTCATGTGGTGTAGTAACGCACGAGTATTCAAACCCTGGCACATATGATGTCACTTTATCAATAACAGATCTAAATGGTTGCAGTAATTCTGTAACATACTATGATTATATTGATGTATTCGAAGTTCCTGTCGCAAATTTTGTTTTCGACCCTGTTGCAACCACAACCTTAGATACTGAGGTAGACTTTACAGATTATTCAGTAAATGCCAGCGCTTGGATTTGGACTTTTGACAGTTTTGGAAATTCTACAGACCAAAATCCAAACTTTATATTCCCTGATCAAGAAGGATCTTACGACGTAACGCTTATTGCAGTTTCTGATAATGGCTGTCGTGATACAATTACTAAAACATTAAATATTCATCAAGAGCAATTGATTTTTGTTCCAAATGCAATTACACCTGACGGCGATACATATAATGAAATATTTAAGCCTTATTTCACTGGCATTGACATTTATGATTACCACTTAACCATCTATAATAGATGGGGAGAGATTTTATTTGAATCCTACAATTTAGCAACTGGCTGGAACGGAACATTTGGTGGTGAAATTGTTGAAGATGGTGTTTACATTTGGCATATTACAACTGCTGACATAGCAACAGACGATAAATTAGAGTTTTTCGGTCATGTCACAGTAATAAAATAAAACAGTATTTTAAGATCAATTTCGTAAACGAGCGTGATTGGAGTAGTGTGAATAAATATGATTTTGGATTCCTAGTTTGGACAATTTTCAAATGGTGGAATACGTTATAAATGAATAGCCGTTTGTGGTTTTTGTTTAATTTTATACGAAATGAAAAAGTTATTTCTAATTCTAGCTGTATTACTTACTGCATACAGCGTCAAGGCACAGGATCCTTCAATTGATGCGGGACCTGATCAAGTAATTTGTCCGCCAGATTGTGCCGATCTTACTGCCGTTTTTGTAGGTGGTGGTGGAAATACGAGTGATTATGATGTGTCAGTCATTCCATTTGCGCCAGATCCATACGCTGGTACTTCGGTTGTTTTATCTGATGATGACGTAACAGGTGCTATTGCTATTGGTTTTGATTTTTGTTTCTATGGCAATTCTTATTCAGAATGCTATATTGGTTCAAATGGATGGGTTTCTTTTTCACCCGGCGAACCAACAACATTTACCTCGTCTACAATTCCATCTACAGATGCAAGTGTTCCTAAAAACTGTATAATGGGGCCTTGGTATGATATTGACCCAGGAGACGGTGGAGAAGTTCGTTACCAAACATTGGGAATAGCACCATCTAGAAGATTTGTCGTCAGTTATATTGATGTACCGCATTTCTTATGTGGAGAGCAATTAGAGACCTATCAAATCATTATCTATGAAACTACCAATGAGATTGAAAATCATTTAGAAACAAAAAATATTTGCGTCGACTGGGATGATGGTCAGGCGACACAAGGTGTTCATAATATTGACGGCACAGAAGCAGTGCCTTTTCCAGGAAGAAATAATACCGCTTGGGACGCAAGTAATGATGGAATAGCTTATTCTCCACTTGGCGATCCAGATGTGGAGTGGTATGACGGGCCAGATTTAATTGGAGTGGGTCCTGATATAACAGTATGTCCACTTGTACCAACAACTTATACCGTTAAATTAATTTCGTGTGGAGTTGAAATAGCAACAGATGATGTCTTGGTGGATGTGATATGCTGCGAACCACCAGTAATGTCGAAAACTGAATTGGCATGTTTTGGAGATTGTGACGCAACAGCCACGGCCGAACCTGCTGGGATACCGCCATTCACCTATTTATGGGACGCTGCAACTGGTGGACAAACAACGGCAACTGCTGTCGGTCTTTGTGCAGGAACATATACTGTTGAGGTTGCAGATTCTGAAGGTTGTAATGAAGTTGGAACAATCACAATTGACGAACCAGACGAATTATTAATGACCTTAGATTTAACGGATGTTTCATGTGCAGGAGCTGCGGATGGGGCAATTACCATTACTGCCGCAGGAGGAACTCCTCCTTATACCTATGATATTGGAGCAGGTGCTGGTGGAATTAATGTTTTTAACGACATAGGAATTGGAGATTATACCGTTACACTTACAGATGCTAACGGATGCACAGTCGTTCAATTAGTTAGTATTTCTGACAGTCCTTTACCAGTTGTTTCTTTTACTTCTGATATCAATGATGGATGTGAACCAATCGAGGTGATATTTACCAATACAGGTGAATCAGGGGTGAGTTGTGAATGGAATTTTGGAGATGGAACAAGTTCCACTTCTTGCGGACCATCAGTGACACATGTTTATAGCAATGCTGGACTCTATGATGTTAGTTTAACAGTAACCAATGTTGGGGGTTGTTTTACAACGTTTGTAGCTTATGATTTTATTGAGGTATATGAAGTGCCAACGGCTAACTTCATCTTTAATCCTGTAAATCCAACAACGTTAGATCCTGAGGTTGATTTTACGGATTATTCCATTAGTGCAGATGGCTGGTTATGGGATTTTGGTGGATTTGGAACTTCTACAGATGAAAATCCTACCTTCATTTTTCCTGAACAAGAGGGAATCTATGATATCACCTTAACTGTTATAACTGATAATGGTTGTACCAATACAATTACGAAAAGCATTACGGTAAATCAAGAGCAGTTGATTTTTGTACCAAATGTGATTACACCAGACGGAGATACATTTAACGAAGTGTTTAAACCTTATTTCACAGGAATCGATATTTACGATTATCACCTTACCATTTACAATAGATGGGGAGAAATAATGTTCGAATCCTACAATTTAGCAACAGGCTGGAATGGAACGTTTGGAGGAGATTTGGTTCAGGACGGTGTTTATATTTGGCATATCACAACGGCAGAAATCGCTACAGATAAAAAGCTCGAATTTCATGGTCACGTCACCGTAGTGAAGTAAATTAGCGACAGTTTAATATTACTCAAAGTATGAAGATATTTTTTCAAAGAACATTTCTGAACAGCTGTTTACTTTTAACATTGTTCGTTCTAACTAAAAGTAATGCAATTGCGCAAGTCGACTGTGCTCCAATCGTTTGTTTATCTCCAGTTACGGCGCCTGCAACAATTGATGGCGTAAGTGTTACAGATGCCTTTACTGGTGGTGTTACTTATTACGCTTTAGAGTTTGTTTCATGTATGGATTCAGCGTATAGAACTCCTGCCGACTCTAGACATATTGGTACTGGTCCTTTTACATATACCCTCAACTTTAGTGAGCCAGTAAATGGTGTTTGTTTTATTCTAACAGCAACTGGCCAGTTTTTAGACGAGGTTTTTACGATTACAACAGACGCTGGTATCCCAACTATTGGAAACGAAGGTTCTTGTTTTACGTCAATTGCAGGTAATGTTATTAGTACTGGTGCAGCTGCAGATGGATTGTTTGATTGTGCTGCAGACCCTGTGTTCGCTGGTGGCGGCGGAGGAATGTTTAGTGTCACTAATCCTGGCGGACCTTATTCTTCATTCACTATCTCTGGACCTGGAGGAGAAGGAGGAAGCTTATTTGCCTTATGCAGTTTATGTCCAATTATTGAATCAGAATCATATATTGAGCATACAGATGAAACGTGTTTCGGCGCTTGTGATGGCGTTGCCGAAGTCATTGATGGCGATTTAGGACCATATACATATCAATGGGATCCAGGTGCTGGTGGAGGAACCGCTGCAATCGCTACAGGATTATGTGCTGGAACATATACAGTGGAAGTGACAGATGTATCTGGTTCAGTAGAAGTTTTAGAAGTTATTATTATATCACCAATAGAAATCGTTGGTACAATTATCGAACAAATAGATGTGTCTTGTTTTGGTCTTGCTGACGGAAGTGTGACAGTTGAAGCAGTTGGTGGAGTAGGTGCGTTAACTTATGATATTGGAGATGGTCCAGTGGATACAGGCGAATTTATAGACCTCGTTGCAGGTCTTTATACTATAACAGTAACAGATGAAACTGGCTGTACAATTGAGATTCCAGTTGAAATTTTAGAACCTGCTGAATTAATCTTAACCGAAGTATTGGCTACCGATATACTCTGTAATGGTGGAGATGATGGTGCTATTGAAGTAATTGGTTCCGGTGGAACTGGTCCTTACACCTATAATATTGATGGTGGACTTTTTGGTGATGCAACTGTATTTACCGATTTGGTAGCTGGTGATTATACCTTTATTGTGATGGATGACAATGGTTGTGAAGCATCAATTATTATTTCATTGATCGAACCAGAACCAATTGTTGTGGCTGAAATTATAACACATGAAGTTTGTCTTGGAGATTGTATTGGAACAATCAATTTAGATGGGGCTGGTGGAACAGGTGCTTTTACTTATAGTATTGATGCCTGTGCAACTACAGCTGTCTTAGGTGCGTTTGCGGATCTTTGTGCGGGTGATTATGAAATTTGTGTTGAGGATGAAAATGGTTGTCAGTATACAAGCACTTTGACAGTTAACCCAGGAGCGACTGAAGGGGATGCTACAATCATTCCATTTGGACCATTATGTATTAATGATGATCCAGTGACTTTAGATGCTGTAGATATTGGAACGTTTACCGGGCCAGGAGTAGTTGGTGGGGTCTTTAATCCTGCTGTTGCAGGTGTTGGCACGCATACTATCACCAATACAATAGTAGATGGTTGTGGTGATGCTGCTACATTTGATGTAATCGTAACTCCGCTTCCTGTGGTAACGTTTACTGTGAATGAAAATGCACATTGTTCACCTCTTGAGGCTATTTTTACGAATACTGGGGATGTTGGAGTAAGTTGCGAATGGAATTTTGGTGATGGAGCGACTTCGACTGTTTGTGGTGGCGTAAGTCATACGTATGATATTGCAGGAACCTATGACGTGAGTTTAACGGTGACAGATGCAAATGGATGTTCTAATACAGCAGTGTATTATGATTTTATTGAAGTCTATGAATTGCCAACGGCAAACTTCATCTTTGATCCACTAAATCCATCAACGCTTGATTCTGAGGTTGATTTCACCGATTATTCTATCAATGCAGATGCATGGATATGGAATTTTGGTGGCTTTGGAAATTCTACAGATCAAAATCCTTCCTTTATTTTCCCTGAAGTAGAAGGAACTTATAATGTTACGTTAATTGCTGTTACGGTTAATGGTTGTACGGATACAATTACTAAAAGCATTACCATAAATCAAGAGCAGTTAATTTTTGTTCCAAATGCGATTACACCAGATGGCGACACATTCAATGAAGTGTTTAAACCTTATTTTACAGGGATCGATATTTACGATTATCACCTCACGATTTACAATAGATGGGGAGAAAAAATGTTTGAGTCATACAATTTGGCAACAGGCTGGAATGGAACATATGGAGGAGAACTCGTTCAAGATGGGGTCTATATCTGGCATATCACAACGGCAGAAATCGCTACAGATAAAAAACTCGAATTTCACGGGCACGTTACTGTAGTCAAGTAATTGCCGTCAGGCTAATTTCCTAAACGATTATTATAATTTATTTCTGCTTTACGCAACGAATTGATCGATTAATGCGTTTCTTTATTGTAGATGTTGCAGTCGAACACAGAATTGTTGAAGATTGCGCACAACCTATTACCATATGAAATTGATTAAAAACAAACAGGCAAATAAAAAGTGGTACAAACAAGGATTATTGTTTGGGCTATTTTTATTCCCACTATTAGCAACTGCCCAAATTGATTGTGATGAATCTGTGGTTCCACCAACTATATTGGATGGCGTCTCAGTTACGTCAACCTGGACGGGTTCAGTTTCGACCTATCCAACAGCATGGACATCTTGCGGATTTACAACTCCGCCAGTTTCAATTTATGTTGGAGCGGCAGGTGCATTTACCTATACCTTTGATTTTAGTGAGCCTGTAAATGATCTTGTTTTTATCATTACAGCAACTGGAACTGGAACAGACGAAGTGTTTACTGTGACAGTTGATGGAGGTGATATTCCAGATGTTATTGATGAAGGTTCATGTTTTACAACTGTAGCTGGTAATGTTATTACGAGTGGTGCACTTGCTGGACCAGATGGTGGTGGTGGTGCTTTTAGAGTGAACAATCCTGCACCTTATACCGCAGTGACAATTTCAGGCCCAGGTGGTGCTTCAGGAAGTTTAGTTGCCCTTTGTAGTAATTCAGTAGTAGCAACAAGTGGCTATGAAACAACCAATGTAACGTGCAATGGTGATTGTGATGGTTCAGCAACCGTATTAGAAGGTGAAGCTCCGCCCTATACATTTTTATGGGATGCAGAAGCAGGAGGTGGAACAGACATAACTGCAGAAGATTTGTGTGCAGGAACTTATGAGGTTGAAGTAACAGATGGCGACGGTGTTGTTGAAACATTAGTGATTACAATTACTGAACCTGATGCTGTTGAAGGCACTATTTTATTAGAAACAGACATTTCTTGTTTCGGTGAAACAGATGGCGCAATTACAATTGGTGGATCTGGCGGAACAGGAGATTTAACGTATGATATTGGAGAAGGTCCAGTTGCATCAGGTGAATTTACAGGACTTGGAGCCGGAACACATACGATTACAGTAACAGATGAAAACGGATGTACAGCAGAAATTGAAGTAGAATTGGTTGAGCCATCAGAAATAGTTGTGACAGAGACCATTACAGATGGAGTTTGTAATGTAGATTGCTCTGGCGAAATAGTTTTAGAAGCAACGGGTGGAGTAGGACCTTATACCTTTAGTATTGATGATTGTGCGACTTCAGAAGCCGTGGGAACTTTTACCGATTTATGTGAAAACACCTATGAAATTTGTATCGAAGATGACAACGGTTGTCAATACACGTCTGAAATTTATATCATGGGTTCAATTGCCTTAGATTTAGAAATAGAAGTATTTAACGAACCAACGTGTTATGGCTTTTCAGACGGATCTGTTACAGTTACATCAGGTGTTGGAGATGCAGATTATGTTTGGGTGCCAGACAATCCCGTTGAAGGTGCAACTTATAATAGTATGAATGCAGGAACTTATTGGGTATATGCTTCAAGTGGCGATTGTATTGATTCATTAGAAATTACAGTTGGACAACCTGATTCATTACATGCAGATATTTCAATTACCAATCCATTATGTTATGGAGATTCTACTGGGTCAGCTGTAATTCGACCTGTATATAATGCACAAGGCGACTTAGATAATATTTCTTTTTACTGGGCACCAAATTATTTTGGAGATGAAGGTGTTGGAGTTGATTCTGCTTACGGAATGCCTGCTGGAGATTATACAGTTACAATTAATGATGATAATGGCTGTTCTAACGTAATTGACTTTACAATTACAGAACCAACCGAATTGGTTTTTTCTGAATTGGGCTTTGAACCGGCTTATTGTCGTTTATTCGGTTATCAATCTGGTAATGGCGTAGTATTCGCCGCAGCTTCTGGTGGAACACCTGATTATACCTACGAATGGACTAATGAGGATGGAGATATCACAGATAATTCAACTTGGGGAGGACTTAATCCTGGTCCATGTACTATTGATGTGACTGATGCGAATGGTTGCGTTTTAACTGCCATTGTTGTGGTAGATTCATTAAATCCGATTGCGGCCTTTACTGTTAATTCTGATCAATTAAATACTGATTGTGAAGGAACAGAATTAGCTATTGTTAATTTCGTCAATGAATCTGAAAATTTTGCTAATCCGAATAACCCAAGTTCAGACACAAGTTTCTTTTGGCACTTAGGATATAACAATGCCAGTTGGTATTTAACGCATGACTTTTTTGAAGTGGTGGATACGGTTTATCCAGGTGAGGCAGTATATGAGGTTTGCTTAGTTGCTGCCAATAAAAATGGTTGTACAGATACAACTTGTAAAACCCTTATTGTGCACGAACAACCAGAGTTTATAGCACCAAATATATTTTCACCAGATGAGGATGGCATCAATGATTTATTCACATTCGAATTTTCATCAGCTGCAATAAAAGAGTTCCAATGCGTTATTGTTAATCGTTGGGGAGTTGTTGTTGCAGAAATGGATGACATTACACAAGGCTGGGACGGAACAGATAGAAATGGAGATGACTGCCTACACGGCGTTTATTTCTATACCTATGAGGCTGTATCAACCAATAACTCAGTCTTTAAAGGCCAAGGTACGGTTCAACTTGTGAGATAATAATTAAAAGTACTTAAATGAAAAAGGCGATTCGTTGGAATCGCCTTTTTTTATGCATAGTAAATTTAATTAATTTATTCAAATACTAAATCAATTCGAGGAAGGATATAATCCGTTAAATAGTAATTTGTCTCACCATAATCGTGGGAATTTGTCTCAGTAATTGTCAAGACACCATTTGAAACGGGATAATGGGTGGAATCAGTTCTAACTCCATGTCCTATTGTTTGGGTGATATATGTTGCCCAATTTGTTTGAATTCTGCTTATGGTATAAGGTACGCCACTTTCTAGATTAACCGTTGATGATGGTATAGCATATGAAATATCGTCTGAGTTAAACAGATGTCCTTCACTGTAGACGATAGAAGAATCAATATTGTTCAAAATTCCGATTACATATTCAGTTGATGTCAAGTCACTATGACTCTGATAGCCAATTGATTTTATCGTTCGATCCTCACTGAGAATAAAATCATATGCATGTACCTCTGTATCCATTGTAACTTCCCAATCATTTCCATCATCAATTAAATTATTATAGATGTTTTGAAAATCAGAGTCTTCAGTGTCAAATTTTTCTCTGTTACAGCTTGCAACCAATAAAGTGAGAATAAATAAATAGGGCAATTTTTTTCTGAAAATCATAATGTATTTGGTTAAATTATGTTTTCTATCAAACGCAATTATAGCTTGCTTATTATCGTGTTGACATTAACAAAAGTTGAATTCTAAGATGTAACATCTTTTCATGAATAATTGCTGAGGCATTTTTTATCGCTTCAAATTCCAATTAATCTATTGAAAGTCCAATATGGCCCTAAAGCATTTCAAACTCAGTGCCCGCTTTAACATCACCCATAACTTTAGATTTCAGATTTTTAAAGTCAAACAAGTCTGTATCGAACATGTGTGTTGGTGAAATATTCTTTAAAGCGGTGAACATAATCTCAGAACGATTTGGATATTTTTCATCCCAAGTTTGCAACATTTTTTTAACCACTTGGCGTTGCAAGTTTTCTTGTGCGCCACATAAGTTACAAGGAATAATTGGATACTTTTTATATCCAGCATATTCAATGATTTGTCTTTCTTTAACGAAAGCCAAAGGTCTTAATACCACAAAACGATTATCATTTGTGATGAATTTGGCAGGCATAGTTTCAATTTTCCCTGCAAAGAATAAATTCAAAAAGAAGGTTTCCAAAATATCGTCACGGTGATGACCAAGACATATTTTATTACAACCTAAACGTTCCGCTGCTTCGTACAAAGTTCCTCTTCTTAAACGAGAACAAAGGCTACAAGTAGTTTTACCTTCAGGGACTTTTTCTTTAACTATGCTATAGGTGTCTTTTTCTACTATTTCGAAATTGGCACCAACTTCCGTTAAATAATTTGGAAGTACTTCCTCTGGGAAACCAGGTTGTTTTTGATCTAAATTAACCGCAATAATTTCGAAATTAAAGACGGATGCTTTTTGAATTTGCATCAGAATGTCGAGCATTGTATAACTGTCCTTTCCTCCAGACATGCATACCATTAGCTTATCGCCATCATGAATCATATCAAAATCATTGATCGCGTTCCAAACCGTTTTTTTAATTTTTCGATTTAGCTTCTCCTCAGCTGCTTTCAGCGCTTTTTCGTCTATTGCTTCAATTCCCATTTTTGTACTCGATCATATATTACTAAACTACCACTTACTGCAACGTTTAAAGAACTTTCACCAGGTAATTGTATTAGGTGATGACATCTGTCCACAACGGCCTGTGGTAATCCGTTATCTTCCGCGCCTAGCAAATAAGCTGCTCTTAGCGGATGCGCAAAGGTACAAATTGATTGTGAATTAGAATCCATTTCAACACCTACAAGTTGTGTAGAGTAGGGTAAAGTCCCATAAAAGTGGTCAAAGTCGTCATATCTATAGAAAGGTATTTTTGACCAAGTCTTTTGCGTGTCTGAGGTTTGGGGTTTGTATTTACCGTCAATAATAAAGATGAATGAGGCGCCAAGTATGATAGCTGATCGCCATAAAGTACCAATATTATGTTCGGTTTTAGGTTGATAAACCCCAATTCCAAAGAAGGACTCGTCCTTTATATCCCACTTTTTTTTCATGACTGTTTATTTTCTTTGGCTTGAATTTCTTGCCGTTTAAACGTATCATAATAAAGGCCTTTTTGAGCTAGTAGTGTTTTATGGTCGCCTTGTTCCACTAATTTGCCTGCATCTAAAACAATAATCGTATCGGCATATTTGATACTCGAAATTCGGTGACTAATTATAATTGCCGTTTTTTCAGTTAAATCACTTTTGATGGATTGTAAAATGTATTCTTCCGTTTCGTTGTCCACAGCCGATAAACAATCATCAAAAAGTAAAATTTCTGGCTTTTTAATTAATGCTCGCGCAATAGATAAACGTTGCTTTTGTCCTCCAGATAAATTGATTCCGCGCTCGCCAAGCAATGTCTCATATTTATCAGGGAAATTCATGATGGTGTCATGAATGCCAGCATTTCGCGCATATTCATAGACTTCTTCATCACTAATTTCATCCGTATTCGCACCAAAAATTATATTGTTCTTTATACTGTCTGAAAACAAAAAATGCTCTTGCGGAACGTAGCCCAGCAAACGCCGCCAGCTAGACAAATTAACCTGACTAAGGTCTGATTTATCAATCCGGATTTCACCTTCGGTAGGATCAAGTAAACGCATAAATAAGTAGGCTAAAGAAGATTTTCCTGAGCCTGTCCGTCCAATAATGCCAATGGTTTGTCCCTTTTTTATGGATAAAGAAATTCCGTCAAGCGCCGTAACTCCTGAATTTTCATAAGTTAAGCTGACATTGTTTAAATTAATACTCTCTGAAAAACTAACCGTTTCAGTTTTATCAAAGTTCTCATCTAAATCTGGCTTTTCTTCTAAAAACTCTGTAATTCTTTTCTGAGATGCTGAGGCGTGTTGAACAATTGATGTTACCCAACCAACTGAGGCAAATGGCCACGTTAACATATTTACATAAAGCACAAATTCCGCAATTTCTCCACGATCAATAATTCCTGCATTGGCTTGCAAGCAGCCTATATAAATGGTTAAAATCGTGCTAATTCCGATTAATAAAATAATGGTAGGCATGAAAAAGGCATTTGTTAGGGCCAATTTCATTGAGTTTTCCTTGTACTTCTCCGCTTCGCGACCAAATTTCCCCTGAACTTGCTTTTCTTTTACATGCGATTTTATGACGCGAATTCCAGAAAAAGATTCTTGTACAATGGTTGATAGTAAGGACTGTTGGTATTGAACGCGCTCACTTTTTTTATTTAAAACCCTGCTAACAAAATAAATCAATAGCGACATTATTGGAAGTGGAAGTAGCACGTAAAGCGTTAATTCTGGGTTTTTTGAAATCATTTTGTACAAAATCAAACCAAACAAAAAGAAAAGGTTAATCGTGTACATAATCCCAGGTCCTAAATACATTCTAACCTTAGAAACATCCTCACTAATGCGGTTCATTAAATCACCCGTAGCGTTTTTTTTGTAAAAATTAAATGACAAACGTTGGTATTGATCATAGATCTCATTTTTTAGATCATATTCAATAAACCGGGACATGACAATAATGGTTTGTCGTGTTAAAAATAAAAATACACCCTTTAAAACAGCCAATAACATGTAAAATCCAGCTAGGGTAAGGGCAGTTTTAAGAATTAATTCCTTCGTATTTTCTTCTCCAGTCTCTAATTGACCACTTATTGTATTTATCGCTTCGCTCAGGATTTCAGGCTGTTGAACGAAAAAAATATTGGAGATAAAAATGAAAACAGTGCCAAGTATTAGGCGCCATTTATACTTGACCAAATATTTATTTAAATAGAATAATGAAGACATGTAAAATTTAGTACTTTTGTAGCGCAAAAAATCGAGTGCAAAGTTACGATAAAGATTCGTTTTAGAAAGAACCTGTTGGAACATTTATTTGCAATCAAAATGACACGAAAGAAGATTGTTTTAATGCAATCAAGAATAGGAATAATAGACTACCAATATAAATTTATAACCTCAATATAATATTATGTTTGAAGTAAAAGATATTAAAGAATCAGAATTAGCTGATAACCCAGTAGTTCAAAGAATGTCTCAGTATAACCACGAGCAGTTGTTGTTCTGTAATGATAATGCTACTGGTTTAAAGGCAATTATCGCTGTCCATAATACGACACTTGGTCCTGCACTTGGCGGAACAAGAATGTGGAATTATAATAATGAATTGGAAGCGTTGAATGATGTACTGCGTTTATCAAGAGGGATGACGTATAAGAATTCGATTTCTGGTTTAAATCTTGGTGGAGGGAAAGCTGTAATTATAGGCGATTCTCGAAAGCAAAAAAGCGAAGCACTTTTTAGAAGGTTTGGAAAATTTGTTGAATCATTAGGCGGAAAATACATTACAGCAGAAGATGTAGGAATTTCTCCACAGGATATGACTTGGGTGCATATGGAAACGAATAACGTTGTTGGTTTGCCTGGTAAAAGTGGCGATCCATCTCCTGTTACGGCCTATGGTGTTTATATGGGGATGAAAGCTGCGGCAAAAGTTCAATTCGGAACAGATTCATTAGCAGGAAAAAAGATTGCAGTACAAGGTGTTGGTCACGTTGGAGAATATTTAGTTGGGTATTTAGCGAAAGAAAATGCAGATATTTACATTACTGATATTCATGATGCAACTCTAAAAAACGTTGCTGACAAGTATGGTGCGCATGTTGTTGGATTAGATGAAATCTATACCATTGACATGGATATTTATGCGCCCTGCGCGCTTGGTGCAACGGTAAATGATTACACGTTGTCTCAATTGAAATGTTCGATAATTGCTGGGGCAGCGAATAATCAATTACAAGATGAAACAGTTCACGGCGAATTAGTGAAAGAGAAAGGAATTATTTATGTACCAGACTTTATGTTAAACGCTGGTGGTGTAATTAATTGTTATGCAGAAGTAAAAGGATTATCGGCAGAATGGGCAATGCACAAGGCAGCTGAAATTTACGATACATCATTGAATATAATTAATAGATCAAATAGTGGTAATTTACCAACTTATAAGATTGCAAACAAAATGGCGGAAGAACGCATTGCAGCAATAGGGCAGGTAAAATTACCAATGTAGAAAAAAAAGCATGTTAAACAGACGTCATTTACGTATTAAAGTATTACAAGTGCTTTACGCCTTTTTTCAAACTGAAGATGAGGATATTTTAAAGTCGGAGAAGGAATTATTAACCTCTATTGATCGTATGTACGATCTCTATTTATGGTTTTTATTGACATTTGAAGAGGTGAACCGTTTTTCTTCTCAGCGAATTGAGGATAGATTGAAAAAGGTAAGACCAACAGAGGATGACTTAACACCTAACCGTAAATTTGTGAATAATGAGATTGTTCAACTTTTACTGGAAAACAACGATTTACGAAGAAGATCGGAGGAAAATAAGGTGAATTGGACAGGTGCTGTCGAAAACGATTTAATGCGAAAATTATTCTTGCATATAATTGATTCTGAGCTGTACAAAAATTATATGGAAGACGAGAATCAATCGTTTGAAGGTGATAAAGAGTTTATTGTAGAGTTGTTTAAGAAAGAAATTGCGAATTTTGAACTAATTCATGATTATTTTGAAGACAAAAGTATTTTTTGGTTGGATGATATTGATTTGATGTGTTCAATGGTCTTGAAGACTATTAAACAGTTTAAAGCGGATGATACAGTTAACAAAGCTATGTTAGACCTTTATAAGGACAAAGAAGACGAATTAGGTTTTGTAAAAACAATTGTGCGTAAGGCAGCTGAATTGGATGATGCGAATACGGCTATTATAGATGAGTTGACCAAAAATTGGGAACTAGACAGGATTGCTAAAATGGATGTAATTCTATTAAAGATGGCGCTCACAGAGCTCAAAGTTCAACCATCCATTCCGAAAAAAGTAACGCTGAACGAATACATTGAAATTTCTAAGTTTTACAGTACGCCAAAAAGTCAAGTTTTTATTAATGGAATTTTGGATAAAGCGATTCCGCTTTTAGAAGAGCGTGGAGAGCTTAAAAAAACAGGTAGAGGATTAATTAATTAAATTGAAAAGGAGAATGAAAAATTTATTTTTTATTGGAGCGATTTTAATGAGCTTAGTGAGCTGCACATCAGATCAAGGCGCAGACGCTGAAGAAAGAAGAGTAGAATATGCTGAGTTTGTTGATGATCCAACAAGTATAGCATTCGATCAAGAGGAATATAACTTTGGATCGGTTGTAGACGGTGATATGGTAAAACACACATTTAAATTTACCAATACAGGTGATAAAAATTTGGTATTATTTGATGTAAAAACAACTTGTGGTTGTACAGTGCCAGAAGATTGGCCAAAACATCCAATTGCTCCAGGTGAAAGTGGAGAAGTTAAAGTGATATTTAATTCTAATAACAAAGTTGGAAGTATAAATAAAAGCATTCGTATTGAAGCGAATACAAATCCTACAGTATCTACAGTTCGAATAACTGGAGAAGTAACAGCTGCAGAATAAAAACAAAAACAAATGAACAATCAATTTATCATGCTACAAGCAGAAGGAGCCGAAGGCGGTTCTTTGACGCAAAGTTTAATCATGTTTGGACTAATAGGTCTTGTATTTTACCTATTTATGATTCGTCCTCAAATGAAAAAGACAAAAGAGGCGAAAGCGTTTCGTGAAAACATTGCAACTGGAGACAAAGTTGTGACTATTGGCGGAATTCATGGAAAAGTTTTGGAAATTTCTGATACTACCATGCTAATTTCATCAGAAGGAACGAAATTTCGCATTGAAAAATCTTCTATTAGTCCTAATTCAATGGATCAATTAGGGAATCAGAAGCGATAAGCTCAAACAAAATTAGAATAATTAATCCGTCGTGTAACTCATGTTATATGACGGTTTTTTTATGCCTTATCCATTCTGAATTTGTAAAATAAAAGCACGTGCATTAACAGGTTAATGCACGTGCTCTGTTTTGGGCTAATCCTAATTCTACTTATATAAGTATGAATAGGTGTAAAAATCATCAATAAAGAGTGTGGGGGTTGTTCTAATTTGCGGGAGCGAATTAGCGGTTAAAGCGGTCAAATCGCTTTTGTATAGATTGGGGTATGATTCTAATTTGAGTTGGTGTTCGGGTGTTTTCATTGGGTCAATAATGGGTATGTGAGTATAAAGACGCAAGCGGCAAAGCAAAGGTTGGACAAAAAAGTGAATTTATTTTAATAGAACTTAAAGATCCTGACCATTTTGAGTTAGTTAGGATTCGAATGTTTTGAATTACAACTATTTAAGCACTGTGATTTTTTTTGTTTTAATTTCAGTTTTATTTCGTATCGATAAAATATATTGTCCATTTTCTAAATTAGATACATCAATACGCAATTGCTCGCCGCTAATGAAGCCACTTAAGACCGTTTGACCGGCTAAAGAGTTCAGTTTGTAAGATGCGTTTATTAGATCAGCATTTACTTTAATATTAACTAGGTTTGAGGAAGGGTTAGGGTAAATTAGAATCCCATTTTCAATTTCTTCGATTCCTGAAGCATCTACCGGATCTTCATGTTGGACTTCTTCAAAAGGGTTATCATCACCAATTTCAAAAAATTGTTCTGTACAGTAATCCATTAACCTTACCTCTAAATCAATCAAGCTTATTGAAGCTACTTCCATTTCTGTAAAGTCTGTTAGAACAGATTCTGATTCTAGTTCTTCATATTCTGTATAATTGGTAGTTGTTATGGTGATCAGTTCATTCCTGCAATTTTCAGCAAATAAGTCTGACGTACGTTGGATCATTCCTATCTTTCTATTTGTTGGGTCAGTGTCTACTCTACCAGATCCGTAAGCATAAACTTCGTCCGTATCAATCACCTCAAGTCGATTAATGTCTGCACAATGAGTCCTAGATTTAGCTGATGAGACTATATTCCCATCAACATCAAATCGTAAATAATGTTGATAGTTTAATGAGCCGCTACCAGGGCTAAAAGTGGCTACACAATCACCATCTAAATGGCTTAAGCGTAAATTTGAATTGTAGCCAATTTCATGTTCATTTAAAGTTTTTATCCATAAAATTGAACCGTCTACATCTGAAACGGACATTATTAATACGCTACTTTTTGTCGTTACTGAGTCGATTACGAAACCGCCTACCGCAAAGTTACCGCTCGGCATTTGCAGGATCGATTTTGCATGCATATATAAACCAATACTGTATCTTTTTGTCCAATTGGTTTCTCCATCTTCGCCATAACGAATTAAGGCGAAATCACTTCCGAATTTATTCGCACAAATTCCACCATCACCAGGTAACGAAACTAAATCAAAACCAGGGTTTTTACCAGGCGACCCACCAGGGCCAGCTAGGAATGAAGATTTACCCCAAATAATTTCACCTTCGGCCGTCGTGCGCAGAATAATCAACTTCTCATAAATTGAAATCATCATTTCTAATTCCCCCGAGGGTAATATCATCATACGATTAATTGTATAATAACCTTCCTCATCATCAAAGTCATATTTTTTAGACCAAAGTACTTCGGCATTTGGTGTGACCTCAAATAAAATTGCTTCCATGCGTCCATCTGCAAGGTTTTTATTCAAACCCCACATTACGTAGTTGCCAGCATTATTTTCAACCACTTCAAAGGCACAATTGGCTGCTGACCCAGGAACATTAAATAGTTTGGTCCAAATGGGTTTGCCATCTGCTTCCAATTTCATTATGCCGCCCATTGGTCCTCCTAAATCAGTAAATCCTTCCAAATCAAATGCCGCCACAAGGTGGTTATCATTTGTTTTAATAACATCACGTATAAAGATGCTGGTGCTGCCCGTTGTTAGTGAAAGATAGTTGTAAATGAAATCTTGCGCAAATAAGGAGGACGAGGCGCAAATGAATACGATACTGTATAAGATTTTTTTCATAGGGTTTGACTTAAAAGAAATAGGTTATCAATTTTAATACGTGACCAAATCTATAGCGGTTCCTCGAACTACTAATATTATAACGAAAAAATCCCGTCAGCTTTAGGCTGACGGGATTCCAATTATTTAAAACTACGACTATTTAAGAACCGTAATTTTTTGTGTTTTTAAACCGTTTTCAGTTTGAATTGAAAGGATATACTGTCCATTATTCAATCCAGATAAATCAATTTCAGATTGTAAACTTGTAATTGTACTATTCATTACTTGCTTTCCTGAAAGGTCAGTCATAATAAATAATGCATTTACTAAATCTTCAGTTACTTGAATTGTAATATTGTTAGCAGTAGGGTTAGGGTAAACCACTACATTGCTTATCGCAGCATCAGGTCCGTCTGATAAAACAACTTCACAAGCAAACTTAGCTCTCAATTGAAGATCAACCATTCCAATTTCAATATCAGCTTCATCAGCAAAGTCCCACTCAGTTGGAGTGAAATCCACCTCAGTATAAGTCACGAAATCAACAGTAGTAACAGCTTCTGCTGGTCCAACCATACAAGACTCTACAAATAGATCGTCTGTTCTTAAAATCATTCCTTTATAAGTATCACCTTCTAAAGATGAACCGTAAAGATAAACTTCGTCCTGATCAATTAATTCAATTTTGTTATAATCTAAAACATTGTTCTTAGTCATCATAGTTTCAAGAACTTCACCAGTTTCGCTCATTCTTAAAACGTACTGTTGATTAGTCGTAGTTGTAAAATCTAAGTAAATGTTATCACCATCAACTGTCAAGTGAGATTTTCCAGTAAATAGCATTGATAAACCTTCAAAAGTTTTAATCCAAATCATTTCTCCATCCTCTGCAGAAACTTCCATGATATGTGGTACATAATCAATATAACCAGCAATTAAAACATTTCCGTTTGGTGCAGTAACAAGTGTTTTACAATGTGTATAACCACCTAATTTGTATGCTCTGTTCCATAGTAATTCACCTTCATCACTATATCTTAATAAAGAAAAATCATTTCCAGCTTTACTAGCACACATTCCACCGTCGTCTGGAATGGCTAACCATTCAAATCCTGGGTTTTTTCCGCCTTCATCATCCGGTGGTCCCATTGCTGAAACTTTACCCCAAATAATTTCGCCGTTCGCGTTTGTTTGTATAACAATAACGTTTTCATAAACCGCAATCATCATTTGTAGGTTTCCTGATGGTAATATATCTAAAGAGTTAATAGAGTAGGCTGCACTTGGGTGTGTTCCAAAATCATAATTCTTTGACCATAACATTTCGCCATCTGCAGAAATTTCTGAAAGAATTGCGCTTTTGTTAGAAGTGGCAGCTTTACTTAATCCCCAAAGGTAAAAATTTCCCTCTGCGTTTTCAAGCACTTCAAATGAACATCCTGCAACAGATTCTGGTACAAGTAATGTTTTTGACCAAAGGATAGAACCGTCAGCGGCTGTTTTCATTATTCCTGAAACTGGAACACCCGCATTAACATAATCATATCCAACAATTAAATTACCATCTGAAACGGTAGCCAAATCTCGAATTGTTACAAATCCCTCATCAGAGGTAGGCTCATAGGTGAGGGCAAAATCTTGTGCAAATAAAGATGCTGAAGAGCATATAAATGCAATGGTGTATAAGAGTTTTTTCATAGGTAATTGTTTTTTTTAGTGAACGATCAATTTTAATACGTTATCAAAACTGCAACGGTTGTCTTAAATTTAATAATTATTTGGTGATAAGTGTTTGTTTAAGAGTGATTTGTTCTTATTTAACAATAAAATCATTAAAAGCCTGATTCCTAACAGAAAAATCAGGCTTTTAAAGCATTTTATGTATTGGGTTATTTATGAACGGTAATTTTTTCTGTAATAGTCATCTCTTCACCGAATACGGTTAAAAGATAATGTCCATTGTTTAAGTGCGAAACATCAACTAATTCATTTTCACTATTAATTAGTTGTTTGGCTACCACTTTGCCTGCAAGATCAGTAATCACGTAGTTGGATTGAACTAAATCGGCTGTAACATTTAAGGTAAACATGTTAGCAGACGGGTTAGGGTAGATGCTAATCAATTCTAATTGCTCCGTTTCAATTCCCAAATCAGATCCACTACAAGCATCACTCGTTGTAATTGTTTCTGAAATCATACTTACAGCAATGTCTTCTTGACTTGTGAAATCTGTTTGGGTTGGCGCAAAAGGAGTGTCCGAAAAAGTCTCATCATAAGGCCTTGCAACGTAGCATGGCTCATATAATTCAAGAATACAAGAGCCTTCTAAAATGTTGTCGGTTTTGTTGATCATTCCTTTTTGCTCATCTTCTTGCATAAAACTTCCGTAAAAATAACCTGAATAATCCTCAGTAAATTCAATTTTGTTATAATCAAAAACAGGTGCTGTAGTCTTATACGTTTCAAGTACTTCGCCATTAATATCCAAGCGTAAAATAATATGTTCTTTTACGTTATTTGAATAATCGAAAATAATTTCATCCCCAATAATATTAATCATGGCCATACTTCCATATTCCATATTTAAACTTCCTTCAAACCATTTTACCCAGTTCACGGTTCCATCAGCTTCGTTAATTTCCATTACCATAGGAGTAAACCCGCGAAATCCACCAATTAATATATTTCCGTTTGGAGATCTTTTTATAGTTTTACCATGTGTGTAACCCATTTCGTAGCGTCTTGTCCACATTAAGTATCCATCAGCATTGTATCTTAAAATAGAAAGGTCATTCGTTGCTTTGCTCGCGCACATTCCTCCGTCATCTGGAATAGAAAGCCATTCGAATCCTGGGTTTTTACCACCGCCATCTGGTGGTCCAATTGAGGATTGTTTTCCCCAGATGATGTTACCTTCGGCGTCTGTTTGCATCACTATAACGCGACCAAAAACTGCAATCATCATTTGCATTTCACCTGAAGGCAAAAGATATAATTTATTGACAGTATAAGCGTAGTCTACATTCCAGCCAAAGTCGTATTCTTTTGACCATAGAATAACGCCGTCGGGTGTCATTTCCGTAAGAATGGCACGCATGTTGGCAGTGACAGATTCCTTGCTTAATCCCCATAAATAGTAGTTGCCATCTGCTTTTTCTAAGACTTCAAAAGTACAGCCTGCATCTGAATCAGCAATATCAAGTGTGTTAGCCCAAGTAACATTTCCGTCACTATCCAATTTCATTAAACCTGCACTTGGAATATTATCTGCTCCCGCAAGATCGAATCCTGCTAATATACTATTGTCAGAGATCACCGCAACATCACGCACTACAATCGATTCTGTTGGATCATGTGGTTGGTAAAGGGTGGCAAATTCCTGTGCGAAAAGACTCGCAGACGCAAAAAGTAAGGTAAATAAGTAGTAATACTTTTTCATAGGATTATAAATTTAAGGTTAGTACTATGTAAAAGCGTTTAAATTTTAAGATTTGGTCTTATTAGTAAAACGCCGAGTAAGCAATGAAGGGAGCGGCTTACCCTATTGATACAGATTGAGAGTAGATATCCCCTAAATTGATCCGCGTTATAGTTTATTTCTTGAAGGCTAATTTATAACCTGTTAGCGTCGATACTTCGCTGGAAATAGTGGGGCAGACCGCCAACTCTTGCAAGTGGAGTTAAAACTCAATGTCTAAATTGAAGAGCTTTCGAAATTTATTTAAGGAAGAATTTTCTTCTGCGAGTTTGTCAAAAATTCCTTTACTATCCAAAATTTCCATTTTTTCAGTTGCAATTACGCTGTACTTTAAACCAATTGAATAGTTTTTTAATTTAGAACGCACGAATCCCAAAAGTTCAACCTTTTCTATTTCTAAATTTTTCCCTTGTAGCTCATTCGAAATTTCCAAGTGAATTTGATAATCAGATGACATGGTCATATTAGAATTCATCAGTGTGGAATACATACTTTCACGCTTTTCACGACGAATGGCTAAACTATATTCTTTCCAAACATGTTTCAACTGATCAAAGGTAAAGTCTTCTGCCTGATCGCTTGAAATTAATTCTTTCTTTTTTGCGCCGTCGCGAATAGTAGGATTTAAGGTTTCTTTAATTCCAATATTATTGGTACTGAGTTTACCCGTAGGTTGGCTCACTTGCTTTCTCTCAGGAGCGCCACCTATTTTAGGACCACTATTGACTGTAGCCGTTTTATTAGTATTTGTAGATTGATTAGGCACTTGCGTCGCTTTTTTAACAGCTCCGTCACCTTGACCTTCAAAGGGCAATATTACTATGTCAGTATAACTTAAGATACCTGTTTACTTTTTAATGTTGCTTCAATCGAACTTAATTTCATCAAAGCGATCTCTACACTAAGGCGTTTGTTTTTACTGGCTTTAAAATGTAAATCTGTATCGCGTAATAAATCCAAGGCCAACAATATAAAATTTTGCGAAGTTGATTCGCTTTGTCCTAAATATTTCTCCTTAATTTCATTCGGCACTTCCATTAAAGTAACAGTTGCCGGATCCTTGCAAACCAATAGATTTCTCAGATGTTCAGAAAGTCCCAATATAAATTGACTTCCATCAAAACCTTTGGCTAAAATATCATTATAAATTAAGAGGTTCTCAGCGATATTCCCTCCTTTGGCAGCTTCAATTATTTTAAAATAATAATCGTAGTCGAGTACATTTAAATTCTCTAAAACCGCCTCGTATGTTACGTTGTTATTGCTAAACGATACAATTTGATCAAAGATTGAAAGGGCATCTCTTAAAGCGCCATCTGCCTTTTGAGCAATAACGTGTAATGCTTTATCATCCGCTTTTATGTTTTCCTTTCCAGCAATGGATGCCAAGTGGCTTACGATATCCTCAATTTGAATCCGGTGGAAATCGAAAATTTGACAACGGGATAAAATTGTAGGTAATATTTTATGTTTTTCAGTAGTTGCTAAAATAAACACCGCATGTTTCGGTGGTTCTTCTAAGGTTTTTAAAAAGGCATTAAATGCAGATTGTGATAACATATGAACCTCATCAATGATGAAGATTTTATGATTTCCAACCTGTGGTGCAATTCTAACCTGGTCAATCAAATTTCGAATATCATCAACCGAGTTGTTTGATGCAGCATCCAGCTCTAAGATGTTGAACGAATGCCCTTCGTTAAAAGAGGTGCAAGACTCACAAGCATTGCACGGTTCAATTTCTGGACTTAAGTTGAAACAGTTAATGGTTTTTGCCAAAATTCGGGCAGTTGTTGTTTTTCCAACTCCTCTTGATCCAAAAAACAAAAAGGCTTGCGCCAAATGGTCATTTTTAATCGCATTTTTTAACGTTGTTGTAATGGACGATTGTCCTACAACAGTATCAAAAGTCTGCGGTCTATACTTACGGGCTGAAACAACAAAATTACTCATAGAAAATATTGAAGAACAAATATAAATTAAAGCGCTTAGAAAATGGCTAAAATTGGGTGCTACTTATTAACAGTTTTTCAGCACCGCCAATCAAATTATATTGCTGTCTGTTGAATCATATTACCTTTGAATGTAAACCTACTACTATGAGGAACTGTTTCTTATTATTTATTGTTTGCTTTCTTTCTAGTTGTGAAGAGAAACCTGGGAACGACCTGGGTACAATGGATTTCACTGTGAGTTCAGACGGAATTGCCGAAGATATTCCATCTAATCCTACTGCAAATGAGGAACCTTTGTCTGAATATGAATTCCCTTTTTTAGATAAATTGATTGATGATACGTTAAAGGTGGAGCTGAAGGATGGGATGTTCTGTCTGAACCATGACTTAGATTCTATGACGGAATTATCTTCTCTCTATTCGCTTCAATTAATTGATGTCAATGATTCTATAATAATCATCCATTTCCCACCAATGTTGGGCGCAATCCAAATTGAAAGATTGGAAGAGGGGAAATATGTTTTTATCGCGAGTGCAGATTTCCCTGTAAATGGTGATTGGGAAATAAAGTTCGTTAAACATGATATTTTAAAATATGTATTTGAAATTCATGAAGATCATTATTTGGTATACCGAGATAAATCTGTACGACTCGATTTACCATTTAGCAAAGAAAAAATTGAAGCCCTCAAAAAGGAAATAATGGAAAGTAAAGAATGCCTCTCAGAAGATTGGGAAATTGCAACAGATTGTTTTCCAAAGATTGAGCAATACGAGTATCAATTATTTGCTGCGATCATAGCGGGTGAATCAATCTATGAGGATGACTATTTGGATTTAAGAAATACAATTTCTATGGTCAATGCAGGTCAGTTTTCTGAATATTTAGAAGGGAATTATTATTTATTACGGCTTTACGGAATTACAAATGACAAAGCCTATGATTATAGCGTTTTAAGAATGCGTTATCAAATGGGAAAAGTTCCCCATTGTTTTTATTCGAAATGATGTATTCTTTCACTCTTCGAACAATGGGATTCCGTCTGGTGTAAAGTAAACTGTTTGCCCTTTATTGTTTGCTGAGTAAAAACCATTATCTAACAGTTTATAATCACGTAAACCTGTTCGGGCTATTATTTCATAAGGAGCATCAACTATTTCACCTTTTCTATTGTAATAATAGTACTTATAATCTTGAGACAAAACTTTAAATAATTTTTCATTTGGAAGCCAGTCTATTCCTCTTTGATTCACTGGTACGATTTCTTTATCATCTAATTCTACAATTCCAAAAACATCAGAACCCAAGTCTTCATCTCGTAATTTCACATGATACAAACCTGATTCTCCCAAAACGATTTCATTATATTTAAAAGGAAATAATTTGACTCCATTGGTGTCAATTAAAGTCTTGATTAAATCTTTTCTAGGTGCCTTATTACAAATTGTCGCAACGCCATCCTTAAATGTCAATGCTTGGTTTGGCATACGCTTAATGGCTTTATAGGGAGCTCTTTTATATTCGACATAAGTTGCAGGAACAACCTCCTGACCATTTAAATTTAACAATCCCCAAAGTTCACCTTGCTGAAAAGCGTAGCGATTCTCACCTGCATATTGCACATGGTCATATTTAAAGTCACATAATAATCCCCCCTTTTTATTAACTAAAGCCCATTTACCGTTTTGTTTTACTGGAGCAATACCTTTATTAAACAAATGAGCATCATCAAAAATTATTGGAACAATAATTTTCCCTGTCGCGTCAACAAATCCATATTTGAACTCCACTTCAGGATTCCATTCAAGGTTCCTGTAATTTATATATTTCTGTAAATTGGTATCAGAACGTAGCTGTGCGACCATTGCACCTTCGTGTATTTCATGAAGGTAGTAGAATAAATCTGATGAAATGCGTTCCCCTTTTTTGTTGTACAAATTTACTCCTTCATCCGTTTTCACTTCAATTAGATTATCGTCGCGAACTCGAATTTCGTTAAACTGAGCAGGAAGAATGGATTGGCCAGTGCTGTCAAATAAGGAATATAATGTCTTCTTATTATCCTTTCCATTGAGATCATAATCATAACTTAATAATTCACTGTGTTCTTTTTTTGAAACTAAATAATAAACAATTTTGTTCTCGTCATCATATTCTTTTTCCAATGGACCAGTATACCGGGTATATGAATATTTCGGATTATTTTCTGCAATTTTAAATTTTGGTTCATATTCTATATTTTGATATGCAATTATGAAATTTAACTTCAATAGAATATTATCATATTCAAAAGGAATAATAACGTCATTGTCACTATTAATGACACCATACTTTTCATTTTCCGCTACTCTAAGATGTTGATTATTCAATACAGAAAGATCCTCGTACTGAGGTTCAATTACAATTTCGTAGCCATTATTTTGTAAACGAATTAAACCATAGCGAGCTTCATCTCTAACAATTATTAGGTTTGAATCAACTGTTGGTCGATTATGGAAGTAAAAATAATTGAATTTAAAATCGATAACTGTATGACCTTCATAATCTAGCAAAGCATACCGACCAGTTGAATCTTTAATTTGAATAAACCCTGATTTAATATCAACCTGAGAATACGCTATAGGGACGATCCAATTCCCTTGCTTATCTATTATTCCATAAGTGTAATAATCCTCTTTTACAACTTTCGCCAGTCCATTTGAATCAAATGCTGAAATACTTCTATAGATTGGCTCAAGTAATACTTGACCATTTTGGTTTATAAGTCCGTACCTATAGGCTTCTTCTTCATAATCTCCGCTCTTATAAGTTTTGGCAAAACCATCTATGAAAGTACTTACAAGGTCATATTTAGGTTCAATAATAACTTCGCCTTTCGCGTTTGCGAAACCATACAATCCTTTGCTTAGGTATGGCATAAGAATTTCGTTTACTTGACCATAACCGAGATGAGTTATGTTAAGAAATATGATTAGTAAAGTTGATAGTTTCTTTTTCATGAATATGCGTGTAGTTTTATACTTCAGAATAAAGGTATTGTTGCTTCATTTGAACGAATTGTGTTGCAAATAACGCTGATATTTGTTTATTTATTCATTGTCGTTAATCCTAATTCATAATAAATTTTACACGTTCACCCGGGCGATCGGATTCATAGATGATTTCAAGAATGAACATCCCTGTATACTGAATTGCAACAGAATGTTCACTTCCCATGACATTGCTAGTTTCCAACAATTGCCCATTTAGATTGTAGATATTAAAGGTGGAAATCATAGCGTTCGATTTGACCGTTAAAGTTTCGTTGAAAAAGGTAACGACAGCCTTTTCATATTCTGAAGGGATTCCAGCATCATCCACAGTACATTTATCTATCGTATAATAGGTTGGCATAATGGCGTCATAAAATGATTGCATATATAAGACCTGAGCAATAGAGAACATGTTTCGACAATCATCTCTAGAATAGTCCATATAATTCATGTACATCACACCCGCTCCGTCTGGAGTACAAGCATCTAAAAGCGGAAAGTCAGGACAACCTGCAGTCCAATTCGCTTGATTCGGTGTGTCGGCCATATAATCAGTTCCTTCACAGGTACCACCATCATCTCCCCAAATATGTTTCAATCCTAACCAATGTGCCATTTCATGAACAATTGATCTACCAAGGTCATAAGGTGCTACTCCGGAATTTCCAATATGATTATAATGACAAACAATTCCATCATCAGCAGGATCAACAAAATTCCCGGGAGGAGCAGTGTAGGCGGTGGAACCAGTTAAGTTGCAAATCCAAATATTCATGTAATCACTCGTGTTCCAAGCATCACTTCCGCCAGTGATCGTGTGTTTGACAGGATCAGGGACATCATAAGAGGTAGCAGATGGAAAGATAGTTTCATCTGTTGCTATTCTTAAAATACCATTCGTAATATCTCCCTCAGGCGATATTCTAGCAAGGCAAAATTCAATATCCATGGAACCCGTAAATGGTTTGAAAGCTTCTGGTGTATTAATAGTGTCTGCATTTAGCTTTTGAAAGTCCAAATTTAAGCGCTGAATTTGCTGATGAATTAATGAATCGTCTATATTTTGCTCAGTTGTATTATAAATAAGGTGAAAAACTATAGGGATAACTAAAGTGGATCGATCTGATTTTTCCGATTGATAATTTTCAATTATTGCGTTCACCTCAGGGTAATAATCATTCCCTGTTGAAGATTCCATCAATAAAGAAGTTCCGCAAGGAGGAAGCTCCTGTCCAGATGCATTCATGCAAAAGAAAAATAATGCAGTTATAATAAGAGTTAATTTTGAGCAATATGGCTTCATCATAATCTGGTGATTTGTTTCCTAAATATAACGATTATTTGTCTGATTGCGTGAGCCTTATTCCTGCGTTTTCGCCTTTTGTTTTCGGTAAAATAAAGTGTGTGAAATGTTTCATTAGAATAATCGCTCAAAAATTCTTTGTTCTTCAATTTATAAACGTATCTTTGCAGACTTATTCGCCAAAACATAGTGTTGCGGCGAGCATAATTAAAATTTTATATATGAATAGTTACGAAACTGTTTTCATTTTAACTCCCGTTTTGTCTGAAGAACAGACAAAGGAAGCAGTAAAAGTGTATGAAGATTTTATCACCTCCAATGGAGGAGCGATTAAACACAAAGAATTCTGGGGCCTCAAAAAGATGGCTTACCAAATTCAGAAAAAATCTAACGGCTTTTACAATCTTGTTGAATTTGAAGCACCAGGAGACTTGATCCAAAAATTGGAGATAGCATTTAAACGTGATGAGCGCATCATGCGATTTTTAACCGTGAGAATGGATGCTGATCACGTGAGATTCGCTGAGAAAACAAGACGATTAGCTGCAAAAGCATAATTAACAAAGTGTTTAATTAAAAGAATTTAAAAAATGTCACAATCAGAAATTAGATATTTAACTCCGATTAATATTGAAATTAAAAAGGAGAAATATTGTAGATTTAAGAAAAGCGGAATCAAATACATTGATTACAAAAACCCTGACTTCTTAATCAAGTTTATCAATGAGCAAGGGAAAATCTTGCCGAGAAGAGTAACAGGAACTTCTCAAAAATTTCAGAAAAAAGTAAATAAGGCAGTAAAAAGAGCAAGACACATTGCTATCCTTCCTTATGTTGCGGATTTGATGAAATAAATTTAATGTTGAATTAAAAATTCCCTTGTAATGGAAGTTATATTAAAGAAGAACGTAGACAAGCTAGGATATAAAGACGAAGTAGTAACTGTAAAGAATGGATATGGAAGAAATTTCTTAATCCCTCAAGGTTATGCTTCTCTAGCAACAGAATCTGCAAAAAAAGCGCATACAGAAGTAATGCGTCAAAAATCACATAAAGAATCACAAATTAGAGAAGCGGCTGAGGCTGTTGCTGCTAAATTGAGCGGATTAACTGTTAAAGTTCCTGCTAAAATTGGTGAAAGTGGAAAGATTTTTGGATCAATCAATACTGTTGCTTTAGTTGCTGCATTAGCTGTTGAAGGTGTTGAGATTGATAGAAAATCAGTTACAATTGTTAACGAACCAATTAAAGAAGTTGGTACGTATGAAGCAATTGCTAACTTACACAAAGATGTAAAACAAAGTTTCAATTTCGAAGTAGTAGGAGAGTAAATTCCTAACACAAGAAATTTTGAATATTATTGAAACCGTCAGCCTTAGGCTGACGGTTTTCTTTTTTTACAGAATATAGGTTCAAAAAGACCGCTTATTGCAAGGATAACTTGAATATTTAATTATCTTTAAGTATTGTGACCAACCACCCCAATCAACATGTTAAATTGCACGCTGTAAATCGGCTACGTAGCAGGTTCCTTTTGTTAGGTTTTGTGGTAGTTTTATTTTCACACACAACTGCTGCTCAAAATTCATCAAATGGGCAAGTAATTGATTCGCTCATTATGCGTCTTTCTGTCCTTGACCAAGGTGAGGAAAAGGCAGATGTTCTCTATCAAATTTCAGAAGCATACTCTATCTATGATAGAACAAGAGCAACAGAATACGCACAGCTGTCACTTAATCTTTCGAAAAAAATAAGCTATAAAAAGGGAGAACTCTTTGCTTCTAATCGTTTGGGAGAGCTTAAAATTGCAAATGGCATACATGTATCTGATGGTTTTGAATATTTTGATAGAGCCATTAAACTGGCCTTAGCTATTGATGATAAAGAGATGGAGTTGCGCGTATTGCAAAACATTGGTCATTCCTATCAACTCAATAAGCAATATAATCAAGCCGTTCGGTATTATTTAAGTGCTATTGATTTGGGGAGTGCTACGAATAATAGCGAAGCAACTACCGAAATTTATGGTGAATTGGGATCAGTTTTATTAGAAACAGGCGACACCACTTTAGGGCTTTACTATTTTGAAACAGTTTTGAACTATGAGACTAAAAACGAATTTAGACATTCAACACCGGCTAACTTAATTTCTATATCTAAATACTTTTTGCTGCAAGATAATTTGGTCATGGCAGAGAATTTTGCCAATGATGCCCATAAAAAATCATTAGAGATAGAAGATTATAGCTTAATTTCCTCTTCAAACGCCTATTGTGGTAATCTTAAAATTATTAGTGGAAATTATAAGCAAGCAATTACACATGCCGAATTGGGACTGCAAACTGCTATTGATAAAAACCTTATTAAAGAAAAATTAGAAAATTTTGAAGTACTAGCAAATGCGCACCAACAAAACGGAGATTATGAGGAAGCGAATAATTTCCTTACGCAGTATCATGCATTGAAGGATTCATTGTATGAAACAGAACAGGGAAGCCAAAGGGAGAACTTCGAAACTGAAGTGGATAAAGTGACACGAGAACGTGAGCAAGTTAAAACTGAAAGTGAATTAAGAGCGAAAGACCTAGAGTCTGAAAATGATCAATTGCTCATCTATGCAATAACAATTGGACTTTTAGTGACGTTCGTTTTTCTATTTTTACTCTATCGTAGATTGATGAAGGGAAACAAGTTGTTTAAACAATTGGAACAACAACAAGAACAATTGCAAAAACTCTCCATTGTAGCAGCAAATATTGAGCAAATGGTTATGATCGTTGGTAACGACGATCGAATAGAGTGGGTGAACAGTGCTTTTGAAAAGAAGTTTGGCTTTTTGAAATTTGAAGCCATTAATAGAACGCCTTACGAACTTTTAGGAGGTGAACTTACGGGTTTAAAAAAGGTGACTGAAATTAATGAGCGTATTTTTAAAGAGAAATTGGCATTTGAAATCAACCTAACGCAATACGCTAAAAATAAACAAGCCTTTTTAACTCGATTACATATTTCTCCAATTTTAAAAGATAATGGTGATTTGGATCGATACATTATTATTTCACATGACATTACCGAACAAGCAAAGGTTGCGGAAGAATTAAAGGAACTTTCATTAGTTGCAAGTAATACTACTAATTCAATCGTGATTTTTAATGCTGACGCTCAAGTGATATGGGTAAACGATAGTTTCACCGAGATGTCAGGATTGAGTGCTGACTCAATTATAGGAAAAAGCCCTATTGATGTATACAATGGCCCCTTATTGAGCGAACAAGAAAAGGAAGATCTATTAAACAGCTATAAATCAGAGGAACCCTTTACAGCAGAAGTAGAAAGTACGAACCGCATTACAAATTCTACCTATTGGATTTCTTTCAATGTTTCGCCAGTATTTTCAGATGACGGTGATGTAATTAAGTACATAAGCGTTGCAACGGACATTACCAAAATAAAACTACTAGAGGCGCAATATTCTGACCTGGTTGAGGGGTCGACTGATATGATTTTTGAAATCAATCTGAAAGGTGAATTTATTTTTGTGAATGACGTAATGTCTGAAAATTTAGGTTATTCTAAAACGGAATTAACCAGGATGAACTTTGTTGAATTAATACCAGAAGATCATAAGGAAAGAGTGAAGCTTTTCTATGAAAAGCAATTCAAAGAGAAAGAATTGAATTCTTATATTGAATTTCCAACGAAAACAATTGACGGTGAAATTTTGTGGGTTGGTCAAAGAGCGCGACCAAAAATTGACGAATTAACTGGTCACATAAGCGGTTATAGCGTTGTAACCCGTGATATCTCAGAACAAAAAGGTGTTGAGGAATCTTTAAGTAAAACACACATGAACGCAAGTTTATTGAGTGAGATAGGGATGCAAATAACCTCTACCCACTCGGTAACCGATATTATAAACAAAGTATACGGAAACATTAATAAACTAATGGATGCAAACGTATTTGGTATTGCGATACCGAATAAAGAGCAAACGCGATTAGTTTTCCCGCAAGTTCTTGAGAATGGCAAGCCATTGGCAAATTTTGGTTTTGATATGACTGATAATACGCGATTAGGTGTTATCTGTTTTAGAGAATCACGTGAAATAATAATTAGCAATTTCGTTACACAGATTAATGATTATGTGCCGGATGTGGAAAATGTGGCGCCAGTGGCAGGTGATCAAACTATTTCTACTGTTTATCTCCCATTAATTCTAAAAGGAAAAACAATTGGCGTAATTACCGTTCAAAGTTTTAATGAAGATGCTTATGATGAGTATCAAATTAACCTTATTCGAAGTTTAGCCAGTTTTGTCGCCATTGCAATGGAAAATGCGAGTCTGTACGAAACAATGGAGGAGAGCATTAGCAAACGAACCAAAGAAGTGAGTTTGCAAAAAGAGGAGCTGGAGGTGAATTATTTTAATACACGTTTATTAAGTGAAATAGGGCAATTGGTTTCGTCAACCTTAGATTTGGATGAAATTTTTGATGAATTATATGAAAGAGTAGGTCAATTAATGGACGCCGAAATGTTCTCTGTCCGGATTTATGAAGAAGAAAAAAATACTGTTTTTTATAAATACTCGATTGAAAAAGGCATAAGGCACGAGCCGATTAGAATTTCAATGGATGAAAAAGATAATTATAGCGTATGGTGCATTGAAAAGAGAAAAGAAGTTTTCATTAATGACAATTTGCAAGAAAGTCATAAGTATGTGAGCAAAATAATGGTACCAAGTGGAGAAATGCCAAATTCACTCCTTTTTTACCCTATGATAGTCGAAAATAAGATGATCGGGGTCATTACCATTCAAAGCTTCAAGATGAATGCTTATCAACCCTATCATTTAGATATTTTAAAAACCTTAGCATCATATATAGGAACTGTAATTGACAATGCTGAACTCTATAATACGCTGGAGTCTAAAGTGAAGTTAAGAACTGAAGAATTGGTTCAAAAGAACAATGATATTACGGCAAGTATTAATTATGCCAAACGATTGCAAAAAGGAATTTTGCCGGATAAGACGTTTATGCAGCAGCTACTGCCTGAGTCTTTCGTTTATTTCAAACCTAAAGATATTGTTAGTGGCGATTTTTATTGGGTAGACAGAACGCAATCAAAAATATTATTTGCTGTTGTCGATTGTACGGGGCATGGCGTTCCAGGCGCAATGATGAGTATTATTGGACGGAATTTGCTGGATCAAGCTGTAAATGAAAAGGGAATTACTGTTCCGTCACAAATTCTTAATTTCCTTCAAGTTGGACTTTCATTGGCTTTTGGACAAACGGGAGATCGTAAAGCTGACTTATTTGATGGAATGGATTTAGCCTTGTGTAGTATCGATTTAAAAACCAATATTCTCGAGTTTTCTGGTGCAAACAATTCATTGTATCTTATTCAAGATGATGAGTTAATAGTGCTGAAAGGGGATAAAGTTGGTATTAGTGCCGAGTATGAAATTTCAAATTCGTATACCAATACGGAAATTGAAATCCAAAAAGGGGACGTTATTTACTTAACTTCTGACGGCCTTCCTGATCAGTTTGGTGGAGAACGTTATAAAAAGTTTACTTACCGCAGAATGCAAGCCATGTTTAGTGATATCTATACCAAACCAATGGATGAACAGTATGCATTCGTAAATGAAGCTATGACAGGTTGGAAACAGGACCACGATCAAACGGATGATATTTGTATGATGGGAATTCGGATTCAATAATTTTTTCTAGGCAAAAGGCAGATAGGCAAGAGTCATTAGTCAATAGTCCTAAGTCAATAGCCCTAAGTCATTAATCCTAGGTCATTAGTCCTTCTTCATAAGTCAATAGTCCTAAGTCGTTAATCCTAAATCATAAGTCATTAGTGAATTGAGTTGCTCTTGAGTGTGATGCTTGGATTAGAGATCAAGATTCAATAAAAAAACCGCCTCGTTAAACGAAGCGGCTCTTGTATTATTTTAGTTTTCCTGGTTTATTAAATACTAGGGAATATACTAGCTACTATTTAACAAAATTCTCAGCCACTATCAAGTCCTTCGTTCCATGACCCCAGCTGTAAAATCCTTCGCCTGATTTAATTCCTAATTTGCCAGCCATAACCATATTCACCAATAAAGGACATGGTGCATATTTATCGTTTCCTAAACCTTCATTTAAAACGTTCATGATTGCCAAACAAACATCTAATCCAATGAAATCTGCTAATTGCAATGGTCCCATTGGGTGTGCCATTCCTAGCTTCATGACAGTGTCAATTTCTTCAACTCCAGCAACGCCTTCGTTTAATGTTATAATTGCCTCGTTAATCATTGGCATTAAAATTCTATTAGCAACAAAACCTGGGTAATCATTTACCTCAACTGGAACCTTCTTTAATGATTTTGAAGTCTCCATGATAATATTCGTCACTTCGTCTGAAGTAGAATAACCTCTAATGATTTCAACCAATTTCATAATTGGCACTGGATTCATAAAGTGCATGCCAATAACTTTGTCGGGCTTAGAAGTAACCGCAGCAATTTTTGTAATTGAAATTGAAGAAGTATTGGTTGCTAAAATGCAGTTATCACTCGTGTGTGTGTCAATGTCTTTGAAAATTTTCAATTTAAGATCAACATTTTCAGTTGCCGCTTCTACTACTAAATCAGCATTTGCAACTCCAGATTTTAAATCAGTACTTGATCCAATATTGGCTAAAGTAGCTGCTTTGTCAGCTTCAGAAATTCTTTCTTTGGCTAGCATACGGTCCAAATTTTTACCAATTTTAGCAATGGCTTTATCAATTGCCGCTTGCGAAATGTCAACAAGTGTTACGGCATATCCGTTTTGAGCAAAAACATGAGCAATACCATTTCCCATTGTACCTGCTCCAATAACTGTTATATTCTTCATAAATATGATTTTTTCTTAGATTGAAGGGCAAATATAATCAAAATAGAGCAATCAAATTGTCCATTTCATTGGACGAATTTAACGGATTACTAGCCGAATAATACATTGCGTTTATTTTTTGCTAAGTCCTGCCATAGATTCGCTATTTTTGATCCGTGGAAGAAGAAAAAGTTTCAAAAAACAAAGGTGGCTCTGTTATTTTACTCGGAATTGTATCCGCGGTGCTAACTATGCCCATTTTTATGTTGCTTTATAAATATTTCCCCGCTTTGGAAATTGCAAATATTCGCATTGATCACATCATCCTTTTTTTAGTCATTTTTTTTGCGACTTATTATTTGTTGAAAAAAATGAGAATAGTGGTTTATGTTGCACTAATAGGAGGTTTAATAGTGCTAACCATTACCAATTTTTCAGGATTCTATACCATGGATAATTTATATCATGATTATTCAGAGTTTTTATATGATCTTTCTGAAAACTCATTGCGACAAAAGTTTGAATCGCATGAAACACACTTCAAAAAGGAAAAAGAACTGCGTGAAGCAATTAACTATAAAGATCCAATCGTTCGGAATTATGCAGCAAATACCGCTGTTAAACACTTTCAAGAAAATGCGCACCTTTCCAGTAACAGGAAATGGGTGCAGTTTTTCAGTGTTTTTAAGGAGGTAAGATCAGCATGGAATTATGTCTACGATCCTGTAGATGAAGATTACTATTCAAGCGCGGTAGAGACGATTGGACAATTGGAAGCTGATGAAAAGTTTAAGGGTGATTGTGATGATTATTCAATTATGATGGCTGCTGCCATTAAATCTATCGGTGGTGAGGTTAAATTGGTGCGCACAGTAGTTCAAATGGAAGACAGGCAAGTAGGGCACATGTATCCAGAAGTTAAATTTGGTGACGCACAGGATTTAGAAACCGTGGTTTATTTAATTAAAAACGTTTATTTCCAAGAAGAATCTAAAGGCAAGTCTATTTTCTATTACCAAGACAGTAAAGGCTTCTTCTGGTTAAATTTTGATTATAATGACACCTATCCCGGTGGTAAATATATGAGTGATGTGCGGGAAAGTGAGATTGTTGTTTAGGCAATAGGCAAATAGTGAATAGTAATTAGTCATTTGTCGTGAGTCATTAGTACCTACCTCTTGATAAGTTCCCGAAACTCTCTAGGAATGTGGCTGCGGCATTCAAGTATTAATTGCGCCCAAAACGGAACTTAACACCTAAGACTTAACACCTAACACTATTTTTTTTTATCGAAAATTTGCTATCCTGTTAATTTTGTCATAAATTATAAAAAAAGCCTATTCTATGGATTTAAAAAACTTCAGTTTCTCATGCCCATTTTGTAAACATTTACTCAATGATAGCGAAGAAATCGAGCTTGTTACAAAGCGAGATTCAGGAACTGAAGGTCGAATCTTCATGTCGGTTGCATTTGGTAATTATACCTTTCGCCATATTCCTGAAACCAATTTTACTTTACGCGAAATTGTTGATTTCCTTTGTCCGCATTGTCAAACAGATTTGAAAGCACCCAATCACAAAAATTTCGCACAGCTAAATATGGACGTTGGTCATAACATTAGTTTTGACGTCATCTTTTCTCGTGAGGCAGGTAAACGTAAAACTTATGTGATTACAGAGGATGGAATTGAAACGTATCAAGGTTAAGTCGATTCTCGACATTTACTAGGTTTTTTTGTATCAAAAAAAAGGAAGCATTGCTACTTTTAAACTTAGAGTAAAACAAATTCATGGTGCTAATTTTTTGCGTGGAGTATTTAGAAAGTTTATGTGGTTTTCGGCGTTCGTCGTGACTTGATTTCATTAAGATGCCATAAACGGTACTATCAGTGAATTTTTACTCCTGAGATTTTTTCAAATGAGAACAAATGTTTCTGAGCTATTTTTTTTTGGTGAATAGCAGCGAACTGGACCGTGCTAAAAAGAGAGGAAGCTCCCGTCGCAAAGCAGGGAGATCGCCGACCTTTTCATGGTTTCAGGAGTGCAAAGCCACCAAAAAATTCGAGCCTGCAGATTTAGCCGTCGGCAACTAGATTTTTTCTTTCTTTTGTAGCAATGACAAAAGGAAAAAAGTTGAAGTGTGGAGTTAAGTTTATAGCTCAACCCTCTCAAACCTTAACAAATTGCTCTGCAACCAAGGATTCTCCCAACAGATTAAAAATTTGGATCAAGTAATTGCCCGCCGCTATCCCTGAAAAATCAATTTCATAGGTAATATCATTCTCAGTAATCTCCCATTTTTGAACCAAGCTGTCATATTTCTCTGTTTTTTAAGAGCCAAACTTTTTGCCCCATCAAATAATCGACTTTCTAAAACAGATAATAACTTGTTAGCGAACTTCTATTGAAATCATTGCAATAATGTAGAATTAGAATTATCTTCGTTAGAGACAATAACCTGTGGCTTTTTTTGAATAAAATCGCCACAATGTTTTTGTACATATTTAACCATTCGCCGTATGAAAAAAATCGCAATTTTTACAGTTATATTAGCCACGCTTGTTGCTTGTTCAGGATCAAAAGAAACCGAACAAGGCGAGCAAGTACAAATCAATCCTGAGTTTGCAGAATATATTACCGCTTTTACCGGTGGTACTGTAAATACGGACGCTACGGTTAAGGTGCAATTCAATCAAAATATTGCAGAAGACGTGCGCGAGGAAGATCATTCAGACGCATTTACATTGCAACCAAGCGCAAAAGGCACGGCCAATTGGATTGATGAACGCACAATTGAATTTGTACCAGATGAGCCTTTAGTTGCAGGAACTCGATATAAAGCAGAACTTGATTTAAGTGATATTTTGGAAGTGGAGGATGATTTAGAAATTTTCCAATTCAATTTTAGAACCTTGGAGCGAAGTATGAAGGTGGAAATTGAGCGCTTTCAATCTTACAGCAAGTCAGACTTTACGAAGCAAAAATTAATTGGAAACATCTATTTTTCAGGAGCCGTAGATTCTTCTAAAGTGGGCGATATTGTGCATGCTACGCAAGATGGTGTGGATTTGGTTGTAAAAACGTATCGCGAAAATGATAATACGTACCGATTTGTTGTTGAGAATATTATCAGAAGAGAAGACCGAACTAAACTAAAGCTAGTTTGGGATGGAAATGTTGTTGATATTGATGAAACTGGCGATAAATCCATCAAGATTCCATCAATTAGCGAGTTTGTAGTATTAGATTTTGAAGTGAATCAAGCACCGCAACAATATATTAAGATACATTTTTCAGAGCCCTTAAGTTCTGCCCAATTTTTAGAGGGTTTGATCTATTTAGATGATAATGATGTGAATTTGGTCGCAGATGGTCAAGTCGTAATGGTTTATCCAACCGAAAGAATTACAGGATCTGATCGCTTGCGTATTAATAAAGGTGTTAAAAACGCAAATGGAAACAAGTTGGATAGTTCAGAGGATTACCGGGTCTATTTTGAAGATATTTCACCAGATTTTGAGTTGATTGGAGATGGAAATATTGTTCCAAAAACTTCTGATGCGCATTTTCCTTTCACAGCCATTAATTTGACTGCGGTGGATGTGACTATTACAAAAATTTATGAGGACAATATGATGCAGTTCTTGCAGGTCAATGATATTGATGGAACCTATCAATTGAGACGTGTGTCAAGAGAAGTGCATGAAGAACGCATAGAGCTAAACCCTGATGGTGATTTGGATTTACACAATTGGAATAATTTTTCTATTGATCTTTCTAAATATGTCAACATGGATTTAGGATCCATTTATCGTGTAGAATTATCTGCTAAAAAAGAATATTCATTATATGAATGTGGCGATTCCGAAAAAGGAGATGAAAACCTAACTACATTCAACTTTACATCCACCAATGAACCTTGGAATGAGAATGATTGGGGCGACAATTATTACTACTACGACTATTATGACGATTATGGCTACGATTATGACTATGATTATAGTGATCGCAATAATCCATGTAAAGACTATTATTACCGCAATAAATCAATTGCCAGAAACATTTTAATATCCGACATTGGGATTATAGCAAAAGCCGGATCTGATAAAAACATGCATGTGGTTTTAACAGATTTGAACACAACTGAACCCATTTCGGGCGCTACGGTGAAGTTTTACGATTATCAACAACAATTTTTAGGAGAGGTTGATACAGATGGAGAAGGAATGGCGATTGCGCATTTAGATCGTAAGCCCTTTTTATTAGTCGCTGAGAAAGATGACCAAAGAGGCTATTTAAAGTTAAAAGATGGCGAAAGTTTATCGCTTAGTAAATTTGATGTTTCTGGTGAAACCGTACAACATGGAATTAAAGGATTTATTTATACAGAACGTGGCGTTTGGCGTCCAGGAGATAGTTTGTATATCTCGTTTATGATCGAAGATAAAGCCGACCTTTTACCTTCTTCACATCCCGTGAAATTTGAATTTATTAATCCACAAGGAATTGTAGTGGATGAGCAAATGTCAACGCGTTCCTTAAACGGATTGTATGATTTTAGAACCGCTACCAATCAGGAAGATGAAACGGGGAATTATAGTGCTAGAGTGAGTGTAGGGAATCGCAAATTTTATAAAACGATTAAAATAGAATCTGTTAAACCAAACCGTTTAAAGATAGAACTTTCGTTTGACGGAGAAATGTTAAATCAATCGGCAAGTAGAAAAGTTAAACTAGAATCTAAATGGTTACATGGGGCAATTGCAGGCGATTTAAAAACAAAAGTTGATGTGCATTTAGTGGCGACTCAAACTGCCTTTAAAAAGTTCAACGGCTTTGTCTTTGATGATCCTTTAAAAGAATTTTCGGCAGAGGATAAAACCATTTTTGAAGGTAAGTTAGATGATGAAGGAAAAGTGTCATTTGATCACGGAATTTCATTGACGACTTCGGCACCTGGGATGCTAAAAGCGTATTTCACTACAAAAGTATTTGAAAAAGGAGGAGATTTCAGTATTGATCGTACTTCTGTTGTTTATTCGCCTTATACAGAATATGCTGGATTGCGTGTTCCTGAAGGAGATTTATACGGTGGTGCTTTGGAGACGGGTAAAAATCATGAAATAGATTTAGTAACTGTTAATGAGCAAGGAAAATTGATTAACGGTCAAGTGAACGTGCAAGTTTACAAGTTAGAGTGGAGATGGTGGTGGGATAGTTACGACAATGATTTGGCGAGCTATATTGCTAGAACAGGAACAGTACCAATTGAACGAAAAAAAGTGACAACAAATGGTGGTAAAGGTCAGTTTGATTTTAGAATTGATCAACCAGAATGGGGGAGATACCTCATTTTAGTTGAGGATGAAAAATCAGGACATGTTGCAGGACAAATTGTATTTGTGGATTGGCCATATTATGCAAGAGCCAACCGTAAAGATTCAGAAAATGCGACCATGTTGAGCTTTTCTGCTGATAAAGAAAATTACACGGTGGGTGAGACGGTAAAACTATCAATTCCAACACCTGATAAAGGCAAAGCTTTAGTTAGTTTAGAAAGTGGGACTAAAATCATTAATAAATTTTGGGTAGATACAAAGAAAGGCGAAACTGAAGTAACGTTTGAAGCAACGGATGAAATGGATCCAAATGTGTTTGTTCATGTGACGCTAATTCAACCGCATCAGTCGGTAAGTAATGATTTACCAATTAGAATGTATGGTGTGATTCCAATTTATGTGGAAGATCCTGCAAGTCATTTGAACCCTGTCATTCAAATGGCAGATGTCTTACGACCAGAAACAAAAACCACTATTAAAATTAGTGAAAAAAGCAAAAAGCCAATGACCTATACTTTGGCTATTGTAGATGAAGGTTTATTAGATCTGACAAACTTCAAAACGCCAAATCCATGGAGCCATTTTAATGCGCGCGAAGCCTTAGGTGTTAAAACATGGGACATGTATGACTATGTGATGGGTAACTATGGCGAAGAATTAGATAAACTATTAGCGATTGGTGGAGATGGAGAAGGAGATGGAAAAAAAGCTGCAAAAGCCAATCGTTTTGAACCTATGGTTCGTTTTATAGGACCATTCGAATATGATGGAACAGTAAATACGCACACCATTGATATTCCAAACTATGTAGGCTCTGTTCGTGTAATGGTAGTCGCAGGTGAAAATAACGCCTATGGCCATGCAGAAAAAACAGTTGCGGTTCGCAATCCATTAATGGTATTAGGAACATTGCCGCGGGTAGTTGGCCCAAGTGAATTGGTGACATTACCGGTGAATGTTTTTGCCATGGAGAAACAAATTAAAAATGTTTCTGTGACAATTAAAACCAATAATATGTTCACGATTGATGGTAAAAAGACCAAAGCCATAACATTCAACAAAATTGGCGATAAAATTGTCAACTTTAATTTAAAAGTAGCTGAGAAAACGGGGCTTGGTAAGGTGAGCATCATTGCTACTAGTGGCAGTCAAAAAGCTACCTATGACTTTGAAATTGACGTGAGAACACCAAATACTGAACAAACCAAAACGGTTGAAAAAGTATTGAATGCTGGTGAGTCATTTACAAGCTCAGTTGATTATTTCGGAATTTCAGGAACCAATCAAGCCTATTTAGAAGTATCAAACTTCCCGCCTTTAGATTTAGGTCGTCGATTGGATTATTTAATTGGATATCCGCATGGATGCATTGAGCAAACAACATCATCCGTATTTCCGCAACTCTATTTAGCTGAATTGGTTGAACTTGATCCGCAGAAAAAAGCAGGCATTCAAGCCAATGTAAATGCTGGAATCGAACGCATTAAACTATTCCAAACTGCCAATGGAGGATTTTCTTATTGGCCCGGAGATAGTTATGACAATGAATGGGGAACGAATTACGCGGGTCACTTTTTATTGGAGGCCGAAAAGAAAGGATTCTCTGTTCCTTCTGCTCTAAAATCGAAATGGATTAAATTTCAAAAAAGACAAGCGCGTAATTGGAGTAAAACCAATAATACTACAGACCGTGCACGTTATGATGATTTAACGCAGGCTTACCGTCTCTTTACATTGGCATTAGCTGGTAAAGCAGAACTTGGCTTAATGAATCGCTTGCGCGAACGTACCGATTTATCTGTACCTGCAAAATGGCGTTTGGCTGCAGCTTATAAATTGGCTGGTCAAAAAGAAGCGGCTTTAGGTTTAATAAAAGGTGTAAATCAAAACGTGCCTGAATACCGGGAGCTTTCTTATACGTATGGTTCAAATAGTAGAGATGAAGCAATGATTCTAGAAACGCTGGTCTTGTTGGATCAAAAAGTGGATGGGGCAGAGCTGGCTAAAACAATTGCGAATCGTTTAAACAATGATAGTTGGATGAGCACGCAAACAACGGCCTATTGTTTATTAGCTGTCAGTAAATTTGTTGGAGAAAACAAAGCAGAAGATAAGATGAAGTTTTCTTATAAAATTAATGGGGAAGCAGGTTCTCGAAATTCAGACATGACCATGGTAAGTTTTGATTTGGGTGGAAAAGGGAAACAGATTGAGCTGAAAAATGCTGGAAATGGAATTCTCTATGTTCGTTTAATCACCAAAGGAATTCCTTTAGGTGGAGATGAAGAAGCAATGGCGAAGAACATCAGCATTAAGGTTGATTATTTTGACATGAAGAACAATAAAATTCAGGTGGATAAATTACCACAGGGAAAAGACTTTGTGGCGGAAATAACTGTTACTAATCCTGGAACGCGAGGACCGTTAAAAGAGTTGGCTTTAGTTCATATTGTTCCATCTGGTTGGGAAATTCACAATTCAAGAATGGATCAATACAATAGCAATACATCTGATTATTTCACTTATCAAGATTTGAGAGATGATCGTGTGTTCACCTATTTTAATTTGAATGCAAATAAGAAGAAGACCTTTAGAGTGCAGCTGAATTCAAGTTATTTAGGAAAATTCTATTTGCCTGGTATTTCTGTTGAAGCCATGTATGATCATTCTATTTATGCAAGAACAAAAGGGAAATGGGTGCGCGTTGCGGATGATGCTGAGTATAATTAGAGCCTGTCAATAGCGTGAGGACTTTATAGACAAACACTAATTAGCCAACCTTTCAGATGTGGAAACCGTTTATAGGGTATATTCGAAATTGTAAGTTGAAACCTTTCAAGCTCTTTTTCGTATATTTATACAAAATTGTATTACCATGAAGAATAAATTAGTTTTTGGAATTTTAGCTTTAGCGACAATCTCTTTTACCGCTTGCGAGAAGCATAATGGTTGCGCGCGATCGGAAAAAGCAACGGTTCTTGATTTTTCAGATTCGGACACTTGCGGTATCGTTTTTAAATTAGAAGATGGAAACTATTTAGAAGCTACTAACTTAAACGAATTTCAGGCTTGGGAAGCAGGCGATTTAGTTTGGATTTCTCACAAAGAAACAGCTGGTGCAAGCACTTGTGGTTTAGGAGAAGTTATTGAAATTAGATGCGTTGTAGCAAGAGAATTTTAAGATCCCGAACATTCGCTTTTCGTGCGGCTTTTAAGTTGCATCATTGTTGGAATAATGCTCCAATCAAATTATTCATTCTCTTATTTAGCGTTTTGACGCTAGCATCTTGTAATCGTAAAGAATTTAAAACCTATAAAGGAAATTATAATTGCAATAAATCCGTAACAACCTGGACGGCAGGGGAACCTACCGAACATTACCTAACCCCGGATCATTTAATTCAGGTGGAAAAAGATAAGAAAACAATCATCATTCAAAGTCATGTTGTGCATATCGATTCTATTGCACCAAATACGGATTATACATTTTCAAAAGGTGCTGTTGCATATACTATCTGTTTTTCAAATGATGCTATTTTATATCAAGAAGTAGATAGTGTCGGTGGTAATGGCACACGCATTCAATATATTGGGCCAAAGGATTTGAAGTAGGTTTTTTTAGTTAATAGTCGCTAGTCAATAGTACAAAAAAAATGCTCTGGAAACACTTAGCTTCGATAGTCCCCGAAAGCTTTCGGACTTGACTTCGCTGGATTTGTAATCCTGCGATAGTATGGCTGATTTCGTTTAACAATAATGTCCAATAAATACCGTTCAATCACAGTGACTAAACTTTTTTCCTTCTTAATCCTCGCGCTAACCCTAATCGCTTGCGAAAAACGGTCAATTCAACAATATCAATCCAGATCAACAGCCAATTTTAACCCAATTCAGTCAGATTCATGTTTATTAGGAGAGAAAATTTTATTCTATGAAGATTCACTCGCGACAGATGGTGAAATAATTAAAGTTCCCGTTTGGCGCCAAGATAACTTTAACGTCCTTGATAGTTTGCATATTTCAGACGTAGAACGCCTTTATTCGAATTATGAGATTGAATTCTACGAAAATAATGAAGTTGTCATTCAAACTAAAAAATTGTATCTGGATGCTAAAATATTTACACGATTGATCAAATTCAATCAGATGGGTTATCAAATCAATGATACCACTTTTTATAATTATCGTCTCTTTGAACTCAAAGTTGACAGTAAGATTAAAATAATTACACTCAATCCGCCTACTGTCGCCACCCCAGCCAATCAAATTAGGTCTAAAGATTTTACGGCAAAAACATTAATTCTTGGTGAAAATTTTGAATTAATCAAGGAGGTGATTGAACCAAATAGAGGACTTTTCTGCGGCTTTACTGGCGCTAAAGTGAAAGCCAAAGACACTTTACTATTGAACTTTCAGGTGGTTGAAGTATGCTATGGTTGTTATGATGATTTTTGGTGGTACAACGTAATGATTAATAGTGAGGGTGAATTTTTAGATGCATTTATATCAGACCGTAACATTGAAACTAGGTCTAGATATGCGCCCTCTGATTCTTTATTAAAAGCGCAAGAAATGCTAATTTGGAATTAAAAAAGTAGAGAGGAATCCACATTTCGAGTTCTTGTGCTACGCACAACGTCAATGTTCCAGTATTACTTTACATTCAAACATTGTCACATTAAATCATTAGCGCATTAAAGCATTACATCCTCTTTCACCAACTCTAAACAATTACCGTTCAAAATTGGAATTACTGGCGCTAGATTGGGCGTCAAACAAAATTTAATATCCTCGTTCAAGTTCAAATTCTTTAAACGTCTCCGGTGAGAAGATGCTTTCAAATATCCCAAAATATTGTCCTTAGCACTTAAAAACAAATACTTGGCTGCAATAGATGAGTCCTCTTCAGATCTATATTTACCTGAACTCAACAAATGATCTGAAATTGCTCCAGCACAAATGGTATCTTCTAAATTGAATTTGTTTTGCCAACCCGAACACAAACATAAAATGTTTTTATTTTGCTTTTCCAACCATTCACAAAGTACGTCAAGATTAGATAAAGCACCAATGACAACTTGACCAGCATCTTTAGCAATATGGATCGATTTTGTTCCGTTGGTTGTACTTAATACAACCGTTTGTCCTTTCAATTCAGGCTTAAGGTATGAAAAGGGCGAATTTCCAAAATCAAATCCTTCTACGATTTTACCTTGGCGTTCAGCACCAACTAAGTAGCCTTTTTCTTGGTAAGCTTTTGCTTCTTCTATAGTTGAAACTGGAATTAATCCTTCAACACCATTGTGAAAAGCTGCGCAAATAGCAGAAGTTGCTCTTAAAACATCAATCACAACTATAATGTCAAACTCGTCTTTAAAAAGAGGGAATAAATAGGGGGTAAAACAAACTTCTATTTTTTTTCGAGTATCAGTACTATCCATGCTTCGAAAGTACAAAAAATAAGCGTTTATCTTTTCTATAGGCATGGAATTATCAAGAAAGTTTTCAAGAAATCATGTTGAAAAACAAAATAAAAAACAAAAGATCAAAGACTAACGACTAAATACTAAGGACTAAGGACTCGAGAATCAACTAATCAAGATGCATAAAATCTTTCTTCGCTAAAAGCTGCTCTTCTGTCTCTCTAATGTCTTCGTCATCAATACAACAATCAACAGGACAAACAGCTGCGCACTGGGGTTCTTCGTGAAAGCCTACACATTCAGTGCATTTGTCAGGAGAAATAAAGTATACATCCATGTCAACAGGTTCGTTATCCACGTCAGCATCCACATCATTTCCAGTATTGGGTAAAGTTACTACTCCAGTTAATGAAGTACCATCCGAATAGCGCCATTCAGCACCACCTTCATAAATTGCATTATTTGGACATTCAGGTTCGCATGCCCCACAATTTATACATTCATCAGTTATTATAATTGCCATTGTTGTTCCTTTACATTTTTTAACTTTGCAAATATACTGGTTAGGTTTAGGATAATTAAAGTTTTAGCCAGTTTATTTTTTTACTTTTTCAACCATTTATTGTGCGTACTTCCTTATTGATTTAACGGATAGTAGTACTTCAAATGGCAGACTACTAGAACTATAAACATTCGAAGGATGAATTTGTTGCAGAAAATTAAAATATTATCAAAGCTCGGAGAAATTATGCGAGCAATAGGAACGAAGCAAAAATGGCCGGGATTTAGTACCGGAATCAATGAAGCTGAGTATAACGATTTGGTTGAACTAACAAAACGGGTTAAGGTCTACAATGGATGGTTTATCGAAGATGAGGTGAGGAATGCTTTTACCGGTATTGGTGGATGGCTAAACGAAAACGATTTAACCAATTGGGTGGATGGTTATGCTATAAACGAGGATAAACCAAAAGCAATTGCCTTAATTATGGCAGGTAATATTCCTTTAGTTGGCTTTCATGATTTTTTGGCGGTATTTTTAAGTGGGAATAAAGCGGTTATCAAATTATCTTCAGATGACAAACATTTATTTCCCGCACTCATTCATGTTTTATCTCTTTTTGATCCGAAAATAACTGAATGGGTTGAGATTAAAGAAAATAAGTTAGAAGGTTTTGATGGCGTTATAGCAACTGGTAGTGATAATTCAGCTAATTATTTTCATTCTTATTTTGGTAAATACCCAAATGTAATTCGAAAGAACAGAACCTCAATAGCTGTTTTAAACGGGCAAGAAACGAAAGAAGAATTAATTCAATTAGGACATGACATTTTTACTTATTTTGGTTTAGGATGTCGCAATGTCTCTCAAGTTTGGATTCCGAAAGACTTTGAGGTTAATCGCTTATATGATGCTTTTTTTCAGTTTAACGACATAGTAAATCATAATAAATACGCCAATAACTATGATTATAACAAGGCGGTTTATTTAATGAACCTGCAAGAGATGTTGGATAATGGATTTTTACTCTTGAAAGAAGATCAACAATTGAATTCTCCATTAGGAATGCTGCATTACGCACGCTATAGCGACCTAAATGAAGTGAAAGAATTTATTACCGAAAACGAAGAAAAAATTCAGGTAGTTGTAGGCCATGGTTATATTCCTTTCGGAAAAGCACAAAACCCCGCTTTAAATGATTTTGCGGATGGGGTAGATACACTATCTTTTTTAACGTCTTTGTAAGAAATTATCATTACAAACGTTCAGAGTTAAAAAAGCGCCTTTTTACGCTAATTTATTCACGGATCTGTACTGCAAATTTCTACGCTATTCGTATATTTGCGCTTTAGAATTTGAAAGAAAAAAAATGACGAAAATTAAATTTGGAACAGACGGTTGGAGAGCGATTATCGCGAAAGAATATACTGTTGATAATGTTGCTCGTGTAAGTATAGCGACAGCCGAGTGGTTATTACAGAATTTCAAAAAACCCAGCGTTGTTATTGGACATGATTGCCGATTTGGAGGGCCAATGTTTGTTGAGACAGCAATTAAAATTTTTGTTCATAAAGGAATTAAAGTTTATACGACGGATCAAGGTTTTGTTTCTACTCCAATGATTTCATTGGCTACACGTAAGTTAGATGCTTCTTTAGGAGTCGTAATTACTGCAAGTCATAACCCACCTAATTATAATGGCTACAAATTAAAAGGTCATTTCGGTGGTCCTTTATCACCTGAAGAGGTAGATGAAATTGAAATCATTATTCCAAATACCAATGAGATTAATTTGGATATTATTTCAATTGAGCAAGCGAAGGAAGATGGCTTATTAGTTTTTAGAGACTTTGATCAAATCTATATTGATCAGGTTAAAAGTGTTTTTGATTTGGATTTAATTGAGAAATCTGATTTTGGCTGGGCTTATGATGCTATGTATGGTGCTGGACAAAAGGTGATGAAAAACTTATTGCCATCCATCAAGTTTTTACATTGTGATGATAATCCTTCATTTAGAGGGCAGGCACCTGAACCTATTCATAAAAACTTAATTGAATTTTCGAATTTAATTGCAAAAGATGATTCAGTACATTGTGGTTTAGCAACAGATGGTGATGCAGATAGAATTGGTTTGTATAATTCTACTGGTGAATTCATTGACTCACATCATATCATATTATTAACGATTCATTATTTAGTAAAATATAAAGGATTAAAAGGTAAAGTTGTAACAGGCTTTAGCAGTACTCCGCGCATTAAACAAATGTGCGCCCATTATGGATTGGAGCATGTAGAAGTGCCAATCGGGTTTAAATACATTTCCGGATTAATGGCAGATCCTGATCAAAATGTTTTATTGGGTGGAGAAGAATCTGGCGGAATTGCATTAAAAACGCATATTCCAGAACGTGATGGAATTTGGATGGGATTAACTGTCTGGGAATTTATGGCGAAAACAGGGAAGAGTTTAGAGGATTTAATTGCTGAAGTATATGAAATTGTCGGACCTTTTGCTTTTGAGCGCAGTGATTTGCATATAACCGATACGCTAAAAGGCAAAATCATTGATAAATGCAAGAATAAAGCCTTTAACATGTTTGGTAAATACCAAGTTGAACGTGTTGAAACCATGGATGGATTTAAGTACTTTTTTGATGAAAATAGATGGTTAATGATTCGACCTTCTGGAACAGAACCAGTTTTAAGAACCTATGCTGAAGCGCCTACATTAGAAGAAGTTCGCGTAATCCTTGAATCTTGTAAATTAACAATAGGCGCATAAAACTAAAAACGTATGGCTGGCAATATCTTTGGATCGATTTATCAGCTCACCACTTTTGGTGAATCGCATGGTGTTTCTATAGGTGGAATTATTGACGGTTGCCCCAGTAATGTTTCTTTAGATTTAGATGCAATTCAAGCCGAGTTAGATAGGCGAAAGCCCGGTCAATCAGCAATCACAACGCAACGCAAAGAAGCTGACACAGTCGAGTTTTTATCCGGAATTTTAGACGGTAAAACACTAGGGACTCCAATTGGTTTTACGCTTAAAAATTCAGATCAACGCAGCAAAGATTATCAACAAATAGGGGAGCTTTATCGGCCCTCGCATGCAGACTATACTTCAGATAAAAAATATGGCATTCGAGATGTAAGAGGAGGAGGACGCAGCAGCGCAAGAGAAACAGCCTGTAGAGTAGTGGCGGGTGCTATTGCCAAACAGTTGCTCAATCAAATTGGAGTTACAGTTCAAAGTTACGTTTCTCAAGTTGGCAATGTTGCGGTGCAAGAATCACTTACAAAGCTTGATCTTTCAAAAATCGATTCTAATATAGTCCGTTGCCCTGATGCAGTTGCAGCAGAGCAAATGGAAACGCTCATCAAAGCAACAAAAAAAGACGGCGATACAATTGGCGGACAAATTACGTGTGTGATTAAAGGCACTCCGATTGGTTTGGGTGAACCTGTATTTGATCGCCTAAACGCTGATTTAGCCAAAGCCATGTTTAGCATTAATGCCGTTAAAGGTTTTGAATTGGGTTCTGGATTTAGTGCTGTTACTATGAATGGCAGCGTTCATAACGATTCCTTTGAAAATAAGAATGATAAAATCACCACCGTTTCCAATAATTCTGGAGGAATTCAAGGTGGAATTTCGAACGGTGAGGATATTTATTTTAACGTAGCCTTTAAACCAGTCGCAACAATTATTAAAACACAAAAAACCGTCAATAAAAAAGGCGAAAACGTTGATTTTAAAGGTGAAGGGAGACATGATCCTTGTGTCGTTCCACGTGCAGTACCAATAGTTGATGCTATGGCGTCAATGGTAATTTTAGATCATTATTTAAGAGCCAAAACGACCCAATTGTGATTCAAGAGAAGAATCTTTTTCTAAAAATCATTAAATGGATTTTTGTGATTCTATTTTTTCCGTTGTCTTTGCTATTTGTGGCGTATTTCAACCGTAAGAACAATACCTATAATTACGAGTGGGAAGAGAAAAAGGAGGAATCCAATTTAGAGAACTGACCCAATCATGAGTGAAAACCCTATCACTCCTAAAATATAAGGCCAATATTCCATTTTAATGAAAAAGAAAGAATTGTCAATTTCCATTTTTACTTTATTACCTTCTCTGTCCTTGTAATAATCATTCTTGGTTAAATAAGTCCAAATGGCTGCTATAAAAAAGGCAATTCCTAATGCAAATGGAATTCGACCACTAATGGATAAATCGAAATCATATACCTTGCTCAAATATTGCGCTAACAGCATGGTTCCAATAACAGAAAACATAATGTAGAGTAGAACGGCAAACCCTTTATTTTTCCAAAAAATTATCATTTGACAGAAGTAGTTTTAATCATAATCGTGTTAATAGATAAATAGCTCAATTCGCAGGCGCTGGTGCGCGATTGTATCGTGTTCCAACGTTTAATAATCCCTTCCATTTTGCAAATTGTCTCCTTAAAACTTGTTTCAACTTCAAACCAAGTCAAATCGTAGTCTAACAGCGATCCGACTCAGTCGGAGAGCGTACTAAGTACTAACTACTAAAAGCGAAGCGTACTATTTAACCCTATTCATCCCCATGGCTTTCAACATCCAATTCGGAAGTCTCTTCTTAGGATCACGTTTTTTCAAGTTAATATACCAACCAATACTTTTCATGATAGGTACCTTATGCGTTTCAACAAACTCAATCAATGTGCCATCCGGATCTTCGATATAAGAAAACCTTCCACCAGCTTCGCCCATGTCAAAGGTATCTCCGCTATCCACTGTGAATGGGAATCCTGCGGCTTCGCAATCCTTTTTCAAAGCTTCCATTCCTTGAATGTCAAAGCATAAATGAATAAAGCCCCAATCTCCCCAAAAACGATCTTGAAAAATCTTTTTTGGTTGACGCTCTAATGCCTGTACCAATTCTATTCTAGTTGGGCCTAATAGTTTTGAAAAAGGTCCTTCTCGTTCATCCTTATGCTTTAACTGTACACGTCTAAATTTCTGATCTCCAGAAAGTAAACCTTTAAAACAATCAAAATTTCCTGTTTCGTCGTATTCTACAGTTTCGTAGTTTAATACGTCGCGGTATAGTTTTAACGAGGCCTCCATATCACTTACGCCTATAATTGCGCCTGCAACAGCCCCTGTTTTTGCAGGGTGTTTCGTGTCTTTAAACCAACCCGTACCTTGCACTACATTAAAAATATTGCCGTTCGGATCTTCTACAAAATAATTGAATTCACCGCTTGGGGTTTGACTCAATTCTCCTAAAATAGTTACCCCTTTAGATCTGTGGAATTCATAACTTGCTTTTACATCTTTCGATTTTATTTTACAAGCGTATAAACCTAAGTCACCCAATTGAATTGCAAAATTTGCACGTTCTGTTGGTCGACTTGTAAATTGCCAAATTTCAAAACCGCCGCCGCTTTCCATGCTTAAGGCTAGCGTTGCTGTTCTACGGTGTACTTCTCCACCTGTATATTTAGTCATTAAAGGTGCTTCAGCCGCATCTTCGAATAACCGAATATCGATTCCAAACATTTCACGATACCACTTCCAAATTTCTTGAACATCAGACACGCCAATTCCCATTTGCTGAATTCCAGAGATAATTTTTTCCATTTTGCAATTATTTAGGCGCAAATATAAGTCAATTGATTCAATCAAACTGTGTTTAACCTTTGACAATTGTGAAAAACTAATCAATATTAGTGGTCTAATTATTGCTATTTTTGAAACATGAAGCAATTCTTACTTTTTATCAGCCTGTTTATAGCAATTGCAGGTTTTACCCAAGTTAAACTGTACCGTGGAGATGGTAAATTTGATAGCGATATTGCATTTACAATTGATAATGGGACTGTATACCACGGAGATAACCGTTTTTCACCCGTAATTTATTATACCATTGCAGATAACAAAGTTTATCTTGGCCGTTCAACTTCAACCTTTGATTGTTTGTATACTGTAAAGGGGAATAAGGTCTATAAGGGAGATTCTAATTTTTCGTCTGATATTATTTATACCATTGATAATGGTAAAGTCTATCGCGGAAATTCAACCTTTTCAACCGAATGCGTTTTAACCATTGAGGATGATGCCATTTATATGGGAGATTCTAATTTTTCATCCGATATATTATTCACAAAGACAGGTGACGATCCACTGTCAATTGCCCTTTTGGCCTGTATAGTTGGCCCATATTAGTTTTCAACTTATGAGAAAAATTTTATTTCTGTTAGCACTTTTAGTGACTAACTTTTCTGCAAATGCTGCAATTGAATTAAGAGCGGCCACTGCAAAAGATCTAGACGATACATTGACTGTTGTTGATTATGATAATCTAAGTTCGCTTTATTATGCGACTGAAGTTAAGTATTTAAAAATCACGTTTGAATCGCATGATAGCTCACTCATTATTTTTGAAGGAGACACAACGGTTTTAAGAACAAATAATCCTATTATATTAAGTAACCTTGAACGTGGAGATCATTCTTTAACCTTATGGGATACGCAAAATGACTGCGAGGAATGCAATCAGTCGGCTGCTTCTTTTAAAGTTAAGTCTAGTCCACCCTGGATTGATAATGATGCTGTTGTTTTTGGAATATTAATGCTTGTTTTAGTGATTGTATTTCGTACATCTTCCAGTTCAAATAAGGGTTTAAAAGCTTTTTACAAATGGGTGCCTGGACTTTTGTTGTGTTATTTTATTCCGGCAGGACTAAATTCTGCGGGAATTATATCATCAGAAGAATCTAGTCTATACTTTATTGCTTCGCGTTATTTATTGCCTGCAAGTTTAGTATTACTCTGTTTAAGTATTGATATTCCAGCAATAAAACGCTTGGGTTCAAAAGCCATTATCATGTTTTTTACAGCTACTGTAGGTATTGTAATTGGTGGTCCTTTAGCATTGTGGTTAGTTTCTTTAATTGCACCAGAGGTATTGGACGGAGAAATATGGAGAGGACTTTCAACCGTAGCCGGATCATGGATTGGTGGAGGTGCCAACCAAACAGCTATGAAAGAAATTTACGGAGCAAGTGATACATTATTCTCAGCAATGATTGTGGTAGATGTTTTTGTGGCAAATATATTTATGTCGGTGCTATTATTTGGTACCGGAATGAATAAAAAAATTAACAAGTTTTTTAAGGCAGACGATTCAGCAATTGAAGCATTAAAAACGAAAATGGAAAATTTTCAGGCCAGTGTTAAAAAGGTGGCCACATTTAATGATTTAATCTATATGCTCGGAATTACTTTCGCTTGTATAGGATTAGCACATTTATTGGCAGACAATTTAGCTCCTTTAATTAGTGGTGGGTTAGATTCAATGCGTACACCTTATGTACCTTGCACCGGCGTTGTTTTTGCCGATATTAGAGGCTGGAACGATACTGCTGCAGATTTAATGGTTTCTTTTGGAAGCGGCTTCTTTTGGCTGGTTGTATTCTCAACTATTTTTGGTGTCGTTCTTTCATTCACTAAATTCAGAAAGTTTGAAGGGGTAGGTGCCTCTAAAGTTGGTAGCGTATTTTTATATATCCTGGTAGCAACCATAGGTATGAAAATGGATGTTATGGAATTATGGGCGAATTGGGGCTTATTTAAATTCTTATTATCAATTGGATTAATTTGGATTTTAGTGCATGCGATCTTCTTATTCATAGTCGCAAAAATTATAAAAGCTCCCTTCTTTTATGTGGCCGTTGGAAGTCAAGCAAACGTTGGTGGAGCGGCATCTGCACCGATTGTAGCAAGTGCTTTTAGTCCTTCATTGGCACCAGTTGGTGTGCTTCTTGCAGTACTGGGTTATGCGGTAGGAACATTTGGTGCAATTTTATGTACAATAATGATGCAATGGCTTTCGCAGGGATAGGATGATGATAAGGACTTTAGGAGTAATAGGGTTGTGGTTGTGGACAAGTTTGGCTTTTGGGCAAATTCGTGTTTCAGAAACTGTGCAGCATTTAGGTGATATTTTTGAAAATAAGGGAAAGGTTACGGCCAAGTTTAATCTAAGCAATCCTTATCGTGAAGATACCATTCGGATAATTGATATTCAGACTTCTTGTGGTTGCACGGCGGTTTTATCGCAAGACACCATTATTTTACCTTCTTCTAGTATTTCAATTGATGTTTCTTATGATCCTAAAGGTAGGTTAGGTCTATTTGTGAAGAGTGTTGAAATAACCACCCAAACCGGTCGAGACATTCAGGATAAACTCTTTCTGAAAATTATGGGGAATGTGGTTTCTGAAAGTTTTGTGGCGCAAAAGACGAGTAATGAACTCCTGCAGTATAGTGTTGCGCCCATTTACTTTTATCCTATTACGGCCTTTGACACTTCTTATTTGGATTATAATTTCATCATTGATTTTGTGAATGACTTAACCTATGAGGTTGATTTTTATCAATTTGCAACGGTTGGGGTTGAAATTGAGGTTGCCGATATTAAGGATGTAGAAAGGCTGGAACATTTAATCAATTTTTCAAAGAAAAAAGTAATGCGCGAATTCAATCGACGCGGTTTTGGTGAAAGCTCCGTGTTCTTTGATGAACCTGTCTTTAAAAAATCAACAGAATTACCACCATGGTCCAATGCCGCTATTCGCTTATACTCGGTTAATTTTGATGCAACTGGTGCCGATACAAGTGTCATTAAAGTCTCTTCGAAAGAACAAGTACTAAGCACAAAAATGTTGCTAGAATACCAACGCTTTGCATTGCCAGAAATTGAAACAATTTTGGAGGAAGTTAATTTTGAAACGATTGAAGGGAAATTGTTTTTAAATGGAGAGCTGAATTTGAATGGAACAATTTTAATGCCGTGGAAAAAAAGTGAGAAAGTGCGTCTGAAAACAGCAGCTAAACTTAAGAAAGCCATTCAAAAAAGAATTAAAGAAACCACGGGAGCATCAAAAAAAGAGGTGCGCATTTCTTTTGACTCATTAGGCGTACATCCCGAAGATAAGTTTCAATTTTTATTATGGGATGAAGCAGATGTGGAAGAAGAGGAGACAATTCGTTATGTTGTAAAACCTGACAAAATTGTTCCGCCACAATTGCCAACTTATAAGCAGTTTTACGAAGGGCAACGTAATTTGGATACGGCCTCATTGGCATTTAAGCAATTTTGGAAAAACTGTTTGCGTAGTTATAAAAAAGGCGAACCAATTAAACTTTTATTGGAATCTTCGCTTTCAACAGCTCGGCATGATATTGAAATGGAAAATATTGATTTAGCCTGGATTGGCGCCCGCGCTTTAAAAGGGCAGCTAGAAAAAAAGTTCCGAGATGAAACTGGAGGTGGGGAAATAGACATTAAAATTAAAGGTGCCGTCCATGGACCAAAATTTAAAATGACCAATGCCGCGGAAAATTTCGATTACAGTCAGTTCGACTATTTTACAATCATACCATTAGTACATTTGACTGAAAGCGCGAATAATATTAGCACAAAGCCATATATGGTCAATTTTGATTATTACTTTAAAGGCATTGATACTGGTGCGTATGGTTTTCAGGTTTTTGCAACAGAATTGGCAGAAAGCATAAAACGAGATGGTTATGTTGAATTGAGAATGGAATCTAGTATTTCAAAAATTCCAATTGAACAAACAACTTCAAACCTTTACTTGGCTTACAGTCGTTTAATTGAAAGTCAAAAACGACTGAAAGCAGCCATGGCACTAAAATTAATAGATCCTAATCGAATTATTTTTACAGATGAATTAGTCACAGAGCAAGGGCCTGATTATGACGGAACAATTCCAATCTTACAGTATAGAAAGTTTCATTATATCCGGATTGTACCTGAAAAATCATTAAAATAAAAAGGCAACTAGTCGCTAAAATAAATACCAATGCTGAGCATAAATAGATTTTTCTTAATCCTTTTTTTTACGAGCTGCAGTTTTGCCGCTTTTGGACACAGATATTTTGTTTCGATAGCCGAACTAGAATATAATTCATCAAAAAATAGAATTGAGGGCAGTTTAAAAATGACGGCGCACGACTTTGAAGAAGTTTTAAGAGAGAAGTTCGGCAAGCCACTAGAAATCGAAAATATCGCAGATACTTCAGTAGCGGGTATTTATATGAAAACTTACCTTACAGACCATTTTAAGCTTTATTCAGGCGGGATTCAAGCTATTCCCGTCTATGTTGGTAAAGAGGTGAACCTCAGGCAAGACCTATTCTTTTATTTCACATTTACTGGCATTAGTAATCCAAAAGAGATTAAAATCATGAATAGCATTTTGCTAGCGCAATTTCCTCAACAGCAAAATATTGTACACTATAAATACCAAGAACGAACTAAAAGTGTAACTTTGGTATCCTCTAAAAAACATGAAACAATCACGTTTGATTAATACGCTTTCAGAACATGACTAAATTTTTATCTCTAGTTACCTTTCTTTTCTTGATGACAACTGTTATTGCGCAAGAAAATACCAATACAAATAAATTCAAACAACTGAAAGAAGAGTTGGCCACCCCAAACGTTTATCGCAATGCTGCGGGGGCTCCTGGACCTAATTATTATCAGCAACAGGCTGATTATAAAATGAGTATCATACTGGATGACAAAAACCAGCGTGTATCTGGAGAGGAAACAGTTACCTATACCAATAATTCGCCTGATCCTTTAACCTATTTATGGTTGCAGTTGGATCAAAATGTGCGTAAGCAAGGATCTGATAGTCAATTGGCCAGAACAGGCACTATAGAGTCTATTTCTTCACCACATGCTTTAACTCGAATGTTTAATGCAGCCGAGTTTGAAGGTGGTTTTAATTTAGAAAAAGTAACGGATGTGTCTGGAAAAGATATTCCATACACGGTTGTTGGAACAATGATGCGTGTTGATTTGAGTGAAGCATTAACACAAGGACAAGCCTATTCTTTCAAAGTGAAATGGTGGTATAATGTGAATAATAGAATGGAAATTGGCGGACGTTCAGGTTACGAGCATTTCAAAGAAGAAGATAACTACATCTACACAATTGCGCAGTTTTTTCCTAGAATGTGTGTTTATAATGACGTTGAAGGATGGCAGAATAAACAGTTTTTAGGAGCGGGTGAGTTTACATTACCTTTTGGAGATTACGAAGTTGAAATTACTGTACCTGCAGATCATGTTGTTGCGGCTACTGGTGTACTGCAAAATGCCTCAAAAGTTTTAACGAAAGAACAACAAACTAGATGGGACAAAGCAGAGGAATCTGATCAACCCGTTTTAATCATAACGCAAGCTGAAGCTGAAGAAGCCGAAAAATCAAAAGCATCTGGTACAAAAACTTGGATTTTTGAAGCAGAAAATGTGCGTGATTTCGCCTTTGCTTCTTCTCGTAAATTTATGTGGGATGCGCAAGCAGTTGAACTGGAAACAAAAACTGTAATGGCCATGTCTTATTATCCAAAAGAGGGAAATCCACTTTGGGAGAAGTATTCTACACGGGTATCTGCACAGACTTTACGTACTTATTCTAAACATACGTTTGATTATCCCTATCCAGTAGCAATTTCTGTACATGCCAATCAAATTGGAATGGAATACCCAATGATTTGTTTTAATGGTGGACGCCCAAATGCGGATGGCACCTACAGTGAGCGTACCAAATATGGAATGCATTCCGTAATTATTCATGAAGTAGGTCATAATTATTTTCCAATGATTATTAATTCAGATGAGCGCCAATGGACATGGATGGATGAGGGGTTAAATACCTTTTTACAGTATTTAACTGAACAAGAGTGGCAAAGAGAATATCCATCAAGACGTGGGCCTGCGCATTTAATTGTTGATTATATGAAGGGGGATAAAAGTAAAATCTCTCCAATTATGACCAATTCAGAGTCCTTACATCAATTTGGAAATAACGCCTATGGAAAACCGGCAACAGCTTTAAACATTTTGCGTGAGACTATATTAGGACGCGAGTTATTTGATTACGCATTTAAAGTGTACGCACAACGTTGGATGTTCAAGCATCCTACTCCAGCAGATTTTTTCCGTACAATGGAAGATGCAAGTGGAGTAGACCTAGATTGGTTTTGGAGAGGTTGGTTTTATACCAATGATCATGTTGATATAGGGATTGAAAATGTGACTTGGTATCAGTTAAATGAAGGGAATCCAACAGATGAAAAAGCTTTTCTAAAAGATGCAAATGACACTGAAAACAAAAATATTTCAGAGATTCGAAATCTAGAAGTTATTAAGGAAACCGTTAACGAACGTCAACCTGAATTGGACGATAAGTATAATACAACTGACATATATAAGGTTACGGATGAGGATAACGCGGCGTATGCTAATTTTTTAAGTGAATTATCTGAAAGTGATAAGGCTCTTTTAAATCGTGGTTATCAGTTTTATCAAATAGACTTTGAAAATAAGGGCGGCTTGGTAATGCCACTTATATTGCAATTTGTATTCGTTGACGGAACAAATGAACTCATTAAAATTCCAGCAGAAATATGGCGGAAAAATTCGAAAGAAGTTTCCAAGTTATTTTTCTTTAAAAAAGAAGTGTTGAATGTTATTCTTGATCCTTATTTAGAAACAGCCGATTGTGAAACGTATGACAATTATTGGCCACGTAGAATGATTCCTTCACGATTCGAAATTTTTGAGGAAAATAACCATAAAGGCAATTACCATTAATTTGTTTGAAAATTATCTCGGCCTTAAGACTATTTTGAATTAAGTCCTAAAAGATTATATCTTATTTTCAGTTGCTGAAATGGCGGCTAAAATCAACTTTCCAGCTGCTTCAATCTCTTTATTCGTAATAGAAAGAGGGGGGGAGAGACGAAAACTATTAGGGCAGGATAAAAACCAAAATCCGATTAAACCATTTTCTAAACAATGATCAACAATTAACTTAACGCGATCGAAGGAAACCATTTCAATAGCGAACATTAATCCTGCGCGTCTAATTTCAATCACTTCATTACTTGTCGCAATAAGCCTTTCTAATAAAGCACCTTTTTCTTCAACTTCAGCAATCCAATTTTCAGTTTTTAGCACATTTATTGCCGCGTTCGCCGCTGCGCAACAAACAGGATGCCCACCGAAAGTTGTAATATGGCCCAACATTGGGTCATGCGTAAGTGCCTTCATAATTTCTGTACTAGAAACAAATGCACCAATTGGCATTCCGCCGCCCAAGGCTTTTCCCAAAGTTATTATGTCTGGAACAACCCCAAATCGTTCAAAGGCAAAAAAGCTACCTGTCCGTCCAAAGCCTGTTTGCACTTCATCAAATAAAAGCAAACAACCAACTTCGTCGCATTTAGCTCGCAAGGCTTTTAAAAAATCAGTACTTGGAATTCTAACGCCAGCATCTCCTTGAATAGGTTCAATAATAACTACAGCAGTTTTTTCAGTGATAATGGACAAACTTTCGATAGAATTAAACGTGATGAACTTAACCAATGGTAACAAAGGGCGATAGGCCGCTTTTTTAACTTCATTCGCCGAAACGCTCATTGATCCATGCGTGCTGCCGTGATAGGAACCTTTGCAAGAAATAATTTCGGAACGACCAGTATAACGTTTGGCCAATTTTAAAGCGCCTTCAATTGCTTCAGTACCAGAATTCACCACATAAGAACAGTTTAATTGCTCAGGTAAAATGCTTGCTAAATTTTCTGCTAATGCCAATTGTGCGTCTTGAATATACTCGCCATAAACCATAACATGCAAATGTTGATCTACCTGTTCTTTAATGGCCGCTATAACTGCGGGATGTCTATGTCCAATATTATTGACGGCAACGCCTGCAATCATATCCATATAACGTTTACCTGATTTATCCCAAATATAGATGCCATCAGCTCTATCAACGTCAATTAAATAAGGCGTTTCGTTAGTTTGCGCCTGTTTTTTTAGAAAAGTGATTTGTCTTGTAGTATCCGTCATTATCAATTGGAAATAAGATTCCAAAAATAAGGATTAATGCCTAATAAATAAAGACGCCTTAGAAATAGGGAAGTCTTATGGTCTATCGTGACCAGGAGGGGGTGGATTTCCACCATTCTTTTTTAATTTCTTCAATAATTCGCGTTTGAATTTTTCCTCAGCAATAAATACTGCCGCGGCTTTCTTCTTCCCTAATAAATCAGAGAATTCTTTGAGATAGTTCAAGCGAATGTCACTTTCTTTCTTTTCGCTTTTAAAAATAAGCTCAAATAATTCATATGCTCTTTCATCACTTAAATTTTCAGATTTACGTAGTTCTTTATGATATTTTCTGCGTTGTGTTCTTAAAATTTCAATCTCTGCCTCGTATTGATTGTAAACAGGCCAAAACTTCTGTGCTTCGTCAGGAGTTAAATCAACTTCGGTTGATATAAATGCAATTTTTTGCGCATGTATTTTTTCGCGTTTCTCTTTATTCTTATTACCACCTCCACCAGGGGGTTGGGCAAAAACGCCAGTCCCAATAAATAGGGTCAATATGAATAATATGCCTGTTCGTACCATAATCTAATTATAAAAGGTCAAAGTAGTAATCCTCTATATCTTCTCCAGAAAATTCAGAGTAATCCTCATAGTCAACCAAGTCTGTCGTATCTTCTATTTCAATATCGTTTTCAATGATATAATCAATGATTTCATCCTCATCTAAATAAGCCAAATAATCATCATAATTATCGTCAATCAACAAGTCCTCATCAGAACCATTTAATTCAGGAATATCAACATCTGCCTGGTTATCGTTCTCTCCTTCTCCTGAAAAATTAACAACTGTAATTATAATAGCAAGAGCCGCGGCAATAGCACATACAATTGCAACGAATCGCATATTGATGACCCTGCCAGTTTTCTTAGCGCCTTTGTCATCAGCTTTTAGAGCCGTCATAATCCGATCAGTTGATTGATCAAAATAATTAAGAGGTAATGTAGGCTTCTTGCGCTTTTGAAGTTTGTCAAACGTGAAGGATTCATCCTTTGGCCCAATAGAAGCAGTTAGATTCGCGAAGAAGTTTTCAGGAACAGTAGGCTTTTCAGCCTTTTTTAATTGACCCAAAAAACCTGATTCGTTTTCAATGCGTTGCATTAAATCCGTCCAAAATTGATTGTAAAAACCATCAGGAACAACAGGTTTCTGTGATTTTCTTAATCCGTTTAATATGTCTTTCTTGTTCTCCACTTATCTCTATGACTCTAATAATTGCAAAAGGTTTAATCAATTTTAATAAATTCTTCTATTTTTTTAACAGCTAAATGATAGGAGGCTTTTAATCCACCAACACTTGTACCCGTCAATTCAGAAATTTCGGTAAATTTTAATTCGTCAAAATACTTTAAGTTGAATACCAATAACTGTTTTTCAGGCAGAGTAGCCATTGCATTTTTTAAGATCTCCTCAATCTCTTCAGGGGCATAATCTTTCCCCTCAACAGCAATTGAGTTTTCAAAGAGTGGGGGATCAAGATCCACTGTCTTTCTTTTGGATTCTTTGGCTAAAAAAGTATGTGTTTCGTTATAGGCAATGCGATATAACCATGTGTATAGATTAGATTCTTCTCTAAAATTGCTTAAACCTTTCCAGGCTTTAACAAATACATTCTGCATTACATCCTCAGTATCTTGATGATTTTTGGTGTAGCGCCGAATTTGCCAATAAATGCGTTCCTGATATTGCTGCACGATTTTTCTAAAGCCAGTTGTATTGTCTTCTTTGAATGCAACCAACAAGTCTTTATCTATACCGGACATAATGTGTGTTTATTATTGCTACAATCCCGCGCATGCGCGGGGAACAAAGATAGAAGCCTATTTCCGAGAAATTACACGTTCTACAGCGTCAACAATGTTAACTGTATTAATGTTGTATTTCGTCAATAGTTCCTCGCCAGTTCCACTTTCACCAAACGTATCGTTCACAGCTACCATTTCCATAGGTACAGGCATTTTTCGAATTAAAAGTTGCGCAATTGAATCGCCCAATCCACCATTCATCATATGCTCTTCAGCCGTAACAACACATTTAGTCTTGTTCAATGATTCTAAGACTGCTTTTTCGTCCAAAGGTTTAATGGTATGAATATTAATTATTTCAGGATTGATTCCTTTTGCTAATAATATTTCCGAAGCTTCTATTGCTTTCCAAACCAAATGTCCTGTAGCAATGATCGTTACATCTTTACCTTCATGTAAAACATCTGCTTTACCAATTTCAAATTTTTTGTTTGGATCAGTGAAATTTGGTACTTTTGGACGACCAAAACGTAAATATACAGGGCCTTCATACTCCGCAATTGCAATTGTTGCTGCTTTAGTTTCATTATAATCGCAAGGCGAAATAACACACATGTTCGGCAACATTTTCATCAAACCGATATCCTCTAAAATTTGATGCGTAGCTCCATCTTCGCCTAAAGTTAATCCAGCATGTGATGCACAGATCTTAACGTTTTTATTTGAATAGGCAACTGATTGACGAATTTGATCATAAACACGTCCAGTTGAGAAATTAGCAAAAGTTCCCGTAAATGGGATTTTACCGCCAATTGTTAATCCAGCAGCCATACCAATCATATTGGCCTCAGCAATTCCAACTTGAAAAAAACGATCCGGATGTGCATCTCTAAATGCATCCATTTTTAGTGATCCTGTTAAATCTGCGCACAAGGCAACTACATTCTCATTTGTTTTTCCAAGTTCTGACAAACCTGCTCCAAACCCTGAACGGGTGTCTTTATGGTTTTGAATTTCAAAGTCTTTCATTGATCTCTAAGTGTTTCATTGTTGGAGTTAATTCGCTCAATTCTTTAATCAAACGGATGTTTTCCAATTGGTTTATAGGTTTATTGTTGTGCTCTCACCAGCATCTATACGAAATGTTTTTACCGAAGTATAGTCTGTCGAAACAGCCGTCTTTAGTCGGTAAACTACTTTGTACTTTCCTGGTTGTAAATAAAATCTGTCTGTTAATTTTTCTGAATCAAAATCGCATACCCATTGATCTTGGCCAGCATTATCATTAATAAAAACTTGCCCCACAATAGGTTGGTAGCAGCGGTATGTCAATAAACCTGAACCAGGAATATCGATATATGTAAATGCACTTTGATTCACCTGAACGTCATTCTTATAAATGCGCGGTAAGGTTAAAATTTCAAGATCATAACTGCCCACCAAGTACTTTTGCATTTTTGCAATATCCTGTACATTAAGTGTAACTATTTTTCCATGTTGGATTACTCTTATTTTAACTTCACTTGTCTTAGTTGCGCCTTTAATCCGAATATTTAAAGAACCTTGGGGACAATCAGCAGGAATAATATTATGTTGGAACTTTTTGATTTCAATGTTCTTTTTATAAACTCGTGGCAATGTATTTACTACCATGTCATAACGCATTTCAGGATCAATCACCGTTATTGTATCCGGTATTCCTTTATAATTCATGGTATGCATGAACGTGTATTTCAAATTATTCGTTCCAGCTTCATATAAAAACACAGACACATTTGTTTCTTCAGGTTTTTGATGAATATCATTTAAGTTAATTTGGACGGATGTATTCAATAAAGCATCACTAATAACCGATTTCATTACCTTTTTAAAGGTCTCTTGAGTCGAAGCTTCATAAACACGACCAATACAGGTGAAATCGTTCAAATACTTTAATTCAATACCAAGTCCTACAACAAAAGGGGTAACGTTAATGCCTTTAGCTTTTAATTTTCGTGCAGATTCGCATGGGAAATCATCACAAGCTTCTAAACCATCTGTTATTAAAATGATAACATTTCGCGCATTAGCATCTGGAAAATCTTCCGCTGATGCTTCTAATGATCGGGCAATTGGTGTTGTACCTTTTGGTTCGACATTGCGAATGAAGGTTTTAATCTTCTCATAATTATTAGGTCCAAATGGAACTTCTAATTTGGTGTCGTCGCAATCTTGAAAAGTAGGGGTGATTGGAGATTGATGTCCATAAACTCGTAAGGCAATTTCTAAGTTAGGTGTGCCTTCTAATTCTGTAATTGCTTCAATTAATATTTCTCTCGCACGAATTATTTTAGTAGCGCCTTCCCATTCTCCATTCATGGAGTTTGAGGCATCAAAAATAAATAATATTCGTGTAAGGTCTTGTGCACTTGCGGTAATGCCCGCAAGGCTTATGAATAGAAATATGAGTGCTTTTTTTATCAAAATTTTAATAATCGCCCAGCGTTTCTTCTAACTGAGATAACGCGATCGCTTCTTGTTCGTTACTAGGAGGTGAACCGTGCCATTTGTGTGTTCCCATCATAAAATCAACGCCTTTGCCCATAATGGTTGTCATTACAATGACAATAGGCTTTCCATTGCCCGTCATTGATTTGGCTTTTGCAAGCGTTGCTAATATTTCAGTGATGTTATGTCCGTCCATCTCAAGTACTTCCCATCCAAAAGCTTGCCACTTTTTAGAAAGGTCGCCCATTGGTAGCACTTCATCAATGTCTCCATCAATTTGTTTATGATTATAATCAATCGTTGCAATTATGTTGTCAACTTTCTTTCCAGCGGCATACATAGCGGCTTCCCAAACTTGTCCTTCTTGCAATTCTCCATCTCCATGAAGGGTATAAACGATAGAATCGTCTCCGTTTAATTTTTTTGCAGCAGCTGCTCCAAGCGCAACAGATAATCCTTGTCCTAAAGATCCTGAAGCAATTCTTACACCTGGTAAATTTTTAGAAACACTTGGATGCCCTTGAAGGCGAGTACCAATTTTTCTGAAAGTTGCTAACTCTGAAACCTCAAAATAACCGCGGTGAGCTAAAACACTATATAAAACAGGCGAAATGTGCCCGTTTGATAAAAAGAAAAGATCTTCACCTTTACCATCCATTGTAAATGCAGCAGGATCTGCGTTCATTACTTCAAAATAAAGAGCGGTTAAAAAATCGGTACAACCTAAGGATCCACCCGGATGACCAGATTGAACTGCAGTTACCATTCTTACAATATCTCTTCTTACTTGTGACGTGATTTTTTCTAATTCTTTAACTTCCATTGCTACCTAATTATTATACAGGGCAAAAATAAGTGAATTTTAAAATTGAGCGCCTCGTGTAGCACTAAATTCGGACGAAAGTTTTGCACACTTTTCAAGAATGTTAACAATATACCCCCGAAATGGAAAAAAAATCACAATTTTGCATGTTGTGGAGCAACTATTTATAGGGCAAAGCACGTTTAGTATATAAGTTAATTTGTGTACATCAAAAATGTTTGATAGCCATACATTTAAGAGATACAAAGGAATAAATAGAAATAGAATGAAAAAAATCATCTTAGCAGGATTAGTCTTAGGACTTAGTTTTGGAAGTTTTTCGCAAGAAGTTGAAAAAACAAATCAAAAACCTGAACGCATTAAGTTAGTGACGGGCGGCGAATCTAAATCAACCGTTACAACTACAGAAGTTAAAAAAACTCAAACTCCAGCTCAAGAGTTAGAGAGCTGCGAAACTCAGTTGTCAGCATTAAACAAGAAAGAAGTATACATTCGAGGAAATGCTGAAGAACTTAAATTGGCCAATGAAAATGGTTGGTTTAAAAATGCCGAAAAAACGAGAGCAGTATTAGTGAAGAGAATTGCTGAGTTAAAACTTGAATTGAAAAAATAACTGATATGTTGAAAAGAATTTTAAATATTGGTTGTGGTTTAGTTTTAACCTTAGCCAGTACAACAAGTTTTGCGCAAGGACCAACTTGTGCGGAAATGGAACCAATTTGTACTGATGTTGGTATTTCATTTACTGCAGGTGTAGGAGATATTTCTGAACCTGGAAATGATTACGGATGTTTATTCACACAACCCAATCCAAGTTGGTATTATTTAGAAATTGCTGTAGGCGGCACCATTGAAATGGAGCTGTTTGCCGATTTTGATATTGATTTTATTATTTGGGGACCTTTTGATGATTTGGCTGATGCAATTTCAAATTGTGGAACGCTAGGAGGTGTTGATTCTCCAATTGTAGATTGTAGTTATTCTGGTGTAGCATATGAAACGCCAGAAATTGTAGGCTGCCTACCCGGTGAGGTTTATATTTTATTAATTACAAATTATGCAGCAGTTGTGCAGGATGTAACACTAGGTAAAATTGGTGGAGATGCTGAAACAGATTGCGATATTGTTGTTGATCCGCCGTGCGCAGCTTTTGCTGGTACGTTTAGCATTCAAAAGAATGGCGAATTTGTGCCAAGTGATGATCCTTTATTCTTATGTGAAGGTGATACTTATGAAATAACGTCTAATGATGATTTTACTTTACCAGCCGATACGATTGACGCTCCAATAGGAGATGGGATTTATACCGCGCAAATCATGTGGTTAGTTTATGATGCGCCGCCAGTAGGTGACGATCCAATTGCTGATCCTGGTTATTTAGGATTAATTATTCCAACCGAAGATTTAATGGACATTCATGATGACGACAGTCCAATTGGAGAATTAGGTTGTGGAACTTATTATTTAGTTCCTGTTGCAGGAGATGACGGCGTAGGAGATGGCGCTGATAATGACAATTTTAGTGTGACTTGGGATAAAGATGCAAATGGTTGTTATGATTTAGGTGATGCTATTGAAATTACTTATGCGTGTCCAATCGAAGCGGAAATCGTAGTGAATTGTGATGGTGATTATATTAATGGAATTGATTTTATTCTTACCGGTGGTGGTGGAGACTATACTGTTGTTAGTACTGAATCTGGTGATTTAGTAGACGGTGATGTTGAAAGCGGCGGAACAGCAACAATTGAAAATTTAGAAGGTGGATGGGCGTATGAAATTGAAGTAACAGATGAAGCAGGTTGTACAGCAACATTTAGCGGAACTTTCTCTGCACCAGTAATTAGTCCTATAATCATTACACCAGCAGTTTCTTGTCCAGATGCATCTTTAGGAAATGTAGACGCATCTATTATAGACGGAACTGGAAACGGTGCACCTTATGTGATCTTCTTAAACGGAGTTCCAACGCCTGGTACAAATGCAGATATTGATGATATTGCTGGAACAGCTGTTGTTATTATCGCAGTGGATTCAGAAGGATGTATTACTGATTCTGTAGTAACAATTACATCTGCAGGGCACTTTATTGATGTGGATATTATTACTATCACAAACATTACTTGTTTTGGATTTGATAATGGTGCTGCGGAAATTACTGCAACTCCAGTTGATGCTTTAGGTGAAGTTGATGGTACAATTTTGACAATTATATGGACTGATCCTTTAGGAGGAACGTATCCAGGGGATGAAACAAATACGTCGCGAACGGATATGATCCCAGGTACTTGGTTTGTTACTATTTTGGATGATTTTGGCTGTGAAGTTACTATTCCAATAGAGATTACAAGTCCAACTGAATTGAACCTTACAGTGAATACCTTGAATGAACCAACTTGTTATGCTTATTCTGATGGATCAATTGATCTTTCTGTAACTGGTGGAACAGGAATCTATACTTTCTCTTGGAAAGATTTACCAGATGAGGATTCGGATGTATTGAATACAATTGGTTCTGGAACTTATTGGGGTTATGTTGAAGATGAAAATGGATGCGTTGATTCGATTCAAATAATCATGGGTCAACCTGATTCTTTGTATGCTGAGTTTACTGTAAAGCATGTGCTTTGTTATGGAGACAGCACAGGAAGCATAATTGTAGATGATGTCTTTAATTCATCAGGAATAGTACGTTACTTCTGGGATTTAGGTGGTATTGTGCCAAATCCTCCAACAGATGTGAATGTTGCTTCTGGTTTACCTGCAGGAACGTACTTAATTACTATTCAAGATGAGTATTGTGATAATTTATACGAATTCACAATTACAGAAAATGATGAAATAACCTTTAGTGAACTCGGGTTTGACCCCGCTTATTGTAGGCTCTTCGGTTATCAATCTGGAAATGGACAAGTATTTGCTGCTGCCACTGGTGGTGTTCCTGATTATGATTATTTCTGGACAAAACCTGGTACGATTGATAATTCAGATAACTCTACTTGGGGTGGTTTAAATCCTGGTGATTATGTTATCACTGTAACAGATAATGTTGGATGTATGGTCAATAGAACAGTAACGGTTGATTCATTAAATCCTGAAGCGATTTTTACAGTTACTTCAGATCAGTTGAATGAAGATTGTAAGGGAACTGAGGATGTGTTTGCAAACTTCTCTAATCAATCTATTAATTTTGCAAATCCATTAAACCCAACTGCGGATACAACTTTCTGGTGGAATTTCGATTATGATAATACCAATTGGATTTTAAGCGAAAGTTTAGAGGAGCAATTCGATACAACGTATACTGGCGAACAAGTTTATACGGTTTGTTTAGTCGCATCAAATAAAAATGGATGTAAAGACACAACCTGTAAGGATATTACGGTCTTTGCTCAGCCAATATTTGTACCGTTCAATGTATTTACACCGGATGGAGATGAAAAGAATGATGTATTTGCATTTAATAAAGATGCGAAAGGTGTAGATGTATTCCAGTGTGTAATTGTTGACAGATGGGGAAGTACTGTTTTTGAATTCAATGATATTGATGACGGATGGGATGGCAATAGAAAAAGTGGTGGTGAAAGTGCTGCTGGAGTTTATTTCTATACGTATTTTATCAGATACACCAATGGAACTGAACAACAAGGGCAGGGCAATGTAACACTGCTTAGAAAAGAATAAGAGATTATAGTTATGAAATACTAAAGAGGTTGTCTATTTAGATAACCTCTTTTTTTTTGTGAAATTGCTGGAAAGGCCTAATAATTATGTATTTTTAGTAAATAATAATTAACCCGAAATAAGCATTTACAAACGTTTACAAGTATTTACAAACGGAAGGTGTGTTTATTCGGATGTTGAACTTCAATTGCAGTATTGGCGTGGGATTCCACTCAAATTGTATGGCTGTATTTATTGCGTGTAGGCTGTAATCAGTTCATTAAGCTTTGGACAAAGCTTTCCCTTTAATTCTTGCTGCG
>WTCE01000083.1 GCA_013138735.1 Crocinitomix sp. | reverse complement strand
TAGCTGATTATCAGATAAATATACTCATTTTTGAGCGGTTTGAAAAGATTTGTTTATTTGATTATCAAATAGTTATCAACCACTAAACTGTTGATAAAGTTGCGTTATTTTAAATGCGTTTGCCCTGATCCGCCCAAAAGGATGTTAGAACGCATTCATGAAATTGTTACATAATGTAAGACAAAAGCCTTTTACTATAATGTTCAAACGGATGGCGGCCATTATGTGCATGAATACGCTTGGATCTTTGGAAAAAATCAAACAACCATTTTAGACCAAGACCGTGAAAAACGGAAAGCTTATATTAATGGAAAAAAGACGAAAATTAAGGGAGGCATTCTTTACTTGGCACTAAAGGGAATTGGTGTTAAAACAAAAGGTAAAACAAGTTGGTTTGAACCGCATACCTCCATGTTTATTTGGCGAACCATTCGCTTGTCTCCAAAAATAGATACACGAATAGAAAACAAGGAATTCCCAACTAGTTTTCGCCGTTCAGTTATACTTGGCGACTATGCTTCTGCTAAAAACTGCATTGCAAATGGTTTATTTCCGCAGATTACCCATGGGCTGTTAGAAGCTGCTTCGGCTTCAGGAAATGCAAAACTCGTCAAATTAATGCTGAGCAATGGTTTAAAGGTGGAAAATTGGTGGCGAGGACCATTGCACGTTGCAAAGAATAAAAAAACCATTGCTTTGCTCTTAAAAAACGGAGCTAAAATAAATCATGAATCTAACCCATTAGCTGTCATTGCAGAATCTGGTCACAAGGGTGCGGTAAAATATATGATTAGCCAAGGCGCAAAACTTAAGCTAGACAAACAAAACAACCTATGGTTCAGTGCATGTAAAGGCGGCATTCTTTTTTTAGTTAAAGAATTATTTCCGCAAGTTGATAAAAATTGCGAATATGTTAGCGATAATGGCTTAACCATGGCTGCAGAAAACAATCGTTTAAACGTTGTGAAATGGCTGTATAAAAAAGGAGTTGAATTACAACAAAAAGCACTGACAGAAGCTGCTAAGAATAACGCCCTAGAAACAGTTGAGTGGCTTTTAAGCAATACAAAAATCGACATTGATGCGGAGCAGCCGCATGAAAGAAATGCCTTATATGAGGCTGCCAATTATGGCCACGGTGGGATGGTCGACCTTTTATTAGATCGTGGAGCAAACCCGCATAAAACAATGGGCTATTATAGTTTTTCACCGATTCATGCTGCTGCTTATGCTTTTAGTATCCCGCTCCTTAAACGCTTTTTGAAGGCGGGCGTTTCCATTAATGCTATTTCAAATGACGACCGCACTCCTTTATGGATTGCGGTATCTTGTCAGAATCAAGAAATGGTTGACTTTTTAATAGCCGAAGGGGCCAGTATTGATTTGAAAGGTGGTTATCAAACGACCTTTGAGGAAATGGCTGCGAGTAGGGAAATTAAGCTAAAAAAAAGTAAGCATGACGCGGAATAATCTTTGCAATTCCATTATCGTTTATGGATCTTGGGCTCCTGGAGGAGTAAATCATCATTTGGTAAATGGCCTACCAGGAGAATGGAGAAAAGGACAAATTTTGACGAATAGCGGATCAAGTGGAGATAATCTTTTTCCTGGTGAACATAAATCAATAGAAGCATGGATCTTAAAATTCTCAGATTATAATGCCGAAATGTTCTCACCTGAATGGGAAAAACAACAGTTAAGTTTATTTGAAAGGTGGGAAGAACTAGATAGAAAAATGGGCGCTAAGATGAGTAGAAGTCAGACGAGTTGGTGGCCCGAATTGGATGAAACAGTTAGGGGGCAACACGGACAGCAAGTAGTGAATATTTATTTGCCAATGAAAAATTATCCTTATTTAAAAGATGTACTTGACAGCCCTCACCCATCAGATGAAAATGATGTTGGGAAATTATGGAAACAACAGCTACGTGGCGATAAAAAATACGACAGTTCTGTTTATATTGGCTTGATAAAAGACGCAACTTTAGAAGAATGTATCGCTTATTTTGTTCAATTACCCAAAATAACACCCTTTTTGCAAAGGTTAATGAGATTTTATACGGATATGGCATCTGATTCAGGCTATTTACTAAGACAAGATGGGGATGCTTTTCATTTATACGCCTTACCAAAAACTGAACATCAAATAACTGCAACTGAAGCAGAAAAACTAGTCAAAAAGGATATAGAACAAAAGACGGTAATATTGGAACGTAAGGGAGATAAATTCGAAGGCAAATTGCTGAGAAGTGTCAATTATAAAGTAGAAAAAATCCCTAACGAAGAGCAAGATTTTGAAGGTGCGTCTGGCGTACTTATTGAATTCAATGAATGGATTGAAGATTCAATCGAATTAAACCATCATTGGGAATATTGCCTATCAGAAGCTTGTTACGGTATAGGCGCGAATTATGTGATTTCACAATACCTCATGGCACATTTATACCCAATAAATTTTGATTTCAACCTTCCTTATCAGCTTTGGAAAGGTGGATGGGAATATGGTATTTATGAAAAAACCTGTTTTATTTCAAAACTTCAATAAGCACGTAGAATTGCTAATTAATATACAGCCCATTAATTTGTATTGAAGAAGAGAACTGATCTACCCAATCAACAAATTACATTTCTTTCTTATATTTAGCAGTATTAACCCAAATATTACATTTTTTTTCTAGTGTAAAAAAGTAACTGATTTATTCAGAACCGTTATTGGTTAAGGATGTTATGCTTGCGGGTAGTATGAATTATATAGAACTAAAACAACATATCAAACAAATAAAATATTGAACAATATACCCGCCTATAAAACCGAATTAATTCATTCTAAAACTAGAAAAGTACAATACCTATTTGAAAGTAATGGACCGCGATTAATAATTAAAGCAATTGAATATACTCCGATCACTAAAAGAGATGGTAAAATTGTCTATAATTTAGGTTTTGGTGACTATAATGAAAAAGACGGCAACATTTTTGATGATACCAATAGTAATAATGGAGATATGAGGAAAGTTTTTAGCACTGTACTGAACACCATCCCTAAGTTTTTTAAAGAAAATCAGAATGCCGCAATTTGGGTTCAAGGAAGTGACAGTGTAGACGACTTTAAGCGAATTTGTGAAGTAGATTGTAAAAAGAACTGCGTCGATATCTGTAAGAACTTTAATCGACGCATTAAGACGCATTAAAACATATAGCTACTATCTCAATAAAAACTTCGAAGAGTTGAGTAAAGAATACATTTTTTTTGGGCTTAATGATAAGGAAACGCCTGATTTAGTACAGTATATCCCTAAAAATGAATATACTGGAATTTTGGTGTTTAAGAAAAAATGAACTAACTTTGAAGAGGTTGTTTAAACAAAACTTTTAGATAAAGAACTCGGATTAACCGTAAATGGAACAAAAAAAACAAATATTAAAAGCCACTAAAGTGCTGTCCATGTCTAAAGCGACAAAGGAGAAACTAGCCCGTGTTGCTAAAGAGCTTAAAGGAAAAGAGCTTTTCCCTGAAAAAGTTGATTTGGCTAAAAAAACCTTAAGTAGAATTAAATCGCTTCCGATTTAGTCAAGTTCCCAACACGTTTCAATTCCCCGCGATAATAAGCTCGTTCTCGTGAGTTAACTTCAATAACTAACCTATCGCATGCATAAATACCCCCTTCTAATATTCTCTATTTTCCTATTGGCATGTAATCACAAGTCCAATGAAATGGAAAACCCCAAGGGTAATCTTGTGCAATTTGGTTCAGAGAAATTTGAATTATCTGAAGCCACTGAAAGTAAATTTTTTCAAGGCACACGCACTTCACGCAACTATAAACAGATGGATCCTGAAATGTTTTTATTCAACATAGATAGTGCTTCAAGACAAGGAGATTCCTTAATTTTTATTGCAGAAAATGGTATTCAAACTATCTTAATTAACACTAAGAATACCGCAGATGACGCAGAGGCGAGCAACGCTATTTATTATCGTTTTTTCAGTTCTCTTGCCGGTTTCCATGAAGTAAGCGCAAATTCTGACTTAAATAGTCGAATGATTCTTGTCAACAAGAAAACCGGTGACACAACACATACGGAAGGAATTTCAGCAATATCGCCGAGTGGTAAATATTTGTTAACTGCAAATCCTGATGTTTTTTGGGATGATAAAATCAGCCCTGTGGAGTTATTTGAAATTAGAAACGATAAGTTAGTTCTAATCGGAAGACAAAAAGTGAATAATTGGACGCCCTACTCCATTCTATGGCTCTCGGATGATCGAATTTTACTGACTGTTGGGACAACCCCCAAAGACAGGGATGATCATAATCTCGATCATCAAAATGTAGAACTGAATCGCTTACAATAATTACAAATTAAAAGCAATTTCTATTATCTTTAGGATAATCAACTCATAAACATCCTACTCCAATTCAATTGAAAAAGAAATTCAAAGCCATATTAATTTCCATGAGCGGCGTAAGAGTTTATAATAAACGCTTACTCGATTTAGGATTAACATTGCCAGGCTTTGTAGAAAGAAGCAAAGTCATAGCTAGTTTGCCCAACTTAGGCCTTTTGACGCTCGCTTCGCATACACCTGATAATTGGGAAGTAATTTATAAAGAATTGGATACTTTTTCAGAGGCCGATATTGAAGCTGTTTTACGAGAAGTGCCTGATTTAATTGCTTTTTCAGCATTAACTGCAAGAATCAACGAGACGTATGAATTGAGTAATCGATTTAGAAAAAACGGAGTTACAACCGTAATTGGAGGTTTGCACACCACTGCAATGCCAGATGAAGCGCAAGCTTTTGCAGATGTTGTGATTCAAGGTGAGGGGGAAATTATTTGGGAGCAAGTATTGACAGATTTTGAAAACAATGCTTTAAAATTGCGCTATAGCTCACTCGCTAACGCAAGCTACGCCTTTCATCTAAAAGATTGCAAAGTTCCGCGCTATGATTTGCTCGACATATCTAACTATAATCGCTTAACCATACAAACCACCAGAGGTTGCCCTTTGCATTGCAGTTTTTGTGCAGCTTCAAGAACCATTAGTGCTTATAAAAAAAAGCCCATTCAGTTAATAAAAAAAGAGCTGGATAAGATTCATGAAATCTGGGATCGCCCCTTTATTGAATTGGCTGATGACAATACGTTTGTTGACAAAAAGTGGTCGAAGGAATTGTTAACCCTATTTGGAAAGTACAAGATGAAATGGTTCACCGAAACGGATATTTCAATTGCTTATGATGACGAATTGTTAGAATTACTTGCTGCATCAAACTGTGCCCAAGTATTAATTGGATTTGAAACCACAAATAAGGACGCGCTAAACGGAATGGATCGTGCGAATTGGAAGTTGAAGCAATTGGATCAATACCAAGAAGCGATTGATAAAATTCAATCCTATGGAATTTCCGTGAACGGTTGTTTTATAATGGGGTTTGACTCGGATACGGAAGAAACCTTTGCGGCAACAGAAGAATTCATCTTAAATAGTAACCTCTCAGAAGTTCAAATAACGCTCTTAACGCCTTTTCCAGGAACTGATCTGTACGATCAACTCAAAAGTGACGATCGATTGCTCACAGCTAACTATTGGGACAAATGCACCCTATTTGATGTGAATTTTGTTCCGAAGAACTTTACTGTTTTGGAATTAGAAAAGAGATTTGAACAACTCATGACCAATGTCTATTCAGATGAACGCGTCAATGAGCGGAAGAAAAAATTTAAACAAACCTTATTGAACAAAAGAAGCAACAAGACCTATGGGACTATTTAGTACTTTATTTAAACTACTCACCTTTCGGATTACAAGAGCTGAGATGTTGAAATTTGAGACAAAGCATTTGATTTTAGCAATTGCAGGAGCTTGGCTAGTTGGCGTAGGTAGATATTGGGATGATTCTCGCGCAAGTGACTTACAACACTTAGGTTTGGGTTCTGTCATATATATCTTTTTATTGGCTGCATTCATCTGGATAATAGTGCTCCCTTTTAAAGTTGAAGGTTGGGACTATAAAGTTGTTCTAACCTTTATTGGACTAACATCCTTACCAGCTGTCTTTTATGCTATCCCTGTTGAACAATTCCTATCAATGAAAACTGCAAATAGTGTTAATGTCTGGTTTTTAGCCATTGTCGCGATATGGCGTTTGGCACTACTCTTCTATTTTTTGAGAATTTTTACCCGACTGGGTGCTTTATACATTGTGACAATAGCATTAATGCCTATTTGCCTTATTATTTCTGTTTTAACTATGCTGAATTTACACCGTGTAGTTTTTGATATTATGAGAGGAATGCACGATCCAACACCGCACGACGATTCCTATTTCGTCCTAATGCTATTGACGGTAGTATCGCTTTTCTTAGCTATCCCTTTGATTATTTCTTATGTGGTCGGAATTGTTAATCGCCATAAGGATTTAAAGAATGCTGCTGAAGAGGAACAGAATTAGTTTTAGGGATTCAATTCTTCGCGCAACCACAAATACTGCAAATCATTCCCCACTGCTACATATTAGGCATACTGTACCTCATTATACTACGCGACACAACTGCCTATATCAATGATCTGAATTTTTGTGTCTAAACTATTGCCTTTCTAGAACCTTATTGAAGCTTAACCATAACTTGGGTTTGGCGAGACAACTAAGTCAAAACTTACAGCGGCGTTTCAAATTAATGAATTCGTTCAAAAAACAGCATACTTTGATCATCTGTATACGATTTGTCTATGCGCCATCATTGATCTATTCAACTTTTTACCCTAATTTCCCTAAACATTAACGGCAAACAATTTAATGAACCCTGGTTTTTACCAAAAAAATCAAATAAGCATAGTGCCGTTCATGTAAAAACCACTGTACAAGTTATGTTTTGTGCAGCTGATTTATAAGATTAAGACTAACCCAATAAATGATGGCAGAATATTCTACACAATCCGAAAAAAGCAAGAACCTAAAGACGGACAATGCCAGCGTTCAGTCAAAAAAAATAAGTTCACCAAAATTGAACTATTTGCTTGACAATAGGCCAGAAGCTAATGCGCAAAGTAAGCTATTAGAAGTGACGAAGAACAATCCGCATGTAAAACAGTTGAAAGCTACTCATTCGAAAATCATTAAAAGTCCTCAAATAAAACATACTCCTCAATTAAGCAATAACAGGAATCAGCATTCCTCATTGCAACATGAGCCTATCCAAAAGAAGGAAAACAATACTGGTTTACCTGATAATCTAAAATCAGGAATAGAAGACCTTTCTGGTCATTCAATGGATGACGTTAGAGTACACTTTAATTCTGCCAAACCGACTCAATTGCAAGCTCATGCCTATGCTCAGGGATCAGAAATTCACGTGGCCTCAGGACAGGAAAAGCACTTACCGCATGAAGCTTGGCATGTGGTACAGCAGAAACAAGGCCGTGTTAACCCAACCGCCCAAATTAATGGCACAATAAATATTAACGATAATGCCAGCTTAGAACATGAAGCAGATGTGATGGGAGCGCAAGCCATGCAAATGAAGAAAACTGGGCAATTATCATCTCAGAACTTAAAGACGCACCAAGCAGCAAACGGCCTCGTTGCGCAATGTGTTGGGGGACCTAAATTCGGCTTAGAAAACACAGGTGCTGCAGATAATGTAGAGGTTATTGCTGGAATTCCACTTTTAAAAGCTGCTAGAGTCACTTATAAAGCCGCAATAAAAGCAACTAAAGATGCCGCCATTGAAACTTTTAACGAAGGCGATATGGGTGACCATGACAGGCAAGGGGTTTATACCGCCGCATTGCAAGCAGCTGAAATGACGCCTGCAGGACTCGTTGCGACAGCTGGAGCTGGATTTGCGCTAGCTGCTGGAGTTATTACTTATCATGGAGTTGAAATAGCGAGAGCTCGTTTAGGGAACTTGGCTTATGTGCAACATGCTTTTGCTCTTGGACCTGGTTTATCTCCAGTATACAAGAGACATACATTAGACGGACCAAGTGCTAAAGAATATGTCCGTGTAAATGGTGAACACTTGCGGCGAGAAGCACATAGAGGCATAACGCCTCACGAAAGAGCAGAATATGCGGGTGGAAACGCCCTTACTCCTATCAATGCGGCGCATCTTACAACAGGTGAAACGGGTTATTCCTTTCATGCTGAAACCGGCGCCCCAATAGCTCGTGACCATGATGCCGACCATCTAAACGACCTTGAATGGCTTAACCAAAAAGCGGGAACAAATTTAGGAGCGATTCCGAACGACCCAAAACTAATCGCTTTTCTACAAACTCGCAAAGGCGTTGGAAAAGGACTTTCTGCAACATCAACGAATAAAGATATTACATCCAACCATGGTACCGCTTTTACGGGTTCTGGTAATATAGATATTGACCTTGCTCGGGTACCTACTGCAAATATTACGCATCATTATAAAGAACCAGGTTTTACTAGAGCGAGTGTGAAAGCTTCAATGGGCGGTGTTAATTTGGGACAAGGAAATGCTTTAAACTGGGAGTCTGCCAGGGCAAATGAATCAGTTGCACGGAATCGTGAAATCGTGCTCTCATCAATCCCTCATGCTGCGGTCACCTTACACGATTCCCCATCTCGTATTCAGTATGAAACAAGGTTTAGAAACTTATATCGTCCACAATTTAGAGTAGGTTATGATGAGATAATTGGTGATTCCGATCATAACATGGCAGTAGTACCTGTTCCTGTAATAGCTGCTGGCGACTTCCCTTATGTGGCTGATCATTATACCACACACCGAGCAGAGATAGATTTTAATGGTGCAATAGCGCGCAATGCAGGAAGAGCCGCAGCTGCTCCAAGAATAGCTTTTGCAGATGCGTATGCAGCCGCTTATGGATCAGCTTGGCAGCGCGAATATGAAGAAGCTGCATGGGCAACCCCATATATAGAGGCAAATTATGAAACAAGTCACATTAATGTACCTGACACTCCAAATCACGGACAAATTCCGATTGGTGTTGGAGGCCCCGCAGGAACAATAGCTGGTAATGCAGCTGGCACCGTGGCTGGAACCCTTGCTGGAGGAGGATATAATGGTTGATTTTTTGCCATGGCCTCAGCAGGATCAACAGCCTCACCATAAAAATTGTTGACAATACTCACCCCCATTATACTTTTTAGAAAGCTGCTTTTCAATTCCAGGTGATTGACCAGTCCACCGCTCCATTCGACTTGTAATATCCTTTTCAACTACCGCAGTAGGCATCCCCGTATAAAGCGTCAAAATTTGCATGCAGATTTGTCAAACTGTGGCAAAACATCCATAGGCATCTGCGGAATAAGAACCCCCGAAAGTAAAATGACCACCGAGGCAAACACCTAGAACAAATAAGTATTCTAAATAAGGGGGTTTTGGGTGTGTTGTTTTGATCCTAATGCTTATATTTATAAAGTGTTATTCGCCCAAATTCTTGATTACAATTTTTTCGTGGATTTTGTGGTGTTTACACTTATAAAAGAGCTAAAGTGAATATTCACTTTAGCTGGATGTTATGCTTTATTCGCTTTCAGGTTTAATACCTCGAGGCTTGCCTCGTCAAATTTTACTATTTTGTGACTAGATGTCACAGAATAGTAAATATATCCATAAAAGTCATAATGTTTCGGTTCTTCTTTATCA
>WTCE01000148.1 GCA_013138735.1 Crocinitomix sp. | reverse complement strand
TAGCTGATTATCAGATAAATATACTCATTTTTGAGCGGTTTGAAAAGATTTGTTTATTTGATTATCAAATAGTTATCAACCACTAAACTGTTGATAAAGTTGCGTTATTTTAAATGCGTTTGCCCTGGGCTTGCGCTGAAGAATTAGTCAATAGTCCGTTCATAGTGTTTTTCACATAGCCTTGCAAATCGGCCAAGGTTGCAAAGCTTTTACTAAAGCTAATATTTGCAGTTTGCGAGAGACTATATATTTGTTGATCGTAATTGTAAGTTGCCATTATTGTCTGTTTTTAGATTTAAACAATACTAATCATGTTATTACTTTCGCTTAAGGTCAGAATTACCTAAATCTGTTAAGTGGGTATAAACACCTGATACTGAAAGCCCCAATCTAACCCGCATAGTTTACGATTCAATATGGACTCAAGGCTCATGAAAAATAATTACATTTTTTTTATTTTTATTTGCTATTGTAAGAAAAAATATACTTACTTTTGACCCCGCTTCAATAGAGAAGCTTATTACAATTTATTGGTCTGGTAGTTCAGTTGGTTAGAATACCTGCCTGTCACGCAGGGGGTCGCGAGTTCGAGTCTCGTCCAGACCGCTAGTTCGAAAGAACAAGCTCAAGTCCTTTATGGCTGAAGGAAATAGAAGAATCCGAGACGTATCAAATGTCTCGGATTTTTTGTTTTAAAAAACCTTATCGCGAGTTTTTCGCGAGTTTTTTAAAATGAAAAAGGTGGAAATGCTCTCACATCCCCACCTGTTAATAACTTTTCATTTTCTAACTAAATTCTATCTAGTGTAACACGATTATTCTCTAAAAACTGTAAAATACTCGATTTACTATATCTGATGATTTTCCCGAATTGGCTGAACTCAATCTTCAAATCATCTCTTAATTGTTGAAGCTTTGCTTTACTCTTAATGCCCAAGATTTTTTTCGCTTGGACATCATTAATCCACTCTTCTTCTTTATAGTTCCTTTCTACACTTTTAATAATTCGATTTGTCAACTCATCTATGAGTTTATAAAAACTCTCCTTCTCAAATACTATAACATCCATCTCTCACATTTTGTTTAATCCCCCATATCATCAAAAACATCCATCTCACCACCTTGGTTAAATCGACCATATTGTATCGCCTTACCCTTTTCAGGTATTTCAATCACCACATCAACCTCATGCTGAAAACCATTATTCCCTCTAAAATTTCCAGACTTCGTAACTTGGAAAATTGAGATAAATGAAATGTTCGGATAGTTCGCTTCCATCACAGCAAGATCACTTGGCGTTAATTTCAACTTCGTGATACTATCCAAAAACACAAAATCATACTTTGATAAGTCTTCAGGTAAGTAGTTTGCTACATACAAATCAGGATGCATGACTGCCTTTTCTCGCAACTTCATTTGCAAGGTTTCATCAATGCCCTCTTCTTGTGCAACATATAATACCGTGCCGTGGTTATTCGCTAAATATCCTGCCCAATCAACGGACATATAGGATTTACCCATTTTTGGTTTAGCAAAAATCATTGCAGAAAAACCTTTAGATGGATTGCCGATAAATTCACGCCATTTGCCTTTAAAATCCAACTTTTTAAAATTGAGCTTTATAATGTCCATGCTGTTCATTATTGTTCGTTCCGGTATCGTATCAAATCCATCTAGGGAATCTTGATCGCAAGGACAGCCCAATACAATTCCTGAAAGACCGTTTAACTCTCTCGATTCAATTCTTAATAAGCCTTGATTGGGGTTTTTCTGAATAAACGTTGCGAGCTGCTCCATGATTGATTCCAATTCTTCCCAGTACTTATCACGTTTTGTGACTTTTCCTGCGTTATACGCTCTTACAATCCGTGTGTATAAGCTATGCGCTTGTTTGTTCGTAATCAATTTTCCTTGCAAGGAGATATAGCTTTTTATAAACTTCACAGACTGCATTTGAATCTGCTTTCCTAAAACGGGTAGAATTTTAGCCAACCGCTTTTCTGAAATTTTTACAATGACTTTTTCTGTATCGTTTTCAAAACCTCCATGCAGCATAATTAATCCACTCTGAATTTCTGTAATCTCCTTTGCGAATTCTGATTTTTTGGTGATTTTTCTTTCGCGAATCGCTTTTTGAAGTGCGCTGATGAATAATCGAATTTGTGACCTTGTTTTTTCTTTGTTGTGCAAATTCACATATCGTTTTAAGAATTTCAATTCAACACTTAGTGCTTCTACTTTTTTAGCATTTGATTTTATGCTAGGTCGTGTTGCCTTATTAGTTCGATTCGGTTCTTTCCTTTTCGCTACGGGTTTAACTTGTGTTTTGGTCACTGCTTTCTTTGGTGCAGGAAAAAAGTCTGGATCAGCTCTGTAAAGTGCTGCTTCAAGTGTCTTCTTTTTCCAATGAAAATCTAACTCAACTTTTCCATTCTTAACAAATTCTGAAATTTGCAAATTGCCTGATTCACTCATTTGAGAATCACCGTTCAAAATTGTATAACCATAAAACAAATCTTCTTTTGGATTTTGCTCCGTAATGAACCAATCCGATTGCGCATAAAAATAATGGGCGTAAACAATTGTTTCGTCTTTCTCCTTGCCATCCTGACTATACATTTTAGGAATCGCAGCTAATTCCTTTTCCAGTCGTTTGACAACAGAAATATGCTCATCTACTAATGTTGCTTGTTGGTGCTTTGGCATTTTTTGACGAACGTTTGAACTAGCCATCAAGGTATCTTCAATCGTTTCAACTACAACCTCAGTTTTTTGAGGTGCTTTCTTTTTAGCGGTTGTTTTTGAATCGGGTTTTTTACTCGCGATAAATTCTTCAAATTTTGAAAAATATAAATCAACCGTTCTTTTAATCGGTTCACTAGAATCATAAGTCGTCCATGAATCTCCACCCAAAGAAACCTTATTCACAAAATCCCATCCTTTCCAAAGTGTCATTGGAAGATCTGTTTTATTCAATCCTTTTGATTGAATAGTCTCGTAATAGTTTTTATAAGTAATCATACCTTTTCGATTTAAAATGATAAGAGTTCCAACTCTAGTTCTAACGCTTCTGCTTCCAATTCAAGCAAGCTAATGCTTGTCTTACTGTTCAATTCTTCTTCAGGTGGTGGGAGTTCAATTTTGACTTTTCGTTTTACTTTGGTGGTCACCAAACCAACTGCATCAATTTGATTTTGATATAAACCCAACGTTACGCCTAGATCACATTGTAGCACGTTAAGGAATTTTTCGACTTTCTCAATGGGCAACATAGCCACCATTCGATCCCCAATTTTTTCAAATAAGTTCCGATCAACTAACTTTAACAACTCCTGGTTTAAGTAGAACTGCCCGCCGTGCTTTTTTGAATGATGAACGGCTAGACGATAATGTGATTCTGTATGTTTAAAAATTGCCAAATCGCCACTTGCGCTTAATGCTGAACCAAGGGTCATTGATTTTATAACCCTTAACGCTTTTGCAATTGGAACAGTCACTTTTCCGTCTGTCTCTTTTTCAACTTCCCAATTTTCAGGTAACAGGATTCCCTTTTTTACTTGTTTGTCAAAGGTGGTGTAGCTGACCAACTTCCCTTTAAATTCTGCAAAGGCTTGTAATAAATTACCTGTCACCATAAAACGAAAACCGCGATCCTTTGTATTCTCTTTTACCAAATCCTCCCACTCATTTAGAGTAGTGTTCATTCCCAAATCAACAACTGAAATACTCGCCCCTTTTATTGCATTCACTTCTTTAGTGTAACTAGCAGGAATAGAGATATACCGTTGACTATTGGCAATGGCAAAGTTTAACCCAACCGCACTAGGCGCAAAAGGATTCTTTTTGCGATAATCAATTTGAAACCCTGTAAATACGGCTAACTGATTTTCATCAATACCATCATAAGATTCAACTGGATAAGCTAGTTTTTTGCCAATGTGAAAGAACTTGAACAGTCCACGGAGATAAACACTTTTATTCTCTACCTTGGTTCGTTCATCTTTAATCCTTAGAATTTTTGCCGATTCCAATTCTTTCGTTCGCTCCCGAATCAGATCATTTGCCAATGCACCATTGCCATCATCAAAGAGTTTTTGAACTTTCTTTTCACTTGGGATAGCTTTTTTCAAGCGTTCATAGCGTTCCTCAATTTCTCGAATCTTATCATTTAAAAGTGATTCAGTAATGGATTCAAATTTGTCGAGCAAATGAGATTGCGTCTCATCTGTCATACTTTTTGCGACCATTTCCTTTAATTCTTCGCGCTTGAATGGCTTCTTCAGAATATTAACTTCGACTTTTTCCAAAATACTATCCTCTCCAAAACTGCTAAATCCCCCTTTACCAATCTTAACAATTGAAGAAGACATGGTCTTGGCTTTTAAGTCCAGCTCCTCAACCTCTAGGTCATAGTCACCCGTTTGTTTGAGATAAGCTACTTTGGTATCATATTGCTCTTTGACCTCTCTGTAAAAATCCTCTTGCATCTTTGTAGAAAGAACTGCAACACGCCCCGACACTTTATGCGCTGCTCCTTCTTTAACTTCTGCTCGACCACCCAATTTGAGCGGATCACCCAAGAGTTCATTGATTTCAGAATTCTCCTTCAAATAAGTCAATACAATCTCATCCCCATACTTATTCAAAAAATCAGGGACATCTAAGATGTCGTTACTTTGTTTTTGGTTGGATGAGGTATTTGCATCTAAACTCTTTAGCTTTTTTTGCAACATCATCATCAACCGTTGTTCGGCAGGAATAGCAGAATTTATATAATCGTACTGAGGTTTTAAGATTTGTCCTGTTCTGTGAATCCGTCCTCTCTTTTGTACTTCAGTACTAATGTCTAGTTCAGGTTGTAATACAATCATTACTCTTTGTTTTACCTGATCTGCTGAAACTTTGTCCGTCACAATTGCATGAGCGGAAGCTCCTGTACTTCCTGATTGGTTAATCAGTAATACATCAACCTCGTTATTATTAAAATCACGAAAGGCATCATTGACATTCACACGCTTTCGGGTTTTAATTAACCCCATATTCGTTTCAAGGTTTAGTTGAAGTCTTGCCTTTCGCCCTGTTACCTCCGCAGCAGTAAAACCAGCTCGCTGGATTTTTTGAAGTATCACGTCAATTGGTGAAATAGTAATCCCAGTAGAAACGGTTTTGATCTTGCGCATTATTTTAGCATAATCCAATTGTGCATCTGCCGATAATTCCGTCAAGTCGAATAGTTTAAAGTCTTTGTTGCCGTCAGGTTCAATTTCTGTGTATCGCAATACTCCCTCTAAACCTTTCTCCAATACAATTGCAAAATCTGCGCGAACAGTATCACCTACAACGGCTTGTCCACCATGTCCGTCATCAAGCTGCTCCAAAAAACTACCCATTGTACTTGAAAATGCAATGATTGGTTTTTTACCATCTTTCAATCTTTTGATTGCTCGATCCGCAACGGCCTCCGCTTTAATGGAGAACAACATTTGATTGATAATGTTGAACACTTTGGAAAAATAAGGGAGGTTGTCCACTCCTGCTTGATTTGTTCCCTCTCTTAAATCAACCTCCTTACCCTCCGCTGCTGCTATCTCATCTAACTCACCGACACGTTTATCAATATGGGTGGTTTGAAATTCGATAATATCCCGAATGATCTCTGTTATATTATCTGCTATTCGTTTGTGTTCCGTGGCTAAATCAGTCAATGTTTCATAGTTGACTTCAATCCCCTCATACGTTCGTTCCCGACGAATCATTTGACCCTCTGCAACCAATTGACTTGCTATGATCTCTTGCAAGGCCACCCCACCGTTAATAATCGCTTCGACCAGTTCTTCTTTGGTCATATTTGCTTCTGAAATAGCCGTTTTCATAGCATACAAAGGCATATTGTCGGGACGTTTTGCAAATGTTGCAGATAGAAACGCAGCACCTTTCGCTATTCCTAAAATTCCTTGCATGAAAACTCCCGTATTAGATGAACCACTTGCATTGTGGCTTTCATCCATGACAATTATATTGCCCTTAACTATGTTCCGCAAATAAGTTGGTTTAGTCGGTTTCTTGAGTGGTGAATTGAATTGTGAATAGGTTGCGACTACATAATCATAGCCTTCAGGAGTTTTACCTGATTCAAATATCTGTTGCTGCTCGTTAGGCGTTAAAGCACTATAAACAATCTTTCCAAACTCATCTTTGATATGGGTTTTACTATCACGTGAATTCACAATGAATGGACGTAAAGCATCCGAACCAATTGCTTTTAAATCACGGTAAATGTCCGAGAATAGATTTGCTTTTTCAGTTAAGAAAATAGGCGTTAAGCCTTGACCAACTGCATAGCGAATAATCGAAGCTGCTACACGTCCTTTACCAATTCCCGTTTGGTCACCAATTACAAGTGCTTGACTTAGGGCTTCAATATTATAAATTGCCAAGGCTACCGCATCTATTTGTTCGGCTGCAAGTGCTTTACATAATTGTATTTTGGATTGATAACCCAAACGGTGGCGTACAAAATTATCAATATCTCCCCCAACATTTTCTTTGACGTATTGAACAGCTTGGTGCATTTCAAAACTCATTGAATCGGGGACTTGTGTATCCAATACAAAACAACCATCTGATGATGGGTTATAGGGTGCGCCCAATGTTTGTGCTACCAATTCTGCTTCTAATTCCAATGCTTCAATTTCCCATCTACTAAATCTCCCTGCTTTCATCTCCTCCGTATTTACATTTTCCATCACTCGTTCATAAAGCTGATCGAATGAAGTCATTACTTTTGCTGCACTCTCTGTTTTTAATGGCGCGAACGTTTCAATTTCTTGATCCATTTTAACCCCATCAATTAAAATCAATCGCGTATCGAATGATGTTCCCTGTCTGGAGTATAATTTGCTACCATTAATCGCGATAACATCAACCACATTATAGCGACTGTACAAATAATTGAAAAACACACGTTGCTTGCCCTTTTGGATTCTTCCGCGATCATCCCACCTTGTATGACCTCCGATAATAATTGCTGCTTTACCATCTTTGCGCATGGTGTCTAATGCGATTAATGCCATTAGATGATCTAGTTCGCTAATCCGAAACGTACTGTAATAAACAGGCTCGCTTAATCTGCCAAAAGGTGGATTTGTAATAACTGCATCAAAGGTTCTTAGGTATTCGATAAACTGAACAGAAGCATCTTGACCAATTACTTTTTGGTAATTCTGTGCATGCAAATTCTGTCTTCGGGTTAGATCAATCTCATTAACAACAACCCGTTTTGGGTCTGCTGCAATAGTTAATAATCCATTCCCAGCGGATGGTTCAAACAAGGTTCTGTTTTTGTCAACTTCACAAAAGATGCCCATTATAAAACCAATTGGGGCAGGGGTAGAGTATTGTTGCAATAAAACGCTTTGAGAAGTTCTAAAAGACAAGTTAACCTGACGATTGTACAAACTCACAATCTTGTCATATCGCTGCTTAACGGGTAAATCTTTATGAGCCAACTCACGCGCTGCCATCACAATTCCCAATTCGCTCAATTCCTTGATTTTGGTTTTATCCGTTATCCCGAATGTACTAGCGATTTTGCGCAATACAGGACGAGTATTTCGCTCACCCGTCCATAATGCGTGAACCACTTTGGCTACGAATTGATTTTCTTGAACCGTCAAAGTGGCATCTTGGTTTTTAAACACTTGTTTTTCCTCATCAATCGTTCGAATTGGATGATGAATAATCGGGTAAGGACTTTCTGTGCCTAACAATCCATTGTCCGAAAACGAATGATGCTCGTTACTGGTAATGATTAGATGATCCAAAACAGCAATGTCATGGAATTCGGCAGCCAATTGAATTCTTTTGGTCAGATTTTTATCCGCCATGCTTGGATTCGTATTTCCGCTAGGGTGGTTGTGTGCTATAATGATACCACTGGCTAGCGCTTTTAAAGCAATTGAGAATGCAATTCGCATATCAAACGTAGTCCCACTGATTGTGCCAATTGAATGCAAGTGATAACCAAGAACCTTATTTGATCTGCTTAAGTATAAAACGATCATTTGTTCTCTAGCATCAACAGATTCTTTCCGCATAATTGTACGAATAATGCTCGCTGCATCATTGGAAGATTTCACCAGATTAAAACCATCTATTTCAGACCGTCTATAATCCAATGAAATTTCATTGATTTTCGTTATGTTATTTGCTTCATTCACCTTGTTCAATCAATATGTTAACTGTGTTTTGTAATTCGACATTTTGCTCTTTTAGGACTTCAATTTTTTGCTTATCTCTAGCAGGACTATAAACCTCTCGTAGCACCCCAAAATAAAAGCCGATACTGCCTAAGAACCCAATGAATGATAACACGAATGTCAACCGTGCATAATCAATCGTTTTTGCAATCAACCCTTTTTTCTTTCCTGTTATTTGGTCATACTCTTTTTCTGATAATCGATAACCAAGAGGAATCTCTAATATGTCATAAAACTCAACCAAACCGATCCAACTGGTTATGCTTCCAATAGCTTCTGATACTTGAATAGCCCCTTTCCAATACTGGTTTATTCGTTCCTTTTGAATAATTGGATCACTTACTAAAAGATCATTTTTAAAGGCTTCAAATTCCGCTTTAAAAGCACTAATCAATTCTTTTTTGCTGTTCAAAAAATTTTCTTTTCTTATTCTCGCTTCGGCTCTAAGTTGAGATGCTTTTGCACGACAGTTTGCTGAACAATACTTTTTGTCGCTTCGTGCCATCTCATAAACCGTTTCACATAAATCACATTTCCCTTCTCTCATCTCTTTTTGTTTAGTTATTTAATCTTTGATCCAATAAATTCCTGCTACCAAAATTCCTAGAGCGACTGTTCCAATCACTACTCTTTTTAATGTTACACGCGATTCAATCCGCTTATCAATTAGGGTGTAGCTGAATTTGTTTCCATGCTCGGAACGGTGCATTTCACATAGCTTCATAAAAGCATTAAAGTCGGTTGCCTTTTGAAAAACTTGGCATCCTGCGGAATGGTTTTCAACCTCATAAGTGATTCCCGATTTGCGCGCTCTGTGAATGTTAATTCCAAACATTCCTTTCTCCTTATTTCCATTGTAAAAATCGAGTACTGCATCCCTGTCATAATCTCGGATTACCTCTACCTTATCAAGCCGTTGACAAAGCGCATAATACTTTCCTCTATGCAGATCTATTTTGTAAGTGTCAACATATTGATTTGGCGCTAGCATTGCCGTTCCTTGTGGATTCATTGGATTGTTCAACCAGTAAGTACCGGGATCGGTAGTCACAGGGAAAACAAAGTGTTTCCATTTTGGAATCCGTCCTTTCGAATTATTGAAAAAAACGTGCAACTCATCATCAAATTTATTAGGCGTTTCGTTTTTGGAACGAATCCCCCAAATATTCAATTTTCTATATTCCTTGAATATTTTATACCCCTTTCTCTTCGCAACAAGCATTGCATTTTGTGTCAAGAATAGCTTAGACATAACTGATGTCTTTAGTTAAAATGAATAAGGTTCGATTGTCAATTGTTTGGAAAGTGGTTACGCCATTTTTGGCATCCACAAAATCACCTATAATTGTGTCTTTTGGAATGGGCAGTTTTTGACCGTTAACATTCCAGGTACGACTGCTTTTAATTGTCTTTAATTGATCGTTACCCTGCAATCCACTTATGGATAAAGACTCTGCAACACCATGTCCAATAAACTTGATAAAAGTGTTTTTATCTATCTCAGACGGGTAGCCATTTGCAATCAGCGCGTCAGTTGTTTCTTTGCCCCATTGACCATCTGCCCCCCACTTTGGAAGTATGTCTTTTCCATACTTTTTCATGAGTGCCAATTGAATGAGCTTCACTAACTTTCCTTTGCTCCCTTTCTTAATTGGAAAAGCGGTATCTGCGCTTTTGGATTGAGCACCTTTCTCCTCTCGATTTTGTCTTGGAGAAGCGGGCAGTAAAGGCAGGCTCGCCTGCGCATCCGAAGAAATAAAATCCGTTAATGAACTCGACCCCCCTTGCTTATTCTTATTATAAAAATAGTAGGCCATTCCTGCAATTCCAACCACTCCTAAACCGACCAATAAAAACATGATCTTACTTTTTTTTCCTTTCTTCTTTTCCATCTCTCTTTAAGTTTTCCTATGATTATTGGATCGGTTTTCCTTTAATTAATTCTGTGAATTCGACAATCTCTGATATTGATAAATCGCCCAGAAGGTCATCCATTAGTAGCACACCATATTCAGCTTTGTAAGCTTCAGCGGTATCAACAAAACCTTGTTGTGTTGGTATTTCCATTAAAACGGCTCTTACCGCTTCCATATCCGTCCCCCAGAACCAACCCCATGTTTGATAATTGAATGCAGAATTCAATCTTAATGCCCAACCGTTGGGATCATATATTGGGATGCCCGCATCTTTCGCTTTGAGTGGTTTTGAATCAATAATGGCTTTCATTTCATTGTATTCAGTACTACTCAAATCATTGCGAATGACTTCTGACATATTCGCCTTGAATTGCTTTTTATAGGACTTTTCTACCTTTTCAAAATCCTGTCTGGACGGAATTTCAATTAGCGTTTTTCGGATTAGGTTTTCATCCGTTCCAAAATAAACCCCGTCATTGGAAATACCTGTGTGAATTTGATCTGCCCAAGTCGCGTGTTCATCCTCTCCAAAACTCTTTCCTTTTTCAGAATTGGAGACAACTTTCTGATACATTTTGTATCCGAAAAAAATAAGAACCGCAGCACCCAAAGAGATTCCTCCCCACAATGCGATAGTTGAAATTAATTTACGCTGTTCAGGTGTGAGATTTGACCACAGCCTAGACTGTTTTTCATCTCCAACTACCAACGTCATCTGCTCCTTTCCCTTTGGTGCTTTGGTTATATTGCCTTTCTTCATTTCTCTCTCCTCTCTTATTTTAATTACTTTTGATAATCATTAATGCTGATTGATTTATGATTTTTCGCTACTTCTTGAAACTAATTGTTGTTGCTATTGCTAGCTACTTCTTAGCATGGCTTATTACTTGTTCATATTCTATTGGGGTTAACCCACAACTACCTGAATTGTTAAGATTCCCCTTTAATTTTACCTTGCAAGGGGTTTATTTCACATTGAACTCCATGTTATTTCACATTCTGACTTGTCTCCCGATTTTGTTACTATTAATTCCTTGGGTTCGAAAGAGAATATTGATACGAAGAATCGTTTTAATTCTTCCAATTTTATTCCCTGTTTATGCAATCATTTATGGTTTGAAAATGTGGTACGATAATGGCGTATTCATTTCGACTTTCTTATTTATAATACTCTATCCACTTTTTTATTCATTCGCTGTGATCTATCTGTTTTCGAAAAGTGAAATTTCAAGATCAAGTCAACGCGAAGAATTACTGGACACAAATTAAAGCCCTAAAAACTGCTTTGCCAATGCCACTTTATTTGGGTCTGTTTTGACCACTTTAGCAAGAGCGGTTAAGGTTTTTGCATCTAGATAACTCGCAAGCGTGGCAACCGCCACCGCTTTTTCTGTTGCTTCTGATTTACTGCCTGTAATTGAAATTTTAAAACTATGCTTGTCCATTTTGATTGTTTTTGATTAATAATTCGATTTCTTGTCTATACTTCTGATAGACTTCAGGATAGTTCGACATTTCTTTAACCATGTGAATCAAGTCTATCATTTCATCCGCACTTAATTGTAATGCGAGTTGTTCATATAGTTTTCTCGCTTTCTTTCCAACTTTGGGTTTTCCCTTTGATTCCGAATTCGAATTATCATCCACTGATTCTATTTCGACTTCTGCTTCGGGCTGGATAGTTTGACCGACCCCTGCAATTGGAACTGCACCTCCACGAAGTTGTCCAACCAGTCCGACTGCATTTTGAACAAGACTGGTTACATTGTCAAAATTGAAACCACTCTCTTCACTTTCGCTCTCTTTTTGCAGCTTCTTTAATTTTTTGAGCTTTTTTTTGCTCCCCTCCAATTCTTGCTGAATTGATTTGAATTCCAGTTCACGTTTGTGAGCTGCAATTGCGCTATTAATACGTTCTTGTTCGGTTTTCTCTCCCTCGATTCCTGACAATGTGCTACTAATAATAAACCGGTATTTATTGCAATTGAACGACTTTCCCTGATACAATCTCACTTCGACCAGTTTGGAATAGTTGTTCACGAATTGTATGTAATTATCAAACTTTCGACCGTCTGCTGTTTTTCCAACGACTCTCACACCATCCACATGAATCGTATAATATTGGTTCTTACCTTGCTCGTGAAATGTGTTGACCAAATGTTTTAACCGACCAACTGCATTGTGACTAAATGGTTCGGAAAAAATTTGACTACCGTTGCCTTGCGACTCTCTCTCAAAGGCGGTGTTTTCATCCTCCCGTAACTCTTCTAATTCCTCCATCTTTTTTCCTTTTTAATTATGATTAATTTTGCCAATTAGAATTCACTAATTACTAGTTGACTCTCGCTCTTCGACCAATGGTATTGCCTGAATGAATTTGGCATCCAACCTCACACCAGATTTGTTTTCAATTCTGATCACACCTCTGTGAACGTACTGTAGTTCATTGATTCCATCATCTTTCAAATCGTACACTCCCGCTTTGCTTGAAATTTTGATATCATTGAATGGATAAGTCAAAATGTATAAATGATTTTCCCCTTTGATTTCTCTCACCTCATTGGGATCTAATCTAAAATGACGGTAACGCAAAATGTAGTTGTCTCCCACACCTAATTCTTTCATCTTATGCTCCGCTATCGTTATTGCTGTTCCTTCATTCATGGTCGTTGCACGACTTGCTACTATTCGATTTGACCAAGCATTGCTTGCTTTGTTATTCGATTTGACCTGTTTTTTTGCAGGCTAAACTCAGTAGGTTCGTCTTTTTTACTTGTTAATACTTGATTTTACTCGCTCTCGATTTCAAGGTATATTCTCACTTGATAGGGGTAGTTAGTCCCAATTGCATGATCTTCATAATAGCCTTCAATAAGCATTGATTTAGTTGGTACACTCACACTAAAAAATTCACGCTTTGTTCCTGAAAACCACCACGGTTTTTGCTCATCTAACCCAACACTCAAAGTGGGTCGATAGGTTTGTAATTCGCTACTGAAAAAGGGGATTAATTCCGAAAAAAACACATCTCTTTCGTTTGGAATTTGTAATGTTACCCATCCGCAGTAGCGGTTTTTTCCAATAAATTGATTTTCTGTTGGTAAAGTTGTTTTAGTTGCTTCGATTAAAATACCATTGCACACAAGCGTATTTTTTGGAAGTACTATTTGAAATAACCTTTTTACCCCTGCCTTTGTAATTGTTTCGTTATGGATCAGTATTTTTCTCATGATCGTGTCTTAGAAAAAATGTAAATTGAAACGGTGTATGCTTCAAAGGCAGCTTTATCACTCTCTGTGTCTTTGTACCATACTTCTACTTTGCCATTTCCACTATCAATTAGCCCCACTTTTACCACACGCTGATTGGGTGCTACTGAAAGTCCTGACATCAATAGTTTTGATTCAAAATTTTCAGGGAATAACTCCTGGTCATTCACTTGAATTTTTTGCGAACCACGATAATAAAGCAATTCTTCAAAATTGCTAGTTAACGCAATGCCATACACGACATCTGCGTTACTATCCAATTGAAATTCGCCCTTTTTGACCTCACCTTCTGTGGTGATTTCTAATTCAAATCGCTCTTTTATGATATTGTGTTTATAACTCATTTTCTTGTTTTTTTAAATGGAAGCAGCAGTAAATTGTACTGCTTCCATTGTTTCACTTCTCTCGGTCTTTCTCCTTTTATTCTTTTTGAATTCTGCCTCCTCGGTCAAACCGAATAGTAGCCCCTTCTGCTAAGGAGTTGTTGCTGTTCCGTCTAGGGCAGCGTAGAGGTATTGATCCGCAGGGATTTGGAATTGTGTTCCCAGTTCCACGATTAATTCAATCACCTCTTCATCTTTGATTAATCGCGGATTATCCAACTTGTAATACCCCCACTGCAACGTGTGATCGTTGTCTGTTACAAATCGACGATTCGATTGGTTTTCAGGAACGATTTGTTTCTTATTCGCTTTCAAGCTGAATTCACCATTTGCAATGGCAGGAACAGTTGATAAACTTCTAAAATTGATCGCTTTTTTACCCTCCGCATTTAAAGGGGCAGGATCTGTTCCAGTAAGTAGAATGATCCCACTCACTAAAAAGACTGAATTCTTAGGCAATTTCGCGTTTGAAATATTCCGCAATCCGACTTCTTTATCATCTTGCGGTTCAAACATCTTGATTGTTTTAGACGAGATAATCTTAGTAGAATAAATCGTCCAATCAGCAAGGCGCAATGATCCTTTGACCAGTTCTTGTTTCACGTGTTTCGGAAGCTGTTTAAAAAATTTTTCCATTTCTCCACGTGATCGTCTTGACGCTTTTACTTGTCGCCCAAGTTGCGAGACAGCCATCATACGCTGTCTTGGGTTCATGTGGCGTGTTGCCTTTTCCAATTCCCCGAAGCCAAACAATTCTCCAACATTGTTATACTCACTCTCCATCATCTCTTCTATCATAATTGTCTGTTGTCGACTAGTCGACTTTTACTGCTCGATTTGACCAATAAATTGGCTTAATTGAGTAGCATAAATCCGACTAATCAGGTTAATAAATAGTGCTTGCGCTGTTCTGATTTTAGGCAAGCGATTAGTAATAAGGCTCGCAAGAGCCAGTCATAAGCGAGCTTATTTTACTCGTTATATCTTTGTGATTATTTACTGCGCGAGATCAAGTCTCACGCAGTAAAAAGGGCTGCGCCCTAGATTGTACTTAGGTCGAATTCTTCCTCGGCGTAGATGCCGTTGAATTGTTCTAAGTCATTTGCTTCATCTGAATATTCGATTAATTCGCCATCCCCATATGGGTAATCCCCTTCATCATCCATTTGGCTCATTTGAAAATCAACAGCTGATCGTTTAACCGAATCCTCTAACGTATCCAAGGCACTCAAGTCAATTGAACCGATTGACGATTCTGATTCTTGACTTGAATTTGACTTGGTTAACTTGTCAATCCGTAAGGCTTTGACCCAATTATTTTTGAAATTAATTAAGCGGTTTTTCGCTCCTTCTTTCATGGCAACAAAACCGACTCCGCTAATCGTAGCATCCTCTTCAACTTGTTCGTTCTCAGTTACCTTTGCAACGCCCCATGCAATGGCAGCTACCCCTGCTAATCTGAGGTATTCACTTATGTCTTTCTGGACATAATTCCCACCAATGACAAGTGCTGCTCCAAGTGCAAGTGACCATTTCCCCATTGCGGAAGAAACTAATGTTCCTGCACCAAGCACCGCTGCGTCAATTGCTGTACCTTTTGCGGTTTTAATCAATTGCTTTTTCGTCGGTTTTGGAAGCCACTTTTTTTTCTTTTTTCCTTCTACTTTCATCTCTCTCTTTTTTCGTTCAACTTCTATTTTATCCCCTGAGTTTATCGAAGGGTCGACTACGGCAATTTGATTTCGCGTAGTTTTTTCACAGGCGCTTTTGGGCGCGTGCTGCTTCTTGACTTTCTTGTAGTTTTCGGTTTTGGTTTCCGTCCGCCTGTACTTGCTTTGGTGGTTTTCGTTTTCTTTTTTGGAACACCACTCATTGATTTCGTACTTTTCTTTGTTTTGGATTTTTTGTACGCTTTAATGCCCCAAATTGTACCACCAATTGCTGCTAATGATCCTACACCAATCCCAACTGATAAACCTTTGTTGTTTTTGATCCAATTCATTACTCCACCTGATTCCTTATTCTGAGTGTCACTCTCTCCACTCGAATCACTAGACCCATCTGAATCATTATCAGCTTGTGAATTTTGTGGTAAAAACTCCTCTTCTGGAGTTGGAATATATTCCTCTTCAGGAACATCAAATTCCTCATCATTCTCAAACTTGATTACTTCGTTTTCTTCAGTAGAACCATTTTTTCGCGCTCTTCGTTCCTGAATCTTCGTTCGTACTTTATTTCCAATGTTTTTAAAGCTGAACTTTCGCGTTTTCTCATCTGCGTTATCTCCGTTGTCCTGAATTTGGAATTTTTGATCGCCACGTGATCCTTTTTTAAATAACCCTCCGAGTTTTTTAAGCAATCCCGCAATTATTCCCATTGCGCCACTAGCTGCGGTTACCGCTGCTGCGGTTGCTACTTCACCTAGTCCATTTAAACCGTTTAATTCAAACTCTTCGCTATACAATTCTTCACCCAATATGGTTCTCATATCAGCTTCGTCTGCTATAATATTTGGAGCACTTCCAAGTCCGTTCAGACTCACCATCTTATTTCGGTTTCCCTTTCCACTAAGCATTGCTTTTTTAAGTGAAGCGGGCTTCCCTCCTGCGCGGAAATAGATTTTTTCAACCTTTTCGCGGATGCGTTGCAATTGATTGAATTTTGCCATATCCATGTCATTCGCTCTTGCTTGTTCCTCCGTCCAATACGCAAAGCGTAATCTACTTGCAACTTTGAATAGGTTCAATTTCATGCTTGCTAATACGCCACCACGTAATAAAAGCGTAACAGGATTTGCTTTATTCAATACATGAATACCTGATCGTATTTTGTCTTTTAGGTTGCCCTTTTTAAAATCATTAATGAATTGCTGACGATTCTCTTTTCGTTTTGCTTTTTTTTCTGATTTTGGAATGTCTTTTTTCGCCTTTCGACTTGCCTTTCGCGCTTCGCGTTCGGCTCTACCGTCTAATCCTTCTAAATCCTCGTCATCATCCCAAAATAACCCTTCGGCATCAATGGGTAGATCATTGGAAAAATCATCAGGCGCACCATTTAAAATTTCTAAATCCATCTCTACATCTTTAAGTTGACCCTGCGGTGGAATGGCTACTTCGTAGTCAAAACTATAAACCACAGCGTCGATTATTACTTCTTGTCCTTCTTCATCAAAGGCTACTGGATAGATATGCTCAAAATCCGCACCTTTGTATCTTGCCAAACGCATTACGAACGGTATATTTAGATTCGTTAGAATCGAACCTATCAGTGTAGAGAAACAATCGCAGTCTATTCCGCGAACGCTTGTTCTATCATACCATGATCGGCTAGGTGTTCGTATCTGCTCTTTTCGCTTTTCATCTTTTTCGTACTGAAAATGATGAAAGCAAAAAGCCCATATTTGTCGGCAAGTATCTCGCACACTTGATGCTTCCAAATGGTTTGCAATTTTCTTGGTTTGGTCTAAGGTTTTTAAAATGACATATTTTATCCATTTCATTGTGTCCTCTAACCGCGCCTCTTTTTTAACGGTAATGTTTTTTCCTTTTGCAGGTTTGAAAAACCGTTCGTATTCAATCCCTCTCCTTATCTTTCTCTTCCCCGTCCTCATAGTCGCAGGGCGACTTCCTACTATTCGATTTGACCAAGCGTTGCTTGTTTTACTATTCGATTAGTTTGTCGCCAGTTTTAAGTGTTAATAATTTTTGATTTACCAATCAAAGAATCCGCACACACGCCATTCATTCAAGGTGTTTTCGATAGTTCTACCCTGTTTGACTTTGGCGGTTAACACTCCAAGTCAAATCGAGTAGTAAAAGCAACTTCGTTGCTAGACTTCAATAGATACCGTGTCATCATACGGATAGTTCCCAACTTTTGTGTAAACTGTTGAGTTGGATTCTATCTCAAATTTGACAGGATTATCTGACCGACCATTCATACTGTCTTTGAGTCTTAGGATAAGGTTGGCACCCGCCCCTAATAATGACATATACGGTACGATAATGTTTGTTGTGATAAATCCAGTTTCACTATGCGGATTTATCTTGATTCTCCCGTCATCTGTTCTTGCATTTTCGGGTATCTCAACAAGTGCCATTGAGCTAGATGCTAGTACCTTTCCATTGTATGACAGTTTCACCAAAGGTGCTGCCATTTTGATACTGCTCGTAGTGGGATTCTTGATATTGTACTTCAGTACAATCACGACCCCCTCAATTGCTATCTTATGTATTCTGCCACCGACATCAACGGCAATCTTTTTGCCTGCTCGGTTTAATGATAGTAGGTATTTTCCTGTTAAAAGTAATCCACCTACTATCAAGGCTGTTTTAACTATTTTCATTCTTCGCCCTCCTCCTCTTTTTTCATTCCTAATCGCGTCCGAATAGATTGAATTTGAATTTTTACTTTTGCGGACAATTCCGCAAAGCGTTCTTTTAGGTCTGAGACCTCTTTTCTCATCAGCTTAAAGTCTTTGTGAAAGTCTCTCACAAAATAAAGCGTGATGCCTAGTAATAAACTGTTAATGATTTGTACTGTTTCCATTTATACCTCCTTTCTCGATTAGTGTTTTTGTCGTTTCTTCAAAATCTGCAATGGCTTTAGATAAGCTAAATGGCGCGATTTCATATTCGTCCATAGCTATGTCAGATTCTGATAATTCTCCATCTAATTGATTCGCTACTCTCAATTTCCAATTTGGAATGTATCTATGCCCATTTATAAATTCTATGATCTCTTCGCTGTCAAGATTATGGTAAACACAATATTGATCTACCATTAAATCTTCTGATCCGAATCCTAATGATCCACGTATGATCTTATGATCCATTTCCGCTACTTCATATCCTGCTCCGCTAATCATTTGAATTTCTTCTATTGTTATTAATTCTGATCCGATTAATTCTACTCCTCTTTCCATCTTTTTATGTATTATTTGTTTATCAATAATCCGATCCCCTATTAAGATACGGACGTTTCTTCGGTTTCATTTGCAGATTGTACCACCTAGTACCATCAAGTACCAACAAGTACCGTTTAGTACCGCTATTCTTGTGTCCAATCGGCTTGAAATCGTGTTAAATTTTGAACATTTATGCACCTTGTATTAATGCCTTTTCTATCTATTATTCGATAAAAATTCAAGTGTTTCTGCTAGGTCAATTTCCCAATAATCACAATACTCTTTTATCGTAATTCTGCCATGTTTTTTTCCTAGAGCATCTCTTATATTGAGATGTTCCCGTCTAGCGACCCTATCGTTCACCGTTCCGGTGATGATTTGGATATCTCTGGTTGTTATAAACATCCCTCCTTTAAATTTCTTCTTCTCCATACCCTTCTTTTTAGATTGTTTATACTTTAATTTTTCCGCGTGATTCTTTGGCAATGATAAAGGCGTGACAGTCATTTAGCAGATCTGCAAAATCCCTATCCACTCGTTCTTTGATTTGTTTGATACACCAATTAAAAAGCATTTTTGCGCTTAATTCATTGAGTTCATACCTAATCGCTAACTCCTTAAATGATTTGCCGTTCATTAAGCGTTGGTAGATCAATCGTACATGAAATGGTTTTAAAACCTTGTACATTGAATCCCTGTGTCCTGACCAACATTCGTCCAGTTGATCGAATAATTCTTTTTTTGTTCTCATCTTGAATTTGTTTTAATGTTTATTAGAAAGTTTTCGCTTTCCGTTTCCAATCAAGTTAGGGAGCAATGACCCCTCAAAAAAGCGAGTACAGGGGTGAGCAGGGGTGTTCAGGGGGGTACGGGGGTGTACAGGGGGGTACACCCCCGTACCCCCCTGTACTCAAAAAATAAAAAATGAGTATTTATAGGAGTTGTGGGGGTTTTCTAATATTCGAATTCGGTAAAAAGAGGGTGGGAAAACGTCGTGAAACAACGAAAAAAAAGATAAAAAAAAGTTTTATTTTTTTTCGTTGACCTATTTATAATAGCGGGATTTTGTCAAATTTTATGATGAATTTTCAACGTATTGTTCTTATCATTCGTAATTATAGTATGGTCACTATTGATCTATTACAGACATATAATTTTCGGAACAGTTATTGTGGTTTATGAATCTTTAACAACCTATTTAACACAACATTAACAGTAACTTTTACGTTTAATTTGTATTATAACTTTATTAAACCCACTTAAAACTAATTGCTACTTACAAATTCTTATGATATGTACTACGACCCAAATGACTTTAAGACTTGCGCTGAATTAATTGAAAAGTACCCAAATGTAGATTTACTCGGATGGTCAGCACGAAACCTCGGGATCTATCAATCAGGGACTTTACTTATTGGGAAACGCTCTGGTCGCGAAAGCAAAACTTTAATTTATGAACCCAGTTTTTTAGAATTAATGGATTTCGCTAATAACCAACTCGATAAACGTCGGGTTTATTTAAAACTATAACAATGGCGGATGCTAATAATTTGACCTTTAAGGAGATAAACGCAAATAATAATGTATCTTTGATTCAACCAATCCCTGAGAAAATGGCGTTACTTACCCCAAAAGAAATACTTGATAAATACCCACAATTAGGCATAGATTGGACTGTAAGAGATCTGATTTACTTCCATGAAAAGGGACTTTTTCTCGCCAAACCGAATGAAGATAATAGCTCTATATTGATTATAGAGGAAAGTATCGTTGAACTTATAAAGGTTCGAGAAGTTGTTTTGGCTGCGAAAATGGATATTTTGAAGAAAAATATTGATAAGGGAAAGCAAATTCCAAAAACCCAGTAAAATCAGCACGCTCCGTATTCTATGACTAAAACAAATAAAATTCAAATTATTTTCAGATTTAGTTTACTTCAGTTTCTGATCGATCATTCGAATCGAAAACAATGTTTCACTAAAACCTAGTAAAATCAGCACACTCC
>WTCE01000184.1 GCA_013138735.1 Crocinitomix sp. | reverse complement strand
ATTTATTGAAATTACACAGTAAGGAAAAAATTCTAAAAGCCAAAGCGTAGCGGCATAGTGCAACACTTAGAAAAAATCAGTGGGGACGCCCTGCGCCCACGTGATTTTGGGTTCTAATTGTTTTATGTGTTGTTTTCTACGAATTGAATTCCGCATAGAGTTCCTTAATATTCGGTGATTTCTTAACCTCCTTAATTTTCTGATAAATCTCTTCATGAGCAATTGACCAAGAGTCAATAATTTGATAAAACTGTGTATCTATTGAATTTGTGATTTGCAGTACATCTTCTGGTTGATTAATTTGAAAAAGCTTATGAACAAGCTCAATTCTAGTTCGGTTAAATTGGCTACACTTTGCTAGAAAGGTTTCTTTGTTGTTGAATGATATAGTGGAGCCGTGAGCTTTAATGATTTGGCCGAACATCATTTTATTATCGATTTTAAATTCTATTTGACTTGGATAAATCTTGATTTGCACTAATAATTGGGACATTTTCAAGAGGTTGAGCAGGCAAGATTCAATTAGTTGCTGATAAATTAGAATAGAGGACAATCGTCCTTCAACTGTTCCTTTCTCGAACTCTTTGGTACTAATTCGCAACAATTTTATAATAAGATCAGTGTTGTCAATTCCAGTAACGGATGAGGAATTCTCTAATGTCTTAATTAAGCGGGCTTGATATGTCATTCTGCTGCAATAATTGAAGGGTTCAATATTTCTTCTAAATTGCCTTTTAAAAGTAAGTCGGAAATGACTTTTTCTATACAAGTTCTGGTGAGTTCTTTAACCATTAAGTCTGGCGGTTTTTGATAAGTTCCGCCTAAATTTTCTCCGGTTTTCTCATCTTCTTTTACAATCCAATTTAGACAGTTTTATGTCCAGACATTTAAACCGTAATTTCTTCCGTCTGAAAGTTCCACACGAATGTTGGCGAATTCATTTTCAGAATCCCATTCGCCTTCTAAATGTTCCCATTCCAACCAAAGTTTGAAGTTCATAATTGAGTCAAATCGTAATAACACATAACGATTGGGTATGGTGTCGTAGCTAACCCGTAGGGTAGCTATGCACTATACTTTGTGTTATGCTTTTGTTTAGTCGTCACGTGGTGTTTTTCGCCTTGGCTTATTTTCTATATTTTTAATAGCTCTTTCGAAATCACCTTCTTCTATCGTTTTTTGTTTATTCGTTTTAAACTTTGTGTATTCAAGCTCCGCATTTTCTTTACCAATTTCATGAGATATGCTCCCAGCATTATTTAGAATCTCTCTATCATTTAGTGTTAAGAATCCATTCAGTTTTTCAATCCAATTCGCCATATACATTGGAACCCTTCGCTGCGCTTGTCCTTGTGCAAAAATTAAATATTGTTCTATCAAGTTGTTTAATGCAGCAAGTTCAGCCTCATTTAGATAGTTTTTCGCGATTGAGACATCTGTTTTTCTAATATTGTGACCTCTCCAACTAGTCAGCCCCATATTTTCTTTAGAACTATCGGCTCGTTGACTAATTATCTCTGCGGCTGTTTGTCCTGTTATAGCCCAATGTAATTTATTTTGAATTGTTTTAAAAAATCCAATGCTGATTTCTAAAGTTGGGTCATAATCAACACTTGTTGCATATATATCTGTAATTTTTCTATAAAATCGTTTTTCAGAGGTACGGATGTCCTGTATCCGTTTTTCTAGTTCCTCAAAATAATCGAAAGGTAAGTCAGGATTTTTCAGACGTTCATCATCTAAGACAAATCCTTTTACAATGTATTCTCGTAATTGATTGGTTGACCACTGTCTAAACTTGGTTGCGATATTAGATTTGATCCGATATCCAACAGAAATTATTGCATCAAGGTTATAAAAAACTTGCTTTCTTTTGACTTCTCGATTTCCCTCTTTTTGAACTATTAAGAAATCCTTAATAGTTCGATTCTCATGTAATTCCCCTTCCTCAAATATGTTTTTTAGGTGCATATTAATATTGGGAACAGAAGTCTGAAATAATTCTGACATTAATTTTTGAGTAAGCCAGACTGTCTCGTCCTGAAAACGAACATCTAATTTAGTTTCTCCGTTTTCCGTTTGATAAATTAATATTTGAGACTTGTTTTCTTCCATTTGATCAATTCGGTATTATGTAAATCTAGTATTTCAGGTTAACAATTGTATTCAGGTTATTGTCTTGACAAGATACATAAATTAATAATTAATTCGCCTATGGCGAATCAATCAAAACAATTCAATTGAGCCTTGCACAAGTCAAATCGCGATCCTTTAATCACCCGAATCTAATCGAAATTAATTTTAATCATTCTCACTCTTCTTTGGTGTAATCGTCAACTTACCCTTTTGTTGCTTTACCATTACCTCACCGCCCAATTCAAAACCAAGTTTTTCCAACCATTTGCCTTCCAATTTTATTTCGGGAACAGTTACATGCTTGTTATATTCTCTCCTTTGGAATTTGGAGAGTATTTTTAATTTTCTAACAGTCATAATTCTAAGTTTTGGGTACAATCGTATTGATTTTCTATACAAATGTATAATAATTGAACCCAAATTCAAAACATTTGTGTAGTTTTTTGATACAAAAGTTTATAATTTCTAAATTTATGTACTTATAACACCCATAAAGCATGACAAGTTTAGGATTGTATTTAACGAAAAAATCGATTAATAAGGCAGAAGTCGCAAGGCGAACTGGGATCAGTAAATCAAGGCTTAGTCAATTAAGTTCAAATGAAACAACTAAATTAAGAGCAGACGAATTGTATTTGATTGCGCTTGCAATAGATGTTGATCCTTGTGAGGTTTTAAAAGAGGTTTGTGAGGATTTGAAATTGAAGGGTTAGTAAGTATTGATTTTAGGATCTTACTGATTTAAGCAAAACAATGATTCTTTTAAACAACCCTATTTGTTATACATGTTATTGTTTATGGAAACCATGGTAATACATGGGACCAAATTTTCCCTCCCTCCCTTTCATGAAAAATAATTTTTCATTGATCCACTTTATTTTTATTTCGAATTCCCCGCTTGGTATACCTTTTTCATTTATGTTGTTACGCACTAAGAACTTCCCGCCATAGCTCCAAGTGCCATGATTGATATATTCTTTTCCATTAATGCTGTTATACCTGCTGAAAGTACCGTCCTCTAAGAATGTGTACGTTACACTATACGCATCTCCTGAGCAGTTTTTTATTTCACTTCTCTTTTTTGTTATGCATGTCTTCCAAGTTCCCAAAATACGAAATTCTTGTTGTGCTATTAAGCAGTAAGGAAGTAGTAATATTATGATTAATTTTAATTTCATATCAGTATATTACAGGGCGTGAAATTGTGTTGCTAAAGCAATTTTACTCCGTTATAATTAAAGTTTTTTATCTTCTGAAAAGCTTTCAAGTTGGTCCATAAGAATGATAATTGTAAACGGATTTGTAGTTAATTTATTTCAAGTCAAATCGCAATAAAGCATAACGTTGAAGCAAAGATAGCGTTAGCGTCGTTTGCTTCGATTCAGGATTGAAGATATACATTATTAATATATCTGATTGACAAATCGGAGTAAATGATCTTTGATGAGTGTTAACTTCAGTTTTTTGCCATCTGTCTTCTGGTCTCTAAGTCATCTTGTCTAGAAAAAAAACGTAGTTGTAGTATTGGTCATCTTTTTTTAGTCCATTTCAATCAAATTAAATCAGATCTTAATGTGTTTTATCTTTGATAAGGCATCTTCGTTCAGTCTGATTTGCCGAAGTATAATTGTATTTATTTTATCCTTTTAATCTGCTCATTTACAGAGTGATCGATTTTA
>WTCE01000172.1 GCA_013138735.1 Crocinitomix sp. | reverse complement strand
TGAGCTTCCTTCAGATTCCTGCTCACGCAGGACACCCTTGCTATTGGCTAACACTTCCTGCTATAAAGGCGTGCTCGGGACTTGAACCCTATAATCATTGCCCATGCTGGGCACACAACAAAAAAAGAGGCTCCAAATAGAAGCCTCTTCTTAAAAAACGTAATGCGATTAGACTATATTAAAAATAATTAGCAATGCATAAATTGTTGCAATCAGACCACATAAAAATGCAACTCCTGCTCCAAATAAGAAATAACCAACACCGATACCAACTAGCCACAGAATTAAATCAATCCAAAACGGGCGATCAACCCCATCATAAATTAAAACTGCTAATGGGGCTAAAAAGATTGCCAAAAGTACTAATAGCACAAGCATTATACCACTTTCAGAACTTGATCTTGTCATGTTTTGAGGCGTAGCTTTATTTCTATTTAAAACCTTTTCAATACGGTTCATCAATCGGTTTTTAGTTTTTCCTTCTGGAACTACATTTGACTGAGATTCTTCTACTGCAGTTTTATGAAAATACGGCGGCTCTTCTACTTCAACATTAATTGCCATATCATCCGTCGGAACTTCAGGAGTAACTTCAGCAATTGTCTCTTCCACTTCCTCAACAAAAATAACTTCTGGAGCTGAAGAGATACGCTCAGTTGGCGCATCACCCGTCATTGGTGTTTCCTCAACTGTGTTTTCGTTTTCTACCAGCTCAACTTTCTTTGTATCACCTCCCATTTTAGGACCCTTTTCTACATAAAAACCTTTGTTATATTTTCTTTTTTGGATACCTCTATTACTTGCCACATCATTAGATGTAGAACATGAAAACATTAAACCAATCATAAGGATTGAGACAATGCTAATGTGTAATTTTTTAATCATAGTTTCGTTTTTAAGTTTTACTTATTCTAATATATTGATTTTTTTGAAGCGTACATTTTGCGAAGCAGTTTTTATCAAAAAAAAACGCCTATTTTGAATGAATCAAAATAAGCGTTTTCATTATTATTTTATTTTTTTCTACAATCCCAATAAAACCTCAATTGGATCTTTTCCTCCGAAAATCATTTTTTCTGGATTCTCTAACATCTCTTTCACTTTAACTAAAAAGCTTACAGATTCTTTTCCATCAATAACTCTATGATCATAAGATAAGGCCACAAACATAATTGGTCGCACAACAATTTCACCATCCACAACAACAGCACGTTCAACAATATTGTGCATGCCTAAAATGGCAGATTGTGGTGGGTTAAGAATTGGTGTCGATAACATAGATCCAAATACACCACCATTCGTAATTGTAAATGTTCCTCCTGTCATTTCGTCTGGAGAAATTTTACCGTCACGCGCACGAATTGCAAGGCGTTTAATTTCTCTTTCAATTTCTGCCAAGGTCATTTGTTCCGCATTTCTTACAACGGGTACCATTAATCCTTTTGGAGAAGAAACGGCAATTCCTATATCGGCATAATCATGCAAAATCATGTTTTTACCTTCAATCTGCGAATTCACAGACGGGAACATATTTAAAGCCTCAGTTACTGCCTTTGTAAAAAAAGACATGAATCCTAAATTCACTTCGTGATGCTCTTTGAAGAATGCTTTATATTTTTTACGCACATCCATAATCGGCTTCATATCCACCTCATTGAATGTTGTTAACATTGCCGTTTCACTTTTAACAGCAACTAAACGCTCTGCCACTTTACGGCGAAGCATTGACATTTTTTTAGGCTCAGTATTTCTTGTTCCACCCCATCCTTGTGCTTCGTTTGTAGAGAATCCTGCTGCCATGGCTGCAACAACGTCTTGCTTAGTAATGCGTCCGTCTTTGCCTGTTCCATTTACTTGATTGGCAGCAATGCCATTCTCATCCATTGTCTTTTTAGCGGAAATTGATGGGTGACCTGTAGCGTAAGATTCCTTTACCGGAGTTGCAGTTTTCGCTGCAGGTGCTGGCTTCTCGACTGCGCTCGAAGTGACGGCTTTTTCAGCTACAACAGGTGCAGCAACAACATCAGCAGCAACAAAACCAGCTGGCTTTTCAGCAGCTGTATCAATCAAACAAACTACTGCACCAACTGCAACAGCATCTCCTTCTTCAGCTTTCAGCGTAATTATCCCAGATTCTTCTGCTGGCAGTTCAAGCGTTGCTTTGTCCGAATCTACCTCAGCAATGGCTTGATCTTTCTCTACATAGTCTCCATCCTCAACTAACCACTGTGCAATTTCTACTTCTGATATTGATTCTCCCGGTGAGGGAACTTTCATTTCTAATACAGACATATTTTTTTGATATTAGATCGCTTCGCTTAAAGACCAAAGATTAAAGATTTATTGATGCTTTCCTTTAACTTCTACTTTATGCGTTTCGATTCATTTCCTTTAATTTTTTTATTCAATTTTCGATTTTAATACAAATCGAGTTTATTATTCAGCAATTTTATCGAAAAGACGATCAAATAGATCCGCCAATCTTCTTTTATGTAATGAACTTGAACCAGCTGCAGGTGCTGCTGATGCGTTTCTAGAAATATCAACTAAGTTGTATTTTCTTAAATTCATTGCCATATATCTCCAAGCCCCCATGTTTTCAGGTTCTTCTTGTGCCCAAATGAAACGTTTCGCATTTTTATACTTAGCCAAAACTGCATCTAACTGTTTTTCTGGCAAGGGATACATTTGTTCCATCCTGATAAATGCTGCATTTTCAACTGCTCTTTCCTCCGCTTTCTCCTTCATTTCATAATAGAACTTTCCTGAGCAAAGCACAATTGTGTTAACAGCATTTTTATTTTCGATTGGATCATCCAATACTTCTTGGAATCCTCCATTGGTTAAGTCTTCAACTGTTGAAACAGCTTTTGGATAACGCAAGAGCATTTTTGGAGAAAAACAAATTAAAGGTTTTCTAAAATCGCGGTGCATTTGACGACGCAATAAGTGGAAGTGATTGGCTGGTGTTGTCGCATTGCAAATTTGCCAGTTCAGATCAGCCGAAGATTGCAAGAAGCGCTCTAATCGGGCACTTGAATGCTCACCTCCCATACCTTCGTAACCATGCGGAAGTAACAATACTAAACCACTTTGAATATACCATTTATCTTCACCTGACGAGATGAATTGATCGATCATGATTTGCGCACCGTTATAAAAATCGCCAAATTGTGCTTCCCAAATTGTTAAACCGTTTGGATTAGCAAGGGAATATCCATATTCAAATCCAAGTACACCGTACTCAGATAAAAGGGAATTATAAATACTAAACTTTGCTTGCTTGTCCGACAATAAGTTTAGAGTCACAATATCTTTTTCGTCATCCTCTGTTTTAACCACAGCATGTCGGTGAGAGAATGTTCCTCTTTCAACATCTTGACCTGAAATTCTTACTTCATGTCCTTCATCCAACAAGGTTGCATAAGCTAACATTTCAGCCGTTCCCCAATCCAATGCATTTCGATCAATCTGATCGGCACGATCATTTAATAATTTTTTGATTTTACGGAAATACTTATTGTCTTCTGGTAAGGTAGCTAATTTTTTACCCAAATCGAGGGCTTTAGCTTTCGTTACAGCAGTCACAGGTGAAGCATCAAAATCTTCACTAGTCCCATGTCTAAATCCTTTCCAAGCCAACTCTAAAAAGTTGAGTACTTCTGCTTTTTTCTGTTTTTTAGAACTCGCGTAAGAAACATCAATCAAGTTAGAATGATCTGTTTCATACTGTTTACCTTCCTCGGCGGTTAGCACACCTTCTTTGATCAATTGATCTAAATAAATGGCACGAACACTTGGGTGTGTTGAAATGGACTTATACAATTTAGGTTGCGTGAACTTAGGTTCATCTCCTTCATTATGTCCATATTTTCTATATCCTAATAAATCTATAAAAACGTCTCTGTGAAATCTTTGTCGGTATTCAGTCGCTATTTGAACAGTTTGAATCACGGCTTCAATATCATCTCCGTTCACATGGAACACTGGCGACAATGTTACCTTGGCAACATCTGTGCAATAAGTTGATGATCTTCCATCTAAATAATTAGTTGTAAACCCAACTTGATTATTGACAACAATATGAATTGATCCGCCCGTGCGATAGCCTTCCAATTGTGCCATTTGAGTGACCTCATATACCAATCCTTGACCAGCTATTGCAGCATCACCATGAATGATAATTGGAATGACAGCGTTTTCTTCTTTGAAAACATTATCGATTTTTGAACGAACAATTCCTAGAACAACTGGCGCAACAGCTTCTAAATGCGAAGGGTTTGGCGCCATGGTTAATCTTACTTTATGACCTTTCGTAGTTGTTATAGTATTTGTATAACCTAAGTGATATTTAACATCTCCGTCAAAACTATCATCTGAATCAAACTCTTTTCCATCAAATTCATTAAAAATAGACTCATAGTCTTTTCCCATGATGTTGACAAGCGTATTCAATCTTCCACGGTGTGCCATTCCGATAACAAATTCTTTTGCTCCATGTTCAGCTCCCATTTGAATTAGAGCGTCCAGGCATGGGATTAATGATTCGCCACCTTCTAAAGAAAAACGTTTTTGTCCCACATATTTTTTGTGCAAAAACTGCTCAAAAATGGTGGCGTTATTCAATTTAGCAAAAATTTCTTTTTTGTTTTCGACGCTATACTTTGGTCTATTTCCCAACTCAATCTTTTCTCTTAACCATTTAAGGCGTTCAGAAACGCGTATATAAGCATACTCAATACCGATTGACTGACAATAATGGTCTTCTAAATACTTAATGATGTCTTGCAAAGGAGCTGCACCAAGTCCTACTTCAATTCCAGCCTGAAAGACAACTTTTAAATCAGCTTGTTCTAAGCCAAAATTTTCAATAGCCAATGTTGGTTTATACTGTCTCCGCTCACGCACAGGGTTGGTGTGGGTAAACAAGTGACCACGATACCTGTAGTCCTCAATTAAGCTTAGCACCTTTAATTCTTTTTGGAAATTTTCTTGAATGATTCCTCCTGCTTCATCAGATTCAAAATCTGTTTTAGCAAAATCAACCCCTTCAAAGAAGCGAGCCCACTCAATATCAACTGATTCGGGATTCGCTTTATACCTCTCGTAAAGATCGTCAATGGCGTTGACATCACCATTTCCGACAAATGTAAATTTGTCCATTATTTTTATTCAATTACCTCTGTTATTACAAATGTAAAAATTATCTATACACCAATAATTTTTTAGGTTATAATAATTACCTCAGATCATGGGAAATAGATAAATAATAAATTTACGCATTAAATGTGAATCAACATCTAAGGCGCGATAGAAGACCTTCTAAATTCGTTTAGTCGGGTTTATTCAATTGAGCTTGACTGACTGAATTTATTTTTTAGATATACTTTTTGCGCCTCGCGTTTTATTACGAGATAGGCTAAGTCAGAAAAATTTTCTCGCTGGAGTGATTTTTTAAAATCTGTTTCATTCAGGTCTACCAAATAAATAAATTGGGACAACTTGCTTTCTGCTACCAACTCATTAAGAATTGGCATTAATTGCTGAATAAGATCCTCAAGAATAGTGGTTTCTTTAATATCAGTCAAAGATACGGTCATTAAAGACACTCCTTGGAGGTCTTTATTGATTTGAACACAGGTTTGCAAGGCAAATGCTGGTGTGCTACTTTCCAACAATTGTAATTGTCCCTTGTCGCTTGATTGTTTCTCCATTATCTGCAGTTGCTACAAACTTATAGAAATAAACACCATCATTACAAGGGTCTCCATTCATGTCTGTTCCGTCCCAACCTTCAGTTATCGCATTCAATTCTCCAACTTGAACTCCCCATCTATTTAAGATAACGCATTCAAATTCAGCGATTGATTTTGATTTAAACTCGAAGGTAAATTCATCATTTATTCCATCACCATCAGGACTAAAGATATTGACCTCATCCAAAGCAATTGGTTCGAAAATAGTTATGATTTTACATATTGTGTCTTTACAGCCATTTTTGTTTTGAGCGACTAAGCAAACCTCTATCTCATAACTTACACCTCGCGCTTCATATATTGTATCCAATATTTCATCTACATTATCTGTAATGTACCAATCGCCTTGCGGGCTATCTAAATTCCAGTGGAATCTTGGATCAGCAAAGGGGTTTTCAGGATTGGCATAGTACTGAGATGTATTTGTAAATGCAACTTCAACATCAGCAGTTCCTTTACAATCAGTATTTAGCTGTGGCGAATCAACTGTGAAGGATGCAATTGGATTAACAGAATCCAAATGAACTACCTCAGTTAAAATACAACCGTTATCATCAAAAACAGTCAATCGATAATCGCCAGGGTTTAAGCCGCCCCAAGTTGATGCATCCGTAAATGTTTCTTCATCCAAATTCAACCATTGGTATGTATAATCAGGTGTTCCACCTGACGCAGCTCCAAATACAACTCCGTTTCCAGACTGATATCCGAATAATCTACAATACGCATCTTTTGTTCCTAGTTCTACAAAATAAAGCGAATCAGGTTCGTTGATGGTAAAATCAAATGTATTTGAACAACCATTTTCATCATTGATTGTTAAAACATAATCTCCCGCAGGTAAATCAGAAAGTGTATCTGCTCCAATTCCATCCGTTCCCGGAGGGTTTGGCGCCCAATAATAACTCACTAATGCAGCATCACCAGTCGCATTATAAACAGTCTCTACAACAGCTTCTCCTGTCGCAAACCCATAACAAAGCGGATCAGTCAACACAAGGTCAACTGTAATTTGTTCTGGGTGCACAAGTGTTACAGAACCGGTTGCTGTACATCCATTTTCATCTGTAACGGTTACAAAATACGTTCCGTCTCCTAATGTGTTTGCCGTATTTGAATTGTCTACGTTTAATAAAACATCATCCGCATCTCTAATTTCATAAATTTTGCCATCATTTCCTCCCAATGCATTTACGGTTACTGAACCATCTGAAAATTCATAACAGGTTGGGTCGTTAAAAATAATATCAATGGTTAGCAAGTCTGGTTCAAAAATATCGAACACTCTTGACCATGCACAACCTTCTGAATCTAAAATTGTTACGGTCCAAGTGTCACCAAATAAATTGTCAATGTCATCATTTCCGCCAATAGGAAGTCCAGGAGTAGTTGCAAATGGGCCACCAATAGTTGACCAAATTACTGTGTACGGTGGTAAAATTCCACCATCTATATTTTCGACATAAGCTCCACCATCTCCAGCTCCAAAGCAAGATACATCTCTTATACTATCTAAAACAAAATCAGCTGTAACTTCATTGTCTCCAAGACCTACATAAATTGAGGTGTCCAAGAAACATCCATCTTCATCAACAATATTGAGTAAATACCAGATTCCTCCAGCCAAATCAGTAAAAACATTGTCGCCTGTAGGACCCCAAACATCACCACCCCCAGAAAGGATATAAGTCCAACTTGGATCATCTGGAAGAACCGTTATCCCTCCCAATAAACCAGGAACGCCTGGGCAAACTTCAGCCTCTAGCACAACGATATCAGATACATCTACAGTTCCAATTTCAACCTTTACAGAATCAGTTACTGTATGACACTCATCTGTCACAGTTAAATAATACCATGTTGTGACATCCGGAGAAACCGTAATTTCATCCGTGTCTCCAAATTCAGGTGCCCATTCATAAGTTAAGTCACCAAATGTTCCATCAACATCTGTTGCAACAATATATGCTTCATCTGTAGGACAAATAATGAATAAGTCATCATTAAAGGTAATTGTTGGTTCCGGTGGCAATGTTAATTCATAAGGTGAACTAATAATATTGTAGATATATTCACATTCTAAAACATCACTATCTTGATCGGCTAAATCGCCTGCATCAAAAATTGCTGGAATAACTGTACCAGGTGCTCCAGCAAAACTTCCATCATCATTTAGTACAATAGTAATATCGCCAACTAAGGCGCCGCCCAATGCACTAATATCAATTGCAAAGTCAAAATCTTGACATTGTCCTTGCTCGATATCAAGATCATAAATCGTCGTATGTAAGTAGATTGCTGTAGGATCAACCGTAGGATCGGCAGTATAGAAAGAAACAGGTACAGGAACTGTTAAGTCGGCTCCACCAGAGTTACAAATTTCCATGGTATAATGCACACTATCGCAACCAGTTGTCAACTCATCATTATGTGTAAATGTGCTGTAAACCAAGTTCACTTTAGAACCTAAAAAGGTCATGTTTAGCACACGTTCGTATGCGATTTTATCGTTTTCGAGATGCACACGGAAAATATTCGGATCGATAATTTCAAAGTTGAGGCGCTCATCTGAATTAGGGAGCTGCCCGTAAATATCTAAATCAGTAATGTCAATATCCGGATCGATTGGAATTTCTTGCCAAGCATATAATTGTTGCTGCGTTGACGTTGTAATCGTTACAAAATATCCTGTTGTTTCTTCCAAATCAAAGTTTACCTCAGTAAAAGCATACATTTGGTTACCATTGGTTCTAGTTGTGTTAGATGGTGCTGGGCCTTCATAGGCTGTCAAGTCAAACGGGCTCCATAAGCCATTTGCTCTAATCTCTAAATAACCTCTTTTACTTCCTGGTGGAATTATAAAATCAACAAAACCATCTACACTTACGCCATCATCAGATCCGCCATAATCAAATCCAAGTTCGTCAGGTCCTTGGTAAGCGTTTTGCGTCAAGTAAAAGCTTGAAGTATAAGGTTGATCGGAGTAGCGTAAAAATTCTACGTAATAAATCTCATTAAAATCTGCTCCATGCACATCACTTCTTGTCATAATTAATTGATCACCGACAATTTCAAGTGTCATATCACAAACAGCAATTTGATTCGGTGGCAGGATATTTCCGTCACTGTCTCCGAGCAATGTTGCATCTGCAGTAATGGGATCACCACTCGTTACATCATAATCTGAAAAGGTAAATGAAGTATTCATATCAGGAATATTACCGTTGTTTACGGTTAAATTTCCTGAGGCTGTCATTGTTGCCAAATCAATAATAATGTATTTGATGGACATGGCCTCTTCACGTGTATCCTGAACTAAGACTCCGCCGTTACCATATCTGTTTTGGTTAATTCCAATTGCTCTAATTTGCAAATAATCAGGTGCATCAGCTCCAGTTAGCATATCTACCTCAGCAATTAAATTTACAGGATCAACCCCTGCATCATAATAAACTGGATATTGCGTAGGATCTGCACCAGGTGTACTGGTTAAACTTTGACTGTCAAAATTTCCATAAAAAATAGAGTAATAAGAAATGTCCACATCTGATTCAGAACAACCAATGATAACATCATCAGCCGTATAATCAAATACAAATTCAAAGTCTGGTAATTCACCAAAATCATGACCAACTCTTGTGTAAGTGTCTGTAACGTCTGGTCCCATTGGTTGATCTACCCATGAAAAACGTTTTGATTCATGATTGTTTACAGAATATTCAACCCAACCTGAAGATTCTCCATTATCTAAATCCATTTCAACACGACCCCAAACAATTCTTTCTTGTGCGTGGTTCAAATCATTAACCCCTGTCAATGCATCTACTGGCGCTTGTTGATATACCCCTTGAATAATTAAGGATGCACGATTTGTAGAAGCAGGAATTGGAATAAGCACATCTGCTACAGTACCTCCCTCTTTAAATCCACCTTCGGTTCCTGTAATATCTGGAATGTATCCAATTGGCAAACAACTGCCTGGAAACTCAAATGCAGGACAAGCGTCTGCATCACCGATACAATCCGGATCAAGACAATCAATTAAACCATCTCCATCATCATCAATTCCATTGTCACAAATTTCTTGTGCATATAAAATTCCGGATGAGAAAAACAGACCCATTATTAGGGCAAAGACTTTTCCTAAATTCATAGCTTTTATCATTGTTGGGGTTTAAACTTTTATTGCTTTTTATTTAAACGAAAAATAGCGCCCATTGGTGACAAAAAACAGCAACTTTTTGCATTTTTTCTTCGCTTCTAGAATTATTGGGTGTAAAAACGTTAGTCAATTCCCTCAAATTCAACCCCTAAATATAGAAATCTTATTCGAATTAGGACACATTACATAGGCGTTTGCGCTTGATTATTGAACAAATAATAAATAAAATGTGATAAATACTGTCTTGTAGGAAATAATATTTTCAAACCTTGTATTTTTGTGAAAAAATTAGAGATGAGAGTTTTTAAATTCGGTGGCGCTTCAGTTAAGGACTATAAGGCGGTCATTAACGTTGGGGAAATTTTACGATTGCATCAAGATGAGAACTTGGTAGTGATTGTATCTGCAATGGGTAAAACGACGAATGCTTTAGAGGCAATTATTGCTTCTTTTTCAAAGCAAAACCATGCCGAAACTGAAAGACTCATTGATGAATTAAAGAAATTTCATCATATCATTATTCAAGATCTAGGATTGGATCAAGAACCTGGTTTACTGGATGAAATATTTATAATTTTCGACGGATTAAAAGAAAAATGCCAAGGGAGTTTTGGAGATTACGATTTTGAATACGATCAAATAATTTCGCTAGGAGAAATTCTATCCACCAAAATAATCACCAATTATTTGCAAGAAGAAACAAACTTTAAAACTGCTTGGGTAGATGCTCGAAAATTAATTCGGACAAATGACCGTTGGCGAGAAGGAAGAGTAGATTGGGAATTCACTGAAAATTTGATTCAAACTGAAATTAATACTGTTTTTGAAAACGGAAACCGCATTGCGGTGACTCAAGGCTTTATTGGACATGAGGCCCAGGGCCATACAACTACACTCGGACGAGAAGGATCAGATTTTACAGCAGCGATATTTGCCTACTGCTTAAACGCAACTGATGTGACTATTTGGAAAGATGTGCCGGGGATGTTGAATGCAGATCCCAAATATTTTGACAATACGGTATTACTAGAAAAAATCTCGTTTAAAGAAGCAATTGAATTGGCTTATTTTGGCGCTTCGGTTATTCACCCAAAAACGATACAACCACTGAAGCGTAAAAAAATTCCTTTACTCATAAAGTCTTTCCTTAATCCAAAAGAAGAGGGCACAATTATTCAAGAATCACTTGCATTTGATGACAATATTCCGTCGTTCATATTCAAGATGAATCAAACCTTAATTTCTCTCACTCCCCGTGATTTTTCGTTTATCGTAGAAGAAAATTTAGAGCGGATATTTGGTTATTTAAACGCTCAAAAAATTAGAGTGAATTTAATGCAAAACTCGGCCGTGAGTTTTTCATTTGTAGTTGATCATTCAAAAGTTAACTTAGAAAAACTTGTTTCCTTTTTTAAAGCCGACTATTTAGTGAAATACAATTCAAATCTAGAATTAGTCACCATTCGACATTATGACGAAGTAACGATTGATCGTTTAACTGTTCGAAAAGATGTGATACTGGAGCAAAAATCACGTCATACTGCCCGCATGGTTTTAAAAGATTTGGACTAAAAAATTACGCCTAGTCTTTTGCCATTAAAACAGGCCAACCCGATTTTTCCTCAATTTCATTTTTCTCGTGCAATAAAACAGTCAACGCTTGGTGCAAGGCTATTTGAACATCTGAATATTCCCCAGATGGGCTTCCATTTAAAGGGGCCAAATTATTAATTTCGTCTTTATCCTCATCCAAGTTATACATTTCAAATTGCAATGTGGAATGATCGATTAAAGCATCAACCTTAGCATAATAAACGGCATATTTATAATTCGGATAATCAGGAAAACCTTTTCCGGTTTTGATTCCCGCAATTATATTTGCAATACCTGGCACTGTGTTTTTCGCATAGGGGTTACCTGCAGGAAATACATTGAAACGAAATAGCGTTGACTTTTGTGTTGGCAAAGAGTCATCCAAAAGCACGTGTGAATAATGATTACCATGTAAATCCATTGCGTCTGTGGCTGCTTTAGAAACTCCAATAACCTTGGCTAAGGTTGGTAAAAGGTCTACCACGGAAACTAAATCATCCGTGCTTGCTGCGTCTTTAATGTCCATAACCGGTGGCCATAAAATAGGGTTTGACCATACCATTGGCAAACGCACACACTCTTTATAAAAATTATTCGTTTTTTGTCTCAGTCCAAAATGTGAACACCCTGCTTCTCCATGATCTGCCATACGAATAACAATGGTATTTTCAGCTAAACCAGATTCATCTAATTGATCGAGAATCGCATTAATTAAGGGCTCATTTTTCTTATGCAAATACGCATAGAATTTTAAATAATTGAGTGCTTGATCCTTCGGTAACCTTCCGCCATCAAAGCTGTTTACATAAGCCAATTGAACTGCTGGCTTATTCGTAAGATTGTCTAAATAGTAGGACTCAGGTAATACAAAGTTATCAAACATTGGATCATTCGGATCAAAAGTTGAATATTCTGGAATTTGCTGCCAATTATAGGGGTATAAGGAAATATCGTGAGGATTTAATATGGAACTAACTAAGCACCATGGTTGATCGCTATTTTCTTTTCCTTTCCTTTTCAAAAAACCGATCACACTTTCTTCATTCGCCCCTTCAAATAATTGGCGCGCAATGGGATCATCCGGCCCTTTCTCTGATGCTCCAAAAACTATTCTACGATCATTGGAATAAGGCCCTCCGCCTAGATTACCAATATCACCTTTTGAAACTGGCCCGGTAGTACTCGCAACATTGGCTGTTCCAAAATCGGGAGACGTCCAACCTTTCATTCCAATAGGGTCAGCCGCGACTTCATTTTCCGCTTGTGCCAATTTAATGGCTAATGCTTCATCATCATTATCAAAATAATTGACCCAATTAGTAGAAAACGGAACAAATGACTGCTCCAGATGATATTTTCCTTTGTAGTTAAATTCATAGCCTGCATTTTCAAACGTTTTGACAAAATTTCGGTGAGGTGCATATAAAGTATCACCGTTGTTCATTACGCGGTTTGTGTGCGAATATTGACCAGAAAAAATGACGCCTCGAACAGGTCCGCATGGCATAGTATTTCCAATATTATTTGAAAAAGTCATTCCGCTGAGACGCATTCGTTTCATAGAACCTAAATGGTTCTCAACGAAGGAATCTGGAAAATCTTGATAATCGCGTTCTTGATCTGTCATTAAAACCAAGATGTTAGGTTGTTTTTTTAGTTTACCAAAAGACATTATTGTAATTTTTGGATGAATAATAGGTTCATAGCTTGAGCTCTCTAGCCCATGAACCAATATAATCATTTTGATGAGATAAATTATTTGAAAATTGATTAAAAATTAATACTTTTATGATTAAAATCTAATCAATTTAGTTTTATGTATTTGAATACGCACACCTACTTCAGTTTGCGATATGGGACCTTTAGCCCTGAAGTTTTACTAGAACTAGCCGCCGAAAACGGTGCTTCAACTCTTGTTTTAAGCGATATTAATACCACCTCAGCCTGTCTTGAATTTATTCGGATTGCTCCGCGATTTAATATTCGTCCAATTGTGGGGATTGACTTTAGGAAAGGCGTGCAGCAATATTATGTGGCCATTGCAAAAAACAACCTTGGCTTTGAAAATTTGAATGCTCATTTAACCGCTATTTTGCACGGAGAAGCGGAATTAACTTCCACAGCGCCTCATTTCAATAATGCGTTTATTGTTTATCCCTTTGAAAAAAATAAGACCTACGCATTACAAGCCAACGAATATGTTGGGATTTCTCGGTGTGATTTAAATTATATCCGACTGAAAAAATTCGACACTTCAAAATGCGTGATTTTACAAACTGTTACTTTCCGTAATAAGCGCGATTTTAATGCCCACCGCTTGCTTCGTGCAATAGATAACAATACATTATTGAGCAAATTACCCTCCTCAGAGCAAGCCAATCCGGATGATAAAATAATGCCTTTAAGTGAATTGCATACCGCCTTCGAGGATTTTCCAAAAGTGGTGAAAAACACCCAATATATTCTTGATTCTTGCGAAATCTATTTTGACTTTTCAGAAAAATCCGAACCGCAAAACCAAAAAACATATACTGGCACTGCAGAAGGAGACATGGTTTTACTCAAAGAACTTTGCGCCGAGGGACTTGAATATCGTTATCCTATTTGTACGGATGAAATTATTGAGCGGATTAAAAAGGAATTGGATACCATTCAAAAAATGGGCTTTGTTTCCTACTTTTTAATGAATTGGGACATTGTGACTTATGCCCGCAGTAAAGGCTTTTTTTATGTAGGAAGAGGAAGCGGTGCAAATAGTGTTATTGCTTATTTATTGCGTATTACAAACGTTGACCCCATAGAACTAGATCTTTATTTTGAGCGTTTCATTAATTTATACCGCACCAATCCACCCGATTTTGACATTGACTTTTCTTGGACGGATCGTGATGATGTTACGGCTTATATTTTTAATCGTTTTAAAAATGTGGCACTTGTAGCCACCTATAATACGTTTCAATACCGCGCTGTAATTCGGGAATTAGGTAAAGTATTTGGTTTGCCCAAGTCTGAAATGGATCAGTTAGCCAGAGGTTATACAAGCTCTTTTAACAGTGGGCATTTGGCGCATTTAGTTTTAAGATATGGGAAATATATTCACGGTTTTCCAAGTCATTTAAGCATCCACTCCTGTGGGATTATTATTTCAGAAAAACCCATTAATCATTTTACAGCAACATTTATGCCCCCGAAGGGTTATCCCACTATTCAGTTTGACATGCACGCTTGTGAGGATGTTGGCTTATTTAAATTTGATATTTTAAGTCAGCGCGGATTAGGTAAAATAAAGGAGGCCTTGCAAATTATCGAACACAACCACCCTACTGATGCTACAATCGATATTGATGATATTAACCGCTTTAAAACAGATGAAAAAATAAAACATATTTTGCGCAATGCAGAAGCTGTAGGCTGCTTCTATGTTGAGTCGCCTGCCATGCGCATGTTATTGCGGAAACTCCAAGTCGATAACTATTTGGGTTTAGTTGCAGCCAGTTCTGTTATTCGGCCAGGCGTTGCAAAATCAGGTATGATGCAAACCTATATACAACGGTATCGACATCCTGAAAAGCGGAAAGAAGCGCATCCTGTATTACTAGATCTTATGCCCGAAACTTATGGTGTAATGGTTTATCAAGAAGACGTCATTAAAGTAGCGCATTATTTTGCTGGTTTAACATTGGGTGAAGCCGATAAAATGCGCCGTGGAATGTCTGGAAAATATCGTTCACGAGATGAATTTCAACAAGTGAAAGCGAAGTTTTTTTCCAATTGTGCAAAAAAAGGGCATCCTTATGAATTAACCGCCGAAGTTTGGCGACAAACCGAAAGTTTTGCGGGTTATGCCTTTGCTAAAGGACATTCTGCATCTTACGCGGTGGAGAGTTATCAAAGTCTTTTTTTAAAAGCCTATTATCCTTTAGAATATATGGTGGCAACAATCAATAATTATGGCGGATTTTACCGCACAGAATTGTATGTTTATGAAGCTCGAAAATATGGTGCGAACATCCATCCGCCTTGCGTTAATAAAAGCCTACACAATACTTGGATTTATGGGAAGGATATTTATATCGGTTTTCATTTATTACATGCTTTTGGATCGGAAACGGCACGTAGAATTTTGACCGAAAGAATGGAAAATGGTCCCTTTTTAGATTTTGATGAATTTATTGATCGCGTACCCATTTCTTTGGAGCAAATTGCCATCCTTATTCGAATTAATGCTTTTCGATTTACGCTTAAAAATAAACGCACACTCATGTGGGAAGCACATCTCAAAATCTCAAAAGAATCTGCCAAGGTGAAATTTACCCCTGATTTTTTTAGAGTGGAAAAAGCTGAATTTACTATTCCACCTTTAAGTAGTACTTGGGAAGAAGATGCTTTTGATCAAATGGAGCTGCTTGGGTTTCCGCTTTACAGCCCATTCAGTATTTCCACAGCAGATGAAACTGAAGCGATTTTAGCGAAAGACTTACTGCAACATAAAAATGCAATAGTTTGGGTAAAAGGTTATTTAATTCACGCAAAAAACACGACTACTAGTAAACAGCAAAAAATGTTTTTTGGCACCTTTTTAGATGCCGAAGGAGAATGGTTAGACACGGTTCATTTTCCAGATATTGCACGAAAATATCCGTTTCGAGGAAGAGGAATTTATAAGGTGAAGGGCAAAGTTGTTAGTGATTATGATTGCGTGACAATTGAAGCTGAGTATATGGAGAAATTGGGAGTTATTGAAGATCCTCGTTATTCGAGTTTAAGAGCGGGTGAAGGGATTTTCGGGGGCGCTTCGAGAGCCTCAGCGACCCCGGAAATCACCTCAGCGACCCCGAAACACTCCTCAACAGCCTCCCAGAACAATGTTCTTAATGCGCCTAAGGAGACTATTGTTAATCGAGAAACATTGGGTTTGCCACCGGGGAAGCGATCGCATTTTTAAGAAGATAAAACATACCACCTTTGGAAAAGCAGATACAAAAGATTTCATTCCGTTAAATATAACGGAATTGGGGTGATTATTCAATTATTCCAGTAGTTTCCAACAAACCAACTTAGCTGAAAGAAGAAAAATCACGGTCAAAATGTTTATATTGTTTCCATTAACTAAAACTTAGATGGACAGATACGAATTTCTGATAGCACTTTGGAAGAAAGGACTAAAGCCCATTTTATTGGTTGTTGGTATTTATTTCTGCATCACTTTTATTTACTACCTTTTTAACGAGGGGTCAATGTGGAGCCTATTGCTACTCATCTTGTCTATTGCATTATTCATTCTCTTTATTGAGTTAATTGGATCTTTATTTTCTAAAATCATTTTAAAAATATCAGCTAAAACCCCGGTAACATTAAAAATATGGCTCCGTTTTGGGTTGAAAATTTTAAACTATCTCTCCCCGTTCATATTAGCCATAATAATTTACCAAGCTTGGCAGAAACACTGGAAAGGAACAGCTTTTGTAATCGGAATATTATTCCTCCAGAAAATAATCGATCTTCAAATAGATCGAAAAGTGCTTAAAAAATCCAACTAGTATAGGGAACGTCTCATGAACCTCACTGTAAAATGCAATCATTGCAATACGATTAACCATAAATTACTCGTTACACCTTATATGAGATATGCGTTTTATGTAATTACACTCTTCATTTTTTCCTGTTCCGCAGAAGTAAAAAATGACGTTAATTTGAAAATAGAAATTGAGCCAATAATTGAAATAGAGTTAGGTTCTTTAGATGAAAATGGCTGGAAACAAGGTTTATTTATTGACACCTCCAATCATTTAATTTACCATAGAACTTATGTAAACGATACGCTAAACGGAGCATTTAGCAAATACACAGAATATGGTATCCTTGAAACTAGCGGCGCATACAAAAATCATGAATCTGATGGCAAGTGGATTTATTACCAACCAGACGGCACGACTGCATCAATTTCAAATTATGATATCGGATTAAGACAAGGTGAATTCAAGGAATATTATGTAGATGGCACATTAAAATATGAAGGGAGTTTTAATGCTGACACTATGATTGGAAATGTTCAGAATTATTTCGAAGATGGAACACTAAAATCAGCGGGAAACCGTCAAAATGGAACTTGGAAAACATACTTTCAAAACCAGCAGGTGGCGAGTATTGAAAATTTTAGTAAGGCTATTTTAATTGGAGAACTAGAAAAGTTTGATTCAACAGGCTTAAAAACACTTCCAATTTTTTTACCCGAAAAGGATGCTGACACTTGCGTTGTTAATGCGACCGATTTAGAAGTGAAAATTTTGTATGAAACCGATCGACACAATAGAAAGGTGGCATTTAATGAATACTTGTTCAGTGGAGCACAAATTGGGCGAAATGGGCAAGACTTAATTACTAAAATTGGACCAATAATATTGGATCAATGCAAAAAGTTGTTGTTAGCTATAAATGTTTTTAGTTTTGTAGACTATGAATACAGACTTACAATCTATTTTAAAATTAGTTTTACCAGAATTTTTAGTTGATAATTTTGAGATAACAA
>WTCE01000122.1 GCA_013138735.1 Crocinitomix sp. | reverse complement strand
ATTTTTGGAACGGAGACGGACGATAATAAATAGCACTATGATTAATCCTAAAATGCCACTCGTTACAAATATGGTTGTTCTTGTTTTTTGCTCTTCCTGGAGTTTTTCTTTTGAAATAGTTTCCTTTGCTAGGCTTAGGGCAAGTATTTGTTTCTCCTTTTTTTCCGTTTGGTATTTGGTTTCGATTTCGGCTATTGCTTTTGCTTCGTTTATCCCCAATACGCTGTCCTTTAGACTAATCGCAAGATCATTGTAAAATACACCTTCATCAAAATTCTTTGAACCAAAATAAGCGGTCGTTAGATTTCGATATATTAGTTGTTCCCGATCAATGTCGCCTATTTCCTTTACGAATCCCAATCCTTCATTTAACACCAAAATAGCTTTATGAAAATTGCGTTCCGCAATATGCAATAGCCCTAGATTATTTAAGACTAAGGCCATCTTTTCTTTATTTTGTGTTTGATGAAATAGGTTTAACGATTCTGTGTAAAAAAAAGCTGCCGTCTTATAATCTCCTCTCGAGACATGTAAATTACCTAAATCAGATTTTATGTTTGCAACAGAGAATTGATCATTGACACTATCATAAATTTCTATAGCTTTTTCATATAATATTTGGGAAGAATCTTGGCGTTCGGTATATTCATAAATTACACCTAAATTGTGGTAACAATCTGCAATCCCTCTTATATTCTCCTCCTTTTTCATAAATTCCAACATCCTATTCTGATGTTTTAATGCAATATCATACCTCCCTTGCCTTATATATATCACTGCAAGGTTCGCGTTTGCTTTATTGATTAATGCTATATTTTTGAAATTATCTCCGATCTCTAGTGCGTAATAAAAATATTTGGCCGCCTTTATGTACAATGATTGTTGATTATATACGGCACCAATATTTGAAAATGTAAAACCACAAGATTCTATGTCGTCAATGGAAACGTAAATTGAGATAGCTTCTTGAAAAAACTCCAAAGCAGTATCGTATTCATTCAAATGCAAATAAACTAAACCAATGTTGTTTAACTCCCTCCCTATACCGTCGAGATCATTCATTTCCGTACACACTTCTAACCCGGCTTCGTAACTACTAATCGCTTTCTCATATTCCAAGGAATAAAAAAAATAAGTCAGACCCAAATAGTTATAAAATTTTGCCTCGTAAGCCTTGGAGTCAACGTATTTCGAATATTGAATTCCTAGTTCATAATAATGAATTGCAGAGTCATTCTCCCACCCCTCGAATTCATAACCAATGTATAATAGATATCTTGCAAAATCAGTACTTAATCTCGCATGGAAACATGCCCCCTTCAAACTATCAATCTTCTCATAATTCTGCCCAAGAGCATTGCTGGTAATAAAGAACAAAACAGAAACGGCAATTAAAGATTTTATAAAATTCATAACTCAACAAATTTTAGGCTAATTATTTTCCTTAAACATCCGAAAAAAAACACAGACATTCATTTTAGCACTCATTTATGTGCGGCCCTGCTCCTATTTCACTTTTATTGGAATATTCAATCCTGCCCCCACATAAGTAGACTTAAACAATTGGTTATAGCCTAGTTCTACATGTATACCGGGTAAGATATAAGCTAATCCAGTAGAAAAACCGAGTTGATTTAGCGGCCGATTGACTGCTGAAAACGCATCTACAAGGCCACCACTATATTCATGTAAATCGCCTTTAATAGATGCAAAGCCGAATTTAAGAAAGAGTGAATTTGTCAATCCAAAATACATGCCGCCTTCCTTCGATTTGAGTGAACTCACCTCAAAATCATAAACGCGGTTGACATACATTGGCTCATTTATATAAACACTCCCGTAATACACTCCCACGCGCTGATATATGGCGTAGAAATTGTAAAAATATTGGTTTGATAAGTCATATAAATGCTCGTCTGCTGCGACTCTAGAATTAACATGATAAAAGACTGCCCCACCAATTTTCACCCACTTATTTTTCTTCTTCTCCACTTTATTAACGGATGCCATTTTTGGTTCATTCAATATTTCATAATTACAAAGTTGAACCGAATATGCATTCTTGTTTTTGTTTGGAATTTTTCCCATAAAAGCTTTTCTAGTTTCGGGTGTTCCAGGCATCACTTTTTTATCGTCTGTTAAAGCAATTCTATTTTTGCTTTTATGATACGTCCATCCTTGTGTTTCGCTTGAAAATTCATAATTCAATCTTACTTCATATATTGTTGCTGTTGCTACTTGCACCGTGTCATAACTCTTCAAGTCTTCCTCTAGGATGCTAAATACGTCTTCAAAATCTTTCTGCTGACATCCAAAAGCTTCAATTTTCTCTGAAAAACTCGATTTTAAAGCCGCAAAACTGTTTTTATTTATCAAGGTCGTTTCGTTTGCGCTAAATGAGTGATTTTTCAAAAATGGCAACACACTTGTCGACTTAATTTTTTGATAGAATGATGTGTTTTTCACACTATGTACTGAATCTTCTAATTTCAGAAAATTGGCATCTGCATCCAAATAAATAAACAGGGTCGCATCAACCGAAGAATTCGAGCATGTTAGAAGCGCAATATCATCATATATGGCAGCGTAGAATTTTTCAGAAAAAGTCTTCGTTAAGGTTTCATTGGCCTTAAAATTAGTGGCTTCCTTTAGCTTAATCTTTTCAACGATTGCTTCTTTTTGAATGGATGCAGCTTCATAAATATCTAATATCAATTTGCTTGACAAAGCAGATGAACAGGGATCTTCTACTTCAACAGTTGAATTCCCTGACGTTGGATATAAAATAACACCGTCTGAGCGAATGATTTGTTTAAGATTGGCCAATGGCATACTATCATCATCTCCAGAATCGTCGATAAAATTGATTATTGCTCCTTCCTTGAGTTCAATACCTTCGATCATTAAAGTGACTGGAAATTTAATCCCATTATTAAATACTAATGTGTCCAATTTGAATTCATCTTGCTGCGCACGTAAGGCTCCAGAAGTTGTGATGATTAAGATTACTAATCCTATTAATTTCATTTGATATATTGTTTAATTTTCAACGACTCCCGTGCCCTTACATTTTGAGCAAGATTTCGATACTTTACCTGTTCCATTGCATAGGGCATGTTTTTCAGACCCCGTACTTCCTTTATCACATTTATTGCAAGCCAATCCATCACCGTCGCAATATGAGCAACCTTTACCTGAACATTTTGGACATAATTTTGATTTATTTTGATAATCGCCATTGCATTTAACGCAAGTCGCGGAGATTTGCCCGTCAAGACAACCGGAAGTGGAACATGTACTGGTTAATTTTTTCTTTCCATTACAATTAGGGCAGGTCATTCGATCTATTATCTCAACTGCAGGTTCCTCTACCATACTTGTTGGTATATCTACTGGTTCGGTGACAATTTCAGTGGTATTTGTATTACTATTTTGAATGGAATTTGGTTGAACGTAGTTGGGATTAAAATCTGCCATCATCAAATCTTCACGTATTTCAACTTCTCCAAATGCCGATTCGTTTACCCAACCAACATTCCCCGTAGGATCAGAACAACGGTAGAAAAATTCATTGATATAATTTCCATCATTATTAAAGTTGATTGGCGTTTCAGATTTTTCTCCTAAATATTGTAGCGGAGTTCCAGCAGCTAACATTACGGTAGTTGGATTTTTTAGGTCACTCAGTAATTTAGTCTTAGTATTATTGCAATAATAGATGCGATTTGCCTTTAACTCAGGATCATTTCTTAAAGTGGTTATCGAAACGGAATAGGGAACTGTAAACCATATAGGCTGTGCCGTGTAGTTTTTAAAAATCATACTTGCCCCCTTCAAATTCATCCATTGTCCATTCAAAATCGGTAAACTCTCATTTGATGCCGTATAACCTAGGGTTTGTGGTTCTTCAATTGCAATTTCAACTAGAAATTCACTTTTTGGAAACTCTTTTATCAACAGTTTTAAATCGGCCAAATTGCCACTTAACAGGGCTTGTTCATAAAGATTTAATTCCTGCTTTTCTTCTATCTCTTGTATATAACTGCTGTTTGGATAGGCTTCCTTAAACGTTTCATATCCTTCAAAGGTATTTGCTTCCAAGGCCTCATTATAAGCGCCTGATTCTTGGAAATATCCTAAAGAAAAATAACCTATTATTAGAATGACGAGCGTTGCAGCACCATAAATCAATCCCTTCTTTTTTGTTTTTTGGGCTTTTTCATTCTTTAAAGATCCTATCGTGTCAAATTTTTCTGCACCAGGGAAAAACGGTTTAATTTTTAATGCAATCTTTTGAGCGGTATTATACTCCTTCTCAGCTAATAAATTATCAAATTTTTGATCCAAAGTATACAAAAGAGCGGCTTGATTTTCATCAATACTTTCATTCAACTCAGGTAATTGTGTTATTGCTAATTGCAACGCCTCCAAATCAGTTCCCGCTTTATTTAAGGATAACTTATTAAATTTTGTCACCACCTGTTTTGCTGACTTTAAATTTCGGGCATTCAATCCTTTTATAGTTGCCGAAAAATTAACGAGTTGTTTGAATTCCTCAGCTTTCTCCTGATGCGCATTAATCAACGGTAAGTTGCTATTATAAAGCGTTCCATAACTTGAACGGCGCTCTTTTTGACCTAGCATTTGCAATTTACTAGGTAATTCTTGCGCTATAAATACATTCGTTTTTTCTAATATCGATATCGCTAATTGTGCATCCTTAAAAGGTTGCGAAAGACTCTTCTCAAGGTTGTCAAAGGCCGCAACTGTTTCAGGAAAATGATTTCCCAATTGATCTATTTTTCCACGTTCCGCAGCAATTTTATTGAACCATTTTTCTCTAAACGTCTCAAAATAATTGAGAAACAATTGATCAATGTCCTTTTTTAATTCTACTGATAATTGGACGTTATGATTTACTTCTTTAATTGCTTTTTTCTTTTCTTGATCAGAAAAATTGTTAACGATTAGCTCAGCCTTTTTCTTTTTTTTCTGTAAGACACATTGCATCAAAAACTGCATCTTATCATGCCATGGTAGTTTGATAAATTGCGATAGAATTAACTCATCTATTGAACCTTCGTCCCCTTTTTCTTTCAAAAATCCTAAAATCCCTTTAAAAAAGTCTAAGTATTGATTCGAAGGGACACGTGTTAGGCACTGGCCAAAATCTTTTAAGCCATCCTCCGATTTATTCAAATGAATATGAGCCTTTGCTCGTCCTAAATAAGCCAAATGATTTTGGCTATTCATTGCTAATTCAAAATCATAAAACTGAATGGATTCTGCATATTTACCTACTTGGTAAAGAGCAGTGGCTGTGTCATAATTATTTGTATTACTCATATTAGTCAAATAAACCTTTGGTAGAACTAGAATCAGTTATGTTAGTTGGATTTTCATCCGTCAATGGGGTGAAATCAGCAGGTGCTGTGATTTCTTCGGCCATAAAATCAGTCGATAAGTCCTTAGAACTTTGCTTTTTTAACCCATTCGTATTGTTAGCGATTTCTGCAAAAGCTTTCATTTGTTCCGCTAAAAAGCGGGATATTAAGACGATTGCAAAGCCGGATATTATGCCAATAATAAGACTAAGAAAAGGCATTTCCCCAAAGGAGAAACCAGGATAAGGCATAAAACCTCTCCCCATTGGAATAGAGCTGCCAACGCCAAACCCCATTAATAGAAGTGTAACAACAGTCGTGAAAATTGAGATTACAATTACCATAAAACCGTACCACTCTCCAAGCGTCTGAACAAAATGTGAAAAAATATGAGTGGCAACAAAATTGTCACCAGCTTCGCTAGAGCGCTCAATTTTTTTGGACCTATCCCACCATAATTGAAAGCTAAACCAGCAAACGACAATGAAAAATAGAAATGTTAAGATAATTGTCAGCCAAAAACCTGCGCCACTAGACCTTGGCGCGAATGGCCCGTATGAACGTGAAGAAAAATTGACCATTTCAATCAGGATATAAAAGGGAAGTAATAAGATTAAAACTCCAATAACCTTGTAAAGAATTGCAAATGGTTTTCTAAAAAAGTCACCGCTATCTATATAATTTAGTGCGGGTTGGATAAAGGTGAAAAAACGTGAGTCTGTATTCATAGCGGATTAGTTAAAAATTGAATTAGTAGTTGTTGGATTATCATTGGTTTGTGGGGTATTCGCATTCGTATTTTGATCTTTCTTTAAATGACCAGAACCGAAAAAGAATTCATCTTCTCCTTCTACGTTATCATCAAATTCCTCAGCTGTGAAACCTTCTTTCAGCTCTAGAACTAGATAATAGCCGTTGGAAATTGTAAAAAGCCCAAGGGTTAGTATTAATAGCGCAATGCGCAATGCTAGAATCGCAATGTTTCCTGAGTTCGAAGGCAGTACTTGAACCACTCGCCAGCCTTTGCTATTATAATTCTTAACAGCTTTATTCAAACTCATTAAGGGGGAGCTTCCAATTAACCCGATCAATCCTCCTGTAAGTGTGACATTTTCAATTCTATTCATGTGCAAAATTTTCGATAAAGCTGTACGGTTTTAACGTAACTCGAAAACTATTCTGCTGAACTAATAAAAAATTGGTTTGAATCAATCATTTTACCTTTTAAATTCAGTTTTGAATAATCTGAATCTCTTAAAAATTTGAGAACATTTTGCTAGCACAAGAAATTTTGATGCATTTGTTTTGTCGATAAATTATTGTGAGTCCACAAGTCCGAAAGAAACCTGTAAATCGTTTGATAGCTATAATTAGCTCGAATTTATTTTTAACAGTACCAAGGAGGTTTTGTCAACTTTTTAACAAAAACTAGCTGAATCATGTCCTTTAATCCAAAATATCTCTCTATATTGAGATCAACCCAACGTTAACCGATTTCAAGACCTAAACCTTCTATCGTGTTCAGTTTAGCTGAATGGGCCTTTTATATTTCCTACTTTTTAACCGTGTAATCAAACCTATAAACACATATACACTATGAGAAGTAATTTTACATTTAAAAATCGAACAAAAAAAACGGCGCTTGCTTTAGTTGGCGTCTTGTTAGGTTCTGGAATTGGTTGGTCGCAAGGCGAGCGATCAGATTTTAATCCATTAGAAAGTGTTGCGCTCAAATACCGCACAAGCGTTTTAGATGCTGAGCGAATTTATCCAGACACAGAAAGAGATAACGAATATTTGGTGCTTCATTTTAATGACGAACTCCCCACACCTGAAAGTCTAAATTCAGTCGGAATTGAGTCTTTGAATTGGATGAATCCAACGACAATTTTTGCACACGTTTCCGCCTCCACCGACTTAGCTGAACTCCCAAATTTTGCATGGGGAATGGAATTATCTCCACAAGATAAAATCCAAAAAAACCTATTAGTTATTTATGAGCGCATGGAGACATCTCCTGTTCTTCTTTATTTACCACACAACTTAGACGAAGCTGAAATAGCTAGTTTTGTGGCTACATCAGGATTAACACTTTTGTCGTCCCCTGCACTACCCGGTCATGTTTTAATGACGGATATTACAGAAGAAAAAATGAATGAAATAGCGGCTAGTAAATTGGTTTCTTGGATTTCATTAGTACCGCCTAAAGCTTTGACTGGCGAGCATTTCCATTTTTGCTTAGGTGCATCAAGTCCTTATGGTCATCAAGCTGAATTTGCTTCACCCGTAAAATATGTTTTACAAGGAAGTGATTGGGACGGTGCCGGTTTAGGATGTGCGGATTTAACGTATCATTTTGAAAATGGAACACCTGATATTGCTGGTGCTGGCGAAGAAGTTATTGTAGAAAATGCAATGGCTGAGTGGGTATTGCATGCAGGACTTACGTTTACAGAAACTGGAACAGTTGGTTTAGCTAATTCAATAGATATTAGTTGGGCGTCTGGCGATCATGGAGACGGTAATGCTTTTGACGGACCAAGTGGAACTTTGGCACATGCTTATTATCCGCAATATGGAGGTGAAATGCACTTTGATGAAGCAGAAACTTGGACAACTGGCGGCGGCGGTATTGATTTATTTGCTGTAGCAGTTCATGAATTAGGACATGCTTTAGGATTAGCACATTCTGACAATGGTTCTGCAGTAATGGCACCTTATTATGCTGGCGCAATTACAGGTTTACATTCGGATGACATTGCAGGAATTCAAGCACTTTATAGCTCAACTCCTTGTGGTGGTGGAGCCGTTTATTGCGCATCTAGCGGTACAAATTCATCTTACGAATGGATTGATGAAATTAGTGTTGGTGGAACAACCAATAATTCAGGAAACAACTCTGGATATGGTAATTTCACAACAGGTACAGCAATCTCATTATCACCAGGTAGTTCTGCAGCGGTAAATTTAGTTCCCGGTTTTTCAGCTTCAACTTATAATGAATTTTGGAACATTTGGATCGATTACGATAAAGACAATACGTTTGATGCGAGTGAATTAGTCTATTCTGGTTCTGGAACTGCGGCCGTTTCTGGTTCATTTTCGGTTCCTTCTGGTTTAACGGGTGACACGCGCATGCGGATAAGTATGAAGTGGAATGCTGATGCCACTCCATGCGAAACTTTCTCGTATGGAGAAGTAGAAGATTATACGGTTTCATTTGCAGCGGCCCCAGTAGTTTATTGCACATCTCAAGGTACTAATTCAAGCTATGAGTGGATTAATAGCGTTTCAATTGGCGGAGCAGTAAGCACTACTGGTGACGACGGAGGATATGGCGATCATACTGCCTCAACTTATAGCGTTTCAACTGGATCATATCCTGTTGTTTTAACGCCAGGTTTCTCAGGTTCTACTTATAATGAATTCTGGAATATTTGGATTGATTTAAATGGTGACGGAACATTTTCTGCAGGTGAGAAATTATTCTCAGGATCTGGAACATCTGCCGTTTCAGGAACAATGACAATTCCTTCTGGCTATGAAGGCACAACTACACGCATGCGCATTAGCATGAAGTGGAATGCAGACGCTGGACCATGCGAGACATTCTCTTATGGTGAAGTTGAAGATTATACCATCTCTATTGCGCCAGCAGCAATCGTTGCGGCAATTGATGAGGAAACACTCAACTATACACTTTATCCAAATCCAACAGCTGACATTTTAAATATTATGAATGGAAGCAATAGCACATCCTATCAATTATTTGACGCATCAGGTCGTCTATTAGATTCAGGATTGATTGAGGATCAAAAATTAAGTGTGTCTCATTTAGCATCTGGACATTATGTTATCCGACTTTCAGATGGAGAAAACACCCAAGTCTCTACGTTTATTCGAAAGTAAGGGCATTTACAATCCAACAAGTCTTGCTGAGAAGCTTCCTCAAATTGAGGGAGCTTCTTTTTTTTGAGAAATAATCTCTTATCTTCGGAGTTTTCCAAAACAAATGACCCGAAAACATTATATCTTGATGCTCACACTCATTATTATAGTGAGCATTATCCACCTACCTTATACCTTGCCTGAAATTCCTATTTTTAAAGAATGGCTTAAAGACTATAAATTCTCCATCTATTTAATTACTCAAATCGGAGTTCTATTTTTCTGGATTTCGCTGCTTTATTACTTTCATCTAAAATATTGGAAATTCTCATTTTATAGTGGGATATTTTTGGCGATAGCAAGTTCTTCACTTTCTTATTTCGTCCAATTCCGTACGGAGGGATTTGAGTCCACTACAGTTGTTATTATGGGCATATTAACCTTATTGTATCTTATCAGTTCCATTCTTTATTCCCTCAGTTTTCTGACTTCCAGTCGCACCAAAAACCATTCTTTAATTCGAATTTATGCTATCGGTCAAATGCTAGCCTTGTTTGTTATTATTTTTGGAAGTTTTTTTCAAGAAATTAATCAGATCCTTATTTCCGCATTTATTTCAATTGCAGAATCAATTCTACTTTTCTTACATTTTGTCCGTGAACGAAATAATGATTATCGCTTAGTTCAATCAGATGAAATATTAGATTCTGAACATTAAAACCTCTCAAATGCTTAAATTTAGCCTATGAAAATTCTCTTTATCGCTCTTTTTGGTTTATTCTTAATTAATCCTGTAGCCTCCTTCGCAAAAAAAGACACCACTATTTTTTATTGCAATAAGGAATTAAAAAAGGTGAAGAAAAAGTATGGTTATTATTACGCCAAAGTGTATTTGCAAAAAGATGGAACGTATGGTGTTCAGCAATTTAGTGAGGATGGAACGCTTATTATGAAAGGGGCCTACGCTGACAAAAAATTAAAAACAAAACAAGGTCAATTTGTTTATTTCAGAGTCCTTGGTACGCCTCAAATAACAGGTTCTTATGATCGAAACTTAAAATCGGGCATTTGGAATTATATCAGCGACAAAGGCATAGTTACTGCAGTAGGAAAATATCTGGATAATAAGCGAACGGGAGAATGGCGATTTTTCAATAAGGAAGGTGCAAAAAAAAGCATTAGCAACTATATTGATGGAGATTATGAAGGAACGTATTTAGAGTGGCAAGATGATACGCTGGTTACTGAAGGGCAATATAAAAAGGATAAAAAAGTTGGTTATTGGCAAGGCTGGTTTAGTGATGGATCAAAAGATTATCACGGTAACTATATCAACGGATTAAGAGATGGCGAATGGAAATTTTACTTTGGCTCAAATAAAATTTCCGCAATTGAGCAATACAAAAATGGCGAAGCAACAAAAGCCGAATGGTTTGATAAAGAAGGAAATTCGATAACTCCAAAGGATCCATTAGAGCAAGAACCGTCATTTCCAGGCGGACCAGATGCCATGAATGAATTTACAAGAAACAATATTAATTATCCAGAATATGCAAGGGAAATGGGTGAACAGGGTATTATTTATGTCGCTTTTAATATTGATGGAGATGGAACATTAACGGATATTAGAATCAGAAAGGGTGTTTCTGATTCACTAGATAAAGAATGTTTGAGGCTCGTAAGGACAATGCCTAAATGGATTCCGGGAATCGATCATGGTAGGAATTCAAATGTTGATTTTACGGTACCATTTCATTTTAGATTGGGATAAGCAATTATTGCCCTGAATCATTCAAAAGGCCAAATACATTTGATGGTTAGGATTTGTATGCGTTGCAGACAATCTAAAATCATGGCTCCCAACAATTTCAAATCCCATTTTTTCATAAAAACGAACGGCGCGTTTGTTCTCTATCCATGTAAAGAGCCAAATTCCTATTTGCCCATTCGCCTTTGATAAAGCTATATTATAATTAAACAGCTCCTCTCCTAACCCTTGACCATGAAATTTTTCTAAGACATAAATGCGCTCTAATTTGCAAATGCGAGTTGAATTCACGGCTGAAATAGCTTGATTATAACTGATTTTTGAATAACCCGCCATTTCATTTTCAAAAAAAAGCACCCGATAAACGTTGGATGGATTATTGAGTTCCGATTTGAAAATCTCTTCTGTATAATTGGCCTGCAAATAGTTGTTTACATCCTTCTCAGATGCACTGTGTCCATGTGATTGGATAAATGTTTCAATGGCGACAGCAGTAAGTGCTGCTAAATCTGAAAGCTGTGGTATTTCAATTCTGATCATTCTAAGCCTAACTCAGTGCGATAAGTACTATCAGCAACTGAGTTCTTGGTCCAATAATCAGTTCGTATACTTTTATTCAACTCGGCAGTAGTTGTTAATTCTTGTCGTTTATCTCCCCATCCACTAAAATATGTTTCTTTCCAACCCATTATTTTATGCGGAAAGGCGGTTTCATAGGTAATGGTAACTGATCGTTCTAAATCAGGGAAGTTAAATTGGTAGTCAGTAACTTCTCCATTAGGTTGTGTCGATAACTTACAGTCATAAGCCTTTAAATCGACATGGGCCAATCTCACGTAAAAGAAGGAAGGAATCACTTTTGCATTCCCTATTGGTAAATTTTCAGGATTCAAGCGAATAATCGTCCAAAAGTCATCTTCTAAATACGTTTTATCTAGCTTTATTTCTTCTTCTGATTCACCTTCAAAATAGGAATCAACTCTAACTTCAAACTGTTTCTTATTTCTAAGCTCCATATAAGTATGTCCACACCATTCTTGCATAGAAGCAGATACTTTGACGGCATTCTTTCCATCATTAAAGGGAAAAAATGTACTCAGCATCATAGAATAGGGATAAATACCCGTATTAAAATTCTTTGTAAAATTTAGCTTCATAACCGGCACGTCCTTATCTGTTGGATTATCCGCTTTTGTCCAAGATTTTTTAGAAAAATCCTCAGTAACAAAAATCATTACGGCTTGGCCTTTATGAACTTCACCATAACGCGCTTGCTCTAATTTATAGCTCGATATTTCCGCTTTGCCATCATACCAATGCTCTTGCGCTAAAGGATCTGTAGGTGCAGCAGATTCGACCGTATTATCATTGCATGACATCAATACAATACTGGCCATTATAATACTAAACATATCTAAAATTCTATTTCGTGACATTTTTATGAATTTGATTCCTTCATTGAAGCTAATATCTATATGACTTAAATAATGCAAGAACCTTACGTTTATAATCTAACAAACCCGTGATTTTATTTTCATAAAGATACGAATTAAGTAAGAAGAATAAACGGAGCGTTTAAGGCGAAAGAATATAGGTGGAACAGTATTTAGACCTAGGTGAGAGGACCCGCAAAGCACTAGCCATTAGATAGCTAGACAGCTACATCCTAATTTGATTCATTTTTAACACGACTTCATATCGAATTAAATTTTTCCTGAATTGAGGCAATATTAACCAATCAAATCTTATGAAAAAGAGCTTTTTAGCGATAGCAGCAAACAACTTTTTAGACGGTTTCGGCAATATCATTGAAGGAAACGTTGAAATTAGCTTGATTGAGATTACAACAAAATCAGAAATGGTAATGGCTAACAAACCAACAGTTACCGCTGATGGTGATGCATTAATTTCTGGTGGAGAGTACTTTATTGATGTAACACTACCTGGTAGTGATGTTACGTTGCAGCAAGTGGATTTAATGGAATTAGATGTTCCCGCAGGAACTGATCCTGCAAATACGAGTGTGTTTATTTCTGTTGATTATGCAGCGACTATCTTAACGGTAGAGCCTATGTACTTTGACAGATGGAGCATATACCAATGTCCACAGGTCCCAGAAGGATTGGCTGTACATATTGGTGTGATTCAAATGGATCCTTTCACAGGAGACAATACGTACGACATTCAATCACATACTATTCCATTTGGTGGTGGAGCAGTTAATTTCTCAACGCTATTCGCTGGTTCAATCGGTGGTTTGGATGCTGACATATCTGCATTACCTTAGATTGCCATTTTAAGCATGAAAATTTTGAGTCCAGCTGATTTATCGTCTGGACTCTTTTTTTGCCTGTTCTCTTTGCAATTCAAGTGCACCTCGATACTTCGATAAACTCAGCACAGTGCAGCTCACTAACCAAACCTCAGTATTCTTGAGGTTCTAATTTTGTATTTTTGCCTATTACAAACCACACTTCGAATTTCTTGCACTGCGTGCAACCTCAGTGTTCCAATTTTGCATTATTGCCTAAATACTAATGACTAAAAACTCCTGCTTCTAACCAAAAACCTCACAACCACTTCTTGCGTCTAAAAAACACAAGCATTATCACAAGCATGACTCCCATTAAGATCCAAACCATGGCATAACCGTTCTCCCAATGCAATTCAGGCATTTTATCAAAATTCATCCCATAGATTCCAGCAACAAAGGTTAATGGAATAAATATGGTCGCGATAATGGTCAAAACTTTCATGATTTGATTCATCTTATTGCTCATACCAGATAAATAGAGGTCCCTTATACTTGCTATAACTTCGCGCTGGGATTCGACGTTTTCATAGAGTTGAATAATATGGTCATAAACATCAATAAAATAACGTTGATTTTCTGCACTAATCCGATTATCGTTTTTATAAATTGATGAAACCGCTTCTCTCAGAGGATAGATAGATTTTTTGAAGGTCAAGATCTGTCTTTTCAATTGTTGAACACTTGCTAATACACTTTCACTAGGATCTGTTAATACCTCTTCTTCTAAATGTTCAGACATTTCGCTAAAATTCTCTGTCACAAAGAAGTAATTATCTACAATCGTATCAATTAGTCGATAGAGTAAATAGTCTACCGGTTTTTGACGCAACAGACCTTTATTTAAGCGCATCCTTTCGCGCAAATCATCAAAAATGTCGCCTTCCTGTTCTTGAAATGATAAAATCCATGAATCGCCCAAAATAAAACTAACCTGCTCTGATACTACTTCTTTCTTATTTGGGCTAATGCCGAGCATTTTTATACTCAAAAAAATATAATCATCAAATTCTTCCAGTTTTGGTCTGTGATCCGTATTTACAATATCTTCCATCACCAAATGGTGCAACTTAAAATCATCCCCAATTTTTTGAATCAAATCTAAATCATGCACCCCGTCAATATTGATCCAACTAATACTATCTTCATTTTTAAATTGCCTTATTTCATTGGCCGAAGTACAAACGATTTCATTAATTTTTTCAGGTGTATAATCAATGACAGAGATTTTAACATGGTCGGATCTTTTCTCACCAATATGGACAAGTGTGCCTGGCGGAAGACCTGCTTTTTTTGAAATTTTCCTTGTGCTATCTGTCATTTTCAAGTTTTTACGGTCTGCGGATTTACTTTTTGATCAACTGTTACATGTGGGAATGGAATCGCCATCATATGTTATGATTCAATATTACAATTTAAATTCAAACCTCTGACAATTTTAAGATTCAAAAATGCTTGGATTCTCATTAAAATAAAGTGCCCTGCTCATTTAAGTCTGAGTAAATGTATTCTTTGGTAGCTTCTTCAGAATCTCCTACCCCATTTTTACCGACAAGGCGTTTTACGGTGTGCGCTTTTAATTTCCCATCTGGTAATGGTCTAATTAATTCCTCAACTTCTCTCCTATTGTTTGTACTTAGCCATTGCTCAAAATCATTCGACTCCAAAATTAAAGGCATGCGTGCGCCATTTGCCTTTGGGTTATTATGGATGGATGTCATTAAATCATTGGCTTGCGTTGTCACAATGGATGCCGATTGATAGGTTTCTCCAGTTGAATGATCCGTCCAATCACTCCATAAGCCACCAAAAACTAAAGGTTTATCTTTTTCTTTATGTTGAATGAAGTTGGGATATGTTTTTCCTTTAAAATGATAATATTCAAAAAAACCATTGACAAAAACCAAACACCTTTTATCCAAGGCCGCGTCTTTAAAAGAAGCCTTTTCGAATAAGGATTCTCCCCTAGCATTTAAGGTTTTATTTCTAATTTCCATGGCCTGCGTTTTATCCTTGGTCCAAGATGGAATAAGACCCCATGTAAAACGAGTCGCCTTTAATTCAACCGCCTTAATAAGCGCAAATAGTTTGGGATGCTCAAAGCCATTCACAAAAGCCATAGGACTTTCCTCGTCGCGCTCAGCTTCATCTTTCTGCGCTTCTTGCCATTCATTATACAACCGCTCTAATTCATCTCGTGGAACGCCTTCTTTTAACGCCGATAAATAGGCATTCCGTTTGCCTTGTGAAATACTGTAACACATGGATTAAAATTAATGATTTTTTGGGTTTGGTGGATTAACAAATTTTGTTTGTAATATGTTATGGGTGTTTTCTTTCAGAATTGGCAATTTATTATTTTAGTATATCACGAATTATGTGTCGCTCCTACAGAGCTGATTTGGGCGCGCACTTGTTTGGTTAAAAAGGTTTTGTCCCGCTGGGACTTTGAGTTTGGTTGTTTTTTTATAGTGAAGAAGATTCTTTTCTTTAGGAAACAAGTTTTACGGTATCGTAACTCTGTAGGTGCGAAACCTTTATAGCACCATAGGTGCGAAACCTTTATAGCACCGTAGGTGCGAAACCTTTATAGCACCGTAGGTGCGAAACAATTATTCGGTCCATTTAAACAAATATTTTTCATTAAAATCAATCCCAAAGTCATCTAAAAAATGAATGTATTCTTCTTTAAAAGATGTCTTCTTGTGATGTTCTGGCTGATTCAAAATATATTTCACCACATTATCAATATGTGATTTTGAATAGGTAAATGCCCCAAACCCTTCTTGCCAACTAAATTTAGCTGCAATCCAATTATTATCATTAATCCATTTTGATGAATTCGCTTTAATATCTCGTGCCATGTCAGAAATTGATACGGATGGATGTAAGCCTATGAATATATGAACATGGTCTGGATTGCAATAAATCGCTATTGGTTTTGATTTTTTATTTGATATAATACCACAAATGTATTTTTCTATTTTTTCTCGGATTTGTTCTGAGATTAGCCTTTTACCGCAAAAACTATTTGTACATATAGTTGGGTGTATGTATTTGCCATATTATTGATTTTGTGTCGCTCCTACGGAGCTGATTTGGGCGTGCACTTGTTTGGTTAAAAAGGTTTTGTCTTTGAGTTTTGTGTTTTTTGTGGTGGGGAAGATTTTTTTCTTTTGGCACGTATTTGCCATGTTATTCGTTTTGTGTCACTTCTGCGAACTGATTTGGGCGTGCACTTGTTTGGTTAAAAAGGTTTTGTCCCGCTGGGACTTTGAGTTTTGTGTTTTTTGTGGTGAGGAAGATTTTTTTCTTTTGGCACGTATTTGCCATGTTATTCGTTTTGTGTCACTTCTGCAGAACTGATTTGGGTGTGTATTTGTTTAGTTAAAAAGGTTTTGTCCCGCTGGGACTTTGAGTTTTGTGTTTTTTGTGGTGGGGAAGATTTTTTTCTTTTGGCACGTATTTGCCATGTTATTCGTTTTGTGTCACTTCTGCAGAACTGATTTGGGTGTGTACTTGTTTAGTTAAAAAGGTTTTGTCCCGCTGGGACTTTGAGTTTTGTGCTTTTTGTGGTGGGGAAGATTTTTTTCTTTTGGCTCGTATTTACCATGTTATTGGTTTTGTGCTGCTTCTACGGAGCTAAATTGAGTGTGTACTTGTTTGGTACTTCTAATGGAACGCCTTCTTTTAACGCCGATAAATAGGCATTGCATTTGCCTTGTGAAATACTGTAACACATGGATTAACTAGTTTTTCAAAAACTTAACCGTTGAGCAACTATCCCAAAGCGTTCCATCTGATTCGAAAAAGGCATCCAATTCACCACTTTTTTTCGCAATTAAAAGCGCCTGCAATTCGATTGCACGATCCTCAAAATATTTCCGCTTAACGCCAACATAGCCGTCCATTATGGCATCATTCAGTCGACCCGTATATTCATCATCTCCTAAATGAAAAAGAACTTCAATAACTTTTTGCTTTGGATAAGTCGCGTGATGTAAATCATACTCCTTCGCCTCATTCATGACCTTCGACACTATTTTGACACGTTTTTTAACCTTCAATTTACGAAACCAATTATAAATTGATAATGAGCCTAGTTTTCGATAAAATTTAGCGTCTTTGTAGGATGGTGATTTCAAAACAACATCAAACTCACCTGTGTATTTATTTTCTTTAAATGCTTTTCTAAGCAATCTGGTTTCTCTTCGTGTTTCTCGGGTACCGAACTTATTTATGCGTTGCAATACAATATTATAATAGGTCCATGACTGGAAATTTGATTGGATTTTTGGGGATCTAATTGTCAAATTTTCGTTGGTACTCAGCAGGCTATATTTTTCAAATAAATCATGCGTTCCGGTGCAAATATCATGATGATTCGACAATGAATTAAATACAATACTTAATTCGCCTATGTCCGCCTCCAATTGCTCCAAAACAGATCGCAGTCGCTCTGCCTGAGCTTTAAACTCACCAACTAAGGCCCTTGAATACTGTCCGCTATCGTCAGTTGTCACATAAGAGTAATTGAATTTCACATAATCACGGAAATACCATTCATCATTTGCTGATTTAACGACAATTTCACGCCAAGTTTCAGAGACAGTTTTACCCTCTTCGGTAAATAATGGTTTACCTGACGTAAACGTTAAATGGAGTCCAATAGACACCTTTTTACCTTGAGGCACAACAGCATTCAAAAGCTTGAGATCATTGTAAAGCGTTGCTGCACTATAATTAACAATTACTTGAACGCTATTAATCACACCGTGCTCAACCGCTTTCCTTATCCCCCTATTTATGTATTTAATTGGGCCATAATCATCTGCACTTAAAATAAACTTCGTTTTCATAACTTCGTATTGGAATTATTAAAATAAGCCTTTTTTTTCAATTTCATTCTATATTGTGTGTTATTCGTCTATGAGAAAATCATTAGTAATTCGCGATTAATTGGCAGTTTCAAATGGAAATTAGGCGTATTTTTACGCACTACACGCAATTCATAAACTCATTCGTATAAATCATTCAAAACCCTGAAAAACAGGACAAGTATTATAATAAGCTCATTCCTTAGAATTTCTATAATTCCTATTATCGTTTTTTTCGTAGTGGCTTGGATAGTCCTTAATTATGTTGAACCTGGCTATACTTTTGGAGGTTGCACAAACTATCCAGAAGAACCAAGTAAAGAATTGCTCGGAAGTTTTAGAATAATGATGGTTTACATCTGCTTTACACCAGTAGTTTTCATCAATTTAATTCGACCATTCGCACAGTTTAAATTTTTACGACTAGCGGCATTGTTAATTCCTATTCTTCCGTTAATCATAGGTCTTCAAATGAGCATCATGCCCTATTTTAAATATGGAGGAAGGGTGTATCTATATGTAGCAATCACAGCATTTATCACAATGGGCATCATTATTTGGAATGCAAAAACTGTTTCAAGTAAATTGAGTTCCCGATAGCGTCATTAATGAAATAATTATTGTTTAATTTTGTATCTCTATTCTTTGATTAAACTTGAAAAAACAACCTATGAGCACTTCTTTAAGTATCAACAATCGCTTATCAAACTTTTCAGATTTAGGAAATAATATTGTTTACGAAATCATAGAAATAATTAACGAAAATTTTACAGAAAACAATATTAGCAAAGGAAAAAGAGGCGCCACTCCTATGATTACCTTTGTAGATTCGGAAATGGAAAATGTATTCTTGCATATTGAATGCGTTGATTTGAACCCTGTCGCTACAATTGAAATTGACGACGGCGACTACCCTATTAAAATCAAGGTGGACTTTGATCACAGTTTTTTTGACTCAATTCCCCAAGAAATAAGCGATTATTTACAAGAGTAAGAATCACATTTTTTTACTGTAAGCCAAAATGGCGGCCGCTATAAAGGAGGCATAAATCCCGGCACTTATCAAACTCAGGGCCTCATCAATGCCAATATTATAAATCAATCCACCCAAAAACACGCCCAATAAAATTAGAATGCCCAAACTGACCATAGGAATCCAGCGGTTTTTCTTCATCAATTCCAGCGCTATAATCAACGCAAACGATAGTGGCACTAAATAGAGCAAATAAAGCGCCGTAACGCCATTAGAATTTGCACCAATATATATGGACCAATAACCAATTGATTCTGCCGTTATTGGAATATCATAGCCATTAATTGAAAAGATATTAATGCCAAAAACGCTAAATTTTAACCAAGGTAGTACGAAGGCTATTAGACCGACTACGGCGGCTATAATTATTATTGGTTTTGGTTTTGATGGAAGGGTTTCTTGTTCTTGTGGGGTGTTTGATGGTTGGGTGTTGTCTAGCTCTTCTAGGTCTTGGTTGTGGTTCATGGTTTGTTGGGTTTTGGTGCAAATGTAGGTAATCATCCTTACATTTAAAAGTGGTTGAATTCGACCAATTTAAAATTTGTAGAATCTTCTTTACAAAATATGAAACTCTTTGTTGTTTCCATTTTTTTTTGTTAAAAAATTTCGATCATAGCAATTGAAGAGTCCAACATCATGTTTAATCAATTTTAGAACCTTGATATAATTTCCCAATAAACGAATCCGAAATTTTACCATTTGACTTGCCGGCTTTTTCGAGTTGCCCTTCTAACCAATAAGCACCTGCCTGACTCAATCTAACTTCTGATTGTTGTCTGAGAGATTTTTTAGGATTGATATTTTCTTCACCATTTTTATATCTGACTAAAGTGCTTTCAAAACTTTCATAATCTAATTATAAATGAAGGCTTTAATACTGGAATTCTCTTCAACCTTAGTTTGCGTTGGAAGATCTAGGTTACTATAAAAATTTATTCCGGTTATCACTTCAATCGAATCGATTGAAGTGGCGAATGAGTATATTGATTTATCACTTTCCTCATGGGGCAATAAAAAACCTATTCCTTTTACCTTTCCATCCTTATAAGTTAAAAGCGTTTTGTAATATGCTCTTGGAACAATTACATTGTTGCTACCTATCGAATCCAAAGGACTGTCTAATACTGGGCCCGTAACTACGAAAATAGAGTCCTTACTTTCAACCCAATATCGAACCTTCCCCTCTAACCTTTTCCAAACGCCCCTATTGAACGCCGGATACTGTGGACTTATATTACTCATGAAAAAACTATGACTCATACTTTGAGCGTCAACCTTCATGCTTCCGGCAGGAGCCAAATGCCCCCTGTCATATCCAGAATTTTGATAATCTTCAAGCGTGGCAGAACCTTCACTTACAAAAGGATCTTCTCTATAATCATTCGACCTTTCAATGGATGAAGAGATGCTAGACTGTGTTAATTTATAAAAAACCCAGTCTGCCTGTTCCGCTTGTTCATTATAAGAAAGAGAATAGCCATTGTGATTAATGATTTGATTGCCCGTTGAACTTGGACGGAGAAAGTCGCTTTGTCCAGAATCCTTCTCAAACAATGTAGAATCAATAATTGACTGTGATAAAACAAAGAGTGGAGTAGCAAAAAAGCAACATAAGAAGATAGTAACTCGATTCATGTTCCACTAAATTAATCGACTAAAAATATAAAACCAACTAAAATGATTTTGTTTTTTGAAGGGTTGACTATGAAACTACACGAAGCAACGGCGGTTGTTCTTTTAAACGCTGAGAACAGAACCTTGTCTAACTTTCGCTTTACTTCAGTTGATAAACCTGCTATCCGTTCTATCTTTTTTAAATCAATAATTCAATCGCATTTGGCTTAATGTAAACTGCCTTAACATCAGAACCCAAAAGTTCTCCATCTCCTTCCACCCACTGTTTTTCACCGACTATTTTTATGCTCGTATTTTCAGTTTCATAGTAGTGAATTTTTGGGTGATTGATTGGAATCCCCTTTTTTAATCGATTCAAGTTTAGTAAATACGTTACTATGCTAACATCTCCAATAATGGTTAAATTCAATTGATTACTATTTATTTTTGCATGAGGGTTAATCACCAATCCATGTCCAAATGTCGATCCATTACAAAATGCCACCATTAAAAATTTGCCTTTGAATTCAAAATCATTGCCTTTAATTTCGATATGGGCTTTTTTATGTAGAAAAAAGGTCCTCAAAATGGCAAGAGCATAAGAGACCTTCCCTCCTAGCCCCTTTGTTCGTTGGCGATTTAGCACCTCTACTACTTTTGCGCCAAAACCAATATCAGCAACATTTACAAAAGAGATTTTTTTGGAATTCACTTCAACAATGCCAATATCAATGGGCTTAAATGACTTGTTTCGAATTTTTGAAATAAATTCTTGAGGCGTTTTTATTGATAGCGATACTGAAAAGTCATTTCCGGTGCCATTTGGTATCACTGCAAACTTTGTTTTTGACGCTTTAGCTAATTCAATGCCATTTATGACCTCATTACAAGTTCCGTCACCCCCAACTGCAATAATTAAGTCGGACTTTGACGCGACTTCCTTAGCGATTTCAATAGCATGCTTAGGGCTTTTTGTATGATAAGTCTTTCCCTGCAGTTCATCAGACTCGGCTACCAATGCTATGACCTCTTTCTGATAATTTTCTTGTGCTGTTGATAATAAAGGACACATTCATATATCATAAATGTAAACAAAAAGAGAAATTGACCTAAGTTGGGGCCTAAATAACCGTTTTAGCCACCATAAAAAAAAGATGCTTTAACAAACTGAAGAGAAAAACCTTCAAGCTTATATTATTAATTATGCCATGAATAATGATAGTAAACTCCCATTTGGTGACTTTACTTTTATCACTTCTGAGATGGTAGTGAAATTGGAAAACAACAAAAGAATTGTTAATGATATTCTTGCTCTGGATTCGCAAGAAAATCTTGTTATCATTGAATTAAAATCTATTCGATCAAACAAAGTCAAACAGCAAGCGATTGATTTTGAGAACAAAGTAATAAAACAAGAAAAGGAATTTATTGAATCTTTGATAATGTTAATTGCAGAAAAAAAATGGTCCTGTAGTTGTCGAAAAGTTGCAGTTTGGAAAGCTCCAACAAATGCAACCAACATTCGAATAAATAAACAGACTGATGTTGAATTGTATAATTACCGTTTTGATGGATTGGTAACTGAAACTTAAAATATCACTCCGATCTTATTGGGGGCTAAAGTAACAAATACAATAACAAATAACACAAATTTTAAACAAGCATCTTCAACAGTTACCATTGTCGTAAAGATGAATAGTAATAGCCAAAACAGGTGATCTAAAAGATAGGTAGGATACTATTTATTCAGACGCTATCCCCTTCTGCATCAACATCTGATTATTCGAATAAAACGGTACATCCGTATTTCCTAAAATAGAAGCTGGAACATTTGCCAATTCTTGTAAATTATCCATTGGGACAATCACCGTTTTAGCGCCGTTTTCAGACAACATAGCAATTTTATCTCCAAAATTTACAGCTCTTTCTATTGCGCCACCAACGGAAATATTACCCAATACTGCGAGTCCAGGCTTAAGGTTTTTCTTATAAATGGAAGAAATCATTGCCATGTATACTGCTGAACCTATTCCAGTCGAAATATTAGAACCAAGAATTGCTGAAATTTGAATTGAAATATCAAAATTCTTTAATGAATGTTGCTCATTTAGAATCGATTTTTCATTTGCCTTTATGTACTGGAAAGTATTCTTAATATTTTCTTTTACCTCGCGGTTGCTAATTCCTGTAATATTTAATTTACCTGAACCAGCAGTACTTACCACTTCTACTCGCACTAATACCACATTGTCGCCGTCACTGGTGCTTGTATAGCAAACACCTGGCGGAAGTGGCGTATTCTCAATTAAGTTTGATCCTTTTTCTTCAGGTAGACCGATATAACGTTCTTCTTGAGTTTCTTTATCAATATAGGAGAAATTGGTATCCCAAAATTCCATGCCACCAATGCGCTTTAATTGCTCTTTAACCCTTCTTCGCATTTCAATCGCAAATTCGACATATTCTCGTACATCTTCTTTTGTAAAATTCCCGTCGGGGTGTAAGAGCTTTATTAAGCCTGATACGGTCTTCTTAACCGGCTTAGCATCTCTTTGCTTCAGATGAGAGCCAAGTGTGAAGTATTCATCTAGCGCATCCGTATATGTTTGTTTTCTGAAAGACTTCAAACACTCTGAGAAAAAGTCTGTGCTAAACCCAAAATTATTTGTGAAATTTTGGGGAGAAAATTTAATCATTTCCCAGCCTGGTAAATAAAAATGGATTCTATCTAAAAATGCCGTATCATTATTAACTTCATCAGAAAGTGGACTAAATAAATGACTGGTCTGCAATACGGTTTCAACTGGCTGATTGATATTTCCATTTAAAATAATAGAAGCCACGCCCGTTATTTCACCACCTGCACCTGCTCTTGAAAAAGAACCAGATTCCATATAATCTTTCATTAAAGGCACAGCATCCCTTTCCTTGAAGATTTTATCGGTAGCCTCATCAAAACAAATGGCATCCCACTGCCCTACTGCTCCGACCCTTCCTGTGCTGCCATGAACGAATAATTTGGCAACAGTACCTTGACCACCCGATACTAAAACTGCGTAGGGCGTTAATTCTTTATAAACAAATGATTTACCAGTAGACCGAGGACCTAATTCAATAAAGTTAAAATTTGCTTCAACCATTGGAATAAGTCGAGATAATAATAACATCTTCACCCTATCGGTCATTCCTTCTGATTCAGGCTCGTAACCACAGCTTCTAAGTAAAAGGTTTAGCCACTCCTTTTTATCAAATTCTTTTCTTTTCTCTATTAATCTTGAGTTATCAAATGAAGACAATTGTATTGGTTTAATATCCTGTATCACAAAAGGAGTACCTACATTGCCATCCTTGGTATAGGCATCATATTCGATATCGATTATTGCCCATACACCGCCCATTAACATTTTATCATGAGCACTGACCATTGCATCAGAAATTACACCATTTTTAATATTGCTATTTTGAAGACTTGCCCAATAAACATCCTTAGTCGTATCCAGTTTTACGGATATTTTATCTATGATTTTATAAGTCCCTTTTTCTCTAATTCTAGATTGGATTAAATCACTTTCCTCTGGATTAACGTAATGTTCTGAAAGTATTTTCTTTACGTTAGCCATCCCCTCTCGTATCTTATCCTCATCATCTGTCGAACAGGAATTTGCTATGAGATATTCAAGCACGAAAACGGGAACATTTGCTCCAATTTTCAAAGACCTTACTAAATCCTTTTTCACCACAAATCCTCTGAAATTTTCTAATATTTTTTCGTCTAGGGAATCGAGTATTATCATAATAAATATTTTATAATAGTCCGCCTAAATCACGGGCAGAGCTTTGTTTAACCGTTACCTTATCTAATTGCTCTTTTGTGGTAGCATCCAAAATTTTAATCTCTATTTCTGAATGACGTCCAAATTGAAATTCTTTTTTCAATTCTGTTTCATTTTCAATTGCAATAATATCGCTCTCATTGTAGCGTTTGTTATTTGAGAAGAACAAAATTATCACCTTCCTATTTACCGAAAACAGATTCTCATTTAATGATACTCCTTTCAATTTTATGGCAAATAAATCTCCCGTAACTTCTTTTAAGTCTTCCTTATTGCTAATCTCAACGTGAAGATATTCATTTACATCAGAATCATTGGTCCATTTTAAATATGGTATTATCGTTTCTTGAGGTGATAAACCACCGTGACTAAATCCGTAAACACCTGGAGTCTTAAAAGGCCCTAGTCTTTTTGCAAAATAACAATACTCAAAGTTTTTGTATTTAATTTCTTTCTCTATTAGTAAGTCTTTGTCTATTTTTTGCTGATTAGTACTTCTAATAAACCGTTCACTTTTATTTACTGTTCCAGAAAAATTTACTTCTATTTTATCTGAATTTTCTAAAATACCGGTTAAAGTGAAGCCGTGGTCAGTTACTAGATAAACATTCTTGTATCCGTTTTGCAACAATTGTTGAATTTTACCCGAAAATGTCTTTGCTACACTATCAAAATATTTTAAAGCTTTTTGTTGATAGGTTTCCCCTAATTTATCGGGGTCTTTATAACTACAAATCAAATAGTCTGCAGTATCGGTTGTTTCATTTACATTTTCTAAATCAATAAAATTGAGGTTTTTATCTTCGTTGGTGTTAAATAAATAAATTTCACGTTCTTTTTTAGTCGGAAGCACCTCCCCTGTATCCACATATAATTGACTCATATTGTGCTCGGTTTCAGAAGGTAGCCCTGCTAAAAGATAGTTTGAGTCCAGTTTATAGTCTTTATTTCGAATATTTGCAATAATATCTTTTGAAAACTCCCATGAAACTCCATCACCTACTACGATAGCTGTCTTACTTGAATTTGAATCTAATATTTCTTGAATTTTCCCAGTTTGATTTGATTCATAGGCGTCAATATACTTGAACCATTTATCCAAAAACTGGACCGATAGGTTTTTATAATAGGTTTGAAGCGGTTCTATAATCGCTTTATCAGTCAAAAATATGGCATATAACTTTCGTATTGCACCATCTAGCTTGCTAAAATATTTCACATAAAAAGTGACGGCTTCATCAAAAGAGTTGATTTGATTTATGTTTTTCTCATCAAATTCAAGTAATATTTTAACTTCATTCCAAAAGTTTAGCCCTAAACTATTTGCTGCTTTATTTGAGTTACGTTGATTAATTATTGGCAGAATGTTAGCAATATATGTTTTATCATAAATGTTCTCACAGATTGCGGCTAACCACTGTTCATCAATTTTTCTGAAGGGGTGTGACACATGTACAGCAAAAACATCTGCTTTAGCGGATAGTTTATATTTCGAAAGGTATTTTTCAAAGACTGACTTATGCGAAACGCTGTCCAACCAATTATTATATACTTCTAATAGCGTACTATTAATTGAATTGTCTTTCAAGCCCGTTAACATGCTATTAACTACTTCTTTTGCTAAGGTTTCAGATGGTTTCTCAACGTAGGTTTGACCAATTAATTCTGTCACTTTTTTGAAGAATATCTCTTGGGTATTTTGATCATATTTTTTGAGAAAGCTTTTTGGATTGGCTAAAAACGGCAATAATTCTTTCTCTAAATTGAAAATTTCTGAGGCCCCTTTATGACTTAAATCCATCCAATAAGTTTGGTCTTTCCCTAAACTTACTTTTGCCGCTGAAATCAATTCTTCTTTCGGTAAATTGATATTCAAGTTTAGGTGTTGATTTACCTTTTGTTTGATGTAGGAATCTAAATATTTAACTTCAATACAACCATTTGTTTCGCAGTATTCCCGAATAAATTTCAATTCATTTTTAGGCGTGGTTGTATAGATAAAGTACTTACCGCCATTAGCATGTGCCTTCTCAATCTCGTATTTTGCTTTCAACTCCTCTAATTCATTTGAAGTTGTGAAAATAGTTGCTTGATTTTTTATAATCTCCAACAAGAAATGTGAGTCTTTCGATTCATCCACAAAAACTACAACATCATGTGATGCAAAGATGTTTTCAACGTCTTTCTTAAACCAATTGTCTATCATGATTCTTCTATTAATTTCTTCTCGAGCATAAATTCTAGGCCCAATACTTTGTATTTTGTCAATTCCTCCATATTATCAAAATCTTCGCCTATATAACCACACAAGAATTTCAGAATATCTAATCCTCTATTCAAGATGCTTTCGGGTGTCCAATCTTCATTATTCGCAACCATCATTGCACTCATTGAATCGTATTTATATCCTCGATTAAGATAATCTTCACCTTTATTACTTTGATCAACCTTAAACTGAAATTTATCATTTTTAAAGGAGGAGTTGTCACTTTTCGAAATGGCTAATAAGTTGCCAATACTGTTTGCCAATTTTTTTCTTTCGGGAGGAGAACATGAATTAAAGCTACTCCAATCGTTTTGAATTTTATTATAAGCTACACGAACTTCTTCAATTGATTTCTCCTTAATTCTTGCGTACGCTTCTATACTTGGAATTGCACTTTGAGGCAAGATATGTTCAATACTATTATTTTTATTAAAATCACGCCAATTGATTTCGGTACTTTGAGCCGAAGATTTGTTCTCCTCTCTCAAATACAAATCATATCGGTATAAAAGATAAAACCTTCCGGACCATCTATAGAATCCGTCTTTATGCCCAAGTTCAAACATTTCATAACTCTGGTTTATAAAAATATTAAATTCATAATACCAGGAAGTGTAAAGCTCTATTTCTACTTTCGTCTGTGAGGAATCTTTCCTATTTGTATAAACAGCGTGTGCTAAACTGTAAATTTTGGAATCTCCTGTATTTCCTCTTTTATTGGATAAATCAAAAAGTTTAAAACTATATTTTTCGAGTGATCGAATGCTTTCGACAAATTGATTCCTGTCCTCTCTAACTAAAATTGCTAATAAAAGGGGCTTAAATGATGCTTTTAAACCGACTTGGTGAATTCCTATGAGTGCTTCTTTAATAGTCGTTTCCCCCTTTGAAAAATAGGACGGATAATTTAATTTGTTCCACCAAACTGAACAAGTTTGGAGCGATTTTATATATTTTTCTATATCACCAATTGTGAGTTTTTTTTCGTATACATTTTGCAAACTAAAATAGGCATCAAAAAGAAAACTGGCATAAACATTTGCTTCAGCTCTGCTATATTCATCAAAATAAACAATCCAATGATTTTTGATAAAATCTTCGTCACTCAGCGGATGATGCTTATTTTGACCAAGGGACTTATATATGGTAATCCATGCCTTGTTTATTGAATCGCTTAATTGCTCTTTTCTTGCTGCAAGAATTTTACTTGCTTCTTCAGAAAGGGGTACGTCTAATTCAAATTTATCATTTAAATAGAGGAGTCTATTTTTTAATCTTTCAAGTTGAGATAATGGTTTCCCTCTATTGTTCATTGTTTCAAAAACAACATGTTCATCCAATTCTTCAGGTAGGACGTATTCATTAAGCTTGAGTTGAGTTGTTACCTTTTCGAATAAGGCTGAAATTGAATTGGACTCAGTTCGAAGATAAATAATAACCATGGCCCTAAAAAATATTTTTGCTTTTAACAAATTTTCTGTATAGACGCTTTCTTCGCTATCATCTTCTATTTCATTCAGATTTAAAATATGTTTCCTGAAAAATTTATCGCTTGGGTTGTCCTTGTCGTAACCAAAAACATAGGCCTTAAGCCCATCTTTATTAATGTATAAATATTGGAATTCCACATCCCCTTCTCTTACTCCAAGAGTTATTTCTTGTTTTTTTGCTTCTTCTATAATTACTGCTAGTAAAATTAAAATGCTCGTAATTCTTTGCTGTCCGTCAACAATAGCAAATTGTGTATGGTTTGGCAACCAATCATATTCTTTTGCTTTGACTTCAACCATTGTTAGAAGTCCCGTATAATGCCAGCTTTCTTCTTGAATATTCAATAAATCATCCCATAAATCTTTTAATTGTCCTTTTACATTCTTTAAAGGGTTTTCAGCACTAAGTTTAACGGGGGCATCATTTGACCAAGAATATCCTCTTTGATAAGATGGAATTCTTAAAATTCTATTTGTAAATATGGCGTGTACTGTCTTTAAATCCATCTATAACATTTATATAAGCCGAAGGCATAAGCCACTAATAAGTATTGCGACTAAAAAACTAAGTAATGTTCCTACTAATACATATTCTGTTTTCTTTCGCCCTTCGCCATCTTTATCCACTGTGATTCTAAGGATAGATTTTCCTGCCAATAAGAACCCTACTGCCTCGTACTGTTGGTTGAATATGAATATAAAAATGAGTATACGTTCAATATTCCCGATATAGCTCCCGGCATTTTTGAGACTGTCGGATGCATCAAATTGAAGTCTAAATGGCTCAGTTATTTTGCCTATTAATGTTCCGGTAGGTGTTAACAATAATATGACAGCAGTAAATACCACAATTGTCTTATTTTGTGGATTGATTAGTGCATCAAACCATATCCCAATTTCTTCCCAACTTTGGTTTAGCAGCACTCCTATAAGCAGTATGACAATGAGATGGGCAATTTGATCTCCTATAAAAAGATATAGGTTTTTAGTTTGATATTTTTTTAAGTCTTTCGTTTCTACTTCTGACAATTGTTTTGGTTTTACTTTAGTTCCTGCTATCGCTTTATTCTCTTCTGCCGCTTTGTTCTCTTCTGCCGTTTTGTTCTCTTCTCTTAGTTTTTCAACTTTGGTTTCAAGTTTTTTCATCTCAGCCAACGGCTCCTTTTCTAACCAAAGTTTAAATGCGTCTATTGCTCCATGTGTAAAGAATATAACCACGGGAATGCACCAATTATCCCAATCTGCTACAAAAATATAACTTAGAACTGCGGCAATTATAATGTGGAACCAGAAGTATCGCGTGCATAGAATGTGTTCTTGCTTCGCTTTTACCCAACTGTTGGGCTGAAAAACAAAATCGGTTAGCGCATGGGCTAAAATGAGTTTAACGATTATTATCAAGTCCATATTTTACTGTATTCTAGCCATGAGTTTTTCATAGCGCTCTATTAAGGCCTCAATGCCCGACCATCCGGCTCTTTTCTTGCGTTGATTTACGGCAGATTGTGAAACCCCAAGTTGTTCGGCTATTTCAACTTCTGTTAAGTCTTTTAATAACCAATAAACCAATTCGGCTGAAGTTATATTCCAACTTGATAAAATGACTTCTAAGAGTTTAAATTCTGTTTCAAACTCTTCGTTTAATTGTTGGTTTTCTGTTTTTATAGCAAAAATTCTTTTCTCCTGCTTCATTTGATCTAAGGTTCTGCCTGAATTGGTGTATGCGGAACCTACGGATACATCTATTTTTTCTCTACTAATATCTAAACTGCCTATGCCTATTGCTAATCGAATATCAATTTCAGGATGTTTGCGTTTATTTATTTTTCCAAATTTAATTTGAGTGACCACAGCTTTAAGCATAATTGCTATTCGCAAAGCATGTACAGGGTTTTTAATTTCGCCTTGAATAGAATCACCTCGCCTGATTTTAAAATCGATACCAATATTTGATTTTATTTGACGGCCTCCAATTTCATCAAAAAATGCGGTTAAGCCAGCTAGCACTTCTTCTGCTCTAGCTTGCTCTAATTTGGTATATCCAATTATATCTGCACTGATTACTGCTATCATATCTCTTTTTTTATAAGGCATGAGACTTATAATGTTGTTTTATAAGCCCTGTGCCTTATGTTTCGAATTAAATAAGCCTCCAGCCTTATAAAGGTCAATTATAAGGCTCCAGACTTATAATTGTTAAATATAAGCTTCTTGCCTTATAATTTGGGTATATTTTAAATCTTTTACCAATCTGCGTTTAAATATTTCTTTAATTGCCCTGCATTGAGCACGTCATAGGCCAACATGCCTTTATTCGCTTTCAGGTTTAATACCTCGAGGCTTGCCTCGTCAAATTTTACTATTTTGTGACTAGATGTCACAGAATAGTAAATATATCCATAAAAGTCATAATGTTTCGGTTCTTCTTTATCAT